>JAIMKV010000108.1 GCA_020692205.1 Myxosarcina sp. GA_180221_E-2-1-MAG-40_15
TTAATCCCTCAATTTAGTACCTGAATTCTTACGTAAAGATAGCGCCCTTACCCAAGTTACCATTTGCTACTACTTTGCCTTGATGAGCTTGCGCGATCGCCTGAACAATCGATAATCCTAAACCCTGACCTTGAGAATACCGATGATTATTGGCTGCCCGAGTAAAACGTTGAAAAATTACTTTTCGCTCTCTTGGGGCAAAGCCTTCTCCCGTATCTTGAATCCAGAACGAGACGGTATCACGATCGCTTTTTGAACCGAAGATAATGCTGTCGGTTGTTTCGGTATGTTGAACGGCATTTTGAGCTAGATTAATTATAGCTTGAGTTAGACGCTGGCGATCGCCTTGCAAATGACCTCTACCGCGAGCGCGTATTTGCCAGTTGCGTTGAGCTAATTTAGTTATTTTGGTATAAATTTCTTGGGTAAACAGAGCGATATCAATCGTTTCTTGGTGGAGAAAGTCATATCGTTCGGCTTTGGCCAAAAGAATCAAATTATTGACCAGACGATTCATACGGTCTAATTCATCCAAGACAATATCTAAAGTTTCCTGTTGTTCTTGAGGATCGTTGCCCATTAATTCTAAATGACCGCGAATAATGGTAATTGGCGTTCGCAATTCATGACCCGCATCATTTAACAACTCTCTTTGAGAATGAAAAACTTTTTGCAACCGCTGCATCATTTGATTAAAGCTTTTAGTTAACTGGGCAATTTCTCCCGATCCTGTCACGGCTATTCGTTGTTCTAAATCTGACTCGTCAATGGAGGAGACAGTTTGACTAAGATTTTGTAAAGGGTTGAGTACTTTTCCAGAAGCAATCCAGGCGGCCAAAGCCGCTAACATTAAAACAATTAGCCAGATGAGCAGGGAAATCTTAACGGCATCAATCGCTTCTTTAACTTCACCTGCGGTAATCTGTGCTGCTACTACAATGCCTCTAACTTCTTCTTGAATAACTATCGGTTGAGTTAAATATAAAATCCTCCCAATTTCTGCTTCTGAAGTCGTCCATTCTCCTTCAACAGGTTGGTTAACACTTAACCAATCTTGCATCAATGGCGAATCTACTGCCAAGATTTCTGGTCGCGATCGCGGATTAGAGTGATGAAATTGACCGTCAATAATCGTAATTAAAAAAGTGTCATCTTCGGGGATTTTATAATTTAAAAATTCTTCAAATAATTGAGCTAGCTTTGCTTCATCTTGAGCTTCAATTAACGGAAACCGAGCTTGTTGAAAAGAATTAAATGCGGCTAACTCTTCCACCAAATCTTGACGAACCCTGAGGTTAACTTGAAACAAAATCAGGTGAACAATCAGAGGCAGAGATAAAACCAAAAAGCCTGTGGTCAAAGCAATATACCAGGCTAAGATTCGTGTTCTTGCTTCCCAGAAAATACCTGGTTGTCGCCTGGCAACTTTGAGTTTATGGTAAAACTTCAATTTGTTTTGCCTCCTGGTTCAATATTCGCAGTTGTCTGTTACTGCTAGTTTTAAAGAATGCGGTCAAATATCGACTAGCTATAGACTTACAGCTTATACCTTAACGCTTTTTGGTCAAGTTGCTTCGCGCTAATTCAAAATTAGGCGTTGGTAATTTAATGTATGACTTACAAAATCTTCTGATTTCTGACTATCGGCGGAGCGATCGATGTAGTCGATCTGCTTCTTCAACAATATTGGTCATTTCTCCCTCTGATATTTTGCGGACATAATTTAGCTTGATTTCTTCAAGCAAATCCACCAATAAAGCTTCCAAATCATTGAGATTATGTTTTTTTTGCAGTTCGGTTTCCAAAACATCGCCGAAGCGAGCAAATAAACGTTTGGTTAACTGCGTTCCTTCTGGATCTTCTAAAGCGTGAATCGCAGTTTTGCAGGCTGTTTGAGACAGATTTTGTGCCAATTGTTCGGTTAATTGTGTTGGTAAATGACTCAACCCAGGCAAATTTTTTAGTTGTTGATAGACAGCAAGTTGCTCAAAAGTAGCAGCTAGATTGTAGTGTATTAGTGCTTCGAGATCGCTTTGGATTTGAGGCAAAACGTCATGGACGCTAACGCTGACTAAACGATTGGCGATCGCTTTGGCTTCGTTGCGATTATTCAGTTGAATATAAGGATCACGAGAGTCGGGATGAAATAGCCAACGTGCTAGTTCTCCTTGTTTAACATAATCCTGCATCTGATCAATTACTTGAATACCAACAAGTTCGGTTAGTTCTTCAGCAAAACTAATAGCAAAGTCATAGTTGAGTTGCTGGCGTACGGGTTCTAAATTGAGTAACTTGGCTTGATAGAGACGAATGGACACAGGAATGATTCGCAGCCAACGAGCCAGAGGCAGCAGTAAAAACCAATCGTACCAGCGTCGCAAAATTGCTTCTAACCAATTCAAGTCAGGGTTGCGACGACTAAGGCGATAAGTTCTAATAATAATATCTAAAGCAAATAAAATCACAAAAGGTAAATCGATTAACCAAAAGTAATCGATAAATTGCCCAAAGCGATCAATGTCGCGATAATAATTTGTCTCAATTAGCGGTTTAAGTTCGGTATTAAAAAAGTTTAATTCCTGCTGCCAACCTGCTTGATTAAGATAATCCTGACTCCAAAAAATAGCAAAGGCATCCCTGACAGAATCCTCTCCCACGCGAATTCTCACCTCGGTTTCAATTTTGGCTAAAATTCTGCTGCGATCGCCTGCCTGAAAGGGATTATCTTCGATTAGTCGGTAGCTTAAAATTTGGAGTTCATTTAATAAAGCTGCGCTTTGAGGCGATGATAATCCTGTCTGTTCGATTTGGCTTTGAAGTTGATCAACGCGCTCAAGATAACTTTGGGTTTCGCGATGAGGTTCAATTGCCTTAATTGGATCGTATAGCTGGGTCACCGAAGGAAAAATCTGCCAGTAAAAATTACGAGCAGGAAGATAAGTCAGGTTAAACAGCACTAGACCATAATTAATTAAGACAATAATTGCTATCAGCTTATTTAACCAATTACTTTGATGTGGCGATTTTTGGCGATCACTTATTGATAATGACATACGCGAAATAATTCTCTTAATTTTGCTCAAAACCGATTAACTTTAGCTGGGAGGGATTGTCTATTAACTGTCGCGCTACTAATAATCCAGCAAAAGTCCAGGTTTGATATTTTCTCGCTTCTTTACCAATCAAACGACCACATTTACCGTCATAATATTCTGGCCATTCATCTTGAGCTAAACGATCTTGAGCTATTTTTATGGCGGAGTTAGCCAGTTCACTCCGCCCAGTTCTTTGTGCTGCTGCAACCAATAACCACAGCAACATTGGCCAGTTACCACCATTGTGATAAGACCAGGGAATATTCTTGGGATCTGCGCCCGTCACTACCCGCCATTCTTCCCCTTCTACCGCAGGAAAGCAGATTTTCATTGGCATATTGCCCACCAAATCCTGCCAGCGTTCTTCAATTAAATCCATGATGCTTTGAGATTCGGCTTCACTAGCTAAAGAAGTAATAATTGCTAGCAAGTTACCCGCGGCAAAAAAGCGAAAATCCATTCTTCCAGGGCCCAAGTTCCCTGCTAAATATCCTCCTGTTTCTGGCAACCATTGAATCAACCAGTTCGGGATCGACGCAGGATAAATATTAAACCGATTGGCAACTTCCTTGCCAAACTCATCTCCCTGAAAACGATAAATTTCATTGAGTCGTTGGAGATCGAGCCAGTAATATTCCCGCACGTGATAAGTCAGGGTTTCTAGACGGCGGTTGATGTTATTTAGGCATGGTTGATTACATTCATCAGTCAGCAACAGTTCCTTGGCTGCTCGTAAAGCAGCGTAAAATAAGACTTGAATTTCTAACGGATGTTCATAAACTCCCATCCGTCGATCAATCATAAATGCCCCATCAGGAACCAACATGGTTGGGTACATGGCAAACCGATGCACCAAACACATATCCAAAATCGCTCTAATGCCCTCTTGAAATTCAGGTTGATGAGCCAAAGTTAAATCTTCGGTTGTTTTAATATAGGCTCGCAACAGCAAGATCCACCATAAACAAGAATCCACAGGGGGAACTCTGGCGATCGCACTTTCGCCAAAATCGGCAGTGAGATATTCTTGCCCATCTTGCGACTCAACTTTAAAGCTGGCTGGCATTAATCCTGGCCCAGGCTTGAAAGAGTCCATTTGCGGTTCGTGGCTTTGGAGAGCTAAAGTTTCTGTCAAAAAGTTACGGACGATTTCTGTTTTTCCTGCCATTAAAAATGCCAATGCCGAAGGCACAAAATCGCGGATAAAGCATTGATCGTAGTTAAGAGCTTCTACTGACGAATCTTGAGCAGCTACTGTACCAACTGGACGATTTTGGTAGTAAATAATCGAATTTTCCAGTTGTTGCCAAGCATCAACTAATAGTTCATCGGTTAAATCATTTTCAACTAACATAGTATTTTTATTCAATTGACGAGTAATGATTGCGTGAGCGTTTGGTTTCTAATTCGGTGGAGGGAATGTCGCGGTTTTGTAACCAGGCAAACAAGCCTGCCGTACCAACGAGAATCAGAGTAATTATTCCTACCACTTGCAGCATGATGCTATAGCGCATATTTTTTAGTTAAACTAGATTAAAATGTTCCATGTGAACGTTCGTGACGGGGACTTCTAAGTCAAATAGGGCAGCTTCTACCGCATCCATCATCACGGGAGCAGCACAGATAAAGTATTGACGGCTACCTCGATGCAGGGGTATGTACTTTTCTAGTAGTTCGCGATCAACATAGCCTGTTTCTCCCTGCCAGTCTTCTGGCGGTTCTCTTAGCACGTGAACGATAGTTAAATCTAGCCTGGGTCTAAGTTCTTCTAGTTCTTCGCGAAAAGTTACATCAGACCAAGTTTTGCTAGCATAAATCAAGAGAAACGGTCGGTCATCTTGACGTTCAACAGCAGTCACCAGCATACTCATCATCGGCGTAATGCCAATCCCACCAGCAATTAGCACAAATCCTGCCGAGTCCCAATAGCGATCGGTAGTAAATACGCCATAAGGCCCGTCGAGATAAGCTCTCGTGCCTGGTTTGACATCTTTAATGTGGTTGGTAAAATCTCCCAAAGCCTTGATGCTAAACTCCAAGCGTTCAGGATTTACGGCGCTAGAAGACATCGAAAAAGGATGTTCCCGCATCCTAAAAGGCGAAATATTCAGCGTAATCCAAGCAAATTGACCTGGTTCAAAGGGCATCCCGTCATGACCATGCGATCGCAATGCCAACGTCCAGACATCACCCCGTTGAGGAATAACTTCTTCAACTAAATAAGGCTTTTTGGTCATAAACCAAGGTTTAATAATGCGGACATAAATCAGCAGCAACAACGCACACAAAGCGATCGCCCCCCACAAAACACTTTTCCCAAACAAACTCAGGTAGTAACTTACCCCTAAAGCATGAGCTAATCCGAAAGCAACGATCACTATCGCTAAAATCCCATGGAGAATTCGCCAAGGTTCATAGGGAATTTTCAAAGGCTGGCGCCAGATTGAAGTAACCACCAGGATAATTAAGGCTGTAGTTGATGCCACGGCAAATCTAGCCCGCCAGGGAGCTTCGAGGATATTTAATAGTTGCAAAGTTTCTGGTTCGGTGACAAACAAAATTATGGGATGAATCAAGATTAAACCAAACGCAACTATCGATGTATAGCGGTGAAACTGAAGGATAATATCTACTCCATAAGAAGCTTCCACACGATTAATCCTAGCTGTTAAAGCAAACTGGAGTGCCATCATCGCCAGCCCAATAAAACCAAGAGCTACCGACAACTCAGTCCAAAAGCCCCTGCCTTCTGGAGGAGCATAAAACAGCAGTACCAGCAGCGGTAGCAACGTAATTGCTAGATAGACACCTATCCATAAAATTGCTATTGCCACAGGACTTTTCATTAATAGACGTTGCATCCAAAACCTCCCTGCGAATTTTTCCAATCAAATTTGTATAGTGTTCTCTTCTAGTTTATTAGTTCCTATAATCATCCTTCTTCTCCGAAGATTGAATTTTGTAGTAAGAACATTTAAATTCTTATTTATTATTCATGAGCGACTAATGTGACCAAAAAATGACGAACACAACGCAACCATGACATTTTTTTAAGTTGGGATAAGAAGCAGCGATGCTCAATTGTTTGTTTGTCGACAAATCTACTTACCTCTGAGTCAGAAGCAATGAGTGGTAACGTAACCGTAAATGTAGCACCTTGCTGATCAGCATCTTCTTAACTTTAACGTGATTGTATTTCTTCATCAATTGGCGATCGCATTGGAAACCAAAATAGTGGTGGTTTCTTTAGTTTCGTTGTTTAGATTTGTGGCGATCGCCGAACATGGCATTTTTTTAGAATTTTAATTTAAGCTGGCGACTATGAAGCTAGCCCAAGGTATCGCTTTTGGTGAAAATCATCCTCCAATTCAGCAACGCCGTAAATTTCCCTCAAATAAAACTTTCATAGATCGAGAGTAATAGAATTTCCCGACTATTTATCACTCACCTAAATCAATACGCTCTACTAAATTAAAAACTTTATATTTCGTATTATTTCGTATTATTGAGCTTTGCCAATTCTAACTATTGAGATTAATATGTAGGTTTTTTCATAAGAAATTATTGAGAGTTAGATGAGTAATTTTTATTAGAGCAATTGCACTTTTTTCAAGTTTTGGGGGTATTATAAGGTTTATTTTGGCAAATCATGGCAAGCTTAGGCAGGGTAGCACAAGGTTATTTCTTGGCAGCCATTGTGGGTATTAGCGTTGGTATTTTAGTTGGTACATCACCCATTGTTAATAAAGCCTTAGATCCATTGTTTCAGTTTCTACGGATGGTTGCACCTTTAGCCTGGGTTCCCATTGCTTTAGTGGCATTACAACAAAACCAACCTGCGGCGATTTTCGTAATTTTTATTACTTCAGTCTGGTCGATTCTAAAATTGGTCACTCTGGCTGTGGAAAATCGACTTTGCTAAATGCGATCGCGGATTTATCTTTACCAACTAAAGGCGTAGTTACTTTGGAAGGTCGAAAAATCAACAAACCAGGTCCTGAAAGGATGGTAGTGTTCCAAAACTATTCTCTCCTGCCCTGGCGTACAGTGCGAGAAAATATTGCTTTAGCAGTCAATTCTGCCCTGGGAGACTTGCCCAAAAGAGAACGCAAACATCTTGTTGAAGAATCTGTTGATTTAGTCGGGTTGCGCCCTCATGCTGATAAACAACCGGCAACCTTATCTGGGGGGCAAAAACAGCGAGTTGCGTAGCGAAGCCATGCCGAAGGCTTATCGCCCGTGCCTTAGCGATTCGTCCTAAAGTATTGCTGTTGGATGAACCTTTTGGGGCGTTAGATGCCCTGACGCGGGGGAATCTGCAAGAACAGCTAATGCGCATCTGCGATGAACATCAGGTGACAGCGGTGATGGTTACCCACGATGTCGATGAAGCGGTTTTGTTAAGCGATCGCATTGTCATGTTGACTAATGGTCCTGGTGCAGAAATCGGTCAAATTCTCGATGTGGATATTCCTCGTCCTCGCAAGCGCATGGAAGTAGTTGAACATCCTAGCTACTATAGCTTACGTAGTGAAATAATCTATTTCCTCAATCAACAGAAACGACTGAAAAAACTTAAGAGTCAAAAAATTACAGCGATCGCCATACTGTAGACTATTGAATCTCACGCGCCGAGATAACATCAGCATTATTTTGAGGCAAGGCGATCGTGATTTTAGCTGAGTCAAGTCAAGTTAGATCAAACAATCATTAAGTTAGACAACCTGGTTTGCTGCTAACTACTGATACTATCGGGAATTTCTTCAGGAACAACCCAATAATAAATCGTATGCTGACGCGTTGGACCTTGCACTTGAACAATTTCTTCTGGTTGCCACTCTCCCATATCAAAATCGTGGGATACAATTCGCGTCCCTGGTTGAAGTTCTCGCAATAGTTTAGAGCGAAGTTCGAGATTAACATCTGGTAGCAAATAGAGAGTGACTACCGTTGCCTCGCTTAGATCAGTCTGGAATAGGTCTTGTTGTAAAAACTCCACGTTATCGGCAACATTTGCGGCTTCAGCATTGTCTCGACTACGCTGTACGAGTTCTGGATCGATTTCTACACCAGTGCCACGAGTTCCGTATTTTTCGGCTGCGGTAATCGGAATTCGACCATCGCCACTACCAAGATCATAAAGAACGTCATCGCCCGATACATTTGCCAATTCCAGCATTTGCTCGACAACATTTTCAGGCGTGGGTACAAAAGGTACGGTAGGTGCATCAGTTATCGGTTGGGTTTGTACGGGAGTTGCTGGTTGTTGAATTTGTGGCTCAATTTCGCTAAAGTTGCGTTGCTGAGTACAGCCAACTATTGCCAAACTACTAAGGCTTAAAGTTGCCAGCCAAAACGTGGCTTGTTGAGGTAATTTCATCATATTTTTGGTTGAAATAAATAATTAATCTTGGGATTCAAACTTTTTGCCGACGCGACCACAACAACAGTGGTAGGCCAGCAATTAATACAGCTACGCCGACAAGCGCGCCAACTCTTGCATAAGCGAGGCTAGAATACAGTAGGTAAACGCAGATCAGACAAAAGAGAATCGGTGTTAAAGGATAAAAAGGTACTTTAAACGGTCTGGGAACATCTGGCTCTTTAAACCGCAGCACTAATAAAGACAAGCTGGTCAGCAAAAAAAAGAACCAAAATGCAGGAGCAGTGTAGTCTACCATCGTTTCAAAGCCTCGGCGGGTGAACGTTCCCAGTAAAACTAGGAAAAGCGCGATCGCTGCCTGGACTAACAAAGCAGAAGTCGGTGTCTGATTGCGTCGATTCCAGTTACCGAGCCAACTAAATAGAGCAAAATCTTTCCCTAAAGCATAGTTAGTTCTGGCACCAGTGAAAATTGTCGCGTTGATTGCACCTAAAGTAGAAATAGCAATTAGCAAACTGATAAACCAAGCTCCAGGTTCGCCGAGCGCACGACGCATCAATTCTGCGGCTACTGCTTCTGAGGCTGCCATGGTTTCTAGACCCAATCCCTGAATATAGGCTGCGTTAATTGCTAGGTAAATTAAGGTGATGATGCCGATGCTCCAAAGAAGCGATCGCACCATATTACGCTTGAGGTTACGTAACTCGGCTGAGATATATGCCGCCTCGTTCCACCCCCCATAAGAGAGGAGGACGAAAATCATTGCCATGCCCCAAGTTCCTGAGTTAGCGGGTTCGCTAGTTGTCGCAGCAGGGGGCGAAGCAAATACTATCCCGATAATTACCACCAATAACAGGCCAAGAACTTTGGCTACTGTTAACCAATTCTGTGTCCACTTTCCCTGACTAATACCAAGGGTATTTAAAATAGTCAAAACGCTGATCGCAAGAGCAGCGTATATAGATGAAGAAGAGTCACCAAGGCGCAATATTTGAGAGGCATAATCGCCGAAGACGAAAGCTAAAAGTACGAGAGAACCAGTTTGAATCACCGTCATGCGCGCCCAAGCAAACAAAAAGGCAGAAGAATTGCCAAAAGCACGTTGGAGATAATAGTAGTTGCCCCCTGCATGAGGATATGCTGTCGCTAATTCTGCATAGCAAATAGCACCGATTAATGACATTACGCCTCCCAACAACCAAACTAAAAGCACAACTGTTTCGCTTTCAGCATTAGCAGCAACGAAGGCTGGAGTCTCAAAAATGCCCGCACCGATTACAACTCCGACAATCAGAGCAACAGCGTCAATTAAAGTTAGAGCTGCTTTTGGTGCTGTTGAAGTTGAAGTTAACTGACTTGAATTTTTGTTTTTCACTTAAACTTGCTTTAATGCTATTGGGAAACCATTATTTTGAGCAATGATCGTGCAGTGCGGAAATGCGACCGTTGCGCCAATTTTATCGATTAGGGAAGTTTGGTTGTTGAGGCGAATTACGACGGTTAGGACCTCCTGCCCAAGGTGGTGGACCTCCTGGAGAACGAATTTCTATCGTTGAACCATCACCACGGGTAATCGAGTAAGCATCTAGTTCACCGCCTCTACCCAATTCACCTGTAACCGTCACCTCTTCTCCAGGAGCAAGATTGATTTCTTGCCACCAACGAGGACCAGCATCAACAATAATCTCTCCTGTACTATCATTGAGAACAAAATCATTACCGACGACGCTGGTAATTTCTCCAGACACGGTAATGCCTTCTGAACGTTGTTGTAGTTCTTCGATAGAAGTCTGCGCGATCGCTATATCGGGAATTATTAAGGTGACTCCTGCTGCCATAGCAGCCAAAGCAACCAATAATTGCTGTTTCATAATTATTTTTCTCTTTAAGCTCTGCTGTGATTAAGTGTTGAGAACAAGTGTGACCAAAAAATGACAGTAGTTATCAACTAGTTATAGCATTACGCGAATACGTTA
>JAIMKV010000018.1 GCA_020692205.1 Myxosarcina sp. GA_180221_E-2-1-MAG-40_15
CTTCTCTCTTGCAACTATTTATCTCTTTTTGATACCTGAATACTTACCCAAATATTAAACAGAGACTCCATTTTCTCTTTAGAACTGAGATATCTAAATTCTCTAAAACAAAATCCAGAATAATTCAACGCAAAAAACATGATAGCTATTGAACAACAAGAAATTAGTAAATAAATATTTTTAATGCATAAGTTTCTCATAGACAAAGTATTACAAATGGTATGTGGTTGCATTAATCACCTTTTATTTATTCAAATATGTTGCTTTAATACGTGCAACATAACTTGAACTATTGAAGATAATTTAATGTGGTAGCGAAAGTGTATTAATAGTTAGTTCTTTTATCATTTGTGTCTAGTAAAGTTTTTGTCTCAACTTTTGTATATTACATTTGTAACAATTACAATATGTTTTTGTCTTTAACTTTGCTAAAGCTATACAAAGAATAAATTTTGACGAGATAATATTTACCTGAAATATTGCTGTAGATAGGGATTATACAAATAAAGATAACTTTATAAAAGTATTTCAAAATCTGGATCACACCCAAAACCCCCAGTCATAAACGATAATAGGTATTAAACCCCCTAATTAATACCTTATCGATGTTTGTCAGGAAAGAAAAACCATTACCAGTAGCCGTACTCAAACCCGAACCCACCAAAAATACCCAATCCCTAGAAGATGCAGGTATTCATTTAGGAGAGGGTTACTATTGGAATCGGTGAAGCCTTACCCAACAGGCATATCGTAGCTATTGGTGCATCTGGTAGTGGCAAAACTCCAACCCTAAAAGCGATCGCTTATTCTCTCGACAAAACCTACCCAGATATGCAGGATAACCTGCTAGACAGACTTTCACGGCGATGGAGAAATCCGAAGTGAGACTTGCTATTCGATCCCTAAAGCATCTGTATATTTCATATTGTTTATAATTTCCTACTCAATCCAATTTTTCGCCCTAGCTACAGCTTTGGACCACATAGCAAAGTTATCTTGTGCTGGGGCTTGCCCAGCACCTGGTTCAAACACTCGATCTACTTGGCGATCGCTAATTAGCTGTTGATAGTTATCCCAAAAGCCCACCGCTAATCCTGCACCGAAAGCTGCTCCTTGAGCCGTGGCATCGAGTACTTTAGGCCGTTCTAAAGGGACTCCCAAAGCATCTGCTTGGAACTGCATCAAAAAATTGTTTTTAGCGGCTCCACCGTCGACTTTGAGGAGAGATACAGGATGGTCACTATCTTGATTAACGGCATCTACTACTTCTTTAACCTGATAGGCGATCGCTTCCAACACAGAGCGAACGATATGTTCTTGTTGAACACCCCCAGTAATGCCCAAAAAAGCCCCGCGAGCCTTCATATCCCAATGGGGTGCGCCCAAACCACTGAGGGCAGGAACAAAATAAACTCCGTTAGTATCGTCTACCTGATGGCAAAGAGATTCGGTTTCAGCAGCATCAGTAATTAGTTTTAGTCCATCTCGCAACCATTGAATTGATGCCCCTGTGGTAAAAATTGCCCCTTCCAAGGCATAGTTGGTTTGCTCTTTAGTACTCCAGGCCACAGTAGAAAGAAGTTGATTGTGCGATCTTGTAATTGTTGTACCTGTTTGAGCAACTAAAAAACACCCCGTACCATAGGTACACTTGAGTAAACCAGGGCGATCGCAACCGTGAGCATATAAGGCTGCCTGTTGATCGCCGAAAATAGCAGCGATTGGTATTTCTGCTCCAATTAAATCGCGATCGCATTGACCAAATATTCCCATACTGGGCTTGATTTCGGGCATAATTTGGCGAGGGATATTAAACAATTCTAATAAAGACTCGTCCCAATCTCCCGTATCTAAATTCATCAACATAGTTCGACTGGCATTGCTAACATCAGTAGCATGAACTTGTTTACCAGTTAAATTCCATAACGCCCAGGCATCTATTGTTCCCGCCATCACGTTATCCCAATTAATGCCAGGTTGATTTTGCTTGACCCAATCAATCAGCCACGCCAGCTTGGTGGCTGAAAAATAAGCATCTAATACTAAACCAGTTTTTTGTTGAATGATTGCCGCTTTTCCTGCTGCTTTGAGGCGATCGCACAAATTTGCCGTACGACGATCCTGCCAAACAATTGCTTTATGTAAAGGTTGTCCTGTGGTTTTATCCCAAAGTAAACAAGTCTCCCGTTGAACAGTTAAACCAATAGCAGCAATTTCTAGCGGATTTACCTTATTTTCGGCAATAACTTGTTGAATACTGTTACTAGTATCCTGCCAAATCTCTAACGCATCGTGTTCCAACCAGCCTGGATGTGGATAGTGCTGGGTCAATTCTTGATAAACTTGACCGACAACATTTCCCCGCTGATCGAACAAAATAGCTCGATTTCCTGTCGTACCCAAATCGAGAGAGAGAATATATTTACTGTCGGTCATAAAAAATACCAAAATTCTGCTTATTGTAGATTTACAGCAAAGTTCTGGTTTAAATGTATTTTATCGAGTTTTTTTTAAATAACTTAGCATTAACTATTTGTCGTTGAGTATCTAACATTTATCGTTCAACTCATTAGTGCTGGTTATTTCAGGATTGAATCTAGCGATCGCTAAAACGCTATTCGTTCCGATTCAAATATGACTTTGAGCTGATATCAAATCAATATAAGATTAACGATTAATCATAATCGTTGTTAAAGTTAATTGGTTTTCTTCGTTCTGGCTGTTCAGGATAATCTTCTTGAGAATTATATTCAGGTAAATCATCGTATTCATCATAGTCGTCGTAGTCACCTTGGTCAGAATCATCATAGTCATCTGAGTAATCGGCTTCTGGTTCTTCTACGGGCTGATAATCAACTACATAATCTCCAGGAATAGTCGATTCGTTTGGCTCATCGTAACTTTTGCCCAAATCAGTATCATCGTAGCTATTACCTAGATTATCGGAGTAGTCATCTTCTGGCTCATAGCTTCTACCTAAATCCTCAGGACCAGGTCTGCGTTGAGGCTCAGGTGTTGAGGTTGGGGTTGGGGCAGAATAGGGGTCTTCTGTAGAAGGGCGAGTACGCGAGCGAGGAGCCGATCTAGGTCGCTTATCCCACTCGTCATAACCATCGGCAGGGGAGGCAGTTGGACGACGACGTGGACGAATGTCTTGTTCACTATAGCCATAGCGCTCAACTTCAGGAGCGCGAGCTACATAATCACTGTTGGGTTCAGTACGGTTACGGCTTGGTCTACGTCGGGGTTCATCCCTCAAATCGGTAGACGGTACAGAGCGTTTTCTTTCAGCACGACGGGAGGTGCGGGGTTGAGGCTCTTCGTAGCCTCTCAGTCTTGGGCTACTGTAATTGGGTTTTGCTCCTTCATAAGCATTGTCATAAGGATCGATTTTATCTAATTCCGCTTCAGTGTATACTCTGGTGCGACTTACAGGGCGATCGCGATCTACTGTTGGAGTATTTCGTCTAGCTTGCTCTGTCGCCACCCCGCGCATCCTAATACTCTCAAAGGCAAAGAAAATAGCTGTTCCTGTGAGCAAAAATTGACCAAATTGTAAAATCGGATCGAGTCGCCAGCCATTAAATAGCAAAATAATCCCACAAAGCAGACCTACCGCAGCAAAAAAGATATCGTAATCCCTTGCCAACTCTGGGCGAATTGAACGTAAGAAAAACAGTCCAGCTCCTGCTACTGCTAAGAATATACCTAATATAGCGGCTGCATTTAGCCCAAAATTGACCATTGTTACTCTCCCAATATGGTTCGCTTGGTTTTAGATAATACTTATTTTACCTAGTACTTATATCAAGTAGTGTATTTTCACACTCTCATCAGAGTCAGACAGATTATAAATATACAAGTTATTATTTTAAATCTCCCATTAACCCTAAAATATAACGACGGAATACTATTAAGGCTATTGATTCGCGCTAGAGAGGATTCCGTCGTTTAATTGCTTATACTGTTGCTAGCAAAAGCACACAACTGTTATCCACGCTCAATTTTATCGCTTTGACTAAGAACAACTAGGGCTATGGTTGCAGGAATAACTACAATAATCGCGCCTAGCCCTATACTTAATAGAAAATTAGCTAATGAAGGAGTCATAATTTTTTTATCCTAACTATTTTTTGTTTTTGTCTCAACTGTAATAGTTTACGTTGTTTTATAATTTTAAAAGTTTTTTAACCGAAATTAAAGTTAATTACAGCATCTGATTATAATACAAGCTCAATTAGCATTGTTAGTGCATAACAACATAGTTTTCTTTACTTGAGAATGACAGTACAATACATAAGCAGGTGTTTACATTACGCAATATTTCTGGCGATTAATTGAGAATTGAGTCACGGATATGAATTTATCAATAGCAACTATAGGAATTAGCCTTTTACTAGGATTGATGACCATTCTATTTATCTTTAGAATTGTTCTCACCTGGTATCCTCAAGCAGAGTTAACCAAGTTCCCTCTAAGCTTAGTTTTTTTTCCGACAGAACCTTTCCTCAAACCTTTACGTAAAATAGTTGCTCCTCTTGGGGGAGTAGACATAACGCCAATTATTTTAGTGGGGGTTTGTACTCTTTCAAGAGAAATTTTAGTCGGTCAGCAAGGATTAATTACCATGACATTAAATCATTAATTAAAAATTCGCTTAAAACTTTTGCCTTGTGGGTCTTGACTGTTCCTCAGAGGTGCTAATCGCTGAGATGCTCGGCAATAAAGTTAGTATAAATCTCACCTTTAAGAAAAGCTGGAGTTTCCAAAATTCTTTGGTGAAATTCAATCGTCGTTGGAACTCCAGTAATGGCACATTCTCTTAAAGCTCGCTTCATCCGTTTAATTGCCACATCGCGATTTTCTCCCCAGACAATTAGTTTGCCAATTAAAGAATCATAGTAGGGAGGAATTTCGTAGTCTGTATAGACGTGAGAATCCATTCTGACTCCAGGGCCTCCTGGCGGTAGGTAAGCTATAATCCTTCCTGGATGTGGTCGGAAATTATGTTTGGGGTCTTCGGCATTAATGCGACACTCGATCGCATGACCCTTTAAAATTACCTGTTCTTGAGTAAATCTAAGTTTTTCTCCTTGAGCGACGCGAATTTGTTCGGCAATCAGATCGATACTTGTTACCATTTCAGTTACAGGATGTTCCACCTGAATACGGGTATTCATTTCCATAAAGTAGAAATCACCCGATTTATCCAGTAAAAATTCTATTGTTCCAGCACCAACATAATTAATCGATTTAGCTGCTTTGACTGCAGCATCGCCCATTTTCTGACGTAACTCAGGACTCAGAACCGCACTGGGAGCTTCTTCGAGCAATTTCTGGTGACGACGCTGAATCGAACAGTCTCTTTCGCCTAAATGAACCACATTGCCGTGGCTGTCGGCAATAATCTGAAACTCAATATGACGGGGACATTCAACAAACTTCTCTAAATATACTCCCCCGTTACCAAAAGCTGCTTCTGCCTCTCCTTGAGCAGCCTGAAACATTCTGACCAGCTCCGTCTCGTCTCGCACTAGGCGCATTCCTCTACCGCCACCACCAGCAGTAGCCTTAATCATTACGGGATAGCCAATCTTTCCTGCAACGACCTTGGCTTCGTCTTCATCACGCAACAAGCCATTACTACCTGGGACTGTAGGTACTCCTGCTTCCTGCATCGTTTTTTTTGCCGTAGATTTGTCTCCCATCGCCAACATTGCTTCTTTAGAAGGGCCAATAAAAGTTAGCTGATGGTCGTTGCAAATTTCCACAAAACGAGCGTTTTCTGCTAAAAAGCCATAGCCAGGATGAATAGCCGTAGCATTACGAGTTAGGGCAGCCGCTATAATATTGGGAATATTTAGATAGCTTTTACTAGATGGAGGTGGTCCAATACAAACACTTTCATCTGCCAGCTGAACGTGGAGAGCTTGGCGATCAATAGTAGAGTGTACGGCTACGGTGGCGATGCCCATTTCAGCACAGGTGTGTAAAATGCGTAGAGCAATTTCTCCTCGATTGGCGATCAGAATTTTGTCAAACTGCATTCTTTAAGTAGATAACTAAAGTCATGTTTTAGAGTAGAGCTTTTCATGATACCAATGGTATTAGAAAAGTGTTGAAGCTTATTTGTTGGCTAATTCCGAAGGCGGGCGATCATCGCTCCAACCCCACCAAGCGGTATCACACTCACACAGATAAAACTCTTGGTATTTGCGTCGATTCTCTGTGCTTACTGGAGCGCGACGGTTCAGCCAAACATTTTTTGCCTTTACAGGTTCTGTTTTACAACTAGGGCAACAAAAATCAACCGCATGAACTGCTGATTTGATCCATTCTGGCGGAACTAGGGCAAAGGCATCCATAAAGCTTATCGAGAATTGGAGATGGAACAGCAAAATAAAAATAACTTATTTGTAAAAGTCAGTGGTAAGTTATGGTTTATCCCTGTTATTGTACTTTGATTATTCATAGTTGTTGTGGAAGCTTTTAATCAGTCACAGCAAACAGCAAATATTTAATGATCGCTCTTTGGACGTATCTGACTAAATTTATGCCTCAATGGAAGCTGCTACATCGAACAGAGCTGAATCATTTACCTATTGAATGATTTAACTTTGTTTAACGAATTGTTGGATAGGATTGCCATTAAGTATTAGTTTGTTTGGCATTTTGTTAATATAATCAGCTTTAAAGCTGATTTTTGGGCTTTTAATGTAGTTGAACAACTATCTTGAACTAAGATTAAATATATCTGGATGATTTACTATTAAACAACAGAATTAGAATAATTATATTCCCTGCTCTTGATTTAAGTATTTAGATTACTGTTACTTGCCTGTATGCCAATTCACAATTGTCATTAACTGATTTTTGGAGTGATATGAAAGATAACCTGTGAGGGAATAATAAATATATCGCTCTACCTTGAAACCGTTAATAAATCGATATGTGGAAATCATTTAATAGCAAAAACTTTTTATTAATTAGTATTAGTCTTGTATCAACATTAATCGGCTTAAAAGCTTTAATTATTGCTCAAACAAATACAAATTTTGCTCAAGGTATTAGACAAGTTTTTCCAGGTAAACCAACAATTGCTCTAAATAAATCGAGCGCAAATACCCGCCATAGTTTTTTACTGGCAGCAGATTTAATTGACCGCAAACAGGGTAAAGAAGCTCTAGCAGAATTACAGGGTTTAGAGCGAGAATATCCTTTATTAGCTGCTCATGTTTTGTTGTCTCAAGGTAAAGCTTATCAGCTCGAAAAAAACTTTAAAGCAGCAGCAAAGATTTGGCAGAAATTAGTCATCGAATATCCTACCGCTTCGGCTTCGGCAGAAGCACTATATTTATTAGGTAAGTCTAATTCTGCTTATTGGCAACAGGCGATCGCCCAGTTTCCAGCTCATCCCCGCATCCATGAAATTATCCGTCAGCAGTTAAGCTTAAATCCGAACCAACCGCATTTGATGGCAGTCTTGGTTAAATATACTCCTGATGATCCTGGAGTAGACCAAATGAAAGAGCGTCTGGTTGAAGAATATGCCAGCCAGTTGACTCCTGAAGAGTGGGAGGCGATCGCCGATAGTTATTGGTTAAAATGGGACTACGTCGAGGCAGGCAAAGCCTACGCTAAAGCTCCTATTACTTCTCAAAACCTTTACCGTGCAGGCAGGGGATATCATCTAGGCAACGATCAAACCACTGCTAAACAATATTATCTTCAGTTAATTCAGCAATATCCTCATGCTGATGATACAGGCTGGGGTTTACGCCGTCTAGCTACCTTAGTCAATAAAACAGAAGCAGTGACTTATCTAGATCGGGCAATTAAGCAATTTCCTGCACAAGCACCAGAAGCCCTGGTTGAAAAAGCACAATTTCTTGAAGCACTCAATAGTTTTAAGTCCGCTGCTAATGCCCGACAAACTTTATTAACCGATTATAAACACTCTGAAGCAGCAGCTAACTATCGCTGGGACATTGCTAGTCAGAAAGCTGAAGCGGGAGATTTAATTACCGCCTGGCAATGGGCGCAACCGATTGTAGTTAATAATCCTCATAGTTTAATAGCACCCAAGGCTGGTTTTTGGATTGCTAAATGGGCCGAAAAGCTCAATCGTCCCCAAGATGCTAATACCGCTTATAAATCAGTCTTGACTCGTTTTCCCCGCTCATATTATGCTTGGCGTTCGGCAGTAGCTTTAGGATGGAATGTAGGAAACTTTACCACAGTACGCCATAAAGATCCTCAAGTAGTTAAAACGAGTAAAATAACTCCTCCAGGAGGCTCGCAAACCTTCCAAGAATTATACAAATTAGGGCTAGAACCACAAGCCTGGGCGCAATTTCAAACTGAAATTAGCGATCGCACCGAATTAACGATTGCCGAAGATTTTACTAAAGGCTTATTGAAACTCTATCAAGGTCAGAATCTGCGGGGCATCAATCACATCTGGTATTTACAAGATAGAGATTCCCCTGAAGATAAGCAACAATGGCAGCAACTGCGTCAAACACCAGAATATTGGCAGGCTTTATATCCGTTTCCCTATGAAGACACCATTCTTAAATGGTCGAAACAGCGACAGCTTAACCCATTATTAGTTACTTCTTTAATCCGTCAAGAATCACGGTTTGAACCTGAAATTGAGTCTTCTGCGGGGGCTTTGGGCTTAATGCAGGTAATGCCTCCCACTGGTGAAAACGCAGCTAAAAATATTGGCTTATCTAGCTATTCTCTAACCAAGCCTGAAGATAACGTCAATATTGGCACTTATTATCTTGACTTTACCCATGAAAAATACGGCAATAACTCGATGCTGGCGGTGGCTAGCTATAATGCAGGGCCAAATGCAGTAGCTGAATGGGTTTCTCGTCATGGGTTACAAGACGCAGATGAGTTTGTCGCCAAAATTCCTTATCCAGAAACACAAGGCTATGTAGAGTCAGTATTTGAAAATTATTGGAACTATCTATTGGTTTATAACCCCGAAGTAGGAAAATTATTTAAAGACTTACGCACTGAATAGTTAGTTGTTAGTTGTTAACCAAATTACTCTGCAATGGGTAATTTTTTTTCTTTTTAACTCTAAATATAACAGTTTAATGTGGTTAATTGCCTTGAAAATATTAGCTTCTGCAAGCACATCAACGAAGATAAAACATCATCGCACTTCAATAAATATAGAAACTTCTAAATTTTAAGCTAATATCAATCAATTTTTTCAATTAGTTGGGAACTATATAAATAGACATCTAGAGAAAAAGCGAATAATGAAATTTTTTGAGCCATCTATAGAGCAGCTAGTAACAGAAATTATAGCTGTTAATCATGCTTGGAAAGAAGCAAAGAGTTTATTTAATCTCCCTGATACCCCTTTGGCTAATTCTCTAAGAGATTTAAAAGCGCGTTTACAGGTAAGACTTTTGCGTAAGTATGCACCAGAGAACGTTTACTTAATGATAGATACCAACGTAAATACAGACTATGACGAACTACTTTATGGTCTACAACTGGTGACATCAGTAAACGGTAGGCGAGATGCTGCACATATGCCGATTAGGGTTGCTAAAGAAAACTTATCTGCACAAGAATTAGAGCAATTTATTCAAAGCTAATTTTGAAAGGAAGTAGTAAATAATGATTAATAATATAGTTAATGTTATATTTTGTTTGACTGTTGTTGGAATGGCAATTTGGATTGGGATCAAGGAACGAAAATTTTCAAGTGATTATCAAAATAAAGATTTTGTCGTAGTTAAGAACTCTATCAAAGAGTTAACAGAATACAAACGAGAACCAAGAAATAATTTTATACAAGTTCAAAAAGAATCGACTGAAATTATCAGATGGCTTGCTCAACATCTCAAAGGAGAATCCAGGTCATTAGCTTTCAAGCCAGAACAAGATAAAAATGGCGATTTTATTTTACTTTCCTACCCATCTATTCTAGGAAAACCCGTACCTCGAAGTCCTGTTAGCTTTGCTCCTGCTTTATTAACCGCAATTGGTATTCTAGGAACTTTTACTGGTATCTTCTTGGGTTTACAAGGAGTAGATTTAGGGAATCTTAGCGAAACTCAAGCACTGATAGAAGCTAGTCAAAAGCTATTAGCAGGAATGAAAACAGCTTTTGTGACTTCTTTATTTGGGATGGGTGCTGCTATCTTTTTTATTTTATATTTATCTTGGAAAGAGAGAAAACGTACTAAAATTCGCAATGATTGGCGTAAAAAACTAAGTAACATTGCTTTTGTAGAAAGTCCTAATCATCTTTTATCTCGTTTAGATAATGAAGGAAATATAAAAGTTGCTAAAACACTTCAGAGTGTAGCTGATAATTTATCTGGTTTTAATGCTGATGTAATTGCAAATGCCATTAAAAATGCGATCGCGCCAATAGTTTCAGAAATAAAATATTTAGAAAAAATTGATCGACTGATAGATAATACATCAAGTTTATCTGATTTAACTCCTAAGGCGATCGCCTCTGCAACAACGGATAAATTTACACAATTAATTAATCCCATTTCTCAAGAAATAAAACAACTTCGAGAACTTCAAGAAAGTCAGGGACAAACTGTCGAAACTTTAGTTAAACAACTGCGTAACGAGTTGATTGAACCTGTTGTTATTAGATTAGATCAAAGCGCAGCATTAACCAAAGAAGCGTCCGCAGCAGTAACAGATTTGAAAAATGAATTAGGCGGTATTAGCCAAAATTTAGCAGGTGCGGTAGAAACCATTCAAAGTTTCCAACAAGATACTCTAATTCGTCTTCAAGAATTTGCTGCTAACTTACAATCTATTCTCGGTCAATTCCGTACCGATACTCAAGGAGTAATGGAACAAGTTGCTGTAGAAATTCAGCAAGCAGTCAACCAAAGCATTACAGGAATGGAAGCACAACGTACTGCCTTTGAAGCTAGCGCAAGTCAAGCATCCCAAACTTTTAGAGGAATTAGAGAAGACTTACAAGCAGCACTTGATACCCAAGCCGAACAGCAAAAACAAATGTTACATGATGTTCAAACCTCTACGGAAAGCGTTCTAGTTAAAGCTAACGAAGCCTTCTTGAATCAGTCTAATACTCTAGTAACAGTAGGAAAAGAAGCTTCGGGATTAATGAGCGAAGCTAAAGCTAATTTTCTTGGCACATTAAGCAATATTGACGGAATGCTGCAAAATACTCGTCTTACAGTCCAACAGGAATTAGAACAATTCCGTCTTGACTATCAAGCAGCGTTGCAAGATTTCTTTACCCAGCAGAATAATCTACTGAACGACACCTTAGGAGAACAAAGAGAAGGGTTAGCAGGGGTTGTAGTTAATCTACAGCAAACATTTAGTGAAGAAGCAACACAACGAAAAGAAATGACTACACAAGTAGACCAGAGTTTAGACCGAATCGGGGAAACCGTCAAAACTGTAAATACTTTAGCTAGTGCAATGGGAATGACTTCTAGTGAACGTTTGGGTCAATTACAAGAATTAGCACGAACTATTGGTAATGAAGCACATCGTGTAGAACATAGTTATCAAAGTATGACTGAACAGTTTAATAAAGCTCTATTAGATGGCAACGAAAAGCTAAATGACTACCTCAAACAAGCTGATGAAACTTATACCAGAAGTATACAAGATGCAGATAAAGCTGCCGCTGAAGTCTGTACCAAGTTAAACGAAACTTCTCACGGTTTGATGAATACAGCAGAGTTTTTAGTATCTGCTGCCACAGAACTAAAGAATAGTAATGGAGGTAAGTAATTATGAACTCTTTTGAACAATTTGAACCAGATACAGAAGCAGAAGAAGATAACTCAGGTATTTGGTTATCTATCAGTGATTTGATGTCAGGGTTATTAATGTTTTTCGCTTTGTTATTTATTGTCGTACAAGTTCAGCTTCAGCAGGAAATAGTTAAAGCGCAAAGACTAGAAAGAGAACTAGAAACTTATAAAAGAGTAATCGATCAATTACCTTTAAGAATAATTAGTGCAATCGAAGGTAAATTCGGAGAAGGTATTCTGGAAATCGATCCAAAAACAGGAGATGTAAAAATAGGCGATCGCATTCTTTTTGATGAGGGAAGTGCAGAATTAAAACCCGCAGGAAAACAGTTTCTTAAAAGATTTATTCCTATTTATAGTGATGTAATTTTCTCCGATAAACTTTTTGAAAGTCAGATCACTCGTGTAGTGATAGAAGGTCACACTAGTTCTAAAGGTTCTGATAAAGCTAACATGGAATTAAGTCTCAGACGTGCTTTATCGGTATCTGATTATATTTTTTCTGAACAACTTAATTTCAAAACAAAACAAAAATTTCAGCAAAAAATTCTGGCATCTGGAAGAGGCGAAATAGATGCAGACAAGAGTAAAGATAATTCAAGCGATCGCAAAGTTGTTTTCCGTTTTCAATTCCGACAAGTAAACTTTGATGATTTAGAGAAAGATATTGTCAAACCATAACTATAAAAATGAATATTCAATTTCGTAAAATACATTTACCTCCACTTCCAAAAGTTAATGCTCATGCTCTAACTAAGTTAGTAGGAAACGACAATAATGGCTTAATGACTCCAGTTTTACCTATTGGCGTATCTAAAAGCCAAATTGTTTCTCGTTCTAATTTAGATGAAATTATTGAAGATATTGAAAATGGCAACAATAAGAAGATCACACCTTTAGAATGGATTCACTGTCTTTATAACAAAGATAAATGGGATGCCAAAAACCCAAACAAAAGTATATCTACATCGGAAGCAATTTGGAAAGCAGCAGAACAAAATACTTGGTTAAAACAAAGATTATTTTGGAACTTAGTTCTTAATTACGATGGTCAAAAAGTTTTGGCTTCGTCTTTAGTAAAAACTTATTCTGTGTTTTCATCTCAAGATGCGAGAGACAGAATGAGATTATTGATAATTAAATCTTTTCAATTAGAAAAGCCAATGATTGGGTTAATCAAACTATGTTGTAGGCAATTATTGACTCCGCGTGAACTATTTTTTCAACATCAGCTTCCTAGCAAAATTCTTATTATTAAAGAATGCTTAACTCTTGTTGTTTCTCAATTTTCTAAAATTACTTCTCCCAATCAGCAACAAGTTGATTGGCTGTTAAGATGCCTTGAAGAAATGAGTCAAGAACAACAAATTAAAGCCGTAGAATCTTTGCTTACTTTAGTCGATCCTCAAGTTGGTACAAAACACTCAGAAATAATTGATTGGTTGCGTCAATATTATGCTTCTTCTAACTCTAACTCTCGTTGGAATGAACTGTCTTCAGAAGCTAAAGCAGCAATGCGAAAATGGCTTGGTGCAGTCAGTTATCAAGATTTCCAAAAATTAGCAAATCTTGTTTTGGATCGAGTACGCTTAGAAGACCACGAACATAGACGATTAAAAAGCCGTAGTGGATTTTGGTCAAACTATAGCGATCGCTTTGAACGTATTCGTATATTATTACCTAAAAGTTCAGTCAATATTTTAGGCAATTACCTTAATCATCAAGATGTCAGTATCTTACTAAATGATGGCAGCGATTCGACTGAAGTATGCATCTTTGATTTTGGAAACTGGTTCTTAGTAGAGTTTTTTAGAGGTAATGGTAGCGAAACTCGGATTTTCAGAAAAGATACTGAAAGTGAACAAAAACTATTTCACTCTCAATTATCAATTAAAAAACTTCGTTGCTTAGATTCAAATAATGGAATTCACGATCATGAATTTTGCTGGCAATATTTTTGTGAACAATTGTTGAGAACTAAAAATATTTTTCCTAATAAAAATATTCAGTACTTTAAAGGCTTATCTGATGAACATGGCAAATACAACCGACAAACAGGATTACCAAAACCATCATCAAACGACTTATCAAAGCGAAAGTATAAAGTAGAAAGATGGAAGCAAACAATGGTTCAGTTAGAACAAGAAGCAAAACAGTATTGCGACTACAATCAAACATGATCTTGACTTTTTTGAAGAATCTTAATCGAACTTAGATATTGAAAAATTATTGGAACTATATGCTGGTTTATAACCCTGAAGTAGGAAAATTATTTAAGCAGATCAGTGAACAGTGAACGCAAATAACTTTCTCTAGCTTAAATAATGGTCAAAATCATCAAACAGACAGCATCAATGCAGACGAGAGATCGCGTTAGATTAGATGCAGATATCTATCGTCCTGACACGGATGAGAAATTACCGATTCTGTTGATGCGCCAGCCTTACGGTAGAGAAATTGCCTCGACGGTGGTTTATGCTCATCCTCGTTGGTATGCAGCCCAAGGTTACATAGTGGTGATTCAAGATGTGCGGGGTAGAGGAACATCTCAAGGTGAGTTCGATCTGTTTACCCACGAGGTTACTGATGGTTTAGATACGATCGACTGGGTGTCTCAATTACCTGGCAGTACAGGAAAAGTAGGAATGTACGGTTTTTCTTATCAGGGAATGACACAGCTATATACCGCAGCGCATCAGCCAGAATGTTTAAAGGCGATCGCTCCTGCTATGGTAGCCTACGATCTTTATACTGATTGGGCTTATGAAAATGGAGCATTTTGCCTGTTTGCCAATTTAGCCTGGGCAATTCAACTAGCGGGGGAAACAGCACGTCTTCAAGGAGATGAAGCAGCTTATTTAGAATTACGCGCTGCTTCTCGTAATTTGCCGTTAAATGGCTCGATTCCTGCCAATCCCGAACTGATGAGAAAACTAGCTCCCAACTCTTTTTATCACCAATGGTTAAATAACCCTAATCCCAATACGGAATATTGGCAACAGCGATCGCCAAAATATTTTTTAGCCAACGTAGATCTTCCCATGCTGCACATTGGCGGATGGTTCGACCCTTATTTACGGGGAACATTAAATCTCTATCAGGCAATGGTAGCTCAAACTAAGCAACCCCAACATCTTTTAGTTGGACCTTGGGCGCATCTCCCTTGGGGTAGAAAACTGGGTGCAGTTGACTATGGTATTGAAGCGCAAAATCCCATTGATGATATTCAAATTCGCTGGTTCAATCATTGGCTTAAAGATCAAGATACAGGACTACTGCAAGAAGCACCGCTGTCTCTATTTGAAATGGGCAGTAACCAATGGCGAGAATTTGATAGTTTACCTGACAATCAGCAAATTTATTACTTAGCTAGTGATGGACAAGCCAGTATTAGAGAAGATAGCGGCATGCTTTGGAAGTATGAAGCGACGCTCAATATTTCTCCTCATGAGTTATTAGATACCAATCTTAGTCAAACGATTATAGAATTTGAGCCTAATACAGATATTTTAGTTCATGATCCTTGGCGACCAGTACCCGCACTAGGAGGTCATTCTGCCTATCCTAGCGGCTCGTTTGACCGTTCTGCTTTAGACTGTCGTTCAGATGTCTTAACCTATACTTCTGCTCCTTTAGAATCAGATTTACACCTCGCAGGAGCGATAACGTTAGAAATCTATTGCACTGCGGAAAATTCTAGTTTCGATCTTTGTGCTGTTCTGTCTACGGTTAACTCAGACAATGCCGTGTTTAATTTTACTCAGGGTTATATTCGCGTAGTTACCTCGGATTTAAATACCAACCTAATTAAAATTCCTTTGCAGGCTACCTGTATGTGTATTGCAGCAGGGAAGAGCTTGCGTCTTAGTCTAAGTGCCGCCTGCTTTCCTGCCTATCCCGTCAATCCTGGTAATGGCAAACTAGCTTACGAATCACGTTTGCTCGATGAGTCGGTAATCACCTTATTAATCCATTCAGGAGACAACCACCCATCAAGATTAATGATGAACTTCTCGACTAAATGAAAACGGAAAAGATAACTTATCTGAAATAAGATCTCCCTAGCAGTCAAACCTACAAAAATTAATACTTACTTGCTAGCCAAGACATTCTGCATATTTGATTCAAAAGTAATGATGAAAAATATGAAAGAGAGGAAACACCAGAATATTGAATAACTAAAACGTTTGTTTCACTGCCTCCTCTCTAATCAAATCAATTATTGACCAGCATCAGGAGCTGGTTCAGCACCAGGAGTTGGTTCAGCACCAGGGGCTGGGTCAGTAGCAGGATCTCCTGTTTCTGGGGTGGCACAAGAAGTTACCAAGCCGAGGCTTAAAATAAAAGCAGCAAACAAAGTTCCTAAATATTTGATTTTCATGTTTTTCTCCTAGTGAAAACTTAAGTTGAAATTATTTTACTGAAGCAAATTATCTAGTTGCTCTTAGTACACGGTTAATTTAACCAAACAGATGAAAATTTTCTGATAAGGCATCATTAAAATCAATCAAACTTAATTAAATCTTTATGTTGCACTAGTAGATTTGACAAGAGTTTGATAAATTTACTGAAAACGCTCCGTAGAACGTCTTCTTTTTATTTAAAATATAATTAAATATTAAGAAATATAAATTTAGTTATATGGCGACCGCTCTTAAAAGTAAGCAAACTTGTATCGTAGTTGTTGGGGCCGGTATCGGCGGATTAACTGCGGGAGCGCTATTAGCCAAACGTGGTTATCAGGTAAAGATCTATGACCAAGCGATTGTGCCTGGGGGATGCGCCTCCACTTTTAAGCGTAGTGGTTTTACCTTTGACGTGGGAGCAACTCAGGTAGCGGGATTAGAGCCTGGAGGAATTCATCATCGCGTTTTTCAAGAATTAGCAATTCAACCGCCTCGGGCTACCGATTGCGATCCCGCCTGTGCTGTGTTCTTACCTGGAGAAACCGAGCCGATAAATGTCTGGCGAGATCAGGATAAGTGGCAAGAAGAAAGACAAAGACAGTTTCCTGGCAGTGAACCATTTTGGAATTTATTGAATCGTTTATTTGAGGCAAGCTGGCGTTTTCAAGGGCGAGACCCAGTCTTACCTCCTCGTAACCTTTGGGATTTATGGCAGTTAGTTTCCGCAGTCAGACCAGATACTTTAATTACTGTTCCCTTTACCTTAATGACTGTTGCCGATGCTTTAAAACTATACGGCTTAGATGGAGATCAACGACTAAAGATTTTTTTAGATCTGCAATTAAAGCTTTATTCCCAGGTAGGGACAGAAGAGACAGCCTTATTGTATGCAGCTACAGCCTTAGCGGTTTCCCAAGCACCCCAAGGACTATTTCATCTTGAAGGAAGTATGCAGGTATTGAGCGATCGCCTAGTAACGGGTTTAGAAAAGTATGGTGGTAAGCTGATGATGCGCCATAGCGTTGAACAAATCCACACTAAGTCAGGAAAAGTTACTGGAGTGACTGTCCGCAACCAGAAAACTGGTGCAACTTGGATCGAAAAGGCAGAGGAAGTAGTAACAAACGTTACCGCGCAAAATTTAGTTAAGCTGACTGATGATAAATCCCTGCTAAATTATCAACGTCGAGTCGAAAAGCTGCCTCAACCATCAGGAGCATTTGTAGTTTACCTAGGAGTTAAACGAGAAGCAATTCCCGCCGACTGCTCTCCCCATCTCCAGTTTCTTTACGATCAAGATGAAGTAATTGGTGAAAATAACTCCCTGTTTGTTTCAGTTAGCAAGCCAGGAGATGGACGCGCCCCCGAAGGACAAGCAACGCTGATTGCATCTTCTTTTACCGATGTTGATTTATGGTGGAAGGATGATCGTGACTATGACCAGATTAAACAACAGTATACCAAAGAGGCGATCGCGCGTTTAGGATCGTATTTTAACCTCACTCCAGAAAATATTATTTACACTGAAGCAGCAACCCCCCGAACTTTCGCTAACTATACGGCTAGGGAAAAAGGGATTGTCGGTGGTTTAGGACAGCGTATTTCTACCTTTGGGCCTTTTGGCTTTGCCAACCGCACTCCAATTAAACATCTTTGGCTGGTGGGAGATTCTACGCACCCAGGAGAAGGTACAGCAGGAGTAAGTTATTCAGCTTTAACTGTTGTCAGACAAATTGAAGCGGGTATTTAAAGTCTACAAGATGAATGCAAATAACGTGGCACTATTTAATTCCAACTCGTGATTTTCCCAAAATTTCCTTGTTCTAAAAGGCTGATCGCGCCACAATATAAAAATATAGAAAAGTATTTATACTCAGATAATTATTCGCTTAAAAATCCATAAATAATGTTAGTCCAAGCAGAAACTACTCAAGCAGACTCCCTTAATCTCGATTGCGACATAGCCATTGTTGGCGGTGGCATTGTGGGGACAACTCTAGCAGCAGCACTAAAAGATTCTGGTCTAAAGATCATTTTGATTGAAGCTCGACCCCCAGAGGTAACGACAGCTAAAACCCAAGCTTATGCTCTTTCTCCTTTATCTAGTCGTATTTATCAAGGAATGGGTATATGGCAAAATATATTTCCCTACATTGGTAAATATCAGCATATAAGTCTGACTGATGCCGATTATCCTCAGCAAGTTAAGTTCGAAACTAAAGATTTGCCAGGAGAATACTTGGGTTATGTGGCGCAGCACAACGTACTTATTACTGCCCTACACGAATATTTGGTAGACTGTCCTAACGTTACCTGGCTTTGTCCAGCAGAGGTGATTAATCTAACTACAGATCAAGATGTTTCAACGCTAGAAGTAAGAGTTAATGGAGAACAACATTTAATCAAAACTAAACTGGTTGTGGGTGCAGACGGAGCGAGATCGCCGATTCGCCATTTAGCAAAAATCAAAACTCGGGGTTGGAAATATTGGCAATCCTGTGTGGCATTTACCATTAAGCATAACGCTCCCCAAAACAACACTGCTTTTGAACGTTTTTGGCCAACTGGTCCGATGGGAATACTACCTTTGCCCGAAAACCACTGTCAAATTGTTTGGACATACCCCCATGCCCAAGCTAAAGCTTTAGCTGAACTAAATGAGTCGGCTTTTTTAGCTAAACTACAGACCTGCATCGGTGGTGTTTTAGGCGATTTAGAATTAGTCAGCGAACGTCTGGTGTTCCCAGTCCAGCTAATGCAGTGCGATCGCTATATCAAGTCCCGTCTGGCTTTAATCGGTGATGCGGCTCACTGCTGTCATCCCGTTGGCGGACAAGGTTTGAACATGGGTATTCGAGATGCTGCTAGTTTAGCCCAGGTACTACAGACTGCTCATGAGCAAGGACAGGATATCGGTACAGTCAAAGTTCTCAAACGCTATGAAGGCTGGCGACAACGGGAAAATTTAGCCATACTCGGCTTTACTGATTTATTAGATCGGATGTTTTCTAATAATTGGTTGCCAGTAGTCGTTCTGCGCCGTCTGGGATTATGGCTGATGAGCTATTTGCAACCCCTAAGAATTTTTGCTCTGCGACTCATGACAGGTTTACTAGGTAGAACGCCCAAGTTAGCTCAACGCTAGGTACATTGAGTAATCTAGACCAATTGAGCATTTATTTAGTCAAGAACAGAGTTTAATCTTATTTCTACGTCTGAACCGTTGATCATCATCCTACTTGGTCAGTTTGAGAATTGCGATCAATGTTATTATCAGAAATTGTAATCAAGGCACAATTACAGCTTAAAGCTTGGAAAAAAACCTTTATTTTCCAGTAATTTTAATTATCAGTAACTAACTACAAACAGAAGCTCGCACACTATGATTCACGATATATTCATGCCCGCCCTCAGTTCCACAATGACCGAAGGTAAGATTGTTGAGTGGACTAAATCCCCTGGAGACAAAGTAGAAAAAGGGGAAACGGTCTTAGTAGTTGAGTCGGACAAAGCCGACATGGACGTTGAATCTTTTAACGAAGGCTATCTGGCAGTTATCTTAGTCGAGGCGGGACAAGAAGCTCCAGTGGGCAGTGCGATCGCTCTAGTAGCCGAAACTGAAGCTGAAATTGAATCAGCTAAAAAACAAGCGGTGGATTATGCCAAAGGTGGAAGCAAACCCGAACAAGCAGCCCCCGTAGCAGTTACCGCACCAGTAGAAGTTAGTACTGCTACCGCATCTAGCAATGGTAGTAGCTCTGGCAGAACTATTGCTTCTCCCAGAGCGAAAAAATTGGCTAAACAGTTGGGTGTGGACTTAAAAACTATTCAGGGAAGTGGTCCTTATGGCAGAATTACTGCGGGTGATGTAGAACAGGCATCAGGCAAACCGATAAGCTCTCCTGCTGCAACTCCTATCGGCGTTGTTCCTCAGGCTACTGCTAACTCTGCACCTGCTGTGGTGGCTGCTAGCGTTACTCCCTCAACTCCTGCTGCCCCAGTCAATGTTACTTCTGGTGAAACTGTACCCCTTAACACTTTGCAAAAAGCGGTGGTACAGAACATGATGGCAAGCTTGCAAGTGCCTATTTTTCATGTTACCTACACGATTACTACCGATGCTTTAGATCGACTTTATCAGCAGATCAAACCCAAAGGTGTTACGATGACGGCTTTATTAGCCAAGGCGATCGCCATTACCTTACAAAAACATCCTGTAGTTAATGCTGGCTATACTCAGGACGCTATTAGCTATAAGTCTGAAATTAATATTGCTGTAGCAGTAGCTATGCCCGATGGTGGTCTAATTACTCCTGTACTGCGTAATGCTGACCAAATGGATATCTATTCTCTGTCTCGCAGTTGGCAAGATTTAGTCGCTCGTGCCAGATCAAAACAACTAAAACCCGAAGAATATACGACTGGAACATTTACTCTGTCTAATTTGGGAATGTTTGGCGTAGATAGTTTCGATGCTATTTTACCACCTGGACAAGGCTCAATTTTAGCCGTTGGTGGTTCAAAACCGCAGTTGGTGGCTGATGATCGGGGCATGATGGGAGTCAAACGCCAGATGAAGGTTAATATTACTGCCGATCACCGCATTATCTATGGCGCACAGGCAGCAGCGTTTTTAAAAGATTTAGCTAGTCTAATTGAAACTGACGCTCAATCTTTGACGCTTTGACACAAGCGATCGCCTTTTAGTTTCATAGTTAAAATTTAAAATTGTGCTAATTAGTATAGGCGAAGCAGATCTGGTTCTGTCTTTTTGCTTATACTAAGCTGATAAATGCAAATAATAACTAAAGGCTGAATAATAATAGCCTGTACAGTTCAATTGACGAGTAAACCAAAATGAGCGAGCGGTTTCTCTACGAAAAATCTGTAGCATATCAGGAATGTTTAATTATTCCCTTTGTTTTCCGCTGCATTGATAGTCAAAATATCTATTCTTATTCTCTCCTATCAGAGCAGGGTTACACTAGCATCTTACATCAAGCGGAAAATCCTGCCAGGTTATATTCTAATGAGCTACAAGGCATTGTGGCGATCGCCAAACAGCATTTAGATAGCCAAATTATCTTGGAAGGATCGCACTATTTTCAACAGCGTTACACTTATCATCACAATCTAATTGTAATCCATCAACAAGCTAACAAGTGTTTTTATGATCACTACGCCCCAAACAAGTTAGTCAACATCGCTGCCCCTAAAGTATTTAGTTGTCCTTCAGACTGCATCGCTTGGGTTAAGTGGGGACTACAGCGCAGCCAAAATAATTAATGTGCTTCTTTGACAATTACAAAAGGCTGGACAATCAAAGCCGTAAATTCTTTTTGCGGTGTCTGATTCCAGTTGGTCAGTTGTTTTGAAGTTGGCTTCGCAATGAATTGTTCGCCAATCCATCGCTGCACGAAAGGGGTGTTGTCTTGCGCGATCGCTACTGCTACTTCCGAAAGATCTAACTCATCTTTAACTACAATAATGGCATCTCTTTTGGCGTGAGGCTGTAAGTCTTGCCAAGAAATATTGGCAACATCTTGTTCTAGTTTCTCTTTTAAATTTGACATAGTAAATTGGCTTGCTATCTACTTCCAATTATCTTAAGTCTCTGTTGGAAAATTTAGCAAATTGGCTATCTGTTTTTTAAGTTATCAGTTTATTGAATCGGACACAGATCACTAAAGCTGAGTGATAACCGTACTGTAAAACCAGAACGAAAATACCATAAAATATAGATGTAAGCAATTACACATCGTTCATCTCTCTAACCACAAATTAGCAAGACGGAAGTAGGAGAAATCTCTCGAAGGAACGCACTGTACAAAGTTTATCTTGAGAGGCAACTATAATATGGATATAGCTAACATCGATTTATTCTGGCTACTAAGCATTGTAACTATTTTTACGGCGATTATGTCTCCCACACTTTGTTGGGTTCTAACAGCTAAACATCGTTCAATCAAAGCTCAGTAAATACAACAATAGACTGCCAAAGGGGGTGGGAATATTACCCCCTTGTTTGATGAATGTTCAGACAATCTATTTCCAGACTCATTTTAAGCTGGCGATTTTCAACTTCAACTCTTCTACCATATCTAATAAATTGCTTTGAGTGATCGCCTGTTGTTCTCCTGATGCCAACCATTTTAAGTTAACCGTGTTACTTTGCGCCTCCGCATCACCTAAAATTAAACAGGCAACTGCACCACTGCGATCAGCTCTTTTAAACTGTTTACCAAAAGCACTACTGCTTAAATCTAGTTCGACTCTCAAGCCTAAGTTACGTAACTTCTGCGCCAAGATTAATCCTTGTGCTTCTGCTGCTTCACCACGAGAAATAATATACATATCAGGAATATTAACTAGATTAGATTCTAGCTGTTGCAACAGCAATACTAATCTTTCCATGCCAATTGCCCAACCTACCGCTTGGGTTTCAGGGCCGCCTAGTTCTTTTACCAAACCGTCATAGCGTCCACCACCACATACTGTTGCCTGGGCGCCCAAGTCATCGGATTTGATTTCAAAAGCAGTGTGGGTATAGTAGTCCAAACCCCTCACGAGGCAGTGATTGATCTGATACTTAATCTTCAAGTCAGTTAATAACTGCAACACCAGATCAAAGTGTTTTTTTGATTCTGTACTCAGATTCTCACTAATTTTAGGCGCATTTTGAGCAATTTCTTGGGTTTTAGGGTCTTTACTATCTAATATGCGTAGAGGATTACGGGTTAATCGATCTTGTGAATCTGGGTCTAAATCACCTTGATAGGGTTCGAGATAGCTAATCAAAGCTTCGCGATATTGAGCGCGATCTTGACTATTTCCTACCGAATTGATCTCCAACTCCAAATTTTTCAGACCCAAAGTTCGCAAAATATCAGTAGCCAAGGCGATAACTTCTACATCTGCACGAGGAGCATCACAACCTAACAATTCCAGCCCAACCTGATGAAACTGACGCTGACGACCAGCTTGTGGACGTTCATAACGAAACATTGGGCCAGAATACCACAGTCGCTGTACACCTCCTTGGGCATGAAGCTTATTTTGAATATAAGCTCTGACTACTCCTGCCGTACCTTCCGGTCTGAGGGTAATAGACTTATCTCCTCGACTACTAAAGGTATACATCTCTTTCCCTACCACATCAGTAGCTTCTCCAATTCCCCGCTCAAATAATGCCGTCTGCTCAAAAATAGGCACACGAATCTCTTGATATACTGCCCGACTCAGTATTTCCCTTACCGTTGCTTCAATTAACTGCCAGTATCCAACTTCCTCTGGCAGAATATCTCTTGTTCCTCTTAATGCTTGAATCATTGATTGCTTAGTGACATCCTCCCACTCATCTTTAGCTAATTTAACTGATGTCCAGTTAGCTCCACAAAAATATCTTCCAAATTAGAATCACGGATCATCACCCCACTTTTATCGTTCAAAGATTCTAAATAAGTGTTAGCTGCTTTTGTGTCTGGAAAAAACTGACTTTCTAATTGATCACCTGTTTGCTGAAGCGCGATCGCTTTGCCATATTGAGTACGAAACTGCTCTAGCGTTCCTAATCCAATCAGTTTACCAGTATCCATAATACCGATGCGTCCTGGTTTGCCGTTACCCGAACGTTCGCACAGGAATTCTACCTCATCCATATAGTGACTGGTAATTATAATAGTCATTCCTTTACGGTTTAAATCCTGAATAATTGACCACAGGCGACGGCGAGTTTGAGGATCTAAACCCACTGTTGGTTCGTCTAAAAACAAAATATTTGGTTCATGAAGTAACGCCCTGGCAATTTGTAAACGACGTTTCATCCCACCAGATAAAGTTTTGACTAAAGAATTACGGCGATCGCTCAAGCCGACATATTCTAGCCAAAGATTGATTCGCTTTTGTCTTTCGGGGTTAGCAATGTGGTGCATTCTGCCGTGGAATTCTAAATTTTCCCAAACAGATAATTCTCCATCAACACTAATTTGTTGCAAAACAACGCCAATACTTCTTTTGACCAAATTGCGATGGCGCGATACGTCATACCCTGCAACCTCAATTTTGCCTTTATTTGGCTCGCTCAGCGTGATTAACATCCGAATTGTAGTTGATTTTCCCGCTCCATTTGGGCCTAAAAGACCAAATATTTCTCCTTGTTCTATAGTCAAAGAAAGATTGTCAACCACCAAGTTTTTATTGTATGTTTTGCCAACATTTGATAATGTTACCGCTGCATTGTTCATTGATATTTACAATTTTTATCTAGAAACCAAAAAACAATTATCAAAGATAATGCTATTATCTTTTCAAGCCATTTTATTAATACTGCTAACAACAACTTGATTCAATCTTTAAACTTATAAACGAGATTAATAGCTAGAATTATTAGCGTCACTATAGCTCTCAGTTTTTTCGATCTCTTGGAGCGTTTTCCATCCTGGTAACCATAAGGAGTCGTCCTTAAGCTGAGACGCATTAACCCAAAAGCGGGTTTGAGAATCGCAAGCTGCTACCATCTCGGCAAAGACCCATTTTCCTTGATTTTGGCGATTGGTTACCAGAAAATGTCTCCACCCCCAGTTTTTTTGCTTGGCCGTCCATTTTGAACCAATTAAGTAGGGGAACTTTCGTTTTGGTTTTTTCGACATTTTAACCTCAAGAGACAATAATGTTAGTCTAGTCGCAATAATCTAATTTTTTCATTGTGATATTTTTATGAAAATTCCATCTGTTTTGTATCAATTATTTTTAGAACGAGTTAATAGCTACAGCGCGATCGCTCTATCTTTCTGTTTGGCTCTTGCATCGTCTCCCGCAATTGCTCAGGAAAACACCATCGAATTACAGAATACCAATTCAGGACAATCATCAACCGAACCACAACAATTTAACTATCGAGAGTTACCTCCCCTAGAAAACCAGACAAGTCCTGAATCTAACCCAGCACCAAATACATCTGCTCTACCCCCAGCCAACGTAGAATTTGCGACTGAGGAAACTGACTATACCTTGGGAGCTGGCGATATGATCAATCTCAACATCTTCCAGGTAGAAGAATATAGCGGGCAATATCCTGTTTTAGTAGATGGTACTATTAGTTTACCCTTAGTGGGACGAGTTGATGTTAGAGGTTTGAGTCTTAAGCAAACCTCCGATGTAGTCTCTAAACAATATGCAACCTATCTTAAAAGACCAATTATTACTGTTGGTTTAGTTACACCTCGTCCTTTAAGAATTGGTATTGCGGGGGAAGTAGCGAATCCAGGAGCTTATGAAGTTGCTCTAACTACTGATAGTCCTCAGTTTCCTAGCATCACTGATCTGCTAGAACAGGCTGGCGGTATTACTACTATCGCTGACGTGCGCAACGTTAGAGTGACCAGAGAAAATAACGGCAAAGAAGTTGTTTTCAATGCTAATCTTTGGGATCTATTGACCAGAAATCAAATTAGGCAGGATATCTCGCTTCGAGATGGAGACACGATCTTTGTCCCGACAACTGCCGAGATTAATACTGCTGAACTAGATCGTTTAGCTGAAGCTAGCTTTGGCTTACAATCAGATAGGCCGATTAAGATAGCGGTAGTAGGAGAAGTGTATCGTCCAGGCTCTCACTTTATTCAACCCGAACTACTCAGCCGAGATAACAATACTGGAACCAATCAAGGAAAGCAACCCTCGATTCCTCCCAGGCTTTCGCAAGCTATTGGTGCTGCTAATGGAATTAAACCTCTAGCAGATATTAAACAGGTACAGGTTAAACGTACTGCGTGGAATGGCGAAGAGAAGGTTATTGCGGTAAATCTCTGGGAAGTTATTCAATCTGGAGATACTGGCCAAGATATCATTTTGCAAGAAGGAGATAGAGTAATTATTCCTCAAGCAACTGCACCTACTGAACAAGAAAGGCGACAACTGGCATCAGCTACTTTTTCTCCAGCCACAATTACTGTTAACGTCGTAGGAGAAGTAGTTACCCCAGGTCCAGTGCAAGTTGAGCCAAACACCCCACTCAACCAGGCTATTTTAGCTGCTGGTGGATTTGATACTCGGCGTGCCAACAGTAAAGAGGTAGAACTAGTTAGCCTCAAGCCAAACGGTACGGTAGAAAAGCGTAAAATTCAAGTCGACTTGGGTGCGGAAGTTAATGAGGAAACTAATCCAGTTCTCGGTCAAAATGATGTTGTGGTCGTTGGTCGTTCTGGTACAACTTCAACTAGCGATAGTATTGGTAATGTAACTAGCCCTTTTATGGGACTATTTGGTTTGTTTAATGCCATCTTTTAGGTAAGAATGTGCTTTCAAATGTTAGCCCATTGCTCTACTGCTGCATTTTGCAGTGGCAATGGGCTGTTATGTGACTAATTTAACCTAATCCGTGTTGTGAGGATTAATAAAATAATGCCCGATAGAAGTTCAAATCGTTCTACTTATCTTCCTTCAAAAGATGAAAATGGTAATGGGATTGGGCACAAAAATGGAAACGATACCTATACCTATTCTTTGCCTGTAGCTGATCAATCAGGAGAAGAAGGAGATAGTATCGATCTACGCCAATTAACCAGTATAGTTAAACATCGTCTACGTTTAATTTGTGCTGTAGTTGCTGGCGTTACTGCTATATCGGCAATTGTAACTTTTAATCAGGAAACCAAATATGAGGGTAGGTTCAAACTTTTAGTCGAGCCAGTAGCAGAAGAGAAAGAAGATACTCTTTCAATATTGCAGCAGGATTTAGGGGGATTAGATTATGAAACCCAAATTGAAGTACTCCAAAGCCCTCGCGTTCTCGAACCAATAGTTAAGAATCTCTCTACCAAATATTCAGAAATAGAATATGATGAGCTGATCAAGCTGAAAAAGTCTCCCCTAAAAATTGAGCAGCTAAACGAAACCAAAATATTAGAAGTATCTTACGTTGACAGCGATCCAGATAAAATTCAGTTTGTTTTAGATAATCTCTTAGAAGCTTATCTACGTTATTCTTTAGAAGAAAGAAGAGTAGAGGTAAAACAAGGCATTGATTTTGTTAAGAGCCAATTACCAGAGGTAAGGTCAAGAGTTGACCAGTTGCAAGGTAAGCTACAAAGATTTCGCCAGCAATATAATCTATTAGATCCAGAACAGCAGGCAAACATGTTAGCCCAGCAGCAGGTTGATTTTGAGCAAAAATATTTTAATACTCAGGCTGAATTAAAAGAAACAAAATCTTTATATGCTTTGCTGAAAAATCAGTTAAGGTTAGAACCGCAACAGGCTTTAGCCGCCAGCTACCTAAGCGAATCACCACGATACCAGAATTTGCTAAATGAACTTCAGCAAGTAGAGGTAGAGCTGGCTAAGGAATCTTCACGCTTTTCGGCTCAGAATCCAGTTGTTCAAGCCCTGGAAGATAAAAAGACTCGTTTATCTACACTGCTGCAACAGGAAGCCAGTGGAGTTTTGGGTCAAAATTTGACCAATACAGTAGAAAACACGCCTAATCTAACTTCTCCTAGCTCTTTACGCCTGGGACTCAATCAAAAGTATATTGAAGCAGCTAATCAAATTCAAATACTCGAGCTGAGAGAGCAGGTTCTGCAAGAAGCGATCGCTGAGTTAAATAGCTTGACCAAGCAAATGCCAGTTATCGCCCGTCAATATACTGATTTAAATAGACAACTAATTGTAGCTACCGAAAGTTTAAACCGCTTTTTAACTGCTCAAGAAGAATTACAGCTTCAAGGAGCGCAACAAGCACTTCCCTGGCAAACAATTTCACAACCAAGCATTTCAGAAGAGCCAATATCACCTAATCCTGCTCGTAATTTAGCGCTAGGGTTAGTTTCGGGTTTGATGCTAGGTTGTGCTGCTGCATTATTAGCAGAACGTCTCGATCCAGTTTTTCACTCTTCAGAAGAGCTAAAAGAGATGATCAAATTGCCCATATTAGGTTTGATTCCAGTGCAAAAAGATCTTAAACCCCTAGATGAATTATCAGCAGCACCTACAAAAGAAAAAGCTAATTTGCCTCGGTTACAAATTGGTAACAGCACGCTTAATTTTAATCAACCTTTTAAATCTGCGGCAAGGTTTAGTGATGACCAGCAGAAATGGTACGGTGCTTCTCCTTTCTTAGAATCTTTTCGCTCTCTTAATACCAATATCAAGCTTTTAGGCTCTGACACTTCAATTCGCTCTTTTGTAATTAGTTCCTCGATTCCCTCAGAAGGCAAATCGACCGTTTCTTGCCATTTAGCCCAGGCAGCAGCAGCAATGGAGCAAAGAGTATTGTTAATCGATGCCGATTTGCGTCGTCCTCAAGTTCATCGCTGGATTGGGATTGAGAATCAAGAAGGCTTGAGTAACGTTTTAGCTACTGGCTTGGACGTTGAAAAAGCAATTGTCAAAGTTCCTCAATGGGAAAATTTATCTATAATCACGGCAGGAGATATTCCCCCAGATCCAACTCGGTTGCTTTCTTCTCAAAAAATGTATGCTTTAATGGACGACTTAAAAAATAGTAGAAAATATGACTTAATTATTTACGATACTCCACCGATATTAGGCTTTGCTGATGGGAGAATTTTGTCCAGTCGCACTGATGGAGTAATATTGGTAGTCAGAATTGGCAAAACTGATCGCTCTTTACTCAAGCAAAATATTGATAATATTAAGATGTCTAACGTTCCTGTTCTTGGAATAATAGCAAATCAAGTCAACCGCACTACTAACTCTTATCATTATTACAATCATTATTATGCTGATCGCAAATAGCAGAATTTTTAGTCCGCGCGATAAAACTTGCCATGTATTCTAAAATATTCTTTTGATCATCAATCCGAATTTAATTTAGTGAACTTGCCAGTTGTTTCCTCGACCTTTTTTCTAACCCTGTTGATGCTGATCGGGTTATTTTTCTTCATTCGCGCTTCAGTCAAAGATCGCACTAAGCAAATACAACTTATTCCTGCTGAATCAGAAGATATTTTGCTCAAAAAACTGCAAGACTATTTTGAAGCTAGGGCTTACCGACTAACTGCCGTTAATGTAGAAAATAAGCAGATTGCTTTTAAAGGATTTGTAAAACCTAGCCTTTTCTTAGCAATATTGTTAAGTTTTTTGGCATTAGTAGGTTTATCTTGTTTAGCTTTGGTGTTGTTTTTGTTGTTTCCTAATGTTGAAAATGTATTCTGGCTGTTAGTGTTGATCGCACCCTTAGCTGGCGTTTTTTATTGGCGCAAAGCTGGTCGGTGGGAAGAAATATTATTACAGGTCACATCCAAAACAGATAGCCCTAATTTAGTCACCGTTACTGCTCATCGAGACGAATTGATTCAATTACAGGAAAACCTATCTGTGCAAACAGTGGATTAAATTAACTCTTGTTGATTAAAGTTTAGGGTTAAATCGTTAAAGGGAGATAAACAGTATGTTTATCTCCCTTTACAAAGACCTAAATGCTTTGCTTTAACGAGTTGCTGCTGTAGCAACCGCTTTATCATTATCCCACTCTTGAAGATCGATTGATTGTAGACTGGGAAAGAGAAAATGGTTTTCCTCTACATATTGAGCGCCGAACAAACCTTTTTCTGCCCAGAAATAACGATCTGTGGTGTGTTCGTTTCTCTTAACCACCAAAACTGATGGAGGCTGAATACCAAAGGAGGCTATGTAGTTGCGAGCAGCAGTTACTGGCTTATCTTCACCGCTTTCGATATGATACTGAGGAACGAGTTCTAAAATTTTGCGACCTTCTTGGCGACGACGGCTCTTGCGTTTGCGTTTCCTTGCCAACCCCTTGACCTCCTAAAATTTACTTACTGAATACTGTGTCATTGGTTACTATTTTCCTTGCTATTGTATCGTAATGAACAAAAAAAATCAACTACTTTCCAAAGAAATTACTGAATAAGAATTAGAGAAAGATGCAATCTAAAAACAGATGTTGTTTAATATTTTATAATGAGAAAAGATCGAGTAACAACAAACCAAAATTAGAGATATATGTTAAGTTGGCAGCTATTTTCATGACTACCATCTAATTTTCTGGAAATCTCTGCCCGTGGAGCATTAATGTCGAACAATCATATTTCTAGCACTGAATTTGCTTCTTTGTGTCAATCTCAGATCAATTTATTGTCTCAAAGTTTGGGTGCGGTTTGGAGTGTCATCTATTTGACAGAAGAAATGAGTGAAGATGTCCAAACACAATTGTTTCCTTTTGCGATCTATCCTCCAACCTCAAATCAAAGTTTTTTAAAGCTTCCTCCTACTAAGTTATCTGAAATCTGGCAGGCTTTACAGTCTCATTCTACAGCCCAATTATTACCTAATAATTCTGCAATCAAGATGGAAACGAGAGCGGCAGAGTTTACTTGGAATCTAAAGCCGACAGAGACACAACAAATAATCTTACCGTTGATTCATCAGGATACTTTTATTGGTCTTTTAGTAACTGGACGTGACGATAGAGAATGGTTACAAAGCGAGCTACAACAGATAGAAGAAATAGCTCGGACGATCGCGATCGCTCGCTTCATTGAGCTTCAATATCATTGGACACAAGATGAGTTGAACGCCCAGGAAAATCTAAGGCGGATTGAACATGATCGCCTAGATAATTTACTCCATCAGTTACGCAACCCGTTAACTGCACTACGGACATTTGGCAAATTGCTGCTCAAACGGCTTCTATCAGATGACCCTAACAGTGAGTTAGCCAGAAGCATTTTGGCACAGAGCGATCGCTTTCAAGCCTTGCTAGAGCAGTTTGAGACAGAATCAAACCAGCTAGCTAATTTTAATTCTCAAGTTGCGCCTGAGAACAATTCCTTTGCTTTGTTGTCAACTAAAACAAATCACAAAGTTGATCGCAGCAGTTTTCTGTTACCAAGTTTTGCTACCGAACTGACTTCTGTTGATTTAACCCAGATTTTGACCCCGCTGATCAATACGGCAATAGCGATCGCCACCGAAAGGGAGATCGAGCTGATTAATCATATTCCGAAAACCATACCAGAAGTTAGGGCAGATGCCTCAGCTCTTAGAGAAATTCTGAATAATTTGATTGATAACGCTTTGAAATACACCCTTTCAGGAGGAAAAATTTTGCTCGAGCTTGAGATGACCAAGCCTGCTATGTTAGGTATAGCAATTAAAGATACGGGATGTGGTATTCCCCTAGCGGATCAAGCGCGAATTTTTGAACGGCATTACCGAGGCAGACAGACTCAAAGCAATATTCCAGGTACCGGGTTGGGGTTGGCGATCGCTCAAGAATTGGCGACAAAAATGCAGGGAAAAATTGAATTAATCAGCCCCAATAATTTATCAGAACATAGTCTGGGAACTACTTTTATTATCTGGATTCCTCTTGCAAGTCATAATTGACAATCTCATGATTAATTAATGCGAAAATTATATTTTTTATTACCTGGAACAACAGGCCAATTCGGTGGTGGTGGACTGTGGGCAGAATTAAATACTTGTGTTTTGGCGCAACAGATCTGTTCGGCAGAAGTGGTTACTTATCGGCAAAGAGAAGCAGAGCATTTGTTTTTAGAGGATATATTGCCCAAGATCAGTCCAAAATCAGCAATTTTTATCATTGGCTGGGGCTTTGATGTGCCTAAAATTATCAGTCAGCTTAAAGGTCAAAATATTATTTATCATGCACACAGCACCAAATATGGCTTTGCTCTACCTCCTGAAATTCCGATTATTGCAGTTAGCCGAAATACCATGGGGTACTGGGGAGAAAAGGCTGTCAATGGATTACTTTACTATTTACCTAACCAGATTAGCAATGAGTTTCATAATTTAGACCAACCGCGAAATATTGATATTCTAGTACAGACTCGTAAAGCATCAGAATATTTACTGCACCAGCTCATTCCTGCTCTAGAGTCTGATTATCGGGTGGAGATTATCGATAGCTACGTTCCAGATTTAGCAGGATTGTTTAACCGCAGCAAAATTTATCTTTATGATTCCGCCGAATATTGGGCAACCAGCGGCTTAACCGAAGGATTTGGTTTACCACCTTTAGAAGCTTTGGCTTGTGGGTGCGAAGTATTTTCTAGCGTTAATCATGGACTAGCCGATTATCTAGACCCTGGATTTAACTGCCACAAGATTGCTGGATATTCTCTAGAGTACGATTTACAGAGAATTGCTCAAGTATTACAACAACCCACCAAGATTTCCCAATCTTGGTTAACCCAATATCGCAGTGAGCATTTAGTAGCCAGATTGAGAGTAATTTTAACCGAAATCAATCAGTTTTTTGATGGGAAATTGCAATATCCTGCGAATATTAAAAGCTTAGACAATAGACGCATTAATCAGTTAAAAATTAAGCAAATAATTGCTAAATTAAAGCAGAAACTACAGCAAAAATAGTAATTAAGAATTAGAGAAAATTTTCAAGACTTCTATGGTAGTTAGGGCAAGGTTTTTGTGTCACCAGAATATACCAAAATGTGCTAAAATTCTATTATAAAATGCTATTATATTGGGCTTTATTGGCTATAAAAGAAAGAAACGCGCAGTTTATCAGCCATTAATCCAAATTATTGCATATATTTGGAGTTTTTCAGAGTATGACCACTTCCCAGGAACGGATTATCCCCATCGATCTGAGTAACGAAATGTCTCGCTCCTATTTGGAGTACGCTATGAGCGTAATTGTAGGCAGAGCATTGCCAGATGCTAGGGATGGTTTAAAGCCAGTCCATCGTCGCATTCTCTACGCTATGTACGAACTAGGACTTACCCCAGACCGCCCGTTTCGTAAGTGTGCCCGTGTTGTGGGGGAAGTATTAGGTAAATATCATCCTCATGGTGATACCGCTGTTTACGATGCTTTGGTGAGGATGGCACAGGATTTCTCAATGAGAAGCCCTTTAATCAACGGACATGGTAACTTTGGTTCAATTGATAACGATCCTCCCGCAGCAATGCGTTATACCGAGTGTCGTTTGCAATCTTTGGCAACGGATTCATTGCTACGGGATATTGAAGCAGAAACGGTAGACTTTGCCGATAATTTTGATGGTTCAGAACAAGAACCAGTAGTGTTACCTGCGAGGATTCCCCAACTGCTAATCAATGGTTCTTCTGGGATTGCTGTAGGGATGGCCACTAATATCCCGCCCCACAATTTGGGAGAAGTGATTGAAGGTACGATCGCCTTAATTCATCATCCAGAAATTAGCGATCTAGAATTGTTGCAGTATATCAAAGGCCCTGACTTTCCGACAGGAGGGCAAATTATCGGGAGAACGGGCATCAAAGAAGCCTACACTACGGGACGGGGTTCGGTGACGATGCGGGGAATAGCAGAGATCGAAACCTTGCAACAACGAGGTAGGGCGGACAAAGAAGCAATTATTATTACTCAGCTACCCTATCAAACTAATAAAGCAGCCCTAATTGAAAAGATTGCCGACTTGGTTAACGACAAGAAAATTGAGGGAATTTCTGATATCCGGGACGAAAGCGATCGCACTGGGATGCGGATTGTCATTGAACTAAAGCGTGATGCCTATCCCCGCGTTGTCCTGAATAATCTTTACAAGCAAACTGCGATCCAGGCAAACTTTGGTGCTAATATGTTGGCATTGGTCAATAGCGAACCTCAACTATTAACCATTCGTCAGTTTCTCAAAGTATTTTTAGACTTTCGCGTCGAAGCAATTACCCGCAGAACTCGCTATCAGCTACGCAAAGCCGAAGCCAGAGATCATCTACTACAAGGCTTATTAATTGCTTTAGAAAATATTGATTCAATTATCCAATTATTGCGAGGGGCGGCTGATGCTACCACGGCTAAAAACGAGCTAGTAGAGCGATTTGGTCTGTCCCATACTCAAGCTGATGCTATTCTTCAGATGCAGTTGCGTCGTTTAACTGCTTTAGAAGCCGAAAAAATTCAGGCAGAACATGAAGATTTGCAAAGTCAGATTAGCGATCTCAATGACATACTGGCAAGAAAAGAACGGATTGAAGGCATCATTGAGTCAGAACTGACCGAGATTAAAAATGTTCACGCAACTCCTCGCCGTACCGAAATTGTTCAAGGAGAAGGAGAACTATTAGATAAAGATCTCATTGCCAATGAACAGTCGGTTATTTTGCTGACGGAACAAGGCTACATTAAACGGATGCCCGTCAGTACCTTTGAAGCCCAAAGTCGGGCTACTAGAGGAAAAGCCGCCGCCAAAATGAAAGAAAACGACGGCGTAGAGCATTTTATGACCTGTTGTGACCACGATACGGTATTGTTCTTTAGCGATCGCGGTGTAGTCTATTCCTTCTCTGCTTACCAGATTCCTGCTGCCTCCCGTACTGCTAGAGGTATTCCCCTGATTCAAATGTTACCGATGTCTCAGTCAGAAAAAGTTACCTCGCTGATTGCAGTGAGCGAATTTACTGAAGATGAATATCTGGTGATGCTGACTCGTAAGGGGAACATTAAAAAAACCGCTTTAGCGGCTTTTGCCAATATTCGCTCTAACGGTTTAATTGCGATCTCCCTGCAAGAGGAAGACGAATTACGCTGGGTACGTCTAGCCAGCCAAGAAGATAGCGTGATTATTGGCACACGTAAGGGGATGGCAATCCATTTTAAAACCAATAACCAACAACTACGTCCTTTGGGTAGATCAACCAAAGGAGTTAAATCGATGAAGCTCAAAGGCAATGATGAGCTGATTAGTATGGATATTATTCCTGCTCAGATAGTTGCCACCATTGATACGGGAATAGATGAAGAAGAGGACGATAATGCAGAAGAGTTGATTGATGAGGCACAAGATCGAGGTCCTTGGCTACTGGCTATTACTAATAATGGCTATGGCAAAAGAGTGCCTATTGCTAAATTCCGCCTGCAAAATCGGGCAGGAATGGGAGTAAGAGCCATCAAATTCAAGTCTAAAGACGATCGCCTTGTGGCAATTGATATTGTTAACCCAGACGATGAACTGATGATTGTCACCAACAGAGGTATTATGATCCGTCAGACAGTCCTGGCAATATCTTTACAGTCGCGAAATGCTACTGGGGTGAGGGTTCAAAGGTTAGACAAAGATGATGCGATTGCAGCAGTTGCTCCTGTTCCGCCAATAGAAGCTGAACTAGAAGCAACATCGTAATCGAAACAACTAGCTAAATTGTTTGGTAGAGGAAATTTCCTCTACTTTTTTTAGTTCAGCAATGCGATTCCCCAGTGTCCTAGGATTAGTCACCAGTACTAAATGTTTCTTCTTTAGAAGTAAAGTAAGTATTAAAATTATGAAGACTTAGTTAGCAGTCTTTTAAACATTTGCGTCGATGGATAACAATCTTGTAGGACAAACTATTCAGGGACGTTATTACGTCGTCAAACAATTGGGACGGGGTGGAGTAGGAGTAACTTTTTTAGCTCAAGATCGGCAGTGTTTTGATAGCCAATGTGTAGTTAAGCAGCTTAAGCCCAGAAAGGTCAATCCCAAAACTTTAGCTATAGCCAGAAGGTTATTTAAACGAGAAGCTGAAATTATGAACCGATTGGGACATTGCGATCGCATTCCCCGACTGTTAGCTTATTTTGAATACAATAACGATTTTTTCCTAGTTCAAGAATTAATCGAAGGACATGACCTAAGCCAAGAAATCATCTCAGGTAAGCCTTGGACTGAAGCCAAAACGATTGATTTGTTACAAGATATTCTCGAAGTATTGTTAATTGTGCAGCAGCACAGGGTGATCCATCGCGATCTCAAGCCTTCAAATTTGATGCGTCGTCGTCAAGATCAGAAAATTGTCTTAATTGATTTTGGCTCAGTCAAGCAAGTAAGTACTCAAATTATTGATCCAACAGGACAGGTTAAACAGACCATAGCAGTTGGAACTAAATCCTATATGCCGATGGAGCAAATAATGGGTCGTCCTGGATTTTACAGTGATATTTATGCTGTGGGAGTTATCGCCATCCAAGCCTTGACGGGAATGAGACCCCAAGAATTAGCGATTGACGAAGACAATGCCATAATTTGGCGCAATCAGCTTGATTGCCATCAGAATTATCGACCTCGGTTACTCGATATTTTAGATAAAATGATCTGCTATCGTCATCAAGAAAGGTATACCTCAGCAGAAGTTGTCTTATCGGAGCTAAAACAGTTAAATACAGCTCAAAACAACACCGAGGATCCAATTTCTCATCGCAGCCCTATTTCACCTCAACTAACTCGACTGCCGCGATCAAACTCTAGTCCTAAAATAACGTTTTTAACCAGCAAGCCTACTCCTATAGTCGCAAAAGCGGTGAGCCAAAATCTGTTAGTTACTACTGACTCGGAAAAAGTTGCTGCGTCTCCAGTAAAACCCAAGATCGGATCTAACCTTGCCAAGTCTTGGCGAAACCCTAACTTGGCTACAGTTTTTGCTGTAATTGTGACGCTGACGATACTAACTACGGCTTGGGGAGGATTGTTAATCCACAAGCAAAAGACAACCGAGTCAGAAATTGCACTATCGCTTTATGAAAATTCCGAGCTAGGTTTTCAAGTCAATTATCCTCAAGTTTGGTCACAACAAAATAGAGATGACTTTTTTGCTACGGGGGTGATATTTTTCTCGCCCCTCGAAGATGATTCGGATCGATTTAAGGAAACAGTAAGTGTTTTAGTCGAAAATCTCTCTGAAGATATAACTCTAGAGCAGTATACCGCTCAATCCATCTCGGAAATCAAAAAACTATCCGATCCTAACGTTGGCAAAGCTCAAATCATCAGCTTAGGTGAAACTGAAGGGCGACAAGTTGTTTATGGCGGAGAGGAGAATGGTAAGCGGGTGCGAAGAATGCAAACCTGGTCAATTCAAGATAATCGGGCTTACGTGATTACTTATACTGCTTTACCCGAAAGCTTTGAGAGCTATTTAGTCCCTGTGGAAAAGATAATTGAATCTTTTGAATTTATTGATCGCTAATTGAGTTTTAATCCCCTGATTAATCAAGCAGTCAGGTTGACTTGTTCTTTCCCGCCTAAACCAAAGGCTTCATGAACTGCTTTGAGAGCTTTGATTGCATCTACTTCATCGATGACGCAGCTAATTTTAATTTCCGAGGTAGTAATCATTTGAATGTTAATTTTTTCTTGGGAAAGAGCAGCAAAAAATTTAGCAGCTACCCCTGGATGCCCAATCATTCCTGCACCAACTACACTTAATTTAGCGATCGCCCGATCTCCTGAAACTTGACCACAGCCAATTTGCCGATCCAGTTCCGCAATTACTTCACAGGCTAAATCCACATCTTGCTGGGCAACCGTAAAAGCAATATCGCGGGTAGGAACATGATTAATAATATGACAACGTTGAGATTGAATAATCGCGTCGACGCTGATATTTTTCTTGGCTAATAGGGTAAAAATCTGCGCTGCCATACCGGGAGTATCTGGTACGTGGCGAATCGCAATTCTGGCCTGATTAGTATCGAGGGCAACGCCTCTAACCGGGGGATGCTTACCTCGATACTGGTTTTGCGTAATTTCTTTTTGTGAACTGAGATCCACATCAAAGGCTTGGGAAAGCAAATGTAGAGCGCGATCGCAATGAACTTCATCAATTACGCAGCTCACCTTGACTTCCGAAGTCGAAATCATTTGGATGTTGATCTTCGCATCCGCTAGAGTTTTAAACATTTTAGCGGCGATGCCAGGACGACCAATCATTCCCGCGCCAGAAATTGCTACCTTAGCGATTTGCCGATCTATCATTACCTCTGCTTCATCGGTTGCGGCGGGATGAGTCCGCAAGGAGGGAGCGATCGCCTCGGCTACAGATGATGCTGCCTGTAAAACACGGTTAACTACGGTAAAAGCAATATCATTGGTATTGCCTTCATGAATTGATTGAATAATTAGATCTACGTCGATATTTTGCGCCGATATTTCGCCAAATAAGCTGGCGGCTACCCCAGGAAAATCTGGCACCCGCAAGAGGGCAATTTTTGCCTGATCGCGGTCAACTTCTACGCCGTCAACTGGTTTGGCAATTTCCATCCCCTGTAAGGAACGAGGTTGGGGTAAACGGGAAACTACTTTAGTGCCAGGGCGATCGCTCCAGCTCGATAAAACTACCAGAGGCATTCCGTAATTGCGGGCAATTTCTACGGCACGGGGATGTAATACCTTAGCTCCTAAACTAGCCAACTCTAACATCTCGTCGGCAGTGATCTCAGGCATTAGTTGAGCCGAAGGCACAAGACGCGGATCGGTGGTTAAAATTCCTGGAACATCAGTATAAATCTCACAGCGATCTGCCTTGAGTGAAGCCGCCAATGCCACCGCCGAAGTATCAGAACCACCTCTACCCAGAGTGGTAATTTCGAGAATATCAGTATGGCTCACACCTTGAAAACCAGCAACGACAACGACTTCTCCTTTACTAAGATGCTTTTCAATCCGATCTGTACATACCTGTAAAATTCGCGCCCGACTATGTTCTGCTTCTGTGACAATACCTACCTGCGCTCCAGTCAAAGAAATTGCTGGTTGTCCCAATTCTTGTAATGCCATGCTTAAAAGAGCAATAGTTACCTGCTCACCCGTAGACAGCAGCATATCCATCTCTCGACGGCAGGGACTAGCAGATATCTCGTTAGCTAGCTTAACCAAAGTGTCCGTGGTTTTGCCCATTGCTGAGACAACTACTACTAAACTATTTCCTTGCTGTACGGACTTACGTATTCTGTTGGCTACAGCCTGAATCCGCTCTACTGAACCAACAGACGTACCACCATATTTTTGAACAACTAACGCCATAATCTTTATCTCAATCCCACCAGAAGCATCGCTTATATTATCAGTTATTAGCCCCAAGTTGCCAGTGATTTGTTACAGCTTATCTTCAAATATTGATGATTTCTACTGGAGTGAAAATAAGAGCGATCGCCTCTGCGCCTCATTTATCAATGATTATTTTTAGGCGGAAATATTACCCCAAAAAATTTTGGAGAAATGCAGTTATTAGATTGATTTTGTATATTAGTTGCAAGTTAGCTTAAAGAATAGACATACTTGGCGAATCAATTTTAGGTTGAAGATCCGAATGCCAAATCTGACCATCTAATGCCATCTGCTCAATTAAACTAGCCAAACGTAAAGCTTTGAGAGCCTGCTCACCTCCTACGGATGGACGTTCTCCACCACGAATACAGTTAACAAAATGCTCTATTTCAGCATAAATTGGTTCAACATTATTAGTACAAACTTTTTCGGTAATACCATCTCGCTTGTAAAATATCTGCTGTTCTGCTGGCAAGTTGGTTTGCTGATGGCGATGAATTAGAATTTCATTGGTTAAGAAATCCGTTTCAATTAAAGATTTTTGGCAATGCGCTGCTAGACAACGAATTTTGCGATGAGTTACTTTAGAAGCGATCAAAGTTGCTACTACACCATTAGCAAAACCGAGATTTGCCGTCACGTAGTCTAAATTTCCCGAACTGCTTGAAGTACTACCACTAGCAGTCAGCTTAACCACTGATGAAGCTGATAGTTCTAACAATAGGTCAATATCGTGGATCATTAAATCTAAAACAACGGAAACATCATTAGCACGTTCAGAATATGGGCTAAGACGGCGTGCTTCGAGGGCAAGTATATTTTCCGTCTGGATAACTTTACTTAATTCTTTAAAAGCTGGATTAAATCTTTCAATATGACCTACTTGCAGAATACATCCAGTTTCCGCTGCTAGATTGACCAAAGATTCTGCTTCAGCGATTGAGGCAGCAATTGGCTTTTCAATTAAAACATGAACTCCAGACTGAAGACAGCGAACTCCAACCTCATGATGAAGTTTAGTAGGAACTGCAATACAAACTGCGTCAACCGAAGCCAGCATATCTTCATAATTCTCATAAAAGTGAGTCTGATATTGACTAGCAATTTCAATCCCTCGTGCCAAATCTATGTCAGATACACCAATTAACTCGATGTCTTTGAGTACACTAAGGATGCGGACATGATGCTGTCCCATATTGCCAACACCAATAACTCCCATTTTTAATGGCTGCAACTGATTTTTATTGCCGTTTAGCAATTGCCCTGATAAATTAGCTTGCACTTTTAAATAAACTCCTCCACCAATAAGTCGATTAGTATAACCGATAATTCGACTACCCTAATAAATCACCCAGATAGTATCATACAGACATCAAGTGTAAATAACTTATTAGCTACACTGTCAACCTAGCGAAAGGTGCGATCGCCCTAAGCATTTTAAGATCTTCTTTACAATATGCCTTAGTTAGATAGTTGTAAGGCAATAGCTTGTGGCGATTTGTGACCCGTCTGTTTTTAGAGTAATTTACAGATGGCAGAAGAGGCTTTCAATGGTAGCCTTGACAACAGTAAGTTTGTGAAGAGTAGGTCAAAAAATGAGTCATCTAAAAATCAATATGAGGCTGAGTTGGCTATGGTCATGCCTTGGTCTAATTAGCTTTGCAGCTCAACCAGCAGCAGCAGAATTAATTGAGCATCATCAGGCTCATGCAGAGCGAGTAGCGCTAGCCCCATTTGAAGCTGTTTCGACTCAGGCCAAAGATTTATTGTTGCCGTCAGCTAATAGTCCTTTGGCAGATATCACCTTGCCAACCTATCAGCTGGTTCAAAGAGAATTAGATTTAGCCAAATTTTGCCAAAATTATCCGTACAATGCTAAATGTACTGAGGTTACACCATCTAATGAACCTAGCTCGCAAGAGCGAGCGCCTATTCCTGTTCTTGTGCCACCTCCTGCCTCCCCAACACCAACTCAAGACGCGGTTAGTCAACAAAAAAGTGGCTGGGCAATTGTTCCCGAGGCAAGTAGTCTAGGTTTTGGTGGTTCTATAGTTAGACAAATCACTCCCAATTTTAACGCTAGAGCTGGAGTTAATGCTTTTGCACTAGGTATCAATATAGAAGAAACAGATTTTGATTATGAAGGAGACTTGAATTTGTTCAATGTTTCTAGTTTGATTGATCTTCATCCGACTCAAAGTTCAGGATTTAGAATTAGTGGCGGTTTGATTTTTGGCAATAATAATATTGAAGGGACGGCAGATGTCTCAGAACAGGTTGCCGATGGACTAGGCGAAGTTGAAGTTGATGGACAAACAATTGATGTCAGGCAACTAAATATTGACGGGCTAGCTACTATAGACACTGATATTGAGATCAGTAATGGTGTCTCGCCATATTTGGGCATTGGCGGTGGAAATGCGGTAAGAGAAGGCAAGGCAATTGGATTTTGGTGGAATTTGGGAGTAGTATTTGCTGGTTCTCCTGAAGCTGAAGTAACTAGCAATATTTCTGCCGAGCTTCCTGAGTCACTTAGAGAAGAAGTTGAAGCTGAAACCAATAGAGTTCTTCAGGATGAAGAGCAAGATTTAGAAGATGCATTAGACTTTCTTAAAGTTTATCCTGTGCTGTCTTTGGGGTTGTCTTATCAATTTTAGATGCTGTAGGTTTTAGAGGTTGGATAGCTAAATCAGCGCTCTTAATTCCATTACAAAACTTTGCGGGGGTGGTAATGCCCATAGCTATTGCTTTAATCTGACAGTTATTACTTAATTGCGATTAATATTGTTCTTCTATATGACTGTTTCTCCCCACAAAAAAGCCAAAGCACTTAAATCTGGTAGTCGCCGCCCTGCTAAAGAACTTTGTAGTGAGTGCGGACTATGTGATACTTACTATATTCATTATGTTAAAGATGCCTGTGCTTTTTTGAATCAACAAATCGCTGAACTAGAAACAGTGGCTCATGGGCGCAGCCGTAATTTAGATAATGAAGACGATTGGTACTTTGGTGTCACTCAAGAAATGATCGCTGCTCGTAAGAAAAAGCCGATTGAAGGGGCGCAGTGGACAGGAATTGTCAGCGCGATCGCCTGTGAAATGTTAGACCAGGATTTGGTAGAGGGGGTCGTCTGTGTGCAAAACACTGCCGAAGATCGTTTCCAGCCGATGCCAATTATCGCTAGAACTCCTCAAGAGGTTTTGGCTGCCAAGGTCAACAAGCCGACTCTTTCGCCTAACTTGAATGTACTAGAGCAGATCGAACAATCAGGTATGAAACGTCTGTTGGTGATTGGTGTCGGCTGTCAGATTCAGGCATTGCGAGCCGTAGAACAGGAATTGGGCTTAGAAAAACTTTATATTTTGGGTACGCCCTGCGTCGATAATGTCAGTCGTGAAGGATTACAGAAGTTTCTGGATACGACCAGCAGATCGCCTGAAACTGTTGTGCATTATGAGTTTATGCAGGATTTTCGGATTCACTTTAAACATGAAGATGGTTCGATTGAGAAAGTACCGTTCTTTGGTTTAAAAACTAATAAATTAAAAGATGTCTTTGCGCCTTCTTGTATGAGCTGCTTTGATTATGTCAATTCTCTGGCTGATTTAGTGGTGGGATACATGGGTGCGCCCTTTGGTTGGCAATGGATTGTAGTTCGCAACCAGACTGGTGCGCAAATGCTGGATCTGGTTCGAGAACAATTAGATACCCAAGCAGTAATGTCCAAAGGCGATCGCCATCAGGCGGTACAGCAGAGTATTCCCGCCTACGATAAGGGTGTTACCTTACCGATGTGGGCAGCCAAAATGATGGGAGTGGTAATTGAGCAAATTGGCCCTAAAGGACTTGAATATGCTCGTTTTTCAATTGATTCTCACTTCACCCGCAACTATCTCAATCTGAAACGCAACTATCCCGAAAAATTAGAGGCACATGTTCCTGAGTACGCTAAAAAAATTGTCGGACAATATAAGTTGCCCGAATAAACATTCATTTCTAGTTACACCTACAGCTTGATCAAGCAAGATTAATTGAGAATGTTTCAAAGCTAAGTTTCTTGATGCAATTATCTTAAATTCGCTCTAAGCGATCGCACTCACAAGCAACATAGTTAAGTCGAATCAGTAAATCGAGCTTTCAGCTTTCAATTAAATGAGTTAAAACAAGATATTAAGATGTAGACTGAAATATTTTAAAGGAATTTCGGCTAAGAATTATTCTCCCCAACGTTATTTTAGAACTCAATTTTGCTAGAGGCTAAGGCTTATGGAAGATACTGCTCCAAATCAATCTGTAATTATCATGACGGGAATGCACCGTTCAGGTACTTCTCTGACCGCATCTTTATTGCAAAGTGCAGGAATTGACGTTGGCGATCGCTTGATGGGCAAAAATACAGGTAACGACAAGGGGCATTTTGAAGACTTAGATTTTGTTGAATTTCATCAAAGTGTGCTGCGATCCCAGGGAATCAGCGTGGCAGGATGGACAGAGCAGAATAAGATCCAGGTTCAGCAACAGTATTTAGCTAAGGCTCAAAATTTAATTTTGGCTCGTAAAGAGCTGGCTATTTGGGGCTGGAAAGATCCCAGAACTACGCTATTTTTGGATTTTTGGTCGCAGTTAATCCCTAATGCCAAATATATTTTTATCTATCGTTCACCTTGGGAAGTAATTGACTCGCTGTTTCGTCGCGGCGACGTTGTGTTTCGGGATAATCCCAACTTTGCTGTACAGCAGTGGTGTAACTATAATCAGGCGGTTTTGGATTTTTATCAAGATCACCGTGATCAATCTCTATTAATCGAAATCGGTAGCGTCATTCAAAATTGTGATCTGGTTGAGCTGATTAAGCAGAAATTTGACCTAGAATTGCGATCGCCAGAATCGCTTTATGAACCAACTTTATTTACCGTTGACAGCAATGCTTATTACCGCAAGGCTCTAATTAGCCAGTTTTTCCCTCAAGCTATAGATATATACAGTCAACTGGAACAACAGGCAGATCGTAGTAGTCCCATTTCCTTAGAACAGCCAGCTGTTGAATTAACCCAAGCTTGGATTCTACAAGACTGGATTGATCTCAAACGAGCCTTAAGCGAGAAACGTAAGGCAGAAACCGAACTAACTCAAGCACAACAGCAGCTAGAATCACTAACTCAGACACAACAGCAGCTAGATGCGACTACTGCCCAACTAACTCAGACACAGCAACAGTTAGATGCGACTACTGCCCAACTAACTCAGACACAACAGCAGCTAGATGCGACCACTACCGAACTAACTCAGACACAACAGCAGCTACACATAGCCCAAGACCAACTAAGTCAATCTCAAAAACAGCTACACATAGCTCAAATGCAAACTGAGCAATACAAACTTTTAGTCGTGGCGATGGAAAGTAGCAAGTTTTGGAAATTAAGAAAATGGTGGTTCGATGTCAAGCAAAAAAGCAATGTAGCGGCAGTAGACACCTTATATCAAAACTATCTAATCTCTCACAATAAATTGCCCTCCTTAGAACAGGCTGCTATGGTGAATATTGATGGCGAGATTCCCGTCAGTGATAATCTTCAATATCAAAAGTGGTTGGTGGGTAATTATCCCAAATCTGCCGAGATTAAAAAGATGAAGCAAGCCTGCCTAGCAAAGGCTTATCAGCCTCTAATTAGCCTAATTGTGCCAGTATATAATCCTGATGAAGATTTTCTCCGTCAGGCGATTGAATCAATTTTAGAACAGGCTTATACCAATTGGGAACTATGTTTGGCCGATGACTGCTCTAGTAAGCCTCACGTTAAATCTGTACTGGAAGAATATGCCCGACAAGACGATCGCATTAAAGTGGTCTATCGTGCCAAAAATGGTCATATCTGCCGTACCTCCAATTCTGCTTTAGAACTAGCAACAGGAGAATACATTGCTCTATTAGACCATGATGATTTGTTACCGCCCCATGCTTTGGCTAAGGTAGTCGAGTTACTCAATGAGCATCCTGAAGCAGATTTTATTTATTCCGACGAGGATAAAGTAGACGAGCAGAACATCCATAAAGATCCTTTTTTTAAGCCAGATTGGTGTCCCGATTCATTTTTGGCGCGGATGTATACTTGTCACTTAGGAATTTATCGGCGATCGCTAGTTACGGAAGTAGGCAATTTTCGCGTTGGGTTTGAAGGTAGCCAAGATTACGATCTGGTGCTGCGAGTTACCGAAAAAACCGACAAAATTTTTCATATTCCTGATGTTCTCTACCACTGGCGGATTCATCGACAATCTACTGCTGCCACCTCTGATGCTAAACCTTATGCTGCTAATGCGGCTCAAAAAGCCCTAACCGAGGCAATTGAACGTCGGGGAGAGCCAGGTAAAATTACGACTCGCTCTAATTTCCCTGGTGTCTATACGGTTCGTTATCAGATTAAAGAGCCTAAACTAGTTAGCATTATTATCCCTACTAAAGATTTAGCGTCTACCTTAGATGTCTGTTTAAAGTCGATTTTTACCCAGACTACTTATCCTAACTATGAGGTAGTGGTTATCGATAATGGCAGCACGGAAGCTGAGACGTTTAAATGTTTGCAATTTTGGCATCAGCAACAGCCCAAACGCTTCAGTTGTCATGCCTATAATGTGCCGTTTAACTATTCTGAGATTAATAACTATGCAGTAAAAAAAGCTCAGGGAGATTACCTGCTATTTTTGAATAACGATACTCAAGTTATTACCCCAGATTGGTTAGAAGGAATGGTGGAACAGGCTCAAAGACCGTCGATTGGTGCGGTGGGAAGTCTGTTGCTCTATCCTGATGATACGATTCAGCACGCGGGAGTAGTTTTGGGTGTTGGTGGTGTGGCAGGGCATAGCCATAAGCATCTGCACGTTTCTCAACCAGGATATATTTCTCAGGCAGCTTCGACTAATAACTACTCAGCAGTAACGGCGGCTTGTTTAATGTGTCGGCGAGAAGTTTTTGCAGCGGTAGGAGGCTTTGAAGAACAACTGGCGATCGCTTTTAATGATGTCGATCTATGTCTAAAAATTGCTAGTCGTGGCTACCGCAATATATATCTGCCTCATGTGGTTTTATATCACTATGAATCAAAAAGTCGTGGCTATGAAAATACTCCAGAAAAACAAATGCGCTTTGCAGGAGAAATTAATTATATGAAAGAAAAATGGCAGCAAATTTGCGATCGCGATCCCTGCTACAATCCTCATCTGACTAAGAACCATGAGGACTACAGCCTCAATGTTTAACCCCGAGCATCCCGTTCAATTGGTATAGACTACGCTGTTGGTTAACTAGCTTTTAGCTTTTAGCTTCTTTAAAGATAATATCCTAATATTTTTCTTTAGCTCTATAGTAGCGATCGCCTAACAGGATAATTTAGTCGATAATTAGTTGATTTTCATCGCTCATTAATTACTGACTTCTGACTTCTGACTTCTGACTTCTGACTTCTGACTTCTGATTTCACTAGAGTCGTTGTAAGATATTTAATCCGTGCGTGTCTGTACCACAGGTGCTATACAAATCGTATTTTTCAGCTAGGGCTAAAACTATTTGAGTTTTACCAGGGCTAGGCTGCCAAACTTGAGGATTATTATAGGCATAAAAACTTTCGACACCATCAATACCCAACTCAGCACCAGCAGGAATTAGCTGTTCAGCGGGACGACGATATCGTTCTGGATGGGCTAAAACCACTAAACCGCCTGCCTGATGAATATTGTCAATTACCTGTTTGGCTTCAGCATTTTCACCTTGAGGTCTATTTCCCTGAAGATATAACTCCATCGAGGGATGTTTAGGGTTAAATCCATATCCCAATATATGTACTTCAACTTCCAGTAAACTAGAAGTTATTTCTACTCCTGTCCATAAATAAGGTAGATTAATCGCTTCATTGTCTGAACTTACGGCAGCAAGATATTGTTCTGCTTGTTGATAGCTATCCACCGAGTGATGATCGGTAATGGCAAAACCTCTAAGACCAATAGCGATCGCCTGCTCTACTAGGTTGAACGGTGTTAATCTACCATCAGAAGCCTGTGTATGCAGATGAAAGTTATAAAGCCGAGGACAACTAGCATAGTCAATGGTTTCCCAAACACTTTTAAGATAGGTCGTGTCCTGTGCTGTTGATTTGAGAGAATATGTAGCTATCATACGCATCGAAGAGTGGGAGAAAAATGTTTCTAATTGTTACAAATACCATAACAAAATAAAACAGCCACTGGCGACTACTTTTGGGGAGAGATAACCATGAAGAAACTGTTCAATCCCTTGATAGATATACGCTATAGACAGGTTTGGTTATCAGTTGCGATCCCCAAGAAAATATATCACATTATCTTATCGACCTTCTATGACGACCTTATTACCTGCTGTTCTTCCTGTAGGCTTAATCATTTTAATTGGCTTTGTTGTAGGTCGTACACTACCGCTCCAGCATTCAACCTTATCTCAATTAGCATTATATGTCTTATCTCCAGCTTTGGTCATTGATAGTTTGTATCGTACTGAGCTATCAATTGATAGTTCGAGCAAGTTACTGATCGGATTTATGCTCACCTCGATCTCAATCTATGCTCTAGTTGGAATCATTAATCGACTTTTTAAGCTACCTGACTCTTTAAGTAGAGCTATTACTGCCGTGGTGATGTTTCCTAATAGCGGCAATATGGGATTACCTATGGCAACATTTGCCTTCGGCGCACCAGGATTAGAGCGAGCCATTGTTTATATGCTTGGCTCTAGTTTTTTAATGTTTTGCTTTGGTCCTGCCATGATCCAAGGCAAAGGGATCATTCAGGGATTGAAGCTAACTCTGAGATTGCCTTTACTTTGGGCAATTTTATTTGGCTTGGGTTTGCGTTTGTTGTCAGTTAAGGTTCCCTGGGGATTGGATCGAGGAGTTCAACAGTTAGGTGCAGCCGATATTCCGATCGCTTTGATTTTATTGGGAATGCAATTATCAAAAACTCGTTTCCAGCCAGGAATTAAAGAAATGATAACGGCGATCGCCCGTTTATTAATTGCGCCGATCATTGCTTACTATATCGGCAGACTGTTGCAGCTAGAAACTCTCAATTTACAGGTGTTAGTTTTACAGAGTGCTATGCCTACTGCGGTTAGTTCTTTTGTTATTGTCAGCGAGTTTGGTGGCGACAAAGATCTGGTTGCTAGGGCGATCGTTAGTTCGACACTGATGAGCTTTATTACTTTGCCAATAGTGTTATCGTTTTTATTAACTTTAAATCCTTAGATTTTAGTCGGCTAACTCTCAAGATCTCTCAAAATATAATATGCACCCAATTTATCTCAGTTTTGGGTGCGGTATTTATAAGTCAGCTCTTTTATATATCTTGGCTGACGGTATTGACTTGTATATATATATTAACTAATTTGGAGTTATTTAGCTAAATTTAATACAGTTTTTATATTTTCTTTATATTGGCGATTTCATCCCCATCTTTGATCGTCAATCATGTTGAAATTTATTACTCAAGACAGACAGTCGAGCCAGAAAATATCTGTATTATTGTTGTTGCAACTATTCCTTACCAAAACACAACCATGGCTAGCTCAATTGAATTCAAGTTGTTTGCTCCTTACAATAACCAAGTGAATTTAACAGGAAGCTTCTGTGACTGGTCAGAAATAGCAATGCAAAAAGATGATCACGGTTATTTTCGTACTTCAGTTGAGCTAGAAGATGGAGTATATCAGTATAAATTTCGCGTCCAGTCTCAGTCTTGGTTTTTAGAACCTGATGAATGGATTGAAGTTAGCGATCCTTATGCCACAGCGATCGCCCTGGAAAATGAAAACAGCATTGTTCAGCTTAAAGACGGCAAAAAAGTTCTTGATACTTATACTTGGCGACACGATGACAAATCCTTACCCAGCAATGAAGAGTTAGTCATCTACGAACTATTTGTCGGCGGCTTTACTGAAGGAGAAAGCGATCGCCAACAGAGTAATTTTCAAGCTATTATAAGTAAATTAGACTATCTCTGCGAACTTGGAATTAATACTATTGAACTGATGCCGATTACCGAATCGCCATGGGAGATGAGTTGGGGTTATACACCTCGTCACTATTTTGCTGTGAAATCTGGTTATGGTTCATCGGCAGATCTAAAACATCTAATTGATGAATGTCACGGCAGAGGGATTCGAGTCATGCTCGACTTTATTTTTAACCATTCTGATGCCGAAGCACCCTTAACTAAAATAAATTTTGATTACTGGTATAGTCGCGAACCTGGTGATCCTGACAATAGCTGGGGGCCAGAATTTAACTACGAAAAGTACGATGAAAATTTAGAGATCAAACCTGCATGGCAGTTTATCGGGGATGTCGTTCGATTTTGGCTGGAAGAGTATCACATTGATGGGATTCGCTTTGATGCGGCTAAACAAATCGGCAACTATGATTTTATGTCTTGGATTACTCAGCAAGCGAGAGAAGTGGTTACGAATAAACCCTTTTTCAACACGGCTGAATATATTCCCGAAAATCCCGATTTGGTCGGATACGGTAAACCAATGGATGCTTGCTGGCATGAAAGTTTTTATCAACAGGTTCTCAAACATATCTGCGGTGATGGTTTCGATCTCAAATCTTTAGCAGAGGTGATTGACTGCCGACGACAGGATTATGAAGGTGCAGCCAGCGTAATAAATTACGTAACCTCCCATGATCATCAATATATTTTTGCCGAATTAGGGCAACGGGAGATCTTTGGCGATGAGGCTTACAAACGAGCCAAATTGGGTGCTGTTTTGCTATTAACTGCCGTTGGCGTACCTTTAGTCTGGATGGGTAGTGAATTTGGGGAATACAACCCAGAAGAGGAGGTAAAGCTTGATTGGAACTTATTAGAGAATGAAAACAATCAAAACTTATTAGCTTATTATCGGGGTTTAATCGCTTTGAAAAAAGAAAACCACGCTCTACGTACTAGTAACATTGAATTTATCCATGAAGACCATGAAAGTAAGGTTTTAGCCTATACACGCTGGAACAATGAAGGTTCGCGAGTGGTAGTTGTAATTAATTTTTCGGATAATTTTTTACAAGACTATCAAATTAACCATTTTCCTCAATCGGGTACTTGGCATGAATGGACGCAAAACTATGATGTGGAGGCGCAGTCAGAAAAGCTTATCATTGATCTAGGAGAATATGAAGCAAAAGTTTTGGTTCAATAGATCGTAGACTGAGAAGTAGCAAGTATTTAATTTTCTCTTAGTTCCCTAGTTTATTAGTCTCTTTTGCACTAATGCGTCCAGTTTTATTTAACATTTAATTTATTGAGTCTGCAACGATTTCTGGCTTAAAATTATAGCCATTAGCGAATGGCATTCGCCCCTACTGGGAAAAAGTATTTTATGAATCGAATTTAGTATTATATTTTTATACCTCAAATGACAAAACAATAAAGTTCTAAGTTTTAGCTTTAGTAGCATTGTGCAGATAGTCAAAATATCAATATGAGGACAGATTCAAATCGCGCTTCAAGCTTGATTGCACCTGTAGGAATAATCTTTCAACTTACTGATGGAACGATTCAAAGTTGTAATGCAGAGGCGGCAATGATTCTGGGCTATACGGTTGAACAGATTATGGCAACTAACTATCTGGAACTACCCTGGCAGACGATTAATCGAGATGGTTCACCTTTGCCTCTGGATACTCATCCAGCGATCGCCTCAATCAATACAGGACAGTCTTATTCTGGTGTTGAAATAGGGTTTTGTCGACCAGATGGCAACTTGGTTTGGCTGTTGTTAAGCTCTCAGCCAGTATTTCAAAATAATATTAGCCAATCTGGGATAATTACAACTATTCAAGATCTGACTAATCATCCCAGCAATTTGGCTCAAGCCCAACCTCAATATTGGCAACCCGAACCAGGCTTTATTGCTTTAGCTGATGCCATTCCAGGAGTATTATATGTTTTCGATGCGATCGCCAACAAAAATATCTATATTAATTCCCAAACTTATAAATTATTAGGCTATACCCCCGAACAGGTATTAGCAATGGGTGAAGATTTTGTTTCCCAGGTAATGCACCCTGAAGATTTAGCTAAATTCCCGACACATATAGCAAGGCTAGAAAACTTAAAGCCTGGAGAAGTGTCTCAGTTTGAATATCGCATGCGGCATCAAAATGGCGAATGGCGCTGGTTTTGTACTCAAGATCGAGTACATAGCCGTACGGCTGAGGGCGATATCGAGTATGTTTTAGGCATTGCCAGAGATATTAGCGATCGCAAACAAACTGAAGCAGAATTGGCTAAGCGTAACAGTATCTTGCAGTCAATTATTAGCGAAACCACTGATTTTATTTTTGTTAAAGATCTAGAGGGACGTTATGTAATCGCTAATCAAGCAACTGCGGACTTCTTTGCTATGTCCATGGAAGAGATTTTAGGCAAAGACGATACCGCCTTATTCGAGCCGAAAATTGCTCGGGCGATTATGGCAGTGGATCGACGGGTAATCGTGGAAGAAGCAACTATTTCCTTTGAAGAAAAAATCCCCTGGCGCAAAACCATCCAGCGATCGCTTCTGACTAGTAAATGTCCTTGGCGAGACGATACAGGAAAGATTATTGGCGTAATTGCTATTGCTAGAGATATTACCGAGTTAAAACAATCGCAACGACAGCTCAAGGAAAACGAAGCATTACTGCAACTAGCATTAACCAATGCTAAGGCTGGTTCTTGGAACTGGGACATATCAAGTAATGAAGTGATTTGGTCGTCAGAAAACTATAATTTGTACGGTATCGATCCGCAAATTAAGCCTTTGCAATATCGGGATTGGGAAAACTCAGTCCATCCTGATGATCTAGACCAAACTAATCGCGAGGTAGCTAAAATTTTGTCACGAGAGTCGGAAGAGTTTCGGACGGAATTTCGCATCATTCATCCCCGCAAAGGAGTTCGCTGGCTGTTGGGTATTGGGAATGTTACCTGCAACGAAAAGGGCGAGCCAGTGCGCCTAAGTGGACTCAATTTAGATATCAGCGATCTCAAACAAGCCGAACAAGCTCTCGGTACAAGTAAAAATGAACTCAAATTAATCACTGAAGTTATTCCCCAGCACATTTGGACGGCAACCTCATTTGGCAAAATTGATTACATTAATCGACGCTGCCAGGAATATACGGGAGTTTCTTTGGCAGAAATCCAACAACGTGGTTGGGCATCAGTTGTTCATCCAGATGACTTGTTTAATGTTAGAAAAGGCTGGATCGAAGCAATCAGGTTGGGCAGAAAATGTAATCTGGAGGTGCGTTTACGTAAAGCTGATGGCTCTTATTGTTGGTTTTTGAGTCGAGCTAGACCATTACGAAATGAAGAAGGCAGAATTATTAAATGGTATGGTACAAATACCAGCATTGTGCGGATTAAAGAGCTAGAGGAAGAACTACGACAACAAACCGAAGACTTAATTCGAGCCAATCAGCTCAAAGACGAATTTCTAGCGATCGTTTCTCATGAACTACGTACGCCACTTAATCCAATTTTAGGCTGGTCACAGTTACTTGCCTCAGGCAGATTAAGCGCCGAAAAAACAGCCGTGGGAATTAAAACAATTGAACGTAATGCTAAGTTACAAACTCAGCTGATCGACGATCTGCTCGATGTTTCCCGGATTCTCCGAGGCAAACTAAACTTAAAACAGATGCCACTTAGTTTAGAATCGGTAATTAGATCGGCACTGCAAACTGTACAGTTGACGGCCGAAGCCAAATCAATTCAAATTGAAACTGTGTTTGAACCCAACATCGGTCGAGTTTCAGGAGATGTTGGTCGATTACAACAGATAGTCTGGAATTTGATGACCAATGCGATTAAATTTAGTCCAGAAGGAGGACGAATAATTGTTAAGCTGAATCGGCTTGGCGATCGCGCGCAAATTCAAGTTCAAGATTCGGGTAAAGGAATTGAACCAGAGTTTTTACCTTATGTATTTGAGCGTTTTCGGCAGGCAGAAAGTAGCAACACCAGAGAGTATGGTGGTTTAGGCTTAGGACTAGCCATTGTACGTCACTTAAGCGAACTACATAATGGCACAGTAGCCGTCGCTAGTCCTGGTTTGGGACAAGGTACTACATTTAGCGTTAACTTACCATTAATGAAAGAACCAACAATCGAGCCATTGGACAATACACCAAACAAGGAATCTGTAGAACCTAATCGCTTTAGCGGGGTCAAAATTTTAGTAGTAGAGGATGAGGTAGACTCACGAGATATCTTGACCCTGGTTTTAGAACAAGAAGGAGCAGCAGTAACTCCTGTAACCTCGGCACAAGAAGCTATAGAGGTTTTTAACCAATCGACCTTCGATTTAATGATTAGCGATATTGGCATGCCCGAAACTGATGGCTATAACCTGCTGTCGCAAATTCGTGCTTTGCCTCGGGGAAAAAACCTAGCCGCGATCGCGCTGACTGCCTATGCAGGAGAAATCGACCGACAACGTTCCCTCGATGCGGGATTTCAAGAACATCTTGCTAAACCGATTAATATTACCGAGTTGATCACTGCTATTGTGCAATTAATTTAACCTGAATTCGAGTTAAGTTCATTAAACGGTTGGGGTAGCTTTTAGCTGTGAGCTTCTTAGCTCTTAGATTTTCAATAAATTAGCCACTCTCTAACTTCCGCAAGATTATAATTTTAAAGATTAACTTTATAATTGAAAAGTATTTTACTTAATTCATTGATACGCCTCACCCCTTTGCGTGGTCAATTCTCGTCTCCTAAATCATCAAAACTTGGCTTTAATAATCATGACTGGTGTTGAGTGATTTTTTAAAACTTTTTTAATGTCTCAAAAACTGATTTTGAAACTATATGTTAGTGGCAATACACTGAGGAGTCGACAGGCGATCGCTAACTTACAGACATTTTGCGATCGCGAACTGCCAGATAATTGTGCTGTGGAAATTATCGATCTGATCGAGTTTCCTGAAATTGCCGAATTAGAGAAGATTTTGATTACACCAACTTTAGTTAAAGTATCTCCTGAACCTCAAGAAAGGATCATCGGCGATCTATCTGATACCAAAGTTTTGTCTTTGGTTTTAAATCTTCCTTCTCATTTTCCAACAACAAAGTAAAAATTTCTGAGCATAAATACTGAGTATAAATACTTTATTTTTCCGTACCCAGGTTAAATTTCCACAGAACAGATAAGGTACTAAAATCTTATTAACGTTAGTTCAACAACTAAACCTTGAAGGACATAATGCTAAACCATTAGAAACAAAGCAACTATGTATTCTCGCTAATGTGTTTATTATTTCCTGCCTCGCAATTTTTTAGCTTTATTTTTGATCTAGCTCGCGTTTAATTATTTGCACCAATATTTATTAAAAGTCAAGCAGAAATATTAAATAATGACTCAAGCTCAACCAGATCTGCTAGCTAAAATAGCTACAGGAATTCCCGGTTTTGATGTGTTTTCCGAAGGAGGATTACCAGAAGGAAGAAGTACCCTAATTGCTGGCACGGCGGGAAGTGGCAAAACGATCTTTGCTAATCAATTTTTAATTGAAGGAATTAAACGGGGGGAAAATGGAGTTTTCGTAACTTTTGAAGAATCACCTCAGATGTTACGCAAAAATATGCGGGGTTTTAATTGGGATATTCAACAATGGGAAGCAGAAGGTAAATGGATGTTTGTCGATGCTTCTCCTGCCGATCACAATCTGCCGTTAATTAGTGGTGAATACGATTTAGAGCCGTTAATTTCCCGTCTCAAACACGCAATTAACCAGGTTAATGCTAAGAGAGTAGCGATAGATTCATTAAGTTCAGTTTTTAGCTATGTGCCAAATATGGCTCAGGTTAGAGCTATCTTATTTAAGCTAGCTCAGATTCTTAGAGAACTGGAAATTACGGCAGTCTTAACCTGCGAACGCACTATCGATTATGGAGCAATTAGCCGCTACGGAGTTGAAGAGTTTGTGGCTGATAATGTAATTATTATGCGCAATGCTCTACTCAAAGAGAAACGCCGACGCACTATCGAAATTCTCAAGTATCGGGGAGTCTCTCATCAACATGGCGAGTTTCCTTTGACGATTATTCCCCATCAAGGCATTGTGGTAATCCCTTTTGCGACAGATGTTCTCAAAAGCAAATCTTCTAGTCAGCGAGTTACTACAGGAAACGAAGAACTAAATCGCATGTGTGGCGGAGGCTGGTTTAAAGGCTCAATAATTCTCGTATCGGGGGCAACGGGTACGGGGAAAACCCTCATGACAACTGAATTTATCGACGGAGGCATAAAAAATGACGAAAAATGTCTCTTGTTTGCCTTGGAAGAAAGTCACGAACAGCTTTTGCGCAATGCTTTGGGTTGGGGAATAGACTATGAACAAATGGAAACCGCAGGCAAATTAAAAATTATCTGTCGCTATCCCGAAACTATGGGACTAGAATCTCATTTTGTTAAGATGAGAGAAGAGATCGAGGAATTTAAACCCCAACGGGTTGCAATTGACAGTATTTCTGCCTTAGAGCGAATTTCTAGCTCTAAAGGATTTCGCGAATTTTTACTTACCTTAAATATTTTATTTAAAGAAAAGGGAATTACGACTTTGTGTACAGCTAATACAGCTAATTCACTGGAGAGTGATTCGATTACACAATCAAATATTTCCACCAATACAGATTTAATTATTCTCTTGCGCTATGTTGAAATATATGGCGAGATCAAGCGGGGGTTAGCAATTCTTAAGATGCGTGGTTCTCAACATGATAAAAATATTCGTGAAATCTCGATTGATCAAAACGGTATGTCTATAGGTCAAACATTTCGCCACATTGTGGGTATACTGTCAGGAAATCTGACTTACATTGATGCGAACCGAATCGATCGCTTAGACGACTTACAAACTGAGATATAACAAGTGCGATCGCGAAGTAACTAAAGACGAAAATGCCAGAAGAAATAAATAATTTACCAGCATCTTCACCCAAAACAAAAGTGACCTCACAAAGCATTGAGGTGTTGATTTTAGCTGATTCGACTTCAGTCGCAAATTCAATTGCTGCGGTTTTAGAACCAGCCAAATGGCAGATTAACTGGCAACAGGCAGCAAATAAACTTGAATATCGCGATCGCCTTAAGGCAAAATTAGATTTAATTCTCTGGGATGCGCAGGCTAGCCTGGAGTTAACCGAAGCGATCGCTCTTATATTTGCTCAAGACTCAGACATTCCTGTAATCGTCGTTAATGGGGAAGCCAGTATTCCCGCAGCAGTAGCAGCGATTAAAGCGGGTGCAGCTGATTATATTCCTGTAACAGAAATGGAGCGATTACCAAACGCGATCGCCAAAGCGATTACCGAACCATCTTGGCTTTGTCTTCACTCGATATGTGCAACCCAAACCGAACAACAGCTGCAAAAACTAATTACCGAAAATGCTGATGGTATTTTGGTTGTCAATCAGCAGGGAATTGTCGAGTTGGTTAATCCCGCAGCATTAAAACTCTTAGGCAAATCTAGTGCCGAATTAATTGGCGAGTCTTTAGGTTTGCCTGTAGTTAATGGTGATTTTTTAGAAGTAGATATTCCTTTGAATTCAAGCGAAATTCTCGTGGCTCAAATGCGCGTTAGTCAGATTCAATGGCAGGGTGCAAATGCTTTTGTGGTTTCTTTACGAGATATAACTAAACTTAAGCAGGCAGAAGAAAATATTGCCTTACTCCTAGAAGAAGCTCAATCTGCCAGCCGCGCTAAAGATGAATTTCTGGCGGTTTTGTCTCATGAATTGAGAACGCCTTTAAACCCGATTGTCGGCTGGTCACAACTATTAGTTAAGGGAAATCTTGCCGAATCTCAAATTAAAAAGGGTGCAGAAATTATTCAGCGTAATGCGATGTTGCAAGCTCAATTAATTGGCGACATTTTAGATATTTCGCGAATTATTCAGGGCAAGCTGAAGTTAAAAGCAACCCCCGTCGATTTAGCTGGTATTATTCATGATGCTTTGGAAACGATAAGTTTGGCGGCACAAGCTAAATCAATTCAAATCAATACCGACTTAGATGCAGATCTTGGTATGGTTCAAGGCGATCCGACTCGTCTCCAGCAGGTAATCTGGAATTTGCTTTCTAATGCGGTTAAGTTTACTCCCAATGGTGGCAGGGTAGAAGTTCGTTTGACTTCGGTCAACACATTAGTTCAAGAAAATAATCTAGAAACTAAATTAGCTTTTCCTTACGCTCAAATTCAAATTGAAGATACAGGCAAAGGAATCGCTGCCGAATTTCTCCCCCAGGTTTTTGATTATTTTCGTCAGGCTCAAAGCACCAAAAGCAGAACTGAAGGTGGATTAGGATTAGGATTAGCAATTGTCCGTCGTTTAGTTGAACTCCATGGAGGAGAAGTAACCGCCAGTAGTCCCGGGTTAGGTTCAGGAGCAACTTTTACGATTAATCTCCCCATAGTTAATCATCAAGAGCAATCAGCAGCAGAAAATCAAGAGTGCCATGGCGGCAATCTTGATGGGGTCAAGATCCTAATTGTCGATGATCATGATAGTTCTCGAGATTTACTAGGTTTAATTTTAGAACCTGAAGGTGCAGAGACTAAGAGTGTGGCATCGGCAACAGAAGCCTTGGCAGTAATCGAGCAGTTTTTGCCCGATATATTAATCAGCGATCTGGGAATGCCTGAAATAGATGGCTATGAGCTAATTCAGCGCATCAAAAAATTACCGTTAATGGCAAATATAAACGCGATCGCCTTAAGTGGTTATGCTTCAGAACCAGATCGCCAAAAAAGCCTTACCGTAGGATTCGATCTGCATCTCAATAAACCGATTGACGTTGATATTTTTATTCAGGCTGTTACTCAATTGGCAAAGCCAAGTCTAGATTAAACCTAATAATTGCCTAAAAGCTAAAAGCTACCCTAACCGTTCAATGATCTTAACCCGAACTCAGGTTAATTAAATATCTGCCGCAGAGCCATCTAATTCTTGGCTTGGCTGAATGTTATCTCGTTCAATTATTTGATACTTCGTTGAAGTATAAGAAACTGCACTCAAACACAAGATCAATCCTGCCGCAATTGCGGTACTGGTAGCGAGTTGGCGGTAACGGCGATCGCCTACTATTTTTTGCCCTAATTTTTGCAGACGCTGTTTTGGTGTCTGTTTGCTGTTCGATTCTGACCAAAGCTGTTGTTGTTGCTTGGCTAGTAATTTATCAATTCGTTCTGGGGTAATGTTTTCTAATCTCTCTTCTTGAAGAGCTTCAACTCTTTCTCGCAACACAATTAAATTACTAATTCGATATTTAAAGCCAGTAAGATCGACTAAAACTTTATCTAAATCATTGACTAGAAAATCTAATTCTGTTTCTGTTTCTTCAATCTGCGATCGCGCAGCAGATCTAAAAGGTAAGCCCTCAAATGAACCTACCTGCAACTCTACCATAGATGAATTAAGATAACCTTGAGTAGAGATTTCATTTTCCAGCAATTTTGCCTGTTTTTTTAAACGTTCCATTCTCTCGGGTAACGCATTCAATTTATCTTGAGCCTTATTGGCTTCTTTGGCAAACGCGAGACAAAGTTCGATTAGCGGAATTAAATTAGCGATTTGACGTTGAATATTTTTTGGACTAGTTTTTTTTTTCATTGCTTTATTGACTTAAACATTAAACTTTTGGCATTAATTAATCTCAATCTCGATCCAGGCAAGTAATAATGTCTTGTTGAGACATCTAACCTCCTGCTTGGTTTGATATAGGTAGTAAAATCTGGATTAATTAAATGGTGCGGCTTTGATCATTGTTTTACCTAGGGTTAGCTCAGACATTTGATGTTAGATCTTTATGCTCTAGATTAACTTTGATTTCTAAACTCTCTACTTGATGTTCATTACCATAGTCGAATCTTGTTGTTGGTTTGTTGCATTGAACTATGTTTTTTCTACGATGTGCTTTTTTAGGTCGAACTTGAGGCGCTCTAGCTAAGATGACAATGGCTATGGCACTATCAGTTTCAGTATTTGTATTGTAAATAAACTTGTTAACTTTTACTTTGGTAGTATCTTCAATTAACCGTTCCAGTTTAGGTTTAATCGCAGTATCTAGCAAAGTACGAACCTGATTTAACAGCTCCCAAGTAGATGTTGCTTTCAAAATTTCCTCGACAGGAGTAATTACATCCTCAACAAAGATAATCAATCTGCTGTCCAATAAATGGCAATCGACTCGACTGGCTCGGTGAGCTAACTCGCTATAATACAAAGAATTGATTTTTTGTGCTACTTCTCGTTCTAATTGTCCAACGGTAGGATAAGAATTGATGTCGCGCTCCAAACTCATAACTTTAAATTGATATTTCGCTCCTGGAAAAAATAACTAAAATTACATTGATACTTATCCTGGCTAGCAGTCGAAGGTACTGGACCCTAAACGGACGGCAGTCTACTTCGACTTCGTGAGAAAGTATTCAGTATTTATTGGTCGTCAATCAGGAATAGACTTGTTTAAGTTTAGGTTAATCAGCTAAACGACAGACAACATCCCTATTTAGATATAGATAACTGAAGTAGTTCTCAACTATTAACAAGGCTAAAAAGGTTATCATCGTTTGGCTTTCAATCCTCAATTTTTATTAATTAAATTAACCTTAAATTAATATTATTTACCTATCTTTTGAAAGATGAATTTACCAGGTGATTGTGAGCCAATAGTAAGTAGATTTATTAAGCCAGAAAAAATTGTCATCGAAACTGAAGACTTTCAAGAGCCAGTTCAATTAGAGGATACCGAGGCGATCGCTAATTTGCAAACAGGAGCGATCGGTGGTGGAGTATTAGGTGCCTTAGTTGGCTTATCGATTAGCTTGATTCTGACTAATTTTGCTGAGGTGGGACTAGCTGCATTAAGCAATTTTCAACCAATACATTACTTTTCTCCCATCATGGGTGCAATTGTCGGGGCTGCGGGAATGAGTCTAATTTCGGGTTTAAGTGGTGCTAACGTACTTAAAACTAATGCCAACAGGAATGAATATACTGAGGCTCTTAGATACCTTGTCACGGTTGAAAAAACAACAGCAGAAATATCCCTTAGCAAAGAAATCATTGCTCAACAAGGTGGTGCAGTGGCAGAAGCAGATCGTCGTTAACTAATGAAAATAGCCAAAACTCTGCTGATGTTATACCATGCGTGGTACTTCTGACTTTTAACTATGGAAACAACCCTAGAAATACGCTGGTTTATCAGGGGAATGCCACCAGTAGTTGTGCAGCATTGGTTTAAACTTGAATGCCCAGGAAAATTACTTGAGGATGAGCCTGACAGAGAAGATTTGTATGCCGCTCAAATACCTATTGATCGCCTTCGAGCCTGTTTATCTTCTACCCTAGAGCGTGAGGCAGTTAACCTTAAATTGCGTCAAGGGAATCTAGAACTGAAGCTGAGACAGCAAGAATTGGGGACTTACCAATTTGGCAACGCTGACGATGCGGCTATTTGGTCAGGCAAGATCGAACGGTGGTCTAAGCTTGGTCAACAGGATTTAAAAGATGCGGCTTTACTGAGTTTGGAGGCGACCAATACCAGTAACTGGCTTGCTGTTTGTAAGCGGCGCGAGCAAAAAATAGCTCAAAATGTAAAAATAGAATTAACTTACCTCAAAGTTAAGAGCGATCGTTGGTGGAGTTTGGCTTTTGAAATGCCCCAAAATACTGCAACCCAATTGAGCAAACAGCATTTTAGAGAAGTAATAGAACAAGCCGCTCAAAGTTATCAAGGACCAAAATTACTAGATCGTAATTCTTACAGCTATAGCCGCTGGCAAACTCGATTTACTTAGCTCAATCATTGAGGCGATCGCTTGTAATCGATCTTTAAGCGGTAACTGGTTCTGTATATCCTTGAATATATTCAGGGTCAAATTGACGCAACAATTTCGTAGCTTGACGAATTACATCATCTGTTCCTTTGGTAACAACAATATACTTACCTGCGTTGAGACGGTTGCGGTAGGTTAAAGCATCGCCGCTACCCACGGTTAAACCGACACCGCCGCCGACAATAATCGCTCCTAGTAATCCAGAAGCTGCACCCAAAACACCACCAATAATATGCTCGGCAAGAGAATTAGTAACAGAAAAAAGGTGGATACCTGTGAGTACATTAAATACGTATCCCGCCACAAAACCAAAGGGAATTAATCCATAAGCCAGCTTTTTCGCTCCTTTACCTGCCTGCTGGTTAGGATCGATTAAGCCAAATTCATCGGCACTCTGATATCCTGCTCCTAAAATCGTAATTTGTTCTTCTGTAATACCGTTTTGGCATAAAACAGAGTGCGCTTCTTGAGCCTGTTGTTTGTCTGCTAAAACTGTAACTAAATAATTCATGATGATTTTGGTTTGATTAAATGAAGTTTTGATGGAAAATGTGATTATCTTTGCCGTATCAATCTGATTTAAATTTTTGATGGTGAATCACTGAGCGTGTAATATGCGCCGTGCAACGACGCATTTCCGCTCACTAAAAGCTCTGATGGTTGTTGATTAAATATAGTTAGGTATTGTTGTTCTAATTGTTGCGCCACACCATCCCAGCTAAACATCGACTCAACTCTTTTTCTAGCATCTTTTTCTAATTGCCTACTCCAGGCTGGATAGGATAGTACTCGGTTAATCGCTTGAGCAAAAGCTCTTTCGTCCTGGGGTGGGACTAATAATCCAGTTAATTCGTTAATTACGGTAAATTTTAGTCCGCCGACCTCCGAAGCTACCACTGGTGTACTACAAGCCATAGCTTCAATTGCTACCAAGCCAAATGGTTCGTAGTGACTTGGTACGACGCAGACATCTGCTGCTGCGTAATAATAAGCTAAGTCTGTGTGTTCGATGCGTCCTGCAAAAGTAGTTATTGCTTCTAACCCTAACTCTTGGACGAGTGCTTCGATTCGTGATCTTTCTTTGCCGTCTTTTCTACCTGGGGTACTGCCACCAACTATAATCAGTTTCAAATCAGGATGTAGTTTTACTTCTTTGCAACCGACTGCTCTAACCAAGGTTTCGATACCTTTACGAGGATCAAAACGTCCCACATATAAAATTACTTTGGCTGCTGGCTCAATATTTAATCTGGTTCTACTATCGTGTCGAGAAACACTACCAAAACTTTCGATATCAGTACCGCAGGGAATTACAGTAATATTACCTTGTTCTGATACAAGCGATCGCATATGTTCTTGTTCTTGTGGGGAAGTAGCAACCACCAGATCTGCAGTTTCTAGACATTGCTTTTCTATCTCTAAACGAGTTTGCGAAATTTCAGGGATTTTCTTAATTGATTTGTATTTAACCGCGCCTAAAGAATGATATGTATGCACAAGTTTGCTTGACTGCTGTTTTTTCAACTCCATTCCTACCCAGGCAGAAAGCCAGTAGTTGGTATGAATGAGAGGATAAATAGTCTCGTGCTGTTCTTGAAACTCTAAGAAAGCTGTCACAAATTCTGGTAAATACTGAAAAATCTGTTGTCTTTTAATAAATACTTTTGGACCTGCATTTAAACGTATCGTACGACAGTTGGAATTATGTTTGACGATGTCTGCTTGCGTCTCATTACTGCGACGGGTAAACATATCTACCTGCCAACCCAAACCAGCCAGTGCTTCTCCTACTTTCCTAACATATACGTTTTGTCCCCCAGCTTCTTCTTTGCCAATGTCAATGGCTGGATCTCCATGAACTGAGATGAGAGCGACTTTTCTTTTATTGTTAGGTGACATAACCTTGGCATTATTTATAATTTATTTAATAATCGATAGTTCTCATCCAAGAAGTTTGCTAAAGCTGTAATAATTAGCCTGAGTAAGCAGTATTTTGTGAGACTTATATTTTGATTCTTTTCAGACTAAATTTAGTCAAATTTTCCTTGTCGAGATAGAACTGTTGTTTTTAAACTTATTAAAATTAGCCAAAATATACATCTTTCCTGAGTCGTAGTTTGCTGAGTCAAGCTATTATTTGGGAAACCAGCAGCCAAGACCGTGTTTACCGAACCAAAGTTAAAGGTGATTTTTATTGCTTCGAGCTAAAATAATAAATATATCAATAAACAAATGTCGTTCATTTCTCGAACCTAAGAATAGAGAGACAAAAGTAAGGAATAGCTCCTGAAGGAATATGACCTGATTGAATCGACTAAAGCTGTACCTAAAGTTGACGAAATTACTTTTAATCTGAGATTGAATGAACAGACTTATTAATTATGTCTTGAGGTATAAAGTTTATTAGCTTGCTGCCTCAAAATTATTATCTATACCGTTTACTTTATTACTTAAATCAGTCAATGAGCTACCAATTAAAAGGCAAAGAATCTGTGTCTAAAGGAATTAAAAGAATTGCCTCAGAACAAACAGAAAAAGCAATAAATGAATTGGCTAGTACCGATAAACTTGGTGTTGATGAAGCAGTTCATCAAGCTCGTAAACGGTTGAAAAAAACTAGAGCAGTGCTTCGCCTGGTAAGATATAGTCTTCCTCCCTCGACTTATAAACAAAACAATAAGATCTTTCGCGATATAGGACGTAATCTATCTGAGTTGCGAGATGGCGAGGTTCGGATCGAAACTTTGGATAATTTAGTCACCCATGTTAGTGACACCGTTTCTCCCGAGTTGTTTACCAATATTCGTCGAGAACTTTGCGTTGATTATCGGCAAGAATATCAGCGTGCTTTAGATGATGATGTTTTGATCTTAGTTAAAAATGAACTAAAAGATACTAAAGACGACATTAATAACTGGGAAATTAAGCCCAATAATTGGTCAGCAGTTGATCAAAGTTTGAAACGAGTTTACGCTCATGGTTACAAAAATTTGAATGCAGCTAGATCCAAACCAACAGCAGAAAATCTCCATGAATGGCGTAAGCGAGTTAAATATCTCCGTTATCAACTAAAAGTTATTAATCCTATCTGGACAGATTTAGTTAAAACATGGGTTGAACAAACTCACGATTTATCCAATTATCTGGGTGAAGATCACGATTTAGCGGTATTAAAAGAGTTTGTTTCTAGTCAACCAGAAAGATTTGAACAGCGCGAATTAGACTCTTTAATTATTCTGATTGATCGCCGTCGGGAAGAATTGCAGTCAGCAGCAATATCTTTGGGTAAAAAGATTTATACTGAAAAGCCGAAAAAGTTTGTTCGTCGCTTAGGTAATTACTGGCAAGTTTGGCGAGAAGATAATCGCAAGCTTGCTCGCTGAAAAAATCGGGCGTTGCTGATTTGAAGTATCAAACTGAATAATTGTCTTATAGCCACTTAAACATAAAAATATATTTCGACTAACATTATTAACTTTAATGATACAAATTAACAAGTTGCCTATTTGTCAAGGTCAACTTATCAATAAAAAGCAGGATATTTGATGAGTATTTGTATCTGTTGTCACGACCATTTACTGAGACATATAAATAATCATCGAGTTTATTGGTTTTGTCCTACCTGCTATCAAGAAATGCCTAATATTGAGAGTTTAAAATCTATCAATAAAATTGAAATACCCAAAAATAAACCTAAAACATCAGAATTAATTTTAAATAGTAAAAAACTTATGTAGCTCAACTTCAAACTAGCAGGGAATCAGGAATTTAAAATTATAATAGAATTAGCTTAATCCTGTAAAAATTACAATTAACACCATATATAAAACACAAGCTATAAATCTAAAAATATTGAATAAATTGAGTTTGGTTGATTAGCATTGCACAGCATAAAACAGTTGAAAACCTCGATTTTGGAATGGTCTTACAATCTTTTTGTACAACTAATTATTTATCCCAGTGTTTGGGTTGCTGCGGCGATCGCTTCTCTCGGAATATACGTTCAAGAAATATTGGCATTAAATCACTATTGGCAGCCAATTGCTTTAATTTTTGTAACTGCATTAATTCCCTATAATTTAGACCGTATTTTTGATTCTTATCTGCAAAAGATACCTGATGCCAAAGCACAGTTATTTTTTCGACAGCCTTGTATTTGGGCTTTATTGCTTTTGGCGATCTCTACTACGACTGGGTTACTGATCTACGCACCTTTAAGAGTCAGATATGTAAGTATTGTTGGAGTTATTCCCCTACTTTATGGCATACCTTTGTTCCCAGTAAAACATCAATTAGCTTGGCGATGGTATCGCTTAAAAGATATTCCTGGTTCAAAAGCTTGGATTGTCGGTAGCGTTTTAACCTATGCTGTTATTGTCATACCTCTAGCTTATACTGATATCCAATTCGATTTAGTCACGGCTTTGACAACTCTATTTATGTTTGTTTTTATTGTGACTAATTCTCATGTTTTTGATATTCGAGATGTAGCATCTGATCGACAGAAGGGGGTAGTTACTTTGCCAATTATGGCAGGAGTTAAAGGAACAAAAATTATTTTGACGGTAATGAATTTGTTAATGTTGCTAACTATAACTGCTGCTTGGATTGCCCATATTTTTCCCTATAGCCCAGAAATTATTATTGCTACATTAGTCAATCTTACTTATATTTGGCAGGTAAATATTGATACGCCTCGCTGGGTTTATAATATTCTAATAGAAGGCTGTTTATTTGCACCAATCATAGCCAAAGGGGCGATTAAAATAATGCTTGTTAATTAAGCTGGCTATTTACTTGGCGAATATCTTGTTCTGCTAAAAGAATAGTCGTTTCTGCCCCCACTCGCCCAAAATCAGGTTTTGCTCCTAGGCTCATTTCGATCGTATATGTCCAGAGATGATCCTGTTGTTGCACAGATTTGACCGTGCCAATTCCGCCGACAAAGCTAACTATTTGATTGAGCTTGAATTTGGGTTGATTTAAACAATTGCTGTTCATAATCATTCTAGTTTTAAAAATAACCAATTAATAAAAAAAGCTGAGCAAGATATTTTATCAAGTGGAGTTCGGTCTTGAAGCGGTTTTCTTTGCGTGGTAGCCAGCACATTCCTTTTATATTGAACCCAACTTTTTTTCTGTAGATTTGTCTTTATGCTAGAAAAAATTGCTAAGAAACGATTACTTTTGATCCCCAATAATAAAGATAAGTAGCATTTTACATAAGATCTTATTTATTAAATAATTTTGATGATTGATTAGTGGAATTATTATCTGCCGTCGCCAAAGTATGAGCAACTTCTGATAGCAATTCATCAATTTCAATTGGTTTATAAATTATACCGTTGGCACCAGCTGCGATCGCTTCATCGTAGTCAGTATATTTATCGGCTGTAACAAAATAAATTGGGATTGATGGTAAGTTCTGATCTTTTCGTAGTTGATGAACTACTTCATATCCATCCATCTTTGGCATCATTACATCCAAAAAAATCAGATCTGGCTGATAGCTTTCAACTTGATTCAAAGCCATTTCGCCGCTATCTGCTATTCCCACTTTATATCCTTGATTTTCAAGAATTAGCTGCATTAAATATAAATTATCTTTAGAGTCATCTACTACTAAGATCGACTTTTCTTGGTTGTATTCTGCCACGTCCATTGCTCAAGCTTGTCTGCATATCTTATTCTGATTAACTTAATATTACAAAAATATAACCCAGTTATAGGTCTATCAAACGATAGAATCTGAGACAAAATATTTAGCTTGAGCGGTATCTCAATCAGTCAAAAAAATCAAGCTAGTAATTGATGTTAAAAAAATTTAAAATTGTAATTGTATTGCCATGATTACCGCAACAATAAAAACTTTTTATTTTAAAACTGAAACTAGACTAATAATTTATTTGTAAGAA
>JAIMKV010000109.1 GCA_020692205.1 Myxosarcina sp. GA_180221_E-2-1-MAG-40_15
GACTTCTGACTTCTGACTTCTGACTTCTGACTTCTGACTTCTGAAACAAGGGTGATCTAAATTACAGAAAAAATACACAGGTTTAACTAAACTTTAATAATTAATCGGTAAATATTTATAAAATCCCCTTATGTTCTGGACAAGAACTCTGAATCTGAATAAATTTACTCACGATAATTTTATAGTTCTTTAAAGAAACTTTATAATAATTAGAGAATAATCAATTAGTTATGGAATTAATTCGCGAGATAGTAGAGCAAGCCTTGACCACAGGGTATTTGACTCTAGAGGCAGAAGAGAAGCTGAGGATGATGTTGAGACATAAATACGAGCTTGAAGATTTAGAAGCATTCATCGATCTACAACAAGCCACTATGCTGGGTATGGTAAAGCAAGAATCAAGAGAAATATTTGCGGCTAATCAATATTCTTAAATCCAGTCTTCGTCATCTTGTTCTGGAGTAATGTTGGCATTAATTTCAGGTTCAGTGGATGTTTTTTGAGTGTTGTATCGATCATCTTTGGGGCGATCGCTTGCTTCTCGATATTTATAAGAATAAGTAGAACCTGAACGCTCTACATTTTGTGGCTCTTGTTTCACTTCATAAGTGGTGACATCAGCAAATTTATCTTGAATGCGAGAATCATCGATCGCAGCAGATTTTGCATAATCATTGCGACTTTTTGACTGCCAATTCTGTTCCTTAGAATATAAGTCATCATCTAAAGCATATTTTTGTCTGTTTGAGCTAGAGTAGCCGTAACTACTCAGGAACTGCATTGATAAATTAGCGATCGCTCCAGTCAAGATAAATAGACCCATCCAAACCGCTAAAGGTAATGGGACAGTTTGATATAAGCATGATGAGCTGGCATTATCAGGACAAAGCAGCTGGAGGGTGATTGGCTCTCGGTTTTGAATCAAGACAATACTCAATGCAGCGATAATCAATAGCAGTAAAAATATTTTGATTCGGCTCATAAATGCCTCACAGTATGATATAAACTCAAGTTTTGGTATTAGCTAGCAAAACCAATATATGTTGTTATTCTACTTTGCCGTTCTTAGATGCGTAATTTTTTTTAATCATTAAGCTGTGCCTTTAGATCCAAACGAATACCACATGATGATTACCGAACCGATCAAAGTAGAAAAAATAGCGATCGCTATTAATAATTTACCAGCTCATTTATCGGGTACCAAAATAGTCCAGCTATCGGATTTACATTATGATGGAAGATGTTTGACCGTGGAGACTCTTCGTCAGGCGATCGCTATCAGCAATGAGGTTAACCCAGACCTGGTGCTGATTACAGGAGATTTTGTTACCGATAATCCTCAACCAATATCTGAATTAGCAACTCACCTTCAAAGCCTTAACAGTAAATATGGAGTCTATGGTTGTTTGGGAAATCACGACCTAGTGCCGTCCACCGCCGCACCACAGATTATTGAGGCTTTGAGCAAAATTAAGCTCAAAATACTTTGGAATGAGGTAGTTTATCCTTTAGGAGACGGTTTAGCGATCGCGGGTTTACCCGATCTAGGGTCAAGGGAATTCAAACCAGCACCAGTACTAGAGCAAATTTCTCTTAATACACCTCGAATTGTCTTATCTCATAATCCTGACTCAGCTAGCGTACTCCAAAAGTGGCGAGTAGATCTACAGCTTTCAGGACACACTCATGGTGGACAAATTGTTATTCCCCATTATGGTCCTCTCGCGGCGATTTTACCCAAAATCAGACAATATGTACCACAACCGCTACGTAATTACTTACCATACATCAAAGACTGTGCCAAAATTACTCGGCATTGGAACTGGTTTGAAGGCTGGCATCAAGTAGGTAGGAATCAGCTATACGTCAATCGTGGTTTGGGAACTTATTTGCCTGGACGTTTAAATTGCCCTCCAGAAGTAACCGTAATTACCCTGGAGTGCCGCTAAACAATTACTGCGCTTTTTGAAATTTTATTATTGTGGTCTATTCAACTGAAAACGGCTGTAAATTAAGCTACTATGATGCTGCTTTGAGCAGGAACAACAAGTTCCAACTTTTTCTCATCAGCAGTATGGTGCCAGTCTAATCTGCCTGAACCATAAATAAGTTCCTGCGGTTGAGACTGCATTCCCGTAATTGTGGCGATCGCTTCAGCTTGACTTGTTCCAGTATTAACTGCCACTAAAACCTCTTGCTCGTCGAGAATACGAGCAAAAACATACAGATGCCGATCAGCATAAAGAGTTTTATACCTTCCCGTACGTAATGCTGGATATTGATGGCGCAAAGCAATCAACGCCTTATGTTCTTTTAAAATCTCGACGTTCCAATTTTCAGGTTCAGGAAAAACGCGACGACAATCAGGATCTTTCCCTCCAGGCAAACCAACCTCATCGCCATAGAAAATACTAGGCGCACCAGGAAAAGTCATCAGCAGTACCGTAGCCAACAAAAAGCTTTTTTGATCTTCTCCCACAGTGGTGATCATTCTGGGAGTGTCATGACTATCTAGTAAGTTGAGTTGAGCTTGCTGTATTTCCCAATCATACAGCTTGAGTAAAGCCTCGATGCGAATGGCGTATTCCACGCCTGAAATAGGCGGATAAGGTCTGAGTTCACCCTGGCAGAATTCAGGTATGTAGTTTTCTCCTCCAGCAAAAGCAATCGTCGCCTCGGTAAAGCGATAGTTCATCACGCCATCAAACTGCGTCCCGTCTAACCACTGACTGGCATCGCCCCAAACTTCGCCGACGATATAGGCTTCGGGGTTAACCGCTTTAACGCGATCGCGAAATTCTTGCCAAAATCCTGGAGTATCTACTTCATTGGGTACATCCAACCGCCAGCCATCAATACCCTGATATAGCCAATATTCAGCCACCTGCATGATATATTCCTTGACTTGGGGATTATCGTGATTAAACTTAGGTAAAGCGCGATCGCCAATCCAACTTTCATAGTTAGCCGGTTTACTGCCGTCATAAGCAGACAAAGGCCAATTGTGAATTATGAACCAGTCTAACCAAGGAGAGTTAGGACCATTTTCCAAAATATCACTAAAGAAGAAAAAGCCGCGGCTGGCATGGTTAAATACTCCATCCAGCACTACTTTAAGATCTTTTTGGTGAGCAGCTTTAATTAAGGCATCAAATGCCACATTTCCTCCTAACATCGGATCTACTTCATAGTAATCGTGGGTATGGTAGCGATGATTAGAAGCCGACTGAAAAATTGGGGTAAAGTAGATTGCATTTACGCCTAAATCTTTGATGTAATCTAGCTTTTCAATTACACCCCATAAGTTGCCTCCCTTGTATCCTTTAAAGGTAGGAGTAGCGTCCCAACCCTCAAAGGTAGAAGCTTGCCATTGTCCTTTGATCGTGGATTCCCCTCGGGCAAAGCGATCAGGAAATATTTGATAAAAAACTGCGTTTTTGACCCAATCTGGTGTTTTGATCATCGTTAATATTGATTAGTTATTAGCTATTGATTATTGGTGCAACTCGATAATTGCGAACACACCAGAAAATATTGATTTTAATTGCCATTAAACAGCGATCGCCTGACCGTCAACAACTGTAAAAAGATGGATTTTATCTAGATCTACAGCTAACCAAAGGCGATCGCCAACTCGGACAGGTTGATCTGGTGGCAGAGATACCGTTAAGGTGTTATCGGGCTGTGCTGTTAAATGAGCGGCTATGTAGGTTTCATTGCCCAACGCTTCGACTAAATCTACTTCAATATAGATACTTGATTTACTTTCTTTACCGATAGACAAGTGTTGAGGGCGAATACCCAGGGTTAAGGACTTTGCTTGACTAAATTGCGGCAATTTTGTCCAAGACGGAGGCAAATCGAGGGTAAAGTTTGGATTAACTAGCTTAAGCGGAGCAACTAAATCCACTGGTAAAAAATTCATGGGCGGAGAACCAATAAACTCAGCTACAAAGCGGTTTGCTGGTCGTTCGTAAATCTCCAAAGGTGGCGCAATTTGTTGAATCTGACCGTTATTGATCACCGCAATGCGATCGCCCATGGTCATTGCCTCCGTCTGATCGTGGGTGACATAGATCGTAGTTGTATTTAGCTGTCGCTGAAGTTTGACAATTTGAGCGCGAGTTTGCGTCCGCAATTTAGCATCCAAATTAGATAAAGGCTCATCCATCAAAAAGACTTGGGGGTTACGAGCGATCGCTCTACCTAATGCTACCCGTTGTTTTTGCCCTCCAGATAATTCCTTGGGCAAACGATAAAGTAAAGGTTCAATTTGCAACAAACTAGCCACATACCGAACCCGATCTCGTACATCCTTCTCTTTGGCAGAAGTATAGCGCAGACTTCGGGGCAAATAGCGGGTTGTTGAACTCAAAACATTCTCCCACGAACCAGATTCAGAGATTACTTGCCCTTTGCTACCCTTGCCCGAATTTCTTCTTAAGCCAAAAGCAATATTATCGTAAATATTTAAATGAGGATATAGCGCGTAATTTTGGAACACCATCGCAATATCCCTCGCTTTAGGCGGTAAATCGTTGACCAGGCGATCGCCAATTTTAATCTTCCCTCCCGTCAATGCTTCTAATCCTGCTAACAAACGCAGTAAGGTACTCTTGCCACAACCAGAAGGGCCAACTAAAACTAAAAATTCTCCATCCTCTACGGTAAAATTAATATCCCGCAAGACACTAACCTGCTTAGATTTATCTTTAAGAGGAGCGAGATCTGTTTTGGTTTTGTCTACTGTTTCAGATGTATTAATGCGATCTGCCTTACCGCGAGAGTAGCTTTTATAGACGTTTTCGACTACAACTTTTGCCACTATTCAACCTACATAAAGTGGATATATTCGAGCTTTGCTTAGTAATGTTACCACCAGGTTTAAATATTGGCTTTAGCTAATCAAGCGTAACTCAGCAACTAAAAACCAAGATTATCAAAAATCAATTAATCATCAAACCAACAGACAAATCCATCTGTGTTCATCTGTGCGATATGTCCTAAAGGATATGCGAAGCGGTATCCTTGAGGAGACATTTTTTTCAAGTTCGATTTGCTGGGGCATAATTCGCCAATGTATTGCTAATTCGACATTAACGTTACTTTGCCTAGAATTTTGGGCAAATAAATCAGCTTTTGCTGACAATTAATCGATCCAAATGTAAAGAAAAGTGCCAGGATATCAGTTAAGCTAATTACTCTTTGGGACACTATAAATTAGCCTACTGGGTGCAACACAGAATATCTTGGGTTTGAATGAAATGGAACTAGCAGCAAGAGTTAATCGAGTATCACCATCTATTACTTTGGCAATTTCCGCGAAAGCCAAAGCGATGAAAGCCGAAGGAATTGATGTCTGTAGCTTCAGTGCAGGAGAACCAGATTTCCCGACTCCAAAGCATATTTGTGAAGCCGCTAAAACTGCCCTAGATGAAGGAAAAACCCGTTATGGTGCTGCGGTAGGGGAATTAAAGTTAAGAAAGGCGATCGCCAACAAGCTACAGCAAGATAATAATCTTAACTATCAGGCAGAAAATATTATTGTCACCAATGGCGGTAAATTTTCGCTGTTTAATCTGATGCAAGCCTTAATTGAGTCAGGAGACGAGGTAATTATTCCTGCACCCTATTGGTTAAGTTATCCAGAAATGGTTAAGCTAGCAGAAGGAACGCCTGTTATTGTCGAGACAGCGGCTGAAAATGACTATAAAATTACTCCTCAACAGTTAAAGCAAGCTATTACCCCACAAACGAAGCTATTTGTCTTTAATTCTCCTTCTAACCCTACAGGAACAGTTTATTCTCCTGATGAGATTCGAGCTTTAGCTAAAGTAATCGTTGACCAAGATATTTTGGTAGTTTCTGACGAAATCTATGAAAAAATTCTTTATGATGATGCTCAACATCTGAGTATGGGTTCAATAGATCCAGAGATCTTTGCCCGCACCATCACGAGCAACGGTTTTGCTAAAAGCCATTCGATGACTGGTTGGCGAGTCGGTTACGCAGCAGCACCTCCAAAAATATTACAGGCGATGGCGAAAATTCAGGGGCATAGTACCTCTAATGTCTGCACCTTTGCTCAGTATGGCGCGATCGCTGCTTTGGAATCTTCTCAAGAATGCGTGCAGAAAATGCTTACGGCTTTTGCTCAACGTAGAAGCTATATGTATCAAGCAATCAACAATATTCCTCAGTTAAGCTGTCCACAACCCGATGGTGCATTTTATCTCTTTGTCGATATAGCTAAAACGGGGCAAAAATCGCTGGAATTCTGCCAAGATTTATTAGCAACTAAACAGGTTGCAGCAATTCCTGGGGTAGCCTTTGGTATGGATAATTGTATCCGTTTTTCTTATGCTACCGACATGGATACTATTAAAGAAGGAGTTAAAAGATTGTCTGAGTTTGTAGATCTTAGATCTTAGCTTTTAGCTGATAATCGACGTTTTGATCAGATGCCAAATATTTTGGCAGATTTTGATAGCGATCGCCTAATAACATTAAGTATAAATGGAAAATCAAGCAGGGATAAATCTGTACAATAAAATAGAATTTAGCCAAGTCTATCAATATTTTTATCGCGTACAGGTATGCAAGATTCGACATTGCGATCGCACATCAAACTCGATCAGTTTCTTAAATGGCAGGGAATTGCCCAAACTGGTGGAGAAGCCAAAATTATCATCAAACAAGGCTTGGTAGAGGTAAACGGCGAAGAAGAAATTAGACGAGGGCGCAAATTAGTTACAGGCGATCGCGTTACCGTTGCAGGAATAACCCATCGAGTAGAGTTACAGTAGGGGCAAACGGTTGTTTGCCCTTGCATTAATTATGTCAGGCAGGATCGAGATAGTTAACAATAAATTATTATGCTCAAACAAGAAATAAAGTCTCAAGGTTTAGCATCTGGTAGTTTACGCCGCATCCATCACATCGCCTTAAACGTTAAGGACATGGAGGCATCTAAGCATTTTTATGGCAATATTTTAGGGTTACATCAGCTAACAGGAGAAGAAGTTCCATCGACGCTAGTAAAGTTAGTCGCTGCTGGAAAAGTTTGTAACTTCAAAACTCCCGATGGTATAATTCTTGATTTGTTTGCCGAACCCGATCTATCCCCTCCCGATCCAGATCCCGAAAAACAGTTTACCCGCGCTAATCATCTTTCATTTGATATTTCTCCACAACTATTTGATGAGGCAGTAAAAACTTTAAAAGAACTACAAATTCCTGTGGCTATAGATGTTGTAAGTCGTCTTACTGGTAAAGGTTTTTATCTTTACGATCCCGATGGTTTTATTATTGAAATTCGATGCGATCCTTTGAAGTAGTTAGCATTACTTTCATTATGGAATAATCGTAACAAGTAGCAAGTAATGTTAAGTAAAATTTCAACAACAAGTAATAAAATTCTGAATTATTTAGCAAAAAACCAATGTCATTTAATTTCAATTAGTCTTTAGTTGTGTCTTCAGAAAATCTTACAGGTTTATACAGAAGCAATCTCGAACACGAGCATTTTCTTGAGAGCGATCGCGTTGGCTGGAATAAACTTGGCTTGATTTACGAATTAGAACCAGCAGGTGAGATGCCCGAAACCGTTGCTCCCAATCATATTTTAGTGGTGTGTGAGGAAGCATTTAAGGCTAGTTTTCAGATTAATGGACAATGGCATTATGAGCAATATACTAAAGGAGATGTCGCTCTTTTCGCCGCTGGTGAAGCGATTCCCAGAGTAAAGATAGATCGAGACGTACCTTTAATTGACTTGTTTTTGCCTTCTGATGTTCTATTGAGTGCTACTGGAGAAATTGCTGCTAAAGTTGAGTTGTGATCGCACTTTAAACTCCAAGATCCTTTGATTCAACAAATGGCATTGGCATTAAAAATGGAATTAGAAATTGCTGGTGAAGATAGCAAGCTTTATGTTGATTCGATGACAACAGCACTAGCAGCGCATTTATTACGACGATATGCAGTTAAAAACTCTGTCATTAAAGAATACAGGGGAGGATTGCCCCCATATCAATTAAAAATAATTATTGAATATATTCAAGAACATTTAGATCGAAACCTAAGTCTAGATTTACTAGCTAATCTGATTCAGATTAGTCCGCATTACTTTGCTAGTTTATTTAAGCAATGTACTGGATTACCACCCCATCAATACATTACTCAATGTCGTTTAGAAAAAGCTAAAACCCTATTACGTCGAAGAGATTTACCAATTGCGCTTGTCTGTCAGGAAGTTGGCTTCAAAAATCAAAGCCATTTTACTAGGGTATTTCGTCAGCATGTTCACATTACGCCCAAGGCATATCAAAACTTATTTTAATTAATTATAAAAATAGAACATTTTTCGGAAGAATCGGTAAGACAGCTAAGTAAAAAGTTTCTAAACTGATAGACAAATTAGTTTAAAAAACTTTCCTTAGATTATTATGCAGGCAATTTATTTTTTCTTATCTCTACTTGGTTTAGTCATACCCTACTCAAAATTTATCGCTTTTATTGCTGATAATGGTTTGAACTTAGCTTTATTCTGGGAAGAGTTATTTATCAATCAAATTTCTAGCTTTTTTGCCTTAGATCTATTAATTTCTGTAGTGGTATTTTGGCTCTTTCTAATTAAAGAAGGGACAAGATTGCAAATGAAATTTCTCTGGGTTTATCTTGCTTTAGATTTAATCATTGGCTTATCTTTTGCCTTGCCTTTATTTCTGGGAATGCGATCCCTGCGGCTAGCTGAGGCGCAGATACAAGTAATCTCAGAAGGAGCGTAATCGAGTTATTTTTCTCTAGATAAACAACGAACTTTCGAGTAAATTACAGATGAACAATCCTCTTCCTATTGCAACACTTTTCGGCGGAATATTCGGATTTATGGCGATCGCTTTATCTGATCTGGTAGTGATGGAGCGAACAAGTACCAGGGTTGGGCATGGAGAGTCAAAAGCAGACATATCCAATCAGCCCAACTATCTCGAAAAACATAGTTATTAGCGATCGCCCGATTGAGTTTTCTGTTTATTCTGACCGCGGAAGGCGGTCAAGCGCAAGCCCTGCCTTTTCAAGGCAGGGAACGCTTGACAGAATTCTTGTTATATCTTGATCGAAATGGAAAAACGACGGCTGACGAACTGTCTCTATTCTTTGCTACCTTTGTGCTGTTGCAGTTTTGGAATATGTTTAACGTCCGTTGTCTGGATTCAAAACATTCTGCCTTTACTGGCTTCATTAATAATTTAAGCTTTGTGGCGATCGCCAATATCATTCTAGTCGGACAAATTCTCATCGTCCAATTTGGCGGTAGCCTATTCTGTACTTACTGCTCCTCTATCTCTAAGTGACTCGATAGCCATTACCATATTTACTTTCCCTCGTGCTTTGGATAGAAGAGTTAGGACGTTTCTTTAGGCGTTCAGGCGATTGATTATTGTTCACTTGCTGCTGCTAATTGTTTCCAATCTTGAACAATAATTGTTCCGCCTCTTTTATAAATCACTGTTCCCTTCAGTTTTTTAAACAACCGCACGCATTCTTCATAGGTGATGCCAATACTGCGAGCGATTTGATAGTAAGGCAGTTTAATATTTAAACGATCGCCTTGGGCTACAGAATAAGTCCCATCGCGATCGCCATAATATTGAAGCAATCTAACTAAACGCACCATTGCTCGTTCGGAAATTAGTCCGTGTAAGGTATTGTGAAGTTGTTGTAGACGTTGGTTAAATACTTCTAGTATCCGCAAGCTAATTTCTGGCGACTGAGAAATTACCTGTAATAAAGTTTCGCGGTCGATAGTTAATATTTGCGACTCTACTTGGCAGATTACGGTTGCAGGGGAAATTCCGTTACCAAAAATGGCTGGCGCAGCAAAAAGTTCACCTGGAGGAATCAGGCGCACTATTGTTTCTTTACCGTTATCGGCAGCTTTTTTTATTTCTAGTCTTCCTGTAATTAAACCATGCAGTTGTTGGGGGATGCGATCGCCTTCGTGCATTATTATTTCATCTTGCTGATATTCTTTAACATAAGCACCGAGCGAGACTTTCTAATTGGGCGATCGCTAAATCTTGAAAAATTAAAAGCTGTTGTAATTGAGCTAGCGACGAGTAACCTTTAACTAACATTTATTGGAAAATAGTTCCAGTTTATTAATTTGAAGGGGAAAATGTTGTTTTGCGTAATCGAGCCTATAAGCAAACGTTAAGCAAGTTATTAGATATTTCTGTATTTTTAGTTACTTTATGCGTTTTTATCATGATATAGCATTACGTATAAAGGTTAGGACAGAATGAAAGGGAAGCGAGAA
>JAIMKV010000110.1 GCA_020692205.1 Myxosarcina sp. GA_180221_E-2-1-MAG-40_15
AAGGTGTGGCATTACGACTAAACTGCACTACCCCAAAGTTGATGTTTTCGGCGATCTCATTATCGATAAAGTAGTTGGTTAAATCTGTATAAGCGTCTTTAGCTGCTTGTAACTCCCCTGCATCCATACTGGCAGAGGTATCAAAGATATAGGAAATATTGTATTGAGTATCTGGCTTGTAGGGAGAGATGTTGAGGGTGTAGTCTACATCCCCATCCAGCATGGCTATGGGTGCGGTTAAGGCTACATTGGGTGGGGTGGGTAGATCGTTAGGGTTGGGATTAGCTGTGGTGTCTGTTGCTTCTTCTGCTTCTATGTCTTCTACACCGTCTTCTAGAGGTAAGGGGATGATGCGAGGTGGACTTTCGGTTTCTGATGAGATAAATTCTAGGTTTTCTAGGTTTTCTGTAGTGCGTTTAAAAAAACCCCACTCAATGTTTTTTAATTGGTGGCGAGGAATAACAAATTATTAGCACCTGGAAAATCATTGCTATTTTTGTTTATTGGCAGATTATCGTTGAAATCCAATCCAACAGAGTTTAGTACAGAAACAATAGTAGAATTACTGTTCTGTGCTAATGCTCCAGCATTATAATCAAGATTGGCATTACCTATGTTAGTAGCGTGTTGCTTCATTATGTCCCAAACAGCTCTTGCATCTCTATCACCAATATCAATTTGTCGGCTATTTCGATCTGCTGGTGTAAGTGTCTTTTCGTCTTCTTGTCGTGTGTCTTCAGATTGATTGATGGGAATATCAACTTCAACAACTATATTTCCGAATGCCAGAGGATTGTCATTGCTTGGACCACCTCTAATAACCGTTTCACTACCATCACTATCTCGAAATACTAAGTAAAGATGCTCTTTATCAAAAATAACAGGTCTAGATTCTATAAATATAGCTGGTGTGTTCATTTTTTAATTTCTCCAATAAACATTAATATTGACTCTAAAAACATCGACATACAATAAACCAAAACAAAATATAATTGTTATCTTTGAATAAACACAATTTATTCTAAAAAATCATGAAAATTGCTAAACTCATTTTGTTGTTTTCATTAGTTATAAATCTGATACTAAGCTTTTTTTTAATGAAATTATTTTTTAATGCAAATAATCTATTTATAAAAAAGCCAGAATTAATAGAAAAAATAACTACTAATATTGCTGAAGCTAAAATTGAATTTGACAAAACAGTCAAAGAAAAATTTCATATTGGTTTATCGGAAATGAAGCTAATTCGAGAACTAAGTAGACAAGGGTTTACTCCAGGATGGTCAAACGCAAATCAACATAGTGCTGTATTCATAACATCTAACCTTGCTTGTCGTTCTGTCTGGTCAATCATATGGAAAGTAGATAAAGATGGTAATGTAACTGAAATTAATGGTAAATATAGAGTTGGTTGTCTGTAAAACATATGTGATCGCGATCACTGACAAAAACAATTTAATCTATCAACTTATACTATTAATATTATTCTGAAAACGATAGCAATGTCCATAGTTAAATTTAGGTAGTTTTTATTGTCAAATAATGTAATTTATATTACTTATTTTGAATCAATGGTTCGGACAAAATTTGAATAATTTCAAAGACTGAAAGCCTAGAGAATTCGCATTTATCATCAGCAAACTTAATTTAATCAAAGTTAGCTTTATAGCTAACTTGAGAAAAAAGCCAAATTTTGATAACTATTGTCCTGTAAGGCTTACAAGTTCGTTAATAAAACTGTCCGAACCATTGTTGAATATTCTAAGTATTTTTAATTAATTAATAATTTTATATTTAAATAATTATCAGCAGACTAAATGTTTGTTAGTCAAAATCACTGTTAGCTAGATTACATTACAATTACAACTTAAAAAAAGATAATTAAATCTTTCTAGCGATCGCAACTATAGTAAATTAATCAATAAATTATAATTTCAAAAAGCGATCGCAATTTAAAATTTGTTTTATTTGGTGGGCAAATTAAAGACATTATAAATCATGCTAATTATTGGTTTTTTGGCCACCCTACAAAGCGATCGCCATAGCTAGCTAAATATTGTTAACATTGTTGTCAACAAATGATGTTTGCTTGATTAGGGGCGAATTGTTCGCCCCTCAAAGATCTAGATCTATATATCTAAACTATTCTGTTACCATTAACTCGGCGAATCGCCACGACTCCAGGTAAAGGAGGTTGATTAACTTTGCCACTGGGCCAATTGGAACCAAGAGGAACTTGACGCTGTTGTTTAAACACAGTAGCGTCTGTCGCCAGTAATTCAAAATCTCTGGATTCTAGTGCCATATTTTGACGAATGCCGTTGTTTTCTCCTGGGTGCTGAATCGCTAAAAATAAGCTGCTGTCATCTCGATCAAAAAACAAACCAGTACATTCGCACTCCATAGGTCCGATCGCAAAAGGATAAATGTTTCCTGCGTCATTGCCAGATAGAGGAATATACCACAGGGAGTTATTGCCGAATACACCAGTTAAGTCGCTGCCTGATAGTGCCGTGCCGTTTTCGGTTCTCGTGGGAACAGCTACATTATGTTTTTCAGTAGACATATCTGTGACTACCCAAAGGTTACCTGAGTTGTCTAGAGTTAAGTTATCAGGATTAGCAAACCCAGCACCACCTTTGGCTACTTCTCCGCCAGTTGCTAACATACTCCAGGTAAAGCTGAGAGAAGCAGGATCGAGATCATCTTCTTCTAGCTTCATAATCCAGCCATATTCATAGTCAGACTCGCCCTCAGGCCCCACAAAAACCGCCTGATCAGGACTTCCATCACTGCCAGCGGCACCAGAGGTGAAAGCAATAAACAAAGTCCCATTATCGCTAACAATCGTGTCTTCAGGGCGAGCCGTACAGGTAACTCCTGCTGCACTAGCTGCAAAGTGAGCATCAATTAAGATTGCTCCTTGAGTTTCTTCAAAGCTATTACCTGGGTATAAGTCTCCTAGAGTTTTATACTGGGCGAGTAAAGACTGGATCTGTTCATCTGTCTCCACTTCCATGATGCCGCCAGCAGTGCGATCGCTGTTGGGCAAGACAACCATTCCCCCAACTACCTGACTGGGTAAGACGGGATTAACTAAAGTATCGGGACGCAGCGGAATCCATTCACCAGTGCCATTGGGATCTAGTTTGGCACCATAGAGAATTCCTGCTTCAAACAAGCGGGAGTTATCCTTATCCTGAGGATCAAATATTTTGCCGCTACTGACAAACTTATATAAATGTCCGCCACGGCGATCGCAACCTGAATAAACCGCGAGGTTTTTTCCTGCCACAGCACGAATGCCAAATGCTTCATGGCGATACCGTCCCAGCCAAGTATGTTTAGTGCCATAATCATCAGGATTAGCAGGGTCAATTTCTACCATCCAGCCATATTTATTACCTGCCAAACCAAATACATTTGCTCTACCGTCTACCTCCGAACTAGTAATTAAAAATGGTGTCTCGCTCGGGTTTAAAGATGAACCATCTGCCATCACCGCTTCTGGTACTTGATCCTGAAAATTCTCTTCGGCGCTTAGAACAGTTCCCCACGGGGTTGTGCCTCCCGCACAGTTTTGAAACGTGCCAATAATGCGATCGCCCAAACCATCTTCGTAACCTAGTTTGTTCGGTTTAGTAAATATCGCTACCGCAGCACCAGTAGATTTAAGAGCTTGATTTGGATTATCTAGACCAGAAATTCCCGTAACTCGTCGATCAACATCGGAATAAGTCCGTTCCCACTTACCTTCAGTATCACGCTTAACTGAAATTATCCCCAGCCCTTGGTCGATTAATCCTTCTCTGGAGACTTCAATAATTTTGGTTTTTAACGCTTCGTCTTCTAAAGTAAACGCATCAATTTCACCTTCTTGGGGTGCGGCTAAAGCAATCAATTCGTCAAAAGGAAGCTGTTTGCCGATAATCGGCTGATAAGTTTGCATCCATGTTCCGCCGCTAATATATTCAAAATTAACCGTGAGATATCCTTCGTTGGGTGCAGTTTCGACTAGAGATATATAGTCGTTGTTGTAACCAAAACGAGAATCGCCGACGCGATCGCCCCAAGCAGCAATCAGATCGTAGGTAAAACCTTCTGGCAAAACTAAGTCATCTTTAACTTCATAGCTAGCATAATTTTCACTCTGTTGAGCAATTGAAAGTTTTTCTACCTTTAAAGGTAAGGGAACTTTAACAGGTTGAAAAGCTAAACTAGAATTATCTGTTGCCAAAGATCCAGGGGTGGTTTGAGCCCAAGCTGAAGAGTTGACTAATTCAAGTTTTCTACCCCATGAACCTGAAACGATCGAACCTGCACTAGCACCGAAAAATAACAACAATTGGCGACGATTTACGTTCATATCAAAATGTATTTGAGCGAAAAAAAATAAAGCTAAATTTTGAGCGTGGTTGGATTGGGTTCGCAAAACACCTCATTTCCCAAACTATTGAACGCGAGATAGGTTATTTATTTCCATATCTATAATCGCGCTGTTGAGAAATTATTATTCTTAAGTTAAACTCCGAATGTTAACAACTTATTAACTAATGGTTTTATTTGCTTATTTCAATATTGATAAATTTGGCAATTCTTCAATTTCACGACTTGGCTTTAGAAAGCAATTTTAGAAATAGATTATGGTTTTTTGGCAAGAATGGCTTTTTCAAGCACATCAATGGCTTAGTTCTCTTGGTTACTTGGCTTACCCCGCTTTTACTAGCATTTATCTTTCGGCAACTTTATTAGGTTTGCCAGCAATTTTTCTTTTCTTAGCTGCGGGAAGCTTATTTGGCTTTATTCCTGGTTTTATCTTGGTATCTGTTGCTGATACTTTAAGTGTGGCAGTATGTTATTTGTTAGGTCGTACAGTGGCTCGCAAAAAGGTTAGTGAATGGATTTCGCAACGTCCTCACTGGGGAGAATTCGACCGCGCAGTAGCCAGAAAAGGATGGAAAATAGTTTTTTTGACTCGCTTGTCGCCTATAGTACCTTCAAACATACTAAATTATGGCTTTAGTTTGACTAGGATTAATTTCTGGCAATATTTGTTCGTTTCTTGGTTAGCAATGCTGCCCGTGATTGCTTTATACGTCTATTTAGCTTCGGTGGGAACTAATTTGCTCTCTGGTAGTGATGATCCGAAGCAAATCACCGCTTCAGTTATTGGGTTGATTACTGCTTTAATGGCGATCGCTTACACAACTAAGCTCATGCACGGGACTTTATTCCCGAAATCTACCAAGCAAAAGCCCAAAAAACCGACTTCACGCAAACATCACAAATTAGAAAAAAGAGAAAACGCCAAACGATAGAAAAGCTCAACGTCTAAATTCAAAAATAAACCTGGGGAAATTAATTGGAATGACTCTAAGTACAGGACAAAACTTGAAAAAGTAGTGAGAAGAAGTGGCAATTATTTGATCATCTTGAGCAATTGAGCCAAAAACTATCTCAAGTATTGTTGCTGCAATTAACCCCATCAACGATTGCGAAGCTAGCCGAAGGCATCACATCTGTTACAGGATGGAACTTCATTGTAGATGCCTGACCTGTAGTAAACATTTAAGCATTTCATATAAAACAAAATCATGGGATTGATCGCTACAATTGCGGTGACGATTTACATCACGCGCCTTGCCAAAAAAGCTTTAGCTCGAAGCATTCAGGATGGAGAAATTTCCCATGCTACCACCAAAAATCACTAAAACCATGAACCATATTTTTGCCCGAAACCGCTCAAAGTTTGTGCGAATGGCTATCTTAACTCTAGTTACTTTTGGTATTGTTCTCTTTTCGGCTACTAACCCTGCTTTGGCACAAGAATCTGCTAATGAGATTGGCTTTAATCCTCAAGCATGGTTGCGAAATGCCTTAGAGTGGATCGACAGTCTTGGCGCAGTTGGCGCGATCGCCTTTATTCTGCTTTATATCATTGCTACTGTCGCCTTTTTACCAGGCTCGATCCTAACTTTGGGGGCTGGTGTTGTCTTTGGTCTAGTCTTAGGTTCATTGTATGTTTTCATTGGTGCTACTTTAGGCGCTACGGCAGCTTTTCTCGTCGGACGCTATTTGGCTAGGGGTTGGGTTGCTAAAAAAATTGAAGGTAATCAAAAATTCAAAGCGATCGACAGGGCAGTTGGGAGAGAGGGACTGAAAATTGTGCTTTTGACCCGTTTATCCCCAATATTTCCCTTTAATTTGTTGAATTATGCCTACGGAGTTACGGGAGTTTCCCTGAAAGACTACTTTATTGCTTCTGTTGGAATGATTCCTGGAACGATTATGTATGTTTATATTGGTTCTTTAGCTGGTAATCTTGCCACCATCGGTACTGAAGCTCAACCTGCTAATCCTACCGTGCAATGGACAATTCGGATCGTTGGTTTGATCGCTACGGTAGCTGTCACCCTTTATGTCACTAAAATTGCTCGTCAGGCTTTAGAAAATGAAGTTTTAGAACCTGCAAGCGATGAAAAAGAAAGATTCGATCTCAATTAGTTAATAACTCATACTTACAATTAAAGGGAAAAGCAATGGAGAGAGAAGCAATGGAGTTAAACAAACTAAAAAAACAAGTATTGGAATTACCGATTCGCGATCGCTGGAATTTAGTTCAGTCCCTGCTGATTTCAATTCAACAAGAAACGCTGTCATCTATTTCTCCGAGTCCAACAATTCAAGCTTTAACTAACCTCGATCCTTGGACTCAAAGTTTGATCGGTGTCATTGAACTGAATGAACAAGAGCCTACAGAATCTTATATAGATTATCTGGAGGAAAAATACAGTTGAAGCGGGTATTGTTTGATAGTGATGTACTACTAGATGTTTTGGCTCAACGTCAAGAGTTCATTGTGGCTTCTGCACTGGCATTGGATCCGGTGGCACAGGGAAAAGTTCAGGGGTATGTTTCAGGTCATGCTGTGACCAATATATTTTATATTCTACGTCGTCAAATTGGTAATAAAGCAGCCCGTGAACTGATATCAAGATTATTGCAGCGTCTTCAAGTTGCCAGTGTAACAGATGAGGTAATTCGGAGGGCTTTACAAAGCTCGATCACAGATTTTGAGGATGCAGTCACAAGTGAAACGGCAAAAACCGAGGGTCTGGAATTAATTGTGACACGAAACAAGTCTGATTTTGTAGCTTCTTCAGTTCCAGCAATGCTGCCAGAGGAATTTTTAGCAACTTTATCTGAGTAATTTAAATAAAAAAATCAATAATAATCAATAATAATTATGTCAAATTCAGCTTTTCAACCAGTAACCGTTCCCCCGATGGACGAGTATAACCAAAGACTGGTTTCATACGTTCATCCACCCGATTGGGTCAATCCGCAATCTGCTGATTGTTACGATTTAATTGTAATTGGTGCGGGGACGGCTGGATTAGTAGTGGCAGCAGGGGCAGCAGGTTTGGGTTTAGGGTTAAAAGTCGCCTTGATTGAAAAGCATTTGATGGGTGGGGATTGCTTGAATGTAGGTTGCGTCCCTTCCAAATGTATCATTCGTTCTGCTCGCGTTGTGGGGGAAATAAGGCAAGCAGAAAGGTTTGGTATTAAATCTCCCGAACCAATAGAAGTTGATTTTCCTGCGGTAATGGCAAGAATGCGGGAATTAAGAGCAGGTATTAGTCATCACGATTCCGCTGTTCGTTTTCAAAAGCTCGGTATTGATGTATTTTTAGGAGCAGGTCGTTTTTTACACAACAATGCTATTGAAGTTGGTGGTAAAACTCTTAAATATAAAAAAGCTGTGATTGCTACGGGAGCAAGAGCGGTACAACCAGATATCGAAGGAATTAAAGAGGCGGGGTTTTTAACCAACGAAACAGTCTTTTCTCTTACCGAACGTCCCGAACGTCTTGCTGTAATTGGTGGAGGCCCAATTGGTTGTGAATTGGCTCAAGCTTTTAGTCGCTTGGGAGCTAAAGTGATTCTGTTTCATCGCCATTCTCATATTTTAAATAAAGAGGATGCTGATGCTGCTGAAATTGTCCAAAATAATTTTATTCGGGAAGGAATTGAATTAATCCTAGATTCTCAGATCCAAAGAGTGGAAAAAACTCCTGATGGGAAGACACTTTACTATACTTGCAATGGCAAAGCCGAATCAGTCACCGTTGATAATATTTTAATTGGTGCAGGACGCGCCCCTAATGTGGAAGGATTAAATTTAGAAGCAGTAGGGGTAGAATATGATCGCCATGGGGTTAAGGTCAATGACTATCTTCAGACAACTAACCCCAAAATCTATGCAGCAGGGGATATCTGCCTGAAATGGAAATTTACCCACGCAGCCGATGCAGCAGCCAGGATTGTGATTAAGAATACGCTCTTTTCTCCCTTCGGGTTGGGACGTTCTAAACTCAGTAGTCTAGTCATGCCTTGGGTAACTTATAGCGATCCTGAAATTGCTCATGTGGGAATGTACGAGCATGAGGCTCAAGCACAGGGAATTGAGGTTAATACGATCAAAATTCCTATGAGTGACGTAGATCGGGCGATCGCCGATGGGGAAACGGCAGGATTTGTCAAAATTCACCACCAAAAAGGCTCTGATAAAATTCTCGGCGCAACTATTGTTGCTCCTCATGCGGGAGAAATGATCAGTGAGGTGACAACTGCGATAGTTAACAAGATCGGTTTGAATGGTTTATCTGGGGTAATTCATCCCTATCCTACTCAAGCAGAAGGAATTAAAAAAGCAGCTGATGCTTACCGCCGTACTCTACTGACACCGACATCGAAAAAATTCTTGGGATTGCTTACTAAATTGTCTTAAATTTGGTGCGAATATTTTTATTTTCCAGAAGAGCGATCTCGCTTCGGCGAGTTACTGCGTGGGCTGCGTAGCAGATCCCTGCGGGATCGCGATTGTCTAAAATTAGCTAATTTTAGATGAGATGATAAAACCGTAACAGCAATCAGTCCCCAAATAACTCTAAACTGTTTTAGTTAATCGATCTTATCCTGTTCTAAAGACTGACTCAAGTTATAAAGCAGCTCGCGATCAAGTAACTCAATTTGTGAGCCATTGATGGCAATTATTCCTGCACTACTCAGTCGATAAAATTCTCTAGAAAGGGTTGCAGGAATTGTTCCTAAGAATGCAGCCAGTTGACTTTTAGTCAAATCTAGAGTCAGAATACGGTTACCGTTGGTGCGATCTCTTCCAGTCGTTAAACAGAAACAGTTTAGTGAATTATATTTAACCTTGAAGAGGAAAACTATGGCGACTTTATTTGAAAAACTCGGTGGTGCTGCTGCTGTTGACTTAGCAGTTGATAAGTTCTACGAACGAGTCTTGCAGGATGACCGCATCAAGCACTTTTTTACCGATGTGGATATGGTCAAGCAACGGGCGCACCAGAAAGCTTTTCTGACTTACGCCTTTGGTGGAACGGATCAATATGACGGTCGCTATATGCGAGAAGCCCACAAGGAATTAGTGGAAAAGCACGGTTTAAACAGCGAACACTTTGATGCAGTGGCGGAAGATTTAATGGCAACTTTGAAAGAGATGGGAGTTTCTCAGGAATTACTTTTAGAAGTTGCTGCGGTAGCTGCTGCACCACAACACAAAAAAGATGTCTTAAACCAGTAAGACGAAGGGGAGAATGCTTGAGGAGTGTAAATTTCGCTCCGAGGTATTCTCTAACCTGCTAATACCAATTAGCATTCATTAGCTTCTGCTTGATCCCCTCTAGTTAAAATCTCTAAAGGTTGATCCTGTCCGAATTGTTTGATTTGGCGTAACTTAGCGATCGCTTTAGGTCTTAATCCATTAGCAACTAAAGTATAAGTGGTATCCATATTTTTTTGACCGCGGAATGAGATCAAAAGCAGATTCGCAGCGACCGCGATTGTCAAAAATGAGCTTCATTTTTTATTAGATCATAAAATCGTAACAACCATCAGTCCCCAAATAAGCATTGGTCGCAAGTTAAGGCTGTATAAGCTTTAATTTGAGGATAATTTATTCGTAGCAATAATATGTAAATCGACATCGTGAAGAACTTTAAGCAATTCTTGCACTGGAGAACTACGTAAGAATAATTGCCAGCGCGATCGCTGTGTTTGTCCTAATACTACTTGGGTAATATAGCATTACGCGAATACGTTAGGACATTGAGCAAA
>JAIMKV010000019.1:0-24219 GCA_020692205.1 Myxosarcina sp. GA_180221_E-2-1-MAG-40_15
TCGCTTCCCTTTCATTCTGTCCTAACCTTTATACGTAATGCTATATCTGAAATATTTTTCTAATATATAATGCTCAACTATTACCTAGCTTCTCATTTAACGATCGCGATTCTTCAAAGGTGAATAGCTATAAATAGTAAACTTACAAGTCATTGTTTGCTTTTGAGCGACTGCTTCAAGAAGCTAAAAGCTAAAGGCTAATAGCTAATAGCTTTTAACAACACTTCAAATCTTAGGCGATTTCAGCATGAACCAAAGCAATAAAAACCAAGGAAATTTAAAATTGGGTATCAGCCACACATATTTTCTTAGTGCAGGGAAAGTAGCAGGCAGTAAAAATCTTAAAGAGCGCAAAGAGACAGGGCGATCGCCATCGTCATCTGTCAGACTATATCTTTCTGCAAGTTCGGCGACAATCTGCACTTTCCCCGTATATTTCATCACCTTGGAGTCGCTAGCTAAAGCAGCGATCGCTCTACCCGTTAGCAAGGGAGTTTCCCAGTTATAACCATCGCCAAAAGTTTTTTGACCATCGCCTTCATCGGTTTGCTGGGCAAAATCAATAATCTGTTCTGTTCCCACAATGCCTGGCCAAATAGAAATAGAAGCAATATTATCTGGTTTCAACTCTACAGCCATATCCGCAGCTAGGCGATCGCAAGCTGATTTACCAGCACCATAGGCAGCACCAAAAATATAAGACATACCGCCCCAAGAAGATATGGTACAAATAATTCCTGCTTGGCGATTGCTCATCAAACGAGCAGCAAAGATACTCGCAACGTAGTGACTACGGAGACCAACATTGTTAACCGCATCCCAAAGAGCAGGTTCAGATTGCCAAAAGGGTTTACCGTACGCATCTCTAATTGCCTGCACGCCTGAAAAGACATTGTTAACTAATAAGTCTAGTTGTCCTTGTTCATTTTGAATCCGCTCAAAAAGTAAACGTACTTGTTCATCGTCGCTATGATCGACTTGAACAGGAATACATTTACCACCGACTTGTTCCACAGCTAATTGAGTTTCCTGAAGACTACCTGAAAATTTGTTCGACGCATCAGAGTTATTTAGACTACGACCTGTAATGTATACTGTTGCACCAGCCTCCCCCAAACCGATCGCAATTCCTTTGCCTACTCCCCTGGTTGCCCCCGTGACTAATGCTACTTTTCCCTTAAGGTCTGACATAGTTTCTTGTTGATGTCTATCGAATACAGTTTACACTGATGTATTGGTTTAATTCTCGATAGAGTAGATGTCTCAACTAAACTTCGGCGCAATTTGGCAATTATGGTGGTTATGCCCCTTAATGTTGAGTATGTTGGCAGTTTATCTGAGTATTTGGGTGATTATTCCTGCCCCTACTTTTTCTTTACTTCCTTTTGGGGTATGTGCGCCAGAATTAAGTCCTTGGCTAGTGGTGATTAATGCGATCTCTCTGGTGTTGGCAATTGTCGCGCCAAAAAGTTGGTGGTCTAATCTGATTGTTGTTTCTAGTCTACTTAGTTTGATTCTAAGTTCACTACCATTGCTTCAGTTACCTGCTACTAATCATAAATTTGCCACTGAAATAGAAACAGTTTTGGGTACAGACTACTTAAACAATATCCCTCCAACCTTACTAGCTCAAATGCGTCCTCAGCCATTGGCGATCGCCGATGTTTTTCGCGGTATCCCTAACCCAGAGGTTCGCATCAAAAGAGGCATTATTTTTGCCAGTCCCGATGGAGTCGATCTTCAACTGAATCTCTATCGACCTCTGCCGTCAGGAAAGTACCCAACCGTAGTCATAATTTATGGTGGTGCTTGGAGAGCAGGAAACCCTAGTGATTATGAACAATTTAGCATTTACCTGGCAGCTCAGGGCTATACAGCGATCGCCATTGATTATCGTCATGCGCCACAATATCAGTTTCCCAAGCAGCTTGAAGATGTGGCAACAGCTTTACAATATATTCAAGTTCATGCCGATGATTTAGAAGTCGATCTAGACAGAATGGCGATTATGGGTCGCTCGGCAGGGGGACATTTAGCTACATTAGCTGCATATCAACAAAATGCTTTTCCGTTTCGAGCCGTAGTCAGCTATTACGGTCCTGTTGATTTGACCGAAGGATACTACAATCCGCCTGTTCCTAATCCGATCGACACTAAAACTGTACTAGAAAACTTTTTGGGAGGAACACCGCAAGAACTTCCCGAACTATATCAACAAGCTTCCCCAATCAACTATATTAGACCTAATTTACCTCCTTCTTTGCTAGTTTATGCAGGTCGCGATCACTTAGTACAGGCAAACTTTGGGCGAGAGCTTTACAATAAATTAAAGGTAACCAATAATCGTGTTGCTTTATTAGAAATTCCTTGGGCGGAACACGCTTTCGATGCGGTTTTTTTTGGCATCAGTAATCAGCTTGCTTTGTATTATACGGAACGTTTTTTGGCAGGAACTCTAAAATCCTCGGTGTCGCTCCTGCCGACAACCAACGACTAACAATCTAACCATAAAGATAAAGATTATGTCCAGAGAATATTTCGACATCGTAATTGTCGGAGCAGGACTATCAGGCGTAGGTGTAGCTTATCATTTGCAGCAAAGGTGTCCTGGCAAAAGCTATGTAATTCTAGAAGGTCGAAACTCAATGGGGGGGACTTGGGATCTTTTCCGTTACCCAGGTATTCGCTCTGATAGTGATATGTACACTTTGGGTTACAACTTCAAACCTTGGCGGGAAGCAAAAAGTATTGCCGACGGTGCGTCGATTCTGAAATATGTGCAAGAGACGGCTACCGAAAATAATATTGACCAGCAGATCCGCTACGGTCATATCGTTAAAAAAGCTAATTGGTCGAGCCAAGATGCTACCTGGACTATTGAAACCGAATCTAAAGCTACAGGAGCAAGCGTCTGCTTTAGCTGTAATTTTCTGCTGATGTGTTCTGGCTACTACAGTTACGACAAAGGTTATACTCCTGAATTTAAAGCCATGGAGGACTTTAAGGGCAAGATAGTTCATCCCCAGAAATGGCCCAAGAATCTCGATTATGGCGATAAGAAGGTAATTGTCATTGGCTCTGGGGCAACTGCGATTAGCTTAGTGCCAGAAATAGCTAGGGATGCAGCTCATGTGGTAATGCTACAGCGATCGCCGACTTATATTGTGTCCAGTTCAGACAAAGACGCGATCGCTAATTTTTTGCACCAGCTTCTGCCTGAACGGATTGCCTCTGCGATGATACGATGGAAATACATAGCACTTCAGCAATTCTTTTATCGTTATGCACGTACTAAGCCAAAAAAGGTCAGGCGGATGCTGCTCAAAATGGTACGCCAAGAATTAGGATCAGACTATGATTTTGAAGATTTTGAAACCCATTTCACGCCACGTTATCATCCTTGGGATCAACGTATTTGCCTGGTGCCAAATAGTAATCTGTTCCAATCTCTTAAGTCGGGCAAAGTCTCTATCGTTACTGATCATATTGATACCTTTACCAAAAAAGGTATTCTGCTCAAGTCGGGCAAAGAAATTGAAGCTGACATTATTGTTACGGCAACAGGACTCAATCTCGTTGTGCTTGGTGGGGTTGAATTTAGCGTGGATGCAGAGCCAGTCGAATTTGACCAAACTTACACCTACAAAGGCATAATGTACTCGAATGTACCAAATTTGGTTTCTATTTTCGGCTACATCAACGCCTCTTGGACTTTGCGCACCGACCTTATTGCCGAATATTTATGTCGCTTGATGAATCATCTGGATCATCTGAGACTGCGTCAGTGTACTCCACGCTTACAAGATGAGGAACTTAATATGTCGGCGCGACCATTCATTGAAGATTTTTCCTCTGGCTATATACAGCGATTGATACATCTACTTCCTAAGCAAGGCGATCGCGAACCCTGGACTAATACCCAAAATTACCAGCACGACAAAAAAATGTTTCGTCATGGGTCAATCGAAGATGGAGTTCTAGTGTTTAGTAATCCCGATTCAGAGGTTGGCAAATCATAGCTTATGCTGCTTAATGTCCACAACTAGCCAAAGGCGATCGCAATTATTGATGCGGATAGAATCTAATTTTAAACTGCTGGAATTGACAATTAATTCACACTCATTAGTCATTAATACTGGCTGGTTTATCCATAACTCAACTGCTATATCTATGGGGATCGGCTATACTCTATTTTCAGTATTGATACCGCAATTGTGTATTATTATTTCTAAATGTAAATATTGCTTGATCAGATATTTCTATACTTTCTTTTATGCAAACTATCTTTACCACTAATAGCTTCAGTGTTAATAGCAATCAGGTATTGCAGGACAAGCTACGGCGCAAGCAGCCTCTAAAAGTTATTGCTTTGGGAGATAGCTTAATTTATGGATTTGGAGATTTTGTTGGTGGTGGCTGGGTAGAAAGGCTACGCCGAGAATGGATGTCTCCTGAAGGGCCAGGTCATGTATTATATAACCTTGGGGTAAGAGGCGATCGCACTAAGCAAGTTGCGATTAGATTAGAGCAAGAATTCAATTGTCGTGGAGAATTACGCAACCATGTACCAGACTTAATTCTACTATCAGTTGGCGTTAATGATTCTGCTCGCCTCGGTAAGCCAACAGGAAAGCTATATACAGATCTCGAAAACTTTCGCCAACAGATCGCTCATCTACTTGATGTTGCTCAAAATCTTTGTCCTGTCTTGTTTATCGGGATGACTCCAGTTGATGAAACCAAAATGCCCTTTATGGATTGTCTCTACTACAATCATTTAGATCAATATCGTTACAAAGAAGCAACTTTACAAGCTTGTCAACAAAGAGATATTCCTTATCTCGATATTTTCGATCTTTGGCTGTCTAGAGGTCTAAACTGGATTAATTTTCAATTGGGTGAAGATGGCTTGCATCCTAACGTAACTGGTTATCAAACCTTGTTGACCGATATCATGGAGTGGAAATCGATTGATTGACCATCGATCTTGGTTTAATGTTGATCTTGTTGCAGCAGCTAATCGCTAAAAGCTTAAAACACCTAAACATAAATCCCAACTAGCCCGACTTGCACTCACTACAGACAACTAGAGTTTAATTTGAATTCCGCTAGAAGCAAATTTAGTTACCCAAAATTTAAGCTGGGGATCTCGAATTTGAGTTCTGACCTGATCTTTTACCGCGATCGCCTGTGTTTGAGATTCACACAAAGCAAACACTGTTGGACCAGATCCCGACATCATTGTTCCCAAGACATCTTGGGCAGCAAAAGCTGATTTTAGCTCGGCTACCTGGGGATAACTTGGTAAAACTACTTTTTCCAAATCATTATGCAGTAGTTTGCCAATTTGTTGTCTATTTTGATGATTAATCGCCTCGACTAAAGGACGAGAATGAATTTTTGCCGTACGAGACTTAATCGCTGTGAGATCGCGAATATAGGTATCACTGTATTGCTGACGATAGGTTTGATATGCCCAAGGAGTAGCAACGCTGATATTTTCATATTTAGCCAAAATAACCCAAATATCGTTTAAATGCTTGATTTCATCAAGTTTTTCGCCTCTTCCTGTCGCCATTGCGGTTCCACCAGCAATACAGAAGGGAATGTCTGAACCTAATTTTGCTGCCAAATCTTGCAATTCAGGCTGAGTTAATCCTAGTTGCCAAAGCAAATTAATTCCTACCAATACCGCCGCCGCGTTACCAGAACCTCCAGCCAATCCCGCAGCCACGGGTATGTTTTTGGTAATTTTGATACTCACACCACCATAATTAGCGTGCATTTCAGGGAAGACATCGCACATTAACTGCGCCGCGCGATAAGCTAAGTTAGTCTCGTCAGTAGGGACTTGAGGATGATCGCAATAAAGATAAATTTTTTGAGTATCGCTGGGTTGAATATCTATCCGATCTGCCAACTCTATGCTTTGGAGAATCATGATCAGTTCATGAAATCCGTCAGGGCGATCGCCAAGTATTTCTAGATAAAGATTGATTTTGGCTGGCGCAATTAAGGAATAAGACTGCATATCACTTAGAACAATATACTTACCTGACTTAATATATAGCGATTTTACTGCGATCAGGACAGATAATATTTTGTCTGCCAGTAAAACTATCTTTTGACAAGTAGTCTACCTGAAACAAGATTTCTCTGGTTATTACCAACGACTCATTAATATTGTTGCCAAATATTTTTCAGGATTTTCATAAACATCAAATATTATTGATGCACAATAATTTCATGACGATTCATTTCAATATAATCATGATTTTGTAATAAATCTCTCAGAGTTAATAAATTATGAGCAAAAATAAGATACTCGAAGGTCATAAAATCATGATTATAGCCAGATAATGGTTTAAGCTGGCTATGATCTTTGACTTTTAGTTAACTATTACTTTTTCATCATCCTGAGCCGATTCTACAACAGACTTATTCTTTGCCTGCTCTTCTTTCGTCATCAGGTTAATAATAGAGGCTTTTTCTAGTAAGCCAAGTACTTCTCCTATTTCGTCAATCACGATCAGTTCTTTAACTTCTTTAGTCTCAAATAATTTGGCAGCTTCTAACAAAGAAGTAGTCGCTGGAATTGTATCCGCTTCAGGTACAGATTTGACTAGCTCATGAAGATAAACCTCATTCCATTGAGAAGTAGGAATCTGTTTCAAATCTTCTGTATTAATTGCACCAGTTAACTGTCGATTGTCATCTACTACCAAAAACTTTTTCCAACGCTCTTTACCAATGATGTAGTTATTAACAAACTCTCGAACTGAGAGAGAGTTGTTCACAATTGGACTATCAATAATGACCGCATCTCTGGCAGTATACTGACTCAACTTATCTTGTACTGTGGCAGATTGGGCAGCAAAACCAGCGTTTTGTAATAAAAATGTACCAATTAGTAAAGTCCAAATGCTTCCCACTTGACTAATACCTAAGATCGATAAAATACCTAAAGCGATCGCAATCCAACCAATTACCTGACCAACTCTACCCGCAAAGATCACTCCTTTATTTGGATTGCCTGTAATTTTCCAAACAATAGATTTGAGGACGTTACCACCATCGAGAGGCAACCCAGGAATCATATTAAATACTGCCAATACCAAATTAATATATGCAACCAGAGAAATAACTGCTTTTATAGGCAGGCTTAGGGTTACAGTAGCTGTGATCAAAGTGAAGAAACCAAAAAGCAAAATACTGACTAATGGTCCAGCGATCGCCACTAAAAACGCCTGAAGCGGTGTTTCTGATTCTTTTTCCAAGGTAGCCAAACCACCAAAGATAAATAAAGTGATCGATTTAACGGGAATACCTTGAGAAATAGCCACAAAGCTATGTCCCAGTTCATGAGCTAAGACGGAAGAGAAGAGCAGCAAGGCAGCTACCAAACCTAACAGCCAAGGTAATACCCCTGTTAGTTGTGGGAATTGAGTTAAGCTAGAGCCATAGCTCCAGGTGACTAAACCCAATACAAAAAACCACGAAGGATTGATGAAAAAAGGTATACCAAATAAATTTCCGATGCGAATACTGCCGTTCATGGCACGCTCCTATCTATAATGACGAAATAACATTCCCCGATTATTCAAGAGGAATGTTTTATATTTTTGTTTACGATCAAGTTTTCAATATTAAAATTGTAACGAAGCGTAAACCATAATCGTTACTCCCAACGTAGAGTAAAAACCGTCCTCAAGATTACGGTAACGACTTGACAAATCTTGGGCATAATAAACATAGAGAAATGCCGAAATAATATGCCAGATATAATTACCCAATATCCCGACTTCTATAGTCAAGAAGATATTCAACAAATTTTGCAAAGAGCGATCGCGGCTCATCATACCGACGAAGAACTCAGCAGACAGCAGCTATGGGAGATCGCGTCTGAGTTAGACATCAACAATGCCACGATTCAGGCTGCCGAAAGACAATGGCTAGAACAAAAAGCAATTGATCGCCAGCGTCGCGCCTTCGATCTGCATCGGCGGCAGAAATTTAAACAAAAATTAACTAAGTTCGCGATCGTCAATACTTTTCTAGTTTCTTTGAACTTTGTCGCTATTGGAACTCTCTCCTGGTCATTATATATCCTGCTATTTTGGGGTTTAGGCATAGCTCTAAGTGGCTGGAAGGCATATCAATCTCAGGGAGAAGAATACGAGCGAGCTTTTCAAAGGTGGAGTTTCCAAAACGAGGTCAAGCAAACTGTTGCTACGGTTTGGACTAGGCTACAACAAGTTTTGCAAGCTTGATTTAAGCCAAAATAACTACATTTAATTAAAAATTAACTGCCTGGGGTTGAGTACCCCAGTTTTTTTGCCCAATTATTTCAATCCGAGGAAGTTTTTCAGCCATTCCAAAAAGTTCCCTACATCCTTAGTTGAAACTTTGAGCAAAGCAAGTATCCCTACCAAGATCAAAATGGTGCCAATCAAAAAGTTATCTTCATATAAGGCTAAACCGACGATCGCAATAAAATAGGGAGAAACAATACGACTAATTTTTTCTACTGTGGTGACTAGCTCTTTGTCTTCAACTATTTCTTCTGTTTGTAGAAGAGTGTCTTGGGGTGAGGTTAAATTAGCAGGGGTAGGTGGTGAAAGTTTGATGTCCTTTAAATCAGACATAGTGGGCTTTTGTGGTTCACGGGGCGACTTTCCAAACATAAGTGCGATTCGTTTCTCAGAAACTATATTGGTAAATATCAATACGGAGGATTGAGAGCAATTCTAAGAGTAACCCATACTGGGTTGAGGTAGCACTTTAATCCTCTTAGAAGTGACAACTACATAACCATGTTGGTGAGTTAACCCTGCCTAGCTAATTCAGCAAAGACAGTAGGGGTAATAAGAATATCTCATTCTCTAACTTAAATGATACAAGCCCAACCATTTAGACGCAAAATGAAAGCAAAACCCTTACGGTAGCGACTGGTCATCAATCCGTAAAGCAGGGGGACGACGTATTTAAACTACTAGCCTAATGTGGTTTAACGTCTGCAAGCTCTCAAGGTGAACAAGGTCTAAGGAATCGACTGAATTGTCCCAATGGGAAACCAGCGAAAAGGCTTAATGCGCTGGGAGTCCTAAAAAGGCGTAAAGAACGCTATATGCGTACTTTAACAGGTAAGCTCCTGTTTATGATGAGAGCTTTGCGTTACCTATAACGGGCAAATAGATTCCCACCTAAAAGAGCAAACCAATGGTATGTGGAACGAAATAAATCAATCAAATCAATCATTCTTCTCAAGTAAAAGGTCGAAAGCTTGAGTAATCAACCAAGATGTAATATCTAGTTTATTTTGCTAGGGAATGATTGACAGAGATAGAGTCAGAAGCCAATGACCCTTTGTAATAAAAGGTATATGCAGACAGACTCACGATAAAACGGAAGATAGGGACTCAAGTAAAAGTATAAAAGTCATGGACAACGTTGAATATATTCAACAAGAGTATGAATGGTCAGACCTCCCCTGGAAGAAATTCGAGAAGGTACTGTACAAGCTTCAAAAGCGTATCTATCAAGCGTCAAAACGTGGTGATGTCAAGAATGTTAGACGACTCCAAAAATTACTACTAAAATCCAGAAGTGCAAAACTCATCTCGGTACGGAAGGTAACACAAGATAACCAAGGTTCTAAAACGGCAGGTGTGGACGGGGTTAAAAACCTATCCCCAAAAGACCGATTTAAATTGGTTGATAAAATCACCTTGAGTACCAAAGCGTCTCCTGTAAGGCGGGTACTCATACCCAAACCAGGGAAGGACGAGAAAAGACCTTTGGGAATACCTATAATGTACGACCGAGCAGTGCAATGCCTCACAAAAATGGCATTAGAACCAGAATGGGAGGCAAAGTTTGAACCAAACTCGTATGGTTTCAGACCTGGACGGTCATGTCAAGATGCTATCAGAGCAATTTTTCTCGCAATCAAACAAAAATCAAAATTTGTTTTAGATGCGGATATTAGCCAATGCTTTGATAAAATCGACCATCAGAAATTATTACAAAAATTAAATACCTACCCTTCCTTACGTAGACAAATACGAGCTTGGCTAAAAGCTGGAATATGGCAGGACTTCAAATTTTCTGAAACAACTGAAGGTACACCGCAAGGTGGAGTTATTAGCCCACTTTTAGCTAATATTGCCTTACATGGAATGGAAGATTGCATAAAGAAATATGCCGAAACTCTAGATATAAAAGATTATCGGGGAAAACAAGTAGGTAAAAGGGACAAAAGATTTTCTTTATCCCTAATTCGGTATGCGGATGACTTCGTAATCCTTCACGAAGATTATTCTGTGGTTCAAAGTTGCAGAGAAATCATCTCTGAATGGTTAAAAGACATAGGACTAGAACTAAAGCCTAGCAAAACTAGGTTAACCCACACCCTGCACAATGTAGGTAAAGAAAAAGCTGGCTTTGACTTTCTCGGATTTAACGTTCGACAATACAAAGTCGGTAAGTATCTAAGTGGAAAAAATCCACATGGTAAACCACTAGGATTTAAAACTCTTATTAAGCCCAGTAAAAAGAGCATAAAAACACATTACGAAAAACTTGCAGATATTATCAATTCTGGTAAATCACTTAAGCAAGAAAGACTCATAGGAATACTCAACCCCATAATTAGGGGATGGTGCAACTATTACTCAAAAGTCGTGAGTAGTGTAACGTTTGAGAAATTAGACGCATTGACTATATTTAAACTCTGGAAGTGGGCAGTAAAAAGACATAGAAACAAAGGGAAGAAATGGTTGAAAAACAAATATTTCCAAAGCGAGTCTATTTACAATAGTAAAGAGAACATATTTAGTAATAAAGACTGGATATTCGCCACGACAAAAGACGGTATCATTAACGATAGGCTTCGTTTTCACAAGGATACGAAGATAACCCGTCACATAATTGTCAAGGGTGAAGCTAGCCCATTTGACGGAGATTTAGTCTACTGGAGTTCTCGCATGGGAAGAAACCCTCTCATGCCACTAAGCAAAGCCAAATTACTTAAAATCCAAAAAGGAAAATGTAATTGGTGCGGTTTAACATTCCAAAACGAAGATGTAATTGAAAAAGACCATATAATCCCAAAATCGAAGGGTGGAACGGATTATTACAACAATCTTCAATTGCTACATCGACATTGCCATGATAAAAAGTCAAAAATAGACGGCTCAAACGAAAGACAACCTTCAAAACATCTATCCTCATTGAAGGATAGTAGTGGGGAGAAGGAATGTTAATCACGTAAGTCAGAGACGTACTGATGACAACAGCCGTTTTATTGAGGAGCGGTATGAATTGAAAGGTTCACGTACCGTTTTGTAGAGCAGTAGATGGGGCGACCCGTCTACTGACTTTAATCTCAACTAATCCATCGATAAATCTATTTGTTATTTTAAGATAGCCCGATCTTAAGAGTTAATTTGCAATCTAGTTTAATTCTGAGGTTATTTTGCTTCTAGACTAATGCTTTTTAGAGTAATTTGTAGCTTATACCTAAAACTCATAAAATTATTAATGAACAATGGATTGCTGCTTTTGTGAAGTATAAACAAGCTAAGAACTACAAACCACTAAATTGGCAGTGAGCTAACTCACATTGAGTGTTGATTATGAGTCAGGAATGGGCGATCGCTACCTACGGTTTAACCAAAAGATTTGAAGGGCATATTGCTGTTAATGAAATCGATCTTAGAGTAAAAGCAGGGGAGGTATATGGGTTAATTGGTCCTAACGGTGCGGGAAAAACCACTCTAATTAGGATGTTGGCGACGGCAGAAGAGCCAACCACAGGAGAGATTTATCTTCATGGCGATCGCTTGTTGCGAGATGATTCTAATCCGCTACTCAAACAGCGACTCGGTTATCTGCCTGACGACTTTCCTCTTTATGACGATTTGACCGTCTGGGATTATTTAGATTATTTTGCTCGACTATATGGTTTGCAACAGCCAAGTCGCCGTCGCCGTTTACAAGAGGTATTGGAACTAGTTCAGCTAGAGAACAAGCGTAAAAGTATTATTTCTACTCTCTCGCGGGGGATGAAGCAACGGCTAAGTCTAGCCAGAACTATTATTCATGAACCAATACTGTTACTTCTAGATGAACCTGTATCAGGCTTAGATCCTTTAGCAAGACAGCAGTTTCGCCAAATAATTAAAGTTTTACAAGAGGCGGGAATGACAATTTTGATCTCTTCCCATGTCCTGAGTGACTTAGCCGAACTCTGCACCTCTATCGGGATAATGGAATTAGGCTTTTTGGTAGAAAGCGCTGCACTCAAAGACTTGTATCAACGATTATCTCGCCAACAAATTATTCTTAGTACTTTGGGTAAGATGGAGTTACTGCAACAAAAACTGAGCCAAAACTCCTTCGTCCAAACCTGGCAGATGATTCCTCAAAGTAATCGTCTCAAAGTCAATTTTACTGGAGGAGAATCTGACTGCGCCGAACTGTTGCGATCGCTTATTATAGCTGATATTCCTCTGACAGAATTTTACTGTAGCCAAGAAGATCTCGAAACTATATTCTTAAAATTAGGACACCAACAGACTTCTTGAATTAATTAAATCGGCGATAATCAACAATCCCTATCAAGTTAAATAACTCAGAATTATGAAACAAAATATGCGACTGTTTCACCACTCAAGTTCATTATGGGAAAAGTTTTTAGACTTGAATCCTCAGTTGTTTCGAGAGATTAAAGGCAAACTAAGAACAAGAAACGTAATTTTGGCTGCTGCTATTTCTAGCGTTACTCAGTTTGTAGCGGTGGTTTATTTGTTAGGTGACTTGCCCGATCCAGATCCCCAAGGAATATTGGGTGTGCAGCATGGTCGCTATGGCATGGGCAATATCTACGAAGACTTTAGCAGCTATCATTATCGGCATCTCTCTTATACCAAAGATCTGATGGGTAATTGGGTAATTAACTGGCAACTATTATGGCTAGATTTATTTGTGATCCTCAGTATTATTAGTATTTTTGCTCTACTAGTGGTAGGGACGTATATGCTAATTGCCGATACTATGAAAGAAGAAAGTCGAGGTACACTAAACTTTATTCGCTTGACACCCCAATCTGCCAGCAACATTTTTTTAGGGAAAATTTTGGGTGTGCCAATCTTACTTTATATTGTGATCTTATTATTTTTACCGCTGCACTCAATAGCAGGTTTGGGCGCGCGTATTCCCTGGACTTTAATGCTTGGTTTTGATGCGGTAATTATTGCTAGCTGTGCTTTTTTCTATAGCTTGGCATTGCTTTGGAGTTTGATGGATTTTGGCTTATCAAGTTTTAAATCTTGGTTGGCTAGTGGAGTAGTTGGAACTTTGTTATTAGTTCTAACCAAGACTCTATTTCACGGCAATTATTTAACTTTAGATCATCCAGCAGGCTGGTTATTTTTATTTAATCCCAGTTTAGTTCTGTCTTACTTAATCGAGGCTACCTATTTACCCGATAACAAAATTGACTTTTTGCCAGTAGAAAATTTGGGACAATTATTATTTTATGGACAAGCTCTCTGGAGCAAAGCCAGCCTAGGGATTAGCTTAATTATATTTAATTTTAGCCTCTGGACATATTGGTGCTGGTCGCTCTTAAAACGACGTTTTCATAATCCTGAGCATACTTTGTTTAGTAAAGTTCAAAGTTATTGGCTCACTGGTTGGTTGGTGGCGATCACCCTTGGATTTACGCTTCAAAGTACCGCTAACAATAGCTTGACCGAATACTTTCTGTTTAGCCAATTCTTTCTGTGTGTCTGGGGTTTGGGATTAATTGCTGGTCTTAGTCCTCATCGTCAAGCGTTACATGATTGGGCGCGGTATCGTCATCAAATCAACAAAAGTAATAATACTCTTTGGAAAGACTTGATCTTTGGTGAAAACAGTCCTTCAACAGTGGCAGTGGCTATTAATGTGGCAATGGCGATCGCTTATATTACTCCCTCAATCTTCTTACTTCTGGATCTTGATCGGCAGTTTGTATTCTGGGGTTTTATACTAAGCGCTGGAAATATTATGCTTTGGGCAATTGCTGCTCAATTTATCTTAACTGCTAAGACGCGTAAACGAGCAGCTTGGTCGGTAATTACCGTAGCGTCAATGATTATCGTGCCACCAGTAAGTTTTGGTCTGGCTGAAATATATCCCAAAACCATACCTCAAGTCTGGCTGTTTAGCTTTATACCTACTGTCGCGACTGAATATGCCACCACATCGGCTATTTTGCTAACAATGCTCGGACAATGGTTAGCTATTGCTGTAGTTAGCTTACAGATGACTAGGAAATTAAAGCACGCAGGGGCATCAGAAACCAAGATGTTATTGTCTGAATCTCGTTAAAAACCAAGATTTGTTAGCTAAAAGCGATCGCTTTCTCAATTAGGCGATCGCTTTTTAATGAACTTGAGCAAATTAGACTAAACCTGCTTGTTGGAAAATCCCCTGAGAAGTTAAGTTTAATTCTGGCAACAAATCATCAGTTATTGTTGAAGTTCCTCGCCAGGTTTTGGGGAAAGTATCAGGATAAAAAACAGTAATGCTTTTAGATCTCGTATCGCTCAACCAAACTCTAGCTACTCCTGCTTGTAGATAATCTGTAGCTTTTTCGGCTAAATTACCAAATGCTTGCCCAGGAGAAATAATTTCGATGACTAATTCAGGTGCAACAGGACAAGCTTCATCAATTATCCAATCTGCACTCAGACGATTATAAGATGTGTAACTTAGATCGGGGACTGGAATCCAGTCAGTTCCGTTTCTTTGAAGTTTAATTGCCCATTCTGGCTCGACTCTGCCTCTGTTTTCAGCCCAACTATCTAAAATAAATAGCAAGGTTTTTTGTAGTCGAGAATGAAAAAATTTTGGAGACATTTTGGGAATAGCTTGACCGTCTACAAATTCGTAAGGGCGATCGCCTTCAGTCAGTTCAAAGAATTCTTGGATGGTTAGCTGGCGGGTTGATGAAACCATGATTTTAGCGTTGAATACTACAGATATTTTATCAGTTAGTTTTGATTAAAATAATGATCGTCTGTATTGCTTAGTCAATCATCAATAATGAATGTTTTACGGCTTCAATCGCTACTCAGGCACTATTAGGTCACAGGCAAGCACCGCCTTTAAAAGGCGGTGCTTGCCTGTGACCGCATTCCGCGGTCAAAAATTTCTGACATATAGTAGGCAATGTGAGTTGATAGTGAAAGTTAATTTGACTGTTGATTCTTGACTTAGCTCAAACGTCGTATATCAAAACTATACAGCCAACAATAATGATAGTTATCGGTTTAATCAGTGGGACTTCAGTTGATGGTATTGATGCTGCCTTAGTAAAAATCAGTGGCACCGAAAAAGATCTCCAAGTAAAGCTGTTATCAGCAAAAACCTTTGCTTATCCTGAAGCATTGAGAGCAAAAATCTTAGCCGTTTGTGGCGCAGAAGCCATAACCATGTCTGAATTAGCCGATTTAGATGATGCGATCGCCACTCAGTTTGCACTAGCAGCCCAAACAATTCAAGCTCAGCATCACACAGCAGAATTAATCGGCTCTCATGGTCAAACCATATATCATCGTCCGCCAGTCCAAGATAGAACCAATAAAATTCTCGGCTATAGCTTACAAATTGGTAGAGGAGAATTGATTGCTCATCTTACCGGGATTAAAACTATTAGTAACTTTCGTACCGCCGATATCGCAGCAGGAGGAGAAGGCGCGCCTTTAGTGCCAAAAATCGATCTTTGTTTACTGTCCCATCCGACTAAAACTAGAGCAATTCAAAACCTTGGTGGTATTGGTAATCTGGCATATTTACCTCCTAATACAGTATCTAATTGGGAGCAACAAATATTTGGCTGGGATACTGGTCCTGCTAATGTTTTATTAGATCTAGCAGTTGCTCGTCTAACCAACGGAACTAAAACTTATGACCATGATGGACAATGGGCAGCACAAGGGAATCCTGATCACCAATTGGTACAGCAATGGCTACAGCAAGATTTTTTTCAACAGTCGCCACCCAAGTCTACAGGTAGAGAACTATTTGACCAAAATTATTTAAATCAGCGTTGGCAAGAAATGGATCGAGCAGGACTTAGTCAAAGCGATCGCTTGGCAACTTTGACTGAGCTTACCGTAGCATCGATTATTCATAGTTATCAACAATTTTTACCTCAAATGCCAGACGAAGTTTTGCTCTGTGGTGGTGGCAGCAAAAATACATATTTAAGACAACGCCTGCAAGCTGAGTTAACATCGGCACATATAGGTACAACAAATGAGGTGGGAATCAATGGAGATTTTAAAGAGGCGATCGCTTTTGCCGTCTTAGCTTATTGGAGAACTAAATCTATTCCAGGCAATTTACCTCAAGTCACAGGAGCGACTAAACCAGTCTTGTTAGGAGACATCCATCTACCTGCGATGATATGACTTTCAATCTATACAGACAGCTAGATATAGCCATCGAACGATAGATTAAGACATCTCTTAGTCCCTTTGCGTCTTTGCGCCTTTGCGCGAGATAAAATTTTTATTGTCCTAACCTTTACTTTGACTGCTATACCAATAAATATAGCTTTTATAACCAGATGAAGATGATCAAGATAAAGTTGTGGCTCATAGTTTCTTAGTTGAATCGGGCTATTGGAATGTCAGCGGATATTGGCTGAAGCCCAACCTAGTTACTGTCCCGCTTCAAGGAGGAATTAAGATTGATTGGCGAGCCAACTGGTTCAAAACGACCACCAGCTTAACCTGTGAGGATGAAACGGAAACGAAGATAATTTATCAATGCCGCGGCAATTTGAATTATGAAGCAAATTATTATACTTATGTTTCACAACACAGCCTTTTGGGGAATATTGAGGGAGAAGGTAGACTCGGAGCGCAATCGATTATTCAATATTATTGGTTTATTGGAACTGCTAGCAAACAAAAAGGACTAGATACCTATTATTGTCTAGACCAAAATACTTATTACCTGACTAGCAGTATTTTAGATGGCCACAGCATTAAACATACGATTGAAGCAACGATCAAACGTTAACCAAGCGGGATCGAGATAATCTGTAACCTTTAGTCAAAGTAAGCTCTGTCTCTTCTAAGCAATCAAACCTGTAAAAATTAATTCTCCCAAATTAGCTTCCTCAATCGAAGTATGAATACAGATCCTAACTATGGTCGTTTACTTGCCAACCGTTACCAACTATCTGACTTAGTGGGTGAAGGTGCTATGGGTAGAGTTTACCGAGCAAAAGACACCGTATTAGGTGGCGTAACCGTAGCCATCAAATTTTTATCTCAAGCTTTACTCAATGATAATATGCGCGATCGCTTCGAGCGAGAAGCAACAATTTCGGCTCTTCTAGGCGAAAAAAGTATTCATGTTGTTAGAGTCAAAGACTATGGTGTAGATGACAACAACATCCCTTTCTACGTCATGGAATTTCTTTTAGGAGAAAGCATCAATGATACAATTCACTATCAACCGACACCTTTACCAAGATTTCTGACTCTAGCTCGTCACATCTGTTTAGGATTGGAATCTGCTCATCAGGGAATATATCTTAACGGCGAATTGTGTCGTGTAATTCATCGAGATATTAAACCTAGCAATATAATTGTGCTTCAAGACCCTACTTTGGGAGAAGTTGCTAAGATTTTGGACTTTGGGATTGCCAAACTAATTCAGGCAAGTGCTAACCAAACTCAATCTTTTATGGGGACTTTGGCATACTGTTCTCCCGAACAAATGGAAGGCAAAGAATTAGATAATCGTTCTGACATTTACAGCTTTGGGGTCATGATGTATGAGATGCTGACTATGGATATGCCCTTGCTGCCTCAAAATTCATCTTTTGGTGGTTGGTATCAGGCTCACCATAATTTTCAGCCAGAGCCATTCAACAGCAGTCTTAATCTACCTCAAGAACTACAAGATTTAGTGTTTCGCTGCTTAGCAAAAGAAAGAGATGATCGACCCCAGAGCGTTCGCGAAATTTTGGCGACACTTGAGGCAATAGAGTTACAAAATAAACCTTACCCAACTCATCCTCATCAAAATATCACGCCAAAATATCAGCCAAATATCGCTCTAGATCGAATTAAGACCAAATCGGTTGATGATCGAACCCTCAACACAGAATCTTCGGTAACAGAAATTTGTTTGCAGACTGCTTGGCCTGAAAATAAACCTCTACGCAAAATTGTTTTTGCGCAATTAATTGATACCCATCTGGGAGAAGTTCCAGTTCTCTGTGTAATGTTAGACCAAGACGATGTTACTCAAAGGATATCTAGTACACGCTATAACCAGTTTTTATATTTAGGAAATCCTTATCCCATGTTGCTTTGGATCACTGTGATCTACAATTCTGAACATGGGGTAAAATGGCTTCCCTGTTATCTAGACCTTAAATCGAACAAAGGGCAGCAAATTACTCGTGTTCTTGCCGAAAGAGGAAAATATCGTATTTTGTTTTATAGTCTGGACGAACCCCAGCAATGTCAACATATCGCTAGCTCACTAATTAATGCTCGTAACTGCAAAATGTTACAACAATGGGCAAACCTGAGTCAGGTAACCAGAAGTGTCGGCGATGCCAAAATGGCCAAACAGATTCTGAAACAAGAGCTGGAAAATCAAAAAGAAAAGATTTTAGCTAAAGTCAAGGCTTCCAAATTTACTGATGTTAATGCAGGGGAGTAGGAACGCGAAATTCAGCGTCTCGACAAGTATTAAGTATCAAGTTGAAGATTAACTATTCTAGTTAGTATTGCTATAGATTAATCATTACTGATGAACAGGCTACTAATGAATGAAGAATTGAAAAACTTTAAGGTGGGCGATCGCGTTAAAATAACCGCCTTACCTGCTTATATTAAAACCGCAGAACCCATGCCCATGTTGCGCTCTCCCGATCTTCTAACGGTGGGAGAAGCAGGGATAATAACCGATCAACGTCCTGGTGGCTATTATGGTATTCGCTTTACCCAAGGGGCTTTTTTGCTAGAAAGTCAGTATTTAGCATTGGTAAATTAAAAGATGAAGCCGATAATAATAATGTTTTTAGCTACTAGCTATTAGCTTGGAAAATTTTTCGAATGCGAGTTCAAGTGATCAACTGGCTGTTAATACGCCGATTGATTAACGCTAAACAGGAAATCCCAGTATATGTAAAATATGTAAATAGCTAGTAGTAAATAATTTGAGATAAGCTATTGTTTCTATGGAAGTATCAGAACTAAAACGTAATATCGAAGCCATCGCGTTACGCCTGGGTAAAACTCAGGAATATCTTTGACCCCCCTGCCATACAAGCTAAGATACACGACTTAGAGCAAAGAGCAGCACAGCCTGAATTCTGGGACAATCAAGCTACAGCACAAGCAGTTTTGCAGGAATTAAACGATTGCAAGTCAAATCTAGAGCGATATAAAAATTGGCAAAGCACTTTAGAAGATACTAAAGCGATCGCCGAATTATTAGAATTAGAATCAGACGAAGCTTTAGCTAACGAAGCCGTCGCTAATTTAGAACAGCTCAATCAAGAGCTGGAGCTTTGGGACTTACAACAGCTTTTATCAGGTACTTATGACACTAAAGGTGCAGTATTAACCATTAATGCCGGTGCAGGCGGTACAGATGCTCAAGATTGGGCGGAAATGCTGTTGCGAATGTACACTCGTTGGAGCGAAAAAGAAGGCTATAAAGTCCGTTTGACCGAATCTTCTCCAGGAGATGAAGCAGGAATAAAATCTGCCACCTTAGAGATTGATGGACGTTATGCCTATGGATATTTAAAAGGCGAAAAAGGTACTCATCGCTTAGTTAGAATCTCGCCCTATAACGCTAATGGTAAGCGACAAACTAGCTTTGCTGGGGTAGAGGTAATGCCCAACTTAGGAGACGAAGAATTAGATCTAGAAATCCCTGATAAGGATTTAGAGATCAAAACTTCCCGTTCTGGTGGGGCAGGAGGACAAAACGTCAACAAGGTAGAAACTGCCGTCCAAATTGTCCACTTACCGACCAAGATAGCTGTACGCTGTACTGAGGAACGTTCTCAGCTCCAAAACAAAGAACGAGCTTTAGCTTTATTAAAAGCGAAACTACTAATTATTGCCGAAGAACAAAGAGCCAAAGAAATTGCTGAAATTCGCGGTGATATGGTCGAAGCTGCCTGGGGGAATCAGATTCGTAACTATGTTTTTCATCCTTACCAAATGGTTAAAGACTTGCGAACTGAAATTGAAACTACCGATGTTAGCGACGTGATGGATGGAAATCTTAATCCTTTTATTGAAGCCTATCTTCGCCAAGAAAATCAGTTGATTTAAATCACCAAAGATTGTAATTTGAATCGCAGTGGTTAGCTCTCTATCAGCTTAGACTATGAGATATAAATAACGCCGACCAACCTATATAAAACGGTCTGCATATAAAAAAATACAGCCCAGGTAAACTAATAACTTACCTGGGTTGAATATTTATGTGCTTGTGCTGATCTTTAATCTGAACTGGCTTAACACAAGCTTCTTTAAGCTTTAAGATCGATTTGCTTTGCTTCTTCTGTATTTAGTTTTTTTTGTCTCATAATTGCCTGACGAAAACCTAAGACCACCATAATGTTAGATAGAGTTAAAAACATTTCGGCACTACCGTGTAGCCAATCTACATTTGCCAATTCTTCACCGTAGTGTACCTGAGCATAAATTCCCGCAGGAATTGTGACGACGACAAACACCAACAAGGCATAAAAACCAATCAAGGCTAGACGAGGTGTTTTTCCCGAACGAGTCATAAACCACAAAAAACCTAAATACGGCAACAAAGAAACGGCAAATAAACTTTCTTTATTCATTGAATAGCGATTAAAAATTTAAAAATTTAACGACAATTAAAATAAGTACATATATACTAGTTTAATCAGATTTAATTTCCGATTTGGAACTACGCCAGATTCCCCAAGCTGCAATACAAACAGTGAAATTACCCACTACCGTCATTGATGCTTGTAGAGTAACTAACCAATCTAAAGATTGTGTATTGTCAAAAAAGTGCCAGGTACAGGCGCACATAGCACTGACTAAGGCAGGCAACATTGCAAAAGACAAATTATACCAGGAGCGATCGCCTGTAATTTCCCCATACTGCCAAATATAATAAATGGCCGCAGTCCATTCGAGAACGCTAGAGACATGGATTATCCAGGTAGGAATTGATAATGCGTGCATTACTTAATTACTTGATTACTTGATTAGCGATTATTTTAATTCTGGTTGTTTTTATATAGCAAGATTAATTAGATAGCTTGGTTTCTAGCCATTCTATGACTTGTTTACCTAAATTTACGTTATTCAAACGATCTATTTCTCTAATTCCTGTTGGACTAGTGACATTAACTTCGGTTAAATAACCACCAATCACATCAATACCGACAAAGTAAAGATCGTCCTTACGCAACTGAGGGGCAACTACAGCACAAATTTCTTCTTCTCTTTTAGTAATCTCTATCTTGGCTGCTTTGCCCCCTACCGCCATATTGCCTCTGAATTCATTACCACTAGGAACACGGTTTACTGCCCCAATTGGTTTTCCATCCAGCAAGATAATCCTTTTGTCTCCTTCTTTAGCTGCGGGTAAATATTCTTGAACCATAATGGGTTCGCGACCCTGTTTAGTACTAATTTCAATTAAAGAATTAAAATTACGATCAACCGCTTCCAAAAATAAAATTCCTTCTCCTCCCTTTCCACCCAAAGGTTTTAAGACAGCAGATTTTTTTTGCTCGACAAACTTGGCAATTACCAATTTATCCTGACTAACAATAGTTTCGGGAATTACCTTAGTAAATTGCAGCGCGTATACTTTCTCATTAGCAGTTCTCAATCCTTGCGGTGAATTAACAACTAAAGTCTTACGGCGATCAATTAAATCCAGTATGTAGGTTGTATATAGATAAGGAACAGTAACAGGAGGATCGGTACGCATAAATACAGCATCCATTTCCTCCAGACAGGTTAAGGTACTACTACCTATCTGATACCAATCTGGTTCTGATTGCCAATGTTGTTCGACTAGCTTTACAGGCTTAAGACTAATTGTCTGTAAATATCCCCAAGCCTTACCTTGAATGATGCTCAGTTGACTAGCTTCAGTTATCCAAACTTGATGACCCAACATCTGCGCTGATTCCATCATGGCGACGCTACTATCGTGTCCAGGATCTAGTTTGGCGATTGGATCGATGATAAATACGAGTTTCACCCTGTTTTCCTTAAGTTAGTGCTTTGTACTCTCAACTTATAAAGTACAGCTTGGTGATACCTCTCTACAACAGAGGATCTAATTCTCCTTTACCTTCTAGTGCATAAATATCATCACACCCCCCAATGTGGCGATCGTCAATGAAGATCTGCGGTAGACTTGATTTGCCATTTGCTCTAACCCTCATTTGATCTCTAGCATCTTCGTCTCCATCAATGCAATATTCGCTGTATTCGACTCCCTTTCGATCTAATAGTCCTTTAGCACGAATACAAAATGGACAACGACTCCAGGTATATATTTCTACTTTGGCTGCCATAGTTAATGCAAAATATTAAGTTTTATTACGCCATTACTATCTTAAACTGATTTGTCGTCTTGAGGTTATGAGAATACAGTTGGTTGACAACTGGATTATTTTATTTCCCACTAAATACGCTTTGGCATTAAACCATTAGCTAATAAATATAGCTATGCTTTCTGAAAATATTTATGGCGATTGATTATCAAAGATTTTTAATAGTCAAATTTTTACTTTGAATTTAATTAATATTCTGACGCATTAATTAATTACTAAAATTCAAATGATTCTCGGTTAACTTTGATAATTTCAATAGCTCATCTCAATATTTTGTAGCTTACGAGCCAAATTGTTAATTTTTAGCAACCATTTGGGAACAATTACATATAAGGCTAAGGAAGTTTTTCGTATTTCAGAATCAATCAACCCTTGGTTGCTGTGTTTACCAAAGTAAAGTAGTGACAATAAGCTACTAGCCTGAAAACATAACTTCTCTAATAAGTTAACTTAATATTGAATTTACCTAAAAATGCAATCAGCTAAAGTTGTTAATAAAATTCTGCTAATTTCTCTTGCTTTTGGTAGCATAACCTTTGTTGCTGGAACGTTAGCAGGATCAAATCAGAAAGCTCTAATAGTAACTGGCGCGGCTGGTTCAATGGCTAGCGTAGCTGGAGCTTTAGTGACTAATAGTAAAAAGAATGATAATAATCAAGAAGATAAACTATCAGATAGTCAAGTAGATCAACTTCGTAGTCAAGAAGCTCAATTACAACATTCTTTTGACGAAGCCGCTGCAAAAATGCAGGCAGTAGAAACTGATATTAACTCTCTTCAAACCGAACATGATCAGCTACTAGGCATTATTTCTGATTTAAACAGTCAGAAACAGCAGTTAGAAAGAGAATGCGATTCTAAAAAACAAGAAATAGAAGCGATAAATATTGATACATCACTATTAGAAATTCGTAAACAGAATCTTCAATCCGAGAACGATAGCTTAGAGTCACAAATAGAGGAGTTATCTTGTAAGCAGCAACAGTTAGAGCAAGTAATTTCACCTATTGAGGAAAGCATAGCTGACGTCGGTATTGAAGAAAAACCAGAACCTTTTCAGAAAACTCAGTCAGATTCAGAAATTGAACAGCTAGTAAGTTACCTAGATGAATCAGAATTAGAAATATTCAATAGCGAATCAAAAACTTCTCAAGCTTTCGTAGAACATACAGATGAAATCACAGAAAATTTTGTAGTGGGTGAAGTGGATATAAATCCATTCTCCTCAGAATCATCAGAATCTAATGAAACTGCCAAAAATTCAGATTCAGAATCAGTAGATAAATTAATTGGGGCTTTTGATGAATCTGAATTACAAATGTTTGAGCATCAACCATCTATAGAAGCCGAACTCATAGTTGATGAAGAGTCCGAATTTGATTTAGAAGAAGCCGAACACGAAATTTTTGCAAATCAAACATCGTCAGAATTAATTGAAGAAGATAATTTCTCAGAATTATCGGAAGAAGCAGATGAAGTGAGCCAGCAGTGGAGTGCTGAACCTGAATCTGAACTTGAATCTGAGGAGTTGATGTCAGGATGGGCTGATGAGAGCGAGT
>JAIMKV010000019.1:24244-64877 GCA_020692205.1 Myxosarcina sp. GA_180221_E-2-1-MAG-40_15
TCTGAGGAGTTGATGTCAGGATGGGCTGATGAGAGCGAGTCTGATGAATCTGAATTGGAAGCTGAACCAGCGAGCGCTTTAGAACCAGATGAAATGAGCCAGCAGTGGGGTGCTGAACCTGAATCTGAACTTGAATCTGAGGAGTTGATGTCAGGATGGGCTGATGAGAGCGAGTCTGATGAATTTGAATTGGAAGCTGAATCTGAGTTTGATGATTTTCTGGAAGAGTTTATTAATGACAATCAATCGGCTGAAGAATTCAGTCTTACAGAAGTACCTGTAGTTGAATCAAAGTCTGATCATTTTATTGAAGACTTGGATAATGATAGTGAATCTTCTGAAGAATTTGATGACTTGATGGAAGCATTCGCCGAAGATAGCCAACTCGTAAAGAATGAAGCAACTACTGATTCAGAAGCGTTAGATTTTAATTTTGAAGATACAGATGAAGATTTAGACAAGCTGGATTCACTTAATTTGGTCGATCAAAAGCTAGAGGAGCTTATCCAAGTTTCTGAAGAATCTTTGGGAGAATTAAATGATTTGCTAGACTCTGTTCAGGTTGATGAATCAGAAGAAGATCAAGAATTTAACCAAATTCACCAAGATAACAAAATTAACAATTAACAGTATTAGAGAAAATCAAAACTAATAAAGACTTAGATTTTTTCTAGGTCTTTATTTTTTGGCAATTGCGAAGCTGGAGATCTGATCGCTCTATAATTCAAAGAGCGAGAATTGATAGACTAGATAGTACATTAGCAATAGAACAAAACAGTAACAACATCAATGGGAACTGAACAAATTACTCTCCTCTCTAGCCGAGAAATTGAGAAAATGCGACGAGCAGGAGCGTTAGCAGCGGAATTATTGAATTTTTTGGAGCCAATGGTTAAACCAGGAGTAAGCACCTTAGAAATCAACGATGCAGCCGAAAAATGGACCAAAGAAAAAGGGGCTATCAGCGCCCCTTTAGGATATGGGCCCAAAGACAATCCTTTTACAGGTTCTCTTTGTACTAGCGTTAATGAGGTAATCTGTCATGGCATTCCTAACGCCAGACAAATACTAAAAGAAGGAGATATTATCAACATCGATGTGACTCCAATCTTAGATGGTTATCATGGAGATACTTCCAAAACCTTCTTTGTCGGGAAGCCCTCGGCAAAAGCCAAAAAACTTGTAGAGGTTACCGAAGAATGTTTGAGAAGAGGAATTGCAGCGGTTAAACCAGATGCCAGAATCAATGATATTGGAGCAGCAATTCAAGAGTATGCTGAGCAACAAGGCTTTTCCGTAGTTAGGGATTTTGTTGGACATGGAGTTAGCCACATTTTCCATACTGCACCTCAGATTCCTCATTATTATGATCCAAAACAAAAGAGAAAAATTAAACCAGGAATGGTATTTACCATTGAACCAATGATTAATGAGGGAACTTGGGAAGCTGTAATGTTGGATGACGGCTGGACAGCAATCACTAAAGATGGCAAACTTTCAGCTCAGTTTGAACATACTATTGCCGTAACTAAGGATGGCGTTGATATTTTAACTTTAGCTAATTAATATTCTGAACGTCGAATATTAAAACAACACCAATCCTTCCTCTTCCATAATGCAGCAACAGTCCAGCCTTGTTGTTCTACAACATCGGCAATTTGGTCAGCTTGAGTCAACAAAATTCCGCTCAAAATTGCCCAACTTGTTTCGTGAGTGATCTGATTAAGTTGAGGAAATAATTCAACGATGGTATCAGCCAGAATATTGCAGATGATGCCATCAAAGATCTCTCCTTCTTCGGTCAACTTTTCAACACTGCCATCGCGAACTACTATTTTGTCTCGGTTGACTTGGTTGAGCTGGCAATTACTACGACAGGTTTTAGTAGCTAAAACGTCGGTATCTACTGCATAGACTTTTTTAGCTCCAAGTAACACCGACCCTAATGCTAAAATTCCTGAACCACAGCCAATATCTGCTAAGGTTTGATTTTCGGCATTTTGAGATAGCCGCATCTCTAGAGATTCAAGACACAGTTGAGTTGTAGGATGAGTTCCTGTACCAAAGGCTGCGCCAGGATCAAGACGTAGTATTAACCGATCAGATTCTTCTTCTGGAAGAGTTTCCCAAGCAGGATAAATTAAAAAGCGATCGCCAATTGTCATTGGTTTCCAATACTCTTTCCAACCACTAGCCCAATCTTCTTCATCAATCAAATGCCACTGAGCTTCTGGTACGGCCACCTCTAGCAACTTGGCATCTTGCTCTAACCATAACGATAGTGCGGCTAAGTCTAGCAATTGGGTATTTATTTCAGGAATATACGTTCTAATCAAGATTCGTTCGTCAATCAATTCAGAATCAAGGTCACCATTATCATCTAAAATTTTGACTTCGGTAGCTGTTCCTGAGCAACCGAATTTTTCAAGTCGCCAAAAGACTGATTCTTCTTGTACTGGCTCACATTTTACGACGATTTCCCACCAACGATTAGACATGAATTTTTTAGGTTATAAGCTATACAGGAATTATCTAAGTTGAACCTTTAATGGCTTGTCTTAACTACCATTCAAGTTGATAAGTCGATCAGTTGATTCAATTTTCCAACGATAATCAGGATTAAAATATATTTCTTCACCACTGTATGCCAAGACTTTGGCTTTATCCACTACTTTTTACTGGCTTTTCTAATCATAGTTTTCCCAATATGTCTTTGAAATTTAGCTTTTTAATTTATTTAGCTTTGATTCAGCTCAAAATTTGGGGTTCAATCTTTACAAATAGTTAACGACGCTAAAAATCAGCAAAGTTGGCGAGAACTCCCACCAACTTTAAATTTGATAATTCAGCTATTCTTCTGTCACTAAGCCATTACTACATAAAGTTTTAATTGTTATCGTTAGACACGTTAGACAGATAATTTGACAGTATAAGCATCTCTAATACCTTCTACCTTGGTAATTTCTTGCAAAATTCCCTCAGGCAGAGGATCGTCAAGACTAAGAACCATTACCGCCTCTCCTCTAACAATTTTGCGCCCAACCTGCATACTGGCAATATTGACGTTATAGCTACCTAATAAAGAACCGATTTTACCAATAATTCCTGGCATATCTCGGTGTAAGGTAAATAGCATATGATCGTTGGGAGGAACATTAATCGGAAATTCATCGAGGTTGGTAATGCGTATTTCCCCTTCGCTGAGTAAGGCACCTGTAACCGAATGTTTTCCATTAGCTCCTTGGGCTTCAATGTGTAATGAACCACCCGAATAGTCGCGAGTTGAGCTATCTTTAGTTTCAATTACCCTAATCCCTCGTTCAGTTGCCTCAATAGCTGCATTGACATAGTTAACTCTTTCCCTTAAGGCTTGAGACAACAAACCTTTTAAAGCGGCAACAATTATTGGCTGACTGTCATTATTGGCTAATTCTCCTTGTAAACGAATATTTAATTCATCAATTCTGCCTCCAGCTAGTTGACCCGCCATATTACCTAGCATTTCTGCTAATCTTAAGTATGGTCTAAGTTTTTCCATTACATCAGGATTTAGACCAGGAATATTAACCGCAGAACGAGCAGGAAGTCCTAATAAAACATCTCTAATTTGTTCTGCTACATCAATAGCCACATTTACTTGTGCCTCTGCTGTAGAAGCTCCTAAATGTGGAGTTAAGACTAGATTAGAACCAATTTCAGTTAGTGGTGACTCTCCCAAAGGCTCACTATTGTAGACATCTAATGCTGCACCACCAATTTTTTCTGCTTTGAGTGCTACAGCTAGTGCGGATTCGTCAATGATGCCACCGCGAGCGCAGTTGATAATCCGAACGTGAGGCTTCATTTTAGCCAGTGCTTCGGCATTAATTAGATTTGCCGTTTCAGGAGTCTTAGGAATATGTAAAGTAATGTAATCTGCTTCTTGAAATAAAAGATCTAAATCTACCAGACTACACCCTAATCTTTCGGCTCTTTCAGTGGAGACGAAAGGATCGAAAGCCAACAACTTCATCTCCATTGCTCGAGCTACCTTGGCGACGTGCGCCCCAATTTTACCTAGACCTACTATGCCTAAAGTCTTCTTGTAGACTTCATTACCAACGAACTTTTTACGTTCCCATTTGCCATTTTTAACAGATTGGTTAGCATCGGGTATTTGACGTGACAAAGCTAGCATCATTGCCAAGGCGTGTTCAGCAGCAGCGATAGTATTCCCTTCTGGAGAGTTCACTACGACAATGCCATGACGAGTAGCAGCGCGAACATCAATGTTATCTACTCCAACTCCGGCACGTCCAATAATTTTGAGTTGAGTACCTGCTTCAATAACTTCTGCTGTAACTTTAGTACCTGATCGCAGCATCAAAGCATCATATTCGGGAATTATTTCGATCAGTTCTTCTAAAGGGAGCTTGGTTTTTACATCTACCTCGGCTACTTGAGAGATGATATCAATACCAGCTTGATCGATAGGATCGGAGACGAGAACTTTTGCCATAGTCATGAATTGTAGTCTAATTCCCTGGAATCTTGTTGTGTTACCTATAAGCCTAATTTTTGGGGTTAGAAATGACAGATAAACTATCAATTTCAGTGATACCTTTAAACTTTTGACTCTAGGTATAATGCCTAAGTCGGTGCAGTAAATTATTGTAGAGGTAAACGTAACCCTAATCTTCTATTTGTTAATAAGATTTTTAATTTACGTTGGCTTTCTACTGTAAATTGAGCAAAGGACAGTAAACATACCGCTAGTTTGCCATTTACACTGTATCTGGCAGCATTTTAGCTAATGCCTCAATTTTTTGGCGTAAGCCTACGAGGATTTTTTTCCACCAGCGAATTTTTGGACTTGGCGATCGCTGTGGTAAACTATTTAGCTCAGTTTCAGGAATAGTAATAGCGATTTCTGATTCGGTTATCTCCACAGACTCTGGTTGAGGAATGTCAATAGTCGCCATCGGCTCTTCTTGATCCGAATTTGCCTTAGTAATAATAATTGCTCTGGCAGATTGGTCAGAATTAGTTGAATTAGCAGAAGTAACTGAATCTAACTCAGTTTTAGAGATCTCAATCCTGGGCTTTGTTTTTGAAGCCTTATCAATGTTTGTTTTAGCATTAGTTGTTGGCTCAGAGTCAATATGATTCAGCGTTATGGTTTGTGGTGCTGATTGATTGTCGAAGGTTGGTTCTGTCTCCATAACCTGACTAGCTGCGGAACCAGAATTTACTGATATAGTTGGCTCACTAACTTGATCAACTGGTTTAGTTTTTACTGCTGTTTCAAATTCAACAACATTTTTGAGCGGCTCGTCAGTAATAATTTCAGGCTCACCGTTGTCCTTAGCATTACTAATTTCTAATGTTTCTGCTGGCTGAGGGTCAAAGTTTTGCTTCACTATAGATTGGGCTTCAGCTAGAGACATTTGGTTAGACATCAACTTGGCTAAAGTGTCTTTTTGCTGAGGATCGTAGGTAAATACTCTAACCGTATTGTTAAAAACATTTTCAATATCATTGCCAGATTCATCAACCAGTTGAAGTTGAACCCAATTTTCACCTGCTTCGAGTCCTGTTATATAAATAGGTTGCCAGTTTTCTAAGATAAAACTTGTTCCACTGACCGTTGCCTTGACTCTCCAGTCTTTTAAGTTGGGATCCTGGTTCGCTATGGCGTGCAAAGGAGCATTAACTAAATAGAAATCTAACAGCAGCGGCTCTGCACCCAAAAATCCTGTAGGACTGTTATACGTTAGTAAGGGTAAGTTGGGATTTGGACGGTTATCGTTAGTTTCAGTTAAAACATTAAAAGTTGTTTGAGCGTAAGCACCATCGTTTTTAAAACTTTCCCCCCAGGGTCGAGTAGCAAAAACTCTAATAGTGTGTGTTCCTGGAGTTAACCCTTTCAAGATTATTGGTTGATTGAGACTATAGATTGGCTGGAATGGTTCATTGTCTAGAATTAGGTTTAAATGATTGCCTAAATGTAACTTGTCGTCTCGAAATATCGGTAAATCTTTTACCTCTAATCGGACGTTAACATCTGTCTGATTGAATGTTTGTTCTGGTTGAGGAACAACAATTTTAATTTGTGGAACATACTGTTCAAGATCGTAGTTTAATTCTTGAATAATTTGCGGTGGAGCTACTTCAGTCAGATTACTATTTGAGTTGTTTAAAGTTACAGTATTGTTTAGATGATTGTCACTGAGAGAATTATTAAGACCAAGTCTTCCGCAGCTTATTAAACAACTAAACAAACATAAAAACAAGCAAATTTTAATAGTTTTCATTTAGATATATCTATGAAATATATAAATAGTTAATTACCAATAAAAAATTGATATTTTTGCTTCAAGTCTGAATTGATGATTGTCTATTATTAAATTACATCAAGATATGGAAAATTTAGAACAGACTACTTACTGTTATCTTTTATGAAGATAGTTTGTGTTTTGTATACTTTTGCCGAAAAACTTTTGAGGTAGAAACCTTGTCAGATCGATAATCACGTCCATTTAAAATTTTGTTAAGCTTTCCCTAGATTGCCAAGATCTGAGTCTTATGATCAGATAAAGTAATGCCTGTAGCTTGAAATCTAAAAACCTATTAAGGGAGAGCAAGCTAAGGTTATATAAAAAGCGGTGATTTTCGATCTCGCTTTCTACATAATAAAAAACCTGTTCTTCAGAATAGGAAAATCTAAATCTAAAATCTATTGCCCTGAGAGGAGAATCCTCATGACAATCAGTCCTCAAAAAGACGAGGCGAAGGTCAAGGTAACAGTTGATGTAGATCCAGTACCTACTTCTTTCGAGAAGTGGGGTAAGCCAGGTCATTTTGACCGAACTTTAGCCAGGGGGCCCAAAACAACCGCCTGGATTTGGAATCTTCACGCTGATGCTCATGATTTTGACAGTCATACCAGTGACTTAGAAGATATTTCGCGAAAAATATTTAGTGCGCATTTTGGTCATCTAGCGGTGGTTTTTGTTTGGTTAAGCGGAATGTATTTCCATGGAGCTCGCTTTTCCAACTATGAAGCTTGGCTGACAGATCCCACGGTGATTAAGCCTAGTGCGCAGGTAGTTTGGCCGATTGTAGGCCAAGATATTCTTAATGCTGATGTAGGTGGTGGGTTCCATGGAATCCAAATCACATCGGGCTTCTTTTATCTTTGGAGAGCTTCGGGCTTTACCAATAGTTTTCAGCTATATTGCACGGCTATTGGTGGGCTGGTAATGGCAGCTCTAATGATCTTTGCTGGCTGGTTTCATTACCACAAAAGAGCTCCTAAGCTAGAGTGGTTCCAAAATGTGGAATCGATGATGAACCATCATTTAGCTGGTTTGTTAGGCTTAGGATGCTTGGGCTGGGCTGGACATCAGATCCACGTATCTCTGCCAATCAACAAAATGTTGGATGCAGGAGTTGCAGCAGCAGATATTCCTTTGCCACACGAGTTTATCTTAAATAGAAATTTGATGGCGGAGTTATACCCTAGTTTTTCTGAAGGGTTAAGACCTTTCTTTACTCTTAACTGGGGCGTCTATTCTGACTTCTTAACTTTTAAAGGTGGCTTGAATCCCGTAACGGGTGGTTTATGGTTGTCTGATACAGCTCATCACCACTTAGCTCTTGCTGTACTGTTTATTATTGCTGGTCATATGTACCGTACCAACTTTGGTATTGGTCACAGCATGAAAGAAATTTTAGATGGTCACAAAGGCGATCCTCTATTGTTTGGTGGAGAAGGACACAGAGGTTTATATGAAATATTGACAACCTCTTGGCATGCACAGCTGGCAGTTAACTTAGCAATGCTAGGTTCACTCACAATCATTGTTGCCCAACATATGTACGCGATGCCTCCTTATCCCTATATGGCGATTGACTATGCTACTCAAATATCGCTGTTTACTCACCATATGTGGATTGGAGCCTTCTTTATTGTTGGTGCGGGAGCGCACGCTGCAATTTATATGGTGCGGGACTATGATCCAGCGAAGAATGTAAATAACGTAGTTGACCGGGTACTTCGCGTTCGCGATGCAATTATTTCTCACCTCAACTGGGTATGTATTTTTCTGGGCTTCCACAGCTTTGGTCTATACATTCACAACGACACTATGAGAGCTTTGGGTCGTCCCCAAGATATGTTCTCTGATACAGCAATTCAGCTACAGCCAATCTTTGCTCAGTGGGTACAAAACCTGCATACTTTAGCACCAGGAAACACAGCTCCAACTGCGCTGGAGCCAGCGAGTTATGTTTTTGGCGGTGATATAATCGCCGTTGGTGGAAAAGTAGCAATGATGCCAATCGCATTAGGTACGGCTGACTTTATGGTTCACCATATTCATGCCTTTACGATTCATGTGACGGCTCTGATTCTGCTGAAAGGTGTTCTTTACGCTCGTAGTTCTCGGCTAATTCCAGACAAAGGCAATCTTGGTTTCCGTTTCCCTTGTGATGGGCCTGGTCGTGGTGGTACTTGTCAAGTATCAGCCTGGGATCATGTTTTCCTTGGCTTGTTCTGGATGTACAACTCAATCTCGGTAGTAATTTTTCACTTTAGCTGGAAGATGCAGTCGGATGTATGGGGTACTGTGGCGCCAGACGGTACAGTGTCCCACATTACGGCAGGTAACTTTGCCCAAAGTGCAATTTGTATCAACGGTTGGTTGCGCGATTTCTTGTGGGCACAAGCTTCTCAAGTGATTAATAGTTACGGTTCGGCGCTATCTGCTTATGGAATTATGTTCCTTGCAGGTCACTTTGTCTTCGCCTTTAGTTTGATGTTCCTTTTTAGTGGACGCGGATATTGGCAAGAATTGATTGAGTCAATAGTTTGGGCGCACAACAAACTCAAAGTAGCTCCAGCTATTCAACCTCGTGCTTTGAGTATCACTCAAGGTCGTGCAGTAGGTGTAGCTCACTACCTATTAGGAGGAATTGTTACCACTTGGGCATTCTTCTTAGCTAGGACACTCTCGTTGTAAGCATCTTTCAAAACAAGAATTATGTCAATCTTTCAAGATGGTCAAATATGTCTTGAAAGATTGGCAAAATCCAAGGACAAATTTGAGCTTTGGGTTCGACTGAATTGCAGTACAAAAGCTCATCGGTGATTAGTCAACATCTAAACTAAAAAGGCGTTTAAGATGGCGTTGAAAGATTTAGAGTTGAATTAACAGCCATGTTTTAACAAAATTACTATCCAACGATATTAAATATTGACGATAGTAACTAAAAGCCAGAAATGAGCGATAAATAGTATCAGTACTTAGCTCATTTTTAACCTTAACAGGAGAATTCTATCCATAACCTATGGCAACTAAATTCCCGAAATTTAGCCAGGATCTGGCACAAGACCCGACTACTCGTCGGATTTGGTACGGAATTGCCACTGCTCATGACTTTGAGCTTCATGATGGTATGACTGAGGAAAATCTTTATCAAAAGATTTTTGCCTCTCATTTTGGTCACATCGCTATCATCTTCCTGTGGACTTCCGGTACCCTGTTCCATGTAGCTTGGCAAGGTAACTTCGAACAGTGGATTAAAGATCCTTTAAATATCAGCCCCATCGCTCATGCGATTTGGGATCCTCACTTTGGTGAAGGCGCGATCGATGCTTTTACTCAAGGTGGTGCTTCTAACCCAGTAAATATTGCCTATTCTGGGGTTTACCATTGGTTTTACACCATTGGTATGACAAGCAATCAAGAGCTATACCAAGGATCAATCTTCTTGTTGCTCCTATCTTCTATCTTTTTGTTTGCTGGTTGGCTGCATTTGCAGCCAAAATTCCGTCCTAGCCTGGCTTGGTTTAAAAATGCTGAGTCTCGCCTTAACCACCATCTAGCAGGTTTATTTGGGGTAAGTTCTTTGGCTTGGACTGGACATTTAGTCCACGTTGCTATTCCCGAATCCCGTGGACAGCATGTAGGTTGGGATAACTTCCTTTCCACTCCTCCTCATCCTGCTGGCTTAGGACCATTCTTTAGCCTAAATTGGGGTGCATATGCTCAGAATCCTGATACGGCTGGTCATGTATTTGGTACTTCTGAGGGAGCGGGAACAGCTATCTTGACTTTTCTGGGTGGTTTTCATCCCCAAACCGAGTCTCTCTGGTTGACAGATATTGCACATCACCATTTGGCGATCGCAGTCATCTTTATCATTGCTGGACATATGTACCGGACTAACTTTGGTATTGGTCATAGCATCAAAGAGATCCTCGATACTCACAAGCCACCTCAAGGCGGTTTGGGTGAAGGGCATAAAGGACTATACGATACCTTAAACAACTCTTTACACTTCCAGTTGGCTCTGGCCTTGGCTAGTTTGGGTACTGTTACTTCTTTAGTCGCGCAGCATATGTATGCGCTCCCTTCTTACGCCTTTATTGCTAAGGACTATACGACTCAAGCAGCTTTATATACTCATCACCAATACATTGCTGGGTTTTTGATGGTTGGTGCATTTGCTCACGGCGCAATTTTCCTCGTCAGGGATTACGACCCCGAAGCAAATAAAAACAACGTATTGTCAAGAGCTTTACAGCACAAAGAAGCGATTATCTCTCACTTAAGTTGGGTGTCTCTCTTCCTTGGTTTCCATACTTTGAGTCTGTATGTCCACAACGACGTAGTAGTAGCTTTTGGTACCCCTGAGAAGCAAATCTTGATTGAGCCTGTGTTTGCTCAGTTTGTTCAAGCTGCTTCTGGTAAAGCTTTTTATGGCTTTGACGTGCTTCTTTCTAACCCTGATAGTTTGGCTTCTAATGGTGCGGCCTATTTACCTGGTTGGTTAGACGCAATTAATAGTGGTACAAACTCCTTGTTCTTGACAATTGGGCCTGGTGATTTCTTAGTTCACCATGCGATCGCTTTGGGACTACACACCACAGTTCTAATCCTGGTTAAAGGTGCTTTAGATGCTCGTGGTTCCAAACTAATGCCAGACAAAAAAGACTTTGGTTTTGCTTTCCCTTGTGATGGCCCTGGTCGTGGCGGTACTTGTGATATCTCAGCTTGGGATTCCTTTTACCTAGCTATGTTTTGGATGCTCAACACCTTGGGTTGGTTGACCTTCTACTGGCATTGGAAACACCTGGGTATCTGGCAGGGCAACGTTGCTCAGTTCAACGAAAACTCTACTTATCTCATGGGTTGGTTCCGTGATTATCTTTGGGCAAACTCGGCTCAATTAATTAACGGTTATAATCCCTACGGTGTAAATAACCTATCTGTTTGGGCTTGGATGTTCCTCTTTGGACACCTAGTTTGGGCAACTGGTTTCATGTTCCTGATCTCTTGGCGTGGTTATTGGCAAGAATTGATCGAAACTATCGTCTGGGCGCACGAGCGTACTCCTCTAGCTAACCTAGTTCGCTGGAAAGACAAGCCCGTTGCTATGTCCATCGTTCAAGGTCGCGTCGTTGGTCTGGCTCACTTTACGGTGGGATATATTCTGACCTATGCAGCCTTCCTAATTGCTTCTACGGCTGGTAAGTTTGGCTAGAAATAGCTACGACATATCAGGTAGTTAAGCAACATTTCCCTCATCTTCGGGTGGGGGATTTTTCGTAGTGATTAAGATTTAAAGCTCAAAAGGTCAAAAGTTGTCCAATCTATGGCAAGTTCACAATAGATATAGCCATTCGGCTTGGACGAATTTGTTAATTACGATTTTTACTCAAACTACGCTAAGAAGAAAATTGCCTGAAGCTAAAACCCTTTCCTGGAAAAAGTCAATAGATAGTTGACCTTTCTCGCAAAGTTTTGATACAAGCTGTAAATTATGCCTTGGATTATTCAAGCACTTAAAAATGCAGTTAGGCTGTATGAGCGTTTTGGCTTTGAAGTTGTCAGCAGAAAGGATGAGTTTTTTTTGATGAAGCGGAACTGTCAAACACTGAAACCAGGTTGACAAGCCCATTGGAGCGGTCAGCGAAGATTGCTATCATAGACGTAATGTGGTTCGCAGCCGCTCAATGGGAACGTTCAAAATCCAGGGTAATAGGTTCAGCTTGCTTCTTCCTGTCTAGCCAAAAGAACAGGACAAGGAGCTTTGATGCGAATATAGTCAGATAAAGAGCTACCCAACAGACGCTCAATATCAGGTAAACTTTTAGCAATAGAGGGACGGCGTTCGGGAGAACCTAAGACTAATAAATCAATATTTTTAGCTTCGGCTAAACTACAGATTTTTTGAGCTGGTCTACCACCTGTTACCAAACACTGATATTGTAAACTGGCGCGTTTTACTTTGGCGATCGCGGGAGCGAGAATCGGATTGTTTTCCATGTCTTCCTTAGATAGCTTGAGATTGGGGTCTAGATCTGGGTTAATCCGGGTAAGATATATTTCTGCGTCTTGATAACCCTGAAGAAGAGATAAGGTTAAATCTAAAGCATACTGAGCCGCAGGCGACTTGTCGATCGCCACCATAACTCGCTTCAGCTTTTTCACATAGATATCGTCTTTAACTAGCAGCATTGATCGGTCAGTCAATTGAAACACATACTGACTAACAGAATTACTCAAAATAGACTGTAGTTTGCCCAAACCTCGCGAACCCATGATGATTAGATCGGCATCGACTTCTTGAGCTACTTTTAAGACCGTAGTTTTAGGTTCTCCTTCTTCAACTTTACAGCTAGCTTCATCGCAATTTGTACCCAATTTGGCGACCAAGTCATTAATTTTAGATTCAGCCTGTTCTTGTGCTGCTGATTCTTCTTGAGTAGTCTTGGGAGAAATTACCCTGAGAATTGATACCTGAGCATTTTTTGTAGCAGGAAGCTCTAATAAGATTTTGAGCATGTCTTGGGCATTTTCTGCACCAGAGTCAGCATATAGAATTTTGTTAAGCATATGTAAACTTACATCTTGATTTAATTCCTGATGTATCTAGATTACTGCTAATTCTGACCTCCAAGATGACTGAGAAATAAAAACTTAATGACTCCTAATACTCAATATATTGTTTAAAACATTACGCATTCAGCAACGTTAACTACTGCAATTGTCAGAAAGACCCCGCCGCGTTACCAAGGCGGAGTCTGTCCTAATCACTAAACAATCAACGAATTTGCGAAGAAGCTGCATCAGAAAGAGCTGGTAGTTCAGCATACTGTCCTTGGATGGAACGAACCATACAGAAAAAACAGGCTACCACGCTACCCATAAATATTGTATTTGTTAGAGTTTCGCTAATCAAACTTTGTGCGCCAAAAGCAGGAGCTAAGATGCCCATAATCAAGCTAAACAAAATCTGTAAGATATTGATTAAGATAGCTTGCATCGCATTAAAACGTAGAAAATAGCTAACATTATCGTTTCTAACTACTGCAAACCATAAACCAAAGAAGATAATTAGACTAGCAAAAGGTAGGCTATTAGTAACGCCATAAATAGCCACTAAAGGGGAGAAGAATTGATATAGCCAGGGAAACTGAGTCAATAGAATAATGCCAAACGGTAGTGAATAAACGAGGGGAAATAAATAAATTAAAGCACCGAAGCTGCGGTCTTTAACATCGGTTTCAGGAGTATTCATAAATTATGCTTTTAAATTAATGCAGTTTATATTCTTATGTTAAGTCGATATCAAAGATTAGACATTTATCATTGCTGGAGAATACTTGTGGCATTTGTATTAATAAGATAATATCTTGCCCTGGTGCTGAACAACAGAAGTTAACCCATTAATTAAAACAATCGAAGATCGGCAGTTTAACTAAACTCTACTAATCTGTAGATTACGCGATTGCGACCTTTAAGTTTGGCCTCATACAAAGCATCGTCAGCAGTTGAAATCAATGTATGAGGTGAGGTTCGGGTATCTGGAGTGGGAATAATACTCGAAACTCCAAGACTCAAACTCACTACGTTGCTAACTTCTGATGAGACATGAGGTATTTTTAGACCCTGAATTTGTTGATGTATATCTTCTGCCACCTTAATTGCTCCTTGTGCTTCAGTATGGGGCAATATAATGGCAAACTCTTCTCCACCATATCGAAATGCTACATCAGCAGGTCGTTTAACAGCTCGTTCTATTCCTTTGGCTACTTCGTACAAACAGTTGTCTCCTGCTTGGTGTCCATAAGTGTCATTGTAGGCTTTGAAGTAATCTACATCACATAAGATTAACGATAAATATTCTTTATCTCTAGCGCATCGCGACCACTCTTGAGTAATATATTCATCAAACCGACGACGATTAGCTATTTGAGTCAGGCTATCGATATTTGCTTGATAAGTGAGGCGCTGATTAGCTTTTTGGAGAGTTATTTCTGTCTGTTTGCGATCGCTGATATCACGAAACGTCATCGCAAAACCATCACCAAGCTTCACCGCTACAATATGAAACCAGGCTTTAAATGAAAAAGAATTATATTCATATTCTTGTTCGAGTACAGTGCAGGTCTCTACTACCTGAACAAATGACTTAAATAAGCCATCAAACAAATGACCAGGATAACCTTCGACAAACAAGCGTTTTCCTTTTAGAGTTTCAATTGTACCACCGACCGTCATTGCTGCTACAGGATTAGCAATTAACCAACGAAAATCAACAATTTCTCCTTGGCGATCACGAATTGCCTCAAAGGCAGCGACTCCATCCAAAGAACTGTTTAATACCCCTGTTAATAACGCACGGGATTTATTTAATTCTATTTCAGTAATTTTTCGCTCTGCTATTTGCTCACTAAGTACTTGCTGACATTTTTGCCGCTGCTGGATCAGCGATAGTTGTGCTTTAACCCGAAACACCACTTCTTCAACGAAGAAAGGTTTGGTAATATAGTCAACTCCTCCAACTTTGAAAGCTTCAATCTTATCAAATTCCGAATCTAAACCGCTCAAAAAGATAATCGGGATATGTCTTGTCTTTTCTGCCGATTTTAAGTGACGACAGACTTGATAGCCATCCATCTCAGGGATCATAATATCAAGCAGGATCAAGTCTGGACATTCTCTTTTAACGATAGACAAAGCCATCTGACCATCAGTAGCGCAATCAACCCGATAACCTTGCTCTTTCAACAAAGATGATAAGAGCCTGACGTTTTCTGGTAAGTCATCTACAATTAATATTTGTTCTTGTAGTCTCTCTTTATACTTTTTGTTCATCTACCACTATTGGGTAATGAGCAATGGTCAGAGTAGATAATTTCCAACTATTGCCGTAGCTTGAAAAAGTAGTCACAGCTAATAAGTAGCCTTAAGACTACAGATAATATTTAGATTAATGGAACTGCAATCTTGAATATATTCAACCGACTTTAAAGGCAATATTTGAAATATTCAAAAGCTGAATAAATGGTTTTTTAATTAATAGTTGAAATTCAAATATATTTGAATTTATGTTTACGTACAACTATGTTTGCTTAGCAAAATAACCTCGCTCTTTAATTATTTAAATTTCAGTTTGATAAATTAACAAACTTAGGACTTTACTGGATCACAACCATTGTGATTGAGCATAAATTGTAATATTTACTAAATTATATATCAGTTATACCATCTATTTTTCTAGACGCAAACAATCAGATTTAAGCCTAAGATAACTGCCAACGCAATTATTTGATATTTACGTATATTCTCTGATAAATTCGGATAATAGCTATTTTTTAACCTAGAGAAAAGCAGTTGAATTTTAACTAATAATATCTGGTCATATTCTCAAAGGAATGACCAGATATCCAGTATATCTACAAATTAATCGTAACTATGACATCAGCAATGACTTAAGATTATCTGTTTTACTAATCAGCTTTAATTTAAGCTTTAGTTAATGTTTTGCCTCAGTGCGGAACTAAGCCTAACTTGAAGAGAGGTTAGACTTATTCAGCTTCAAAAACAGTTTATAAACATTGGCGTGAAGCAAACTTTTCAGCGATCGCCTGAGTTTCTTGCAGCATTTGATGCCTGCTGTCGATCACACTAGTACTATTTAGCGTGGGTACTAAATTGCGGGCTTGGAGTGCCATGTGGAGCTGCAATTGTGCTACGTACTCACTAATGTCTTCGCGAAATAATTCTGGCTCTTGATTGGTCGATTGAGTATCCAAGGCAATAAGCTCCTGCGGTTTTTACTTCCAGATCGGGGTTACTTCATTGACAAAATTAACACGGTAACTATACGTTTTGGATAACTTTTGACCAATTTAAAATATTTTGCAATATTCTTTGTAAAGTAAATTTACTTTTTGCTGAAGATTATCACATTTTTGCTAAACGTGTTGGAAACTCGTCCCTTGATTGATAAGTAGAATTGAAAAGTAAGACAAATCTAGCTGAGGATAATGACTTAAATCCCCATAAATCTTTTGTTCAGGAAAAGTAGCTTTTTCGACGATCCAACTAGAATCTAACAAATTTCGGCGTTGGAGAATTTGCCAAACCTGCTGATAGACAGAACTAACCTTGAGTAAAACTACTACTTCTGCCCAATCCAATGCTACCTCCAACTCGGGGATTGAATACAAGGCAGGAAGTATTGCTAATCGCTGATGATTAACCGTTAACGGAATTCCTAACACCGAAGCGATCGCCATTGGCGAACAAATTCCAGGCACAGTCTCTACTGTTATTTCTGGATGTAACTGCTGTAAAGTTTGTGCCAAATAAGTGAAGGTACTATAGAAGCTGATGTCTCCCAAACAAGCAAAAACAAGATCAGTTCCTTGTTGGAGATAGTACCAAACTGCTAAAGCTGCGTCTTTCCAAGCTTGCTGTAGCTGTTCTTCATTCTGAACATAAGGAAATTTTAAGGGTAAAATTTGTTGTTGAGGCTTGAGCCAAGATTGAATAATATTTTGGGCTATTCCTGGACGATGATCGATACCAGACGGAAAAGCAATGACCTCACAGCTTTGTAAAATACGCAAGCCTTTGACCGTAATTAATTCTGGATCTCCTGTACCGACACTGACACCGTATAGTGTTCCTAATTTCACGCTTTCGTTTAGTTATTCATAATTTAAGACCGACTTCTAACATAACGTGAGTTAGAACAATGTCTACGTCGGTGCGAAAAGAAACTAAACCCCTAAGCGCGATCGCGTTGTTTAACTGAGAATTCGATTCATTAGCTTTCTTTAGTCATCAGATAAAAAAACTTCAAGTTTTAAATATTGCTTTTTTCACTGATTCCGTTACCATATTTTTATAGATTAAAATCAATTAATAAACTTTTACAATAGACCTTAATCTATGATATTTTAAGATCAGACAAGATTAAACTGTGTAATCTAATGGCGCACTGCATTTTATTTCTTTTAGGACTAATAACTCTCTGGACTGGTTTAAAAACAGCTGATCAAGTTCATCGACTAGCTTTAGCATCTGCTGGTATTGTTGCTTTAAGTTGGGGGTATATTTCTAGCCCATGGTTATTTCAATGTCTAAGCGGAATTTTAATTTTGGGTGCTTACCAAATTTACATTTTGATGGTTGAGTCATCTCTATGATTTGTCCGCTTAACATAGCTTTTATTGTTTTGTCAAGATTAAAAGTTTAAAACATAGTAAAATCTACCCAGATCAGATTCAAGACTTTCACCATGTCAATTACTAATCGAATTCACTTTAGAAATGTAAAAGGCGATATTTTTGGAGGTGTTACTGCTGCGGTTATCGCCTTACCAATGGCTCTAACTTTCGGGGTTGCTTCGGGTGCGGGGGCTTCGGCGGGGCTTTGGGGCGCGATTTTAGTCGGCTTTTTTGCGGCACTGTTTGGCGGTACTCCCACGCTAATATCAGAACCAACAGGACCAATGACGGTTGTAATGACCGCAGTGATTGCCTCGCTTACGGCTGCTAATCCCGAACAAGGTTTAGCAATGGCATTTACCGTCGTCATGTTGGCAGGAATTTTCCAAATTATTTTTGGTTTTTTCAAGCTAGGCAGATATATTACCCTAATGCCTTATACGGTAATATCTGGTTTCATGTCGGGTATTGGGATTATCCTAATTATTTTGCAAATCGCGCCTTTTCTCGGACAGGCTAATCCTCAAGGCGGGGTAATTGGGACTGTACAAAATTTGCCCCAATTGATCGCAGGGATTAATCCGCTGGAAACTCTTTTAGCTGCCATAACTGTGGCGATTCTTTTCCTATACCCTTCTAGGTTCAAAAAATATCTGCCGCCTCAATTATTGGCATTAGTTGTCGGAACCATAATCGCTGTATTTCTATTTGCCAATGCTGACATTCGTACTATTGGGGAGATTTCTGTTGGTTTACCTCAGTTACAAGTTCCTACTTTTAGCGCGGAACAATCACGAATCATCTTGGTTAATGGTTTAGTGTTAGGAATGTTGGGCTGCATTGATGCCTTACTGACTTCATTGGTTGCAGACAGTTTAACTCGTACCGAACACGACTCTAACAAAGAATTAATTGGACAAGGTATTGGTAATTTGGTGGCTGGCTTATTTGGCGGTATTGCTGGCGCTGGGGCAACTATGGGTACAGTAGTAAATATTCAAGCTGGTGGTAGAACAGCTTTATCTGGTTTAACTCGCGCTTTGATTTTGCTAGTAGTGGTTTTAGGATTAAGTCAGTACTTAACTGGTATTCCTAGCGCAGTTTTGGCTGGTATTGCGTTTAAAGTAGGTATCGATATTGTTGACTGGGGTTTTCTCAAACGCGCCCACAAAATTTCTCCCAAAGCCGCAATAATAATGTACGGAGTAATTGCCTTAACTGTTTTTGTCGACTTAATTGTTGCAGTAGGGGTAGGTGTATTTGTAGCTAATATTTTGACTATCGAACGTCTTTCTAATTTACGGGCCGAAAAAGTCAAGGCTGTCACCTATGACGATGAAGAAATCACGCTTAACAATGAAGAAAAACAATTACTCGAACGAGCTAATGGTCGCGTACTCCTATTTTACTTGAGCGGGCCGATGATTTTTGGGGTAGCTAAAGCAATCTCGCGGGAACATAACTTGATGAATGATTATCAAGCATTGGTTTTAGATTTATCAGAAGTACCAATCTTGGGTGTAACCTCCTCGTTGGCATTAGAAAACGCGATCGCCGAAGCCATTGAAAAAGGTCGTCAAGTGTTTATAGTTGGGTTGCAAGGTCAAGCCGAAAAACGTCTTAGAAAAATGGGTGTAATAGCAAAAATACCGACTCAAAACATCCTAGGCGATCGCGTAGATGCTCTGAGACAAGCAGTTAATTACGTTGATGCCCACGTGGTTGATTTGAGTACTGATACGATTAATTCTAATTCCCAAGCAATTGGATAATCTGAAGCTATTGGCTGGTTGACTCCAAAAAGCTAAAAGCTGATAGCTAGATTGAATAATTCTTTTACTGAGTAAACAATAATTATGATGCACTTAGAATCGATGTTTCATTGTAAATTAGCTTCCAGTCTGGTATTTTCCAACCCATTGTTAGCAACCGCGCCTAATTCTGAAGCCGCGCCGATGGTTTTAGCTGGAGTCTTGTTAAGTCTTGTATTTATTTATCTAGCAAGCAAACTCGGAGGAGAACTTTCTAAATTAGTCGATTTACCTCCCGTCTTAGGTGAATTAGTTGCTGGTGTTATAGTCGGAGTTTCAGCATTGCATCTATTAGTATTCCCCGAAGCAGGCGCAGTTGCTAGCGATTCAGTTGTCATGACTATCTTGCAAAAATTTGCGGGGTTAAGTCCTGAAAATATAGGAGGGGTGTTTGCATCTTCTAGTGAAGTTATCTCTGTCTTGGCTGAATTGGGAGTAATTATTCTGTTATTTGAAATTGGTCTAGAATCGGATTTAAGAGAATTACAAAAAGTTGGTTCGAGAGCGGCAATTGTTGCAGTTGTTGGTGTTGTCGCTCCCTTTGTTGCAGGTACAGCAGGATTAATCTTAATTTTTGGCATGCCAACTATTCCAGCGGTGTTTGCAGGTGCGGCGTTAACTGCTACTAGTATTGGGATTACTTCTAAGGTGCTATCGGAGTTAGGACAGCTTAAATCGACAGAAGGTCAAATTATTGTTGGCGCAGCAGTGATTGATGATGTTCTCGGTATTATTGTTTTGGCGGTAGTGGCATCTTTGGCAAAAACAGGAGAAGTAGATGTTACTAATTTAATTTACTTAATTATTAGTGCTACGGCTTTTTTGTTGGGTTCGATCTTTTTAGGCAAATTCTTTAATCAAAGCTTTGTGGCGATCGCCGAAAAGTTACAAACTAGAGGTAAATTAGTCATTCCTGCTTTAATCTTTGCTTTATTAATGGCATTTTTAGCTAACGCAATTCATTTAGAAGCAATATTAGGTGCCTTTGCTGCTGGCTTAGTCTTAGATGAAACTGACAAACGCAAAGAATTAGACCAACAAATCATTCCAATTGCTGACGTTTTAGTACCAATCTTTTTCGTCTCTGTAGGTGCGAGAGTCGATCTGAGCGTACTTAATCCTAGCAGTGTTGATAATCGTCAAGGATTAGTAATTGCAGCTTTTTTGATTGTAGTTGCAATTATCGGTAAGGTTATTACTGGTTGGGCAGTCTTTGGTCAAGAAAAAATAAATCGTTTAGCAATTGGCATTGGCATGATTCCCCGTGGTGAAGTGGGGTTAGTTTTTGCTGGTATTGGTGCAGCTAGTGGTGTTCTAGATAAACCGTTACAAGCAGCAATTATTATTATGGTAATTTTGACTACTTTTGTTGCGCCTCCTCTATTACGTTTTGCTTTCCAAGGTGAAGCAATAGAAGAGCCTGATTTAGCAGCTACCAATAATCAGTAATGATCAGATGGGCAATGCCCATCTGATCATTGAGTTGTCAAAATATTTGAGCAGGAATAATTTGTATTGATTGTACTTAAATTATCGAACTTTTTTGTTATTAATTAATTTGATTAATACAATAACTAACATAAAGATAGCGCAACAAAATATGGCTACTATAGTGTCTGTAATTTTTGGCGATATTACTACGATGAATCCCTGATCTTTAATTAAAGCAGAAAAACTTGAAACACAAAACGGCATTAAATATAACCTAAATGTCTGCCAATGATCTCTGATCCCAATTTTCTTGGAAGAAACACTCAACACCAAACCCGTACCGATTACGGCACTAACCCCAACGGCATTAATCCAGATAGTTGGCGCAGGATCAAAATAAAAATAAATTATGACCAGGTACCAAATTAAATAACACCAGAGAATTACCTTATCTAATTTAATTTGACAAAAATATTTAATCAACAATTTCATCTATCTAAGATGCTTTGTAGCTGTGACTCAAGCTCAAGATTATCTGACACTGAGTTTAAAGATTGTTTAATCGACTACCTGATAGAAAAACTCAAATACATCTGTCATTGTATTTTTTGCTCAACCTAGTATAGAATTATTACTATATAAAAATATTTTAGATAGATTTTAATCTATAAACCTTAACAAGCATCATGAATTATTTAGTTTCAGAGCAAAATATTTTAGTTTGGTTTTGTTTTACTGTTTACGTTTTTACAGCAGTTTTTTTATTACCCGATATGAACGAATTTAAATCGGAAACTTTAAATATTTCCCCTCAAAACGTAGTGAAATTTGCTGCTAGATTTATTTGCCGCATTGTGTTGATTTTTCCGATAATGTTTTTGCTCAAAAATGCTACCTAAAAAAGTTATTGGCAGCCAAAATTACAATATTTCATTGAAGATTAAATATGTTAGAAGCTTGTGTATTCGCCACTGTATTATGTGGATTTTTTGGCATTATTTTCAAGAAAAATCTGGTGATGAAAATCATCTCGATGGACATTATGAGTACGGGAGTAGTTGCCTATTATGTATTAGTGGCATCACGAGATGGTTTGTTTACCCCAATTGTTGGCAATGCTAACCATGTTGCTTATGCCGATCCCGTTCCCCAGGCAGTTATTTTAACGGCGATTGTGATTGGCTTCTCCATTCAAGCCTTGATGTTAGTTGGGGTAATGAAATTAGCCAAAAATAACCCTACTTTAGAAACTAAGGCGATTGAAGAGAATAATACACCTTAGTTCTTTGTCCTAAAAGACCAATGACCAATGACCAATGACCAATGACCAATGACCAATGACTAATCCTACAATCCTTTGGCTGGCGTTACCTTTTTTTATCGGGTTTGTAATCTATTTGCTGCCCAAATTAGACCGCATTCTCGCACTGGGAATGGCATTAATCTCTGCTGCTTATGCAGTAGGTATATTTTTACAACCATCTCCTTTAAATATTCAGTTAATAGATAATTTTGGGGTTACTTTAACTATCGATCAGTTAAGTAGCTTTTTTATCTTAACTAATGCCCTGGTAACAGCAGCCGTAATTAGTTATTGCTGGCAAACAGGTAAACCCGCATTTTTTTATACTCAAGCAATAATTTTGCATGGTAGTGTTAACGCGACCTTTGTCTCTGCTGATTTGATTAGTTTGTATGTGGCATTAGAAGTAATTAGTATTGCTGTATTTTTATTAATTGCTTATCCCCGTACAGATAGAGCGATTTGGGTGGGCTTGCGCTATCTGTTTGTCAGTAATGTGGCCATGCTATTTTACCTGGTTGGGGCGGTGCTAGTATATCAGGCACATCATTCCTTTAGTTATGAAGGTTTGCGGGGTTCGACCCCAGAAGCAGTAGCTTTAATTTTTCTGGGCTTATTAGTTAAAGGTGGTATTTTTATCTCTGGTTTGTGGTCGCCGTTGACTAACTCAGAATCGGACGTATCGATGTCAGCCTTGCTATCTGGAATTGTAGAAAAAGCTGGTGTTTTTCCCCTGGTGCGTTGCGCTTTAATGCTAGAGGAAATCGATCCTATTGTTAGGTTTTTCGGTGTTGTTACAGCACTTTTCGGTGTAAGCTTTGCCATCTTGGAAGAAGATACTAAGCGGTTGCTGGCATTTAGTACTATTTCTCAGCTAGGTTTTATTCTCGCTGCACCACTGGTAGGTGGTTTTTATGCCTTAACTCACGGTTTGGTGAAATCTGCCTTGTTTTTGATTGCTGGAGTGTTACCCAGTCGCGATTTTAAAGAGTTACAACAACAACCTATTAATACTCGGATTTGGGTGCTTTTAGCGATCGCCAGCTTTTCCATTTCTGGTTTTCCCTTACTATCTGGTTTTGGGGCAAAAATTTTAACCAGTAAAAATTTATTAACTTGGCAGGTTATTGCTATGAATATTGCAGCATTGGGAACGACAATTGTCTTTGCAAAATTTATTTTTTTACCACACCAAACCTCTCCCCCAGCCCCTCTCCTTGTAGGAGAAGAAAGTAAGGCAAAGATATCGTCTGGGTTTTGGTGGGCGATGGTAATTTTACTAGGGGGATTAGTTGCAGCTAATGCTTTTTATTATCAAGCTTATACCTTAGCTAATACAATTAAACCGATAGCAACTATTGCTATCGGTTGGCTGGCATATCTAGTAATCTTCAAAAAATCGGTCATTAAACTTCCTCGGGAAATTGAACAATTTGAGCATCTAATTGGGATGATGAGCTTAATGTTAATTCTAGTTTTTTGGATAGTGCAAGTTTGATTTGATCTGGCGATCGCTTGCGTTAGTTATTAGCAGTAAATTTAAAGTGATTAAAAACAACAATTAATAATTTTTTAAACCTAGCCGTATGGTAAATCAAGTTCTTGCTTTGAGTATTTCTAAGTGTAAATCAACAATGCTGGTAGATGTCACGGAGTTGGCACAAGATAATTTTATTCTGACGGACGACACAAGCCCCGCCCTTACGAGGACAGCGATCGCCCAAGATTATCTGCTATGACCAATATAACGATCGCCTGGATAGCCTTACCATTTTTTATCGGGTTTGTAATTTATCTTTTACCCCAATTAGACCGCATTCTCGCACTGGGAACAGCATTAGTTTCCGCTGGCTATGCTTTGCAGATATTTTTCGCATCATCCCCTTTAAATATTCAGTTACTCAATAATTTTGGGGTTACTTTAACTATCGATCAGTTAAGTAGCTTTTTTATCTTCACCAACGCTTTAGTCACAGCAGCCGTAATTATTTATTGCTGGCAAACAAGCAAAAGCACCTTTTTTTATATGCAGACGCTAATTTTGCATGGCAGTGTTAACGCGACTTTTGTCTCTGCTGATTTTATTAGTTTGTATGTGGCATTGGAAGTAATTAGTATTGCTTCATTTCTGTTAATTGCTTATACTCGCAGCGATCGCTCGATTTGGGTAGGCTTGCGCTATTTATTTGTCAGTAATGTAGCGATGCTGTTTTACTTGGTTGGGGCAGTACTGGTATATCAGGCACATCATTCTTTTAATTATGCAGGTTTGCGAGGTTCTCCCCCAGAAGCAGTAGCTTTAATTTTTTTGGGATTATTAGTTAAAGGTGGTATTTTCGTCTCTGGTTTGTGGTTGCCGTTGACTCACTCTGAATCAGAAAGTCCAGTCTCGGCTATGCTTTCTGGGGTGGTAGTCAAAGCGGGGGTATTTCCTCTAGTGCGTTGTGCCTTGATGCTAGAAGAAATAGATCCGATTGTCAGGTTTTTTGGTGTGGCAACCGCACTTTTAGGAGTAGGCTATGCAGTGTTTGAAAAAGATACTAAACGGATGCTGGCGTTTCATACCATTTCTCAATTAGGTTTTGTTTTAGCTGCGCCATTAGTAGGTGGTTTTTATGCGTTAACTCACGGTTTGGTAAAATCTGCCTTATTTTTAATTGCCGGAGTGTTACCCAGTCGTAATTTTAAGGAATTACAGCATCAACCTATAGACCGCTCAATTTGGATTGCTTTAGTTATTGCCAGTTTTTCCATCTCTGGTTTTCCCTTATTATCTGGTTTCGGGGCAAAAGTTTTAACTAGCGAAAATTTATTACCTTGGCAGGTTATTGGTATGAATATCGCGGCTTTGGGTACGGCAATTTCCTTTGCTAAGTTGATCTTTCTCCCAAACCAACCATCTTCCTCAGCCCCCCTTAATAAAAAGCCAAAAATATCGTCTGGTTTTTGGTGGGCGATGATTATTTTACTGGGTGGGTTAGTTGGAGCAAATATATTTTACTATCAAGCTTATACTTTAAAAAATACCATTAAACCCCTGGCAACGATCGCTTTAGGTTGGCTGGCATATTTATTAATTTTTAAAAAATCAGTTATCAAATTACCCCGTGGGAGTGAACAATTCGATCATTTAATTGGGGTAATGAGCTTAATGTTAATCTTACTTTTTTGGATCGTATGGACAAAATTGCCTATCTCAATCTAACTTTACGGCTAACAATTTGGCTGTTATTAACGGCAGATTGGACTTTGCCCAATATCTTAATGGGGATCGCGATCGCCTTAATTTTACCTCGCGGTTATCCCTCCCAAGAAAACCTTAAACATTGGTTAACAACTCTTTGGAAAGTGGTGAAAGCTATTCCCCAAGCATACCTAGAAGCTATTGAAATTATTTTTCGTCCTCATAACCGAGAAGTAATTATCAGGCAGAGAGTTAAAGACAAACGTACTTTTGGACTAGTATTTTTAGATATTTTTCTGATTACTTTTACCCCCAAAACTATTGTTACCAAATATGACGAACGAGGCTGGTATGAAGTACATCGAATTGCCAGAAAAAAGAAATTGCCAAAGATAAAAAAATAAGTATAAGACAACTAAGAAAAGAAAGATGGACTCAATTTTAATCGCCATGATTTTGGCTCTACTCATACCCATATACGAAGCCTGGCAAGATGATGATATTTGGCAAAAAATGCTCGCTTTTGCCAGTATTGCTACTAAAACTTCGATTATGATGCTAGTAATTTCTGTATTAAGAGATGACTGGTCAATTGGTGTTGTAGCAGTCATTATTCTCTGTGTAGGCAATGCAGGATTGATGTTATTAGCGCATTTAATTAAAAGAATAAACGAAACTTAATCATTCAACAGTTTTTTAAAAGTAAGAATTACTAATTAACAATTAATGAGCGATTATTCACTATTAATGACAAAGGACAAATATATGATTGACATCTTAAGTTACAGCTTGATGGTTATCGGTATTATTTTTTGGTTTTGGGGAACATTACCTTTAATTGGCGAGCGATCGGTTTTATTTAAACTTCACAGTCTTTCTGTTGCCGATACTCTTGGTTCGATGACTATTATCTTGGGATTACTACTCAAAATACCTAGCGAATGGTCTTTATTGCTTCTAGCAATTATTACCCTAGCAATCTGGAACACGGTATTGGGATACGTCATTGCTTATTGTTCTATCGACGAAGAAATCAAAAACAAAAAAATAAATTAACTATTAACCACTAAGAATAACCAAAAATGATCGATAAATATGTATACATAATTGTGGCATTATTGCCTCTATCAGCTTTGATGTTGGTATTTCAAACTAATCCCTATCATGCTTTAGTAATTCGAGCTATTTTAGGTGCAATAGCCGCTTTAGTCTACATAGTTTTGGGGGCTGCGGACGTTGCTCTGACTGAGGCTTTAGTGGGAACGATGTTAGCCGTTACTCTATATGTAGTTGCAGTTCGTTCTTCTTTGGTACTGCGTTTGGGAATACTAAAAGGAGACGGCAAAACAAATAGTTTTACCGAATTAATTGCCAGTTTAAGAAAAGTTATTAACCGACATTATTTACGTTTAGAATTAATTGAATATCCCGATTTTTTGACTTTAAAACAGGCGTTGGTTGAAAGAGAAGTTCATGCCATTTGCAGTCAACAAGATTACTCAGAACCACAAAACCAAAACAGCGCTACAGGAATAGAGATCGAGCAAACTTATCACACTGCAATTAGAGTCCGTCGTTTATTTGAAATTTTGCAAACCGAATTAACTTTACCAGAAACCACTCTTACTTATGTAAGCGTATTCAACAGAGAGGATAAGCATTAATGAAATGGCTTTATATTGCAGCAGGGGTAGCATTATTTGTCAAAATGCTACTTATGCCCAACCCAGCAGCGGAATGGGGAGAATTTTCGATTGTTGGCTCAATAGTAGAAGATGCTGGAGTAACGAATGCGGTGTCTGGTATTATCTTTCGCAATCGACTCTATGACACGATCTTTGAAGTGGTAGTTTTTACCATCGCCATTTTAGGGGTAAAATTTCTTTTAGCTAACGAACAACCCATAGAAGTAGTTGATCAATTCAGCGATCGCCCTTCAATTATTCTGGCACGTCTGGGAGCAACTATTTCGGCAATTGTCGCGATCGAACTAGCCATACGAGGACATCTCAGCCCTGGTGGTGGTTTTGCTGCGGGGGTAGCTGGCGGTACGGCTATTGGTTTGATTGCCATTACTTCTTCTTCGCAGTTGATGGAGACGATCTATAAAAAGTGGAATGCTGCTATTTGGGAAAAGATTTCGGTTCTGATTTTTATCATTTTAGCGGTTATAACTTTAAGTGGTATTGAATTACCCCACGGAGAGTTAGGAACTTTATTGAGCGGCGGCATGATTCCTTTGCTGAATATTTTGGTGGCGATTAAGGTTGCTTTGGGTTCTTGGGCAGTTATTTTACTGTTTATTCGTTATCGGGGCTTACTTTAGATTTTGTACCTGTCTACATTTGTTAGCAGGGGGTAGTTAAAGTAGCTGTGAGAATTATGCGTCATGACGACGCTACATTTGCCATCCCAGCCCAGGCAAAAAACCACGATTTAGTTATTTTCCGTTCCAGGCATTAGCGTACACCAGATAGCCGTTAGCCATATTAGCGATCAATTTGTACGTCAGATCGAGTCATCTTTAATTTTGTTTGGTGAACCGCATCAGAATAGATGAAAAATAAATTAACTCAAACGTAGACGGTAGTAGATCGACAGAGAATTTGATTAAAAATAGTCATTAAGTTAAAAATAATTAGCGCAATGTATTAGCTACAATAGTTTCGCTAATTATTCAGTTATTTGATTAAGGTTAAACGAATGGAAAAAATGGGAACTCATCTGGTTGTAGATGCTTGGCAAGCACCGGCTGAATTACTCGACGATCCCGAAGCAATACGCAAAGCATTACTTGAAGCTATCTCTGCGGGCAAAGCAACTCTAATCAACTTAAGTGTTCATCAGTTCAGTCCTCAGGGTGTAACTGCAACAGCAACCTTAGCAGAGTCTCATATTGCAATTCACACTTGGCCAGAACATGGTTATTTTGCTGCCGATTTGTTCTTTTGCGGGGCGGGTGAGCCTGAAAAAGCAATGAGGGTTTTGCAAACGGCTTTAAAAGCGCGACAGGTAAAAATACAAGAACTCAAACGGGGTTTTATACCGTTAGTCCTAAATTAATTTGATCGTGAGCAGTTAGAATTTAGAGAAACCTCCCTTATTCTTAACGTCCTATGCCCAAATTTTTACCCCTCTAAATGCTGATGAACGTACAATGTGCTGAGGTTTTCTTAGCACATTGCGATCGCTTCGCTATATTGGAGTTGCGGTACTCAGAGGCTGTTTAGCCCTACGTAATTAGCTTATTGATATTTACGATTAAACATCTAATCTCTAGCCTAATTAAGTAGCAAGAATTGAAGTTAAAAATAAGGAAATATAAAATTATCCGCCAATTAATCAAGCCAGATTTGATTTAACAGGGATAATAGATGAAGAAATGCCAAATTAGCCCTTCAAAATATTTATCTAGCTCAATATGACTAACATTTCTACCGATTTTGTCATCAAGCTAGCTCTTATCCTCCTCCTAAGTATTTTGCCCTCCTTAGTTTATTTGCTCATCTTTCAGAAAGCTAAGAAACGCTGGCAGACGAGGTTAAGACGCGCCCAAATCTTAACTACTAATCATCATCAAGGTAGACCATACCGCGATTCCTATAGCTATAGTCGCGATACCTATCTCTTGAGCGATCGCCAATATCGTAGACCAGTGACTAAATATTTCATTGGCGACACTACCTGTGTCAATAATGCCCACTCTCCTTATATTCGCTGTGCCGTCAATCCTAATGGCCCTTGCGATGGTTGTATACATTATGAAAAGCATCATTATCCTAATTGACCCAGATTATTGAATATCTTTTAACAACAGATATTTAATAATCATCAGGATTAATAACCCAATTGAGAAGCTGTTTTAATATAGTGGAGCTAATTAACAACAGAACGCGGTTACTAACCTCAAAATATAATGATCGATCTCCAGCTTATTGTTAACGGCATCGCCGTTGGGAGTATTCTTGCCTTGGCTGCTATCGGCTTGACTCTTACTTACGGCATCCTGAATCTTTCTAACTTTGCCCATGGAGACTTTATGACTCTAGGCGCTTATTTAACTTGGTTGGCTAACATTAGTGGGTTAAATATCTGGCTAGCAATGATTTTGGGGGCGGTGGGAACAATTATTGCCATGTTGATTGCTGAATATCTGCTTTGGCAACCGATGCGCGATCGCCGTGCTAGCGATACTACTTTAATTATTATTTCCATTGGACTAGCGTTATTTTTGCGTAACGGCATCTTGCTACTCTATGGCGGAGGTAACCAACTTTATCAATTACCTATCATACCTGCTTTACAGTTTGGCAATCTCCGAGTTGCTTATTATCGGATTGTGGTAGTTGGTTTAGCGATCGCAGCTATTATTGCTCTGCATTTAATTTTACAACACACCAAAATCGGCAAAGCAATGCGGGCCGTTGCTGACAATATAGATTTAGCTAGAGTTTCAGGCATAAATGTCGAACGTGTTGTCCTGTGGACCTGGGTAATTACTGGAACTTTGACTGCCTTTGCTGGGGGAATGTATGGCTTAATTGCCGTGGTACGTCCTAACATGGGTTGGTTTTTAATTCTACCGCTATTTGCCTCCGTAATCTTGGGGGGCATTGGTAATCCCTACGGCGCGATCGCTGGGGCGTTTATTATCGGCCTTGCTCAAGAGTTAAGTGTTCCCCTCTTAGGCTCAGAATATAAGTTAGGGGTTGCTTTAGCAATTATGGTAGTAATTCTCTTAGTACGTCCCCAAGGGCTTTTTAGAGGCTAAAAATTAAATATCTAGTAGCGGTGGTGACTAATACTGATAATTTGCTCTATTTTTTGATAAAACAGCATTATTTAGCGAAATTTGCCAACTATCTGAAACCAGATATTTTGGCACTGTCCAATACTGGCTTAATTTCTGCCCCTCTACTGCATTGGTGCAGGCTGGCAGCAGTTTTATCCGACTAAATTGCAGTAACGGCAATACCAAAAAGTTGCTTCTGAATTATCAGATTGATTGATCACAAAATAAGTAGCTTGAGGAAATATTATGCTTCAGGCTTAGCAATTAAGCACATTGTTAAAGATTTACAGTTAGTTAAAGTAATTGATCAAACTTCGGGGGATAATCTCCCTGGTGCCGAATAACTTAGCCTATTTAAAATAGTACCAATAATCTAATCTCAGACCTTTGGTCAAAGAACCACGAACTCAAGCGATGATTAGACCTTACCAGTAGTAAATCATCATTTGCTAACTATCTCAAGGCAAATAGCTAAAAAGATCAAATTACTAGTCAACATTTCACATCGAATCAAAACCAAATTTATGAGTGAAGCAACAATCAGTAACGAACAGCACAAGCAAAAAATGCAGCGTCGCCAGGAGGTTCAAGCAAAGCGTTTGGCTGAAAAAAATCAAGAAAAAGGTCTAATTATTGTCAACACGGGTAACGGCAAGGGGAAAACTACCGCAGCCTTGGGTATGGTTATGCGATCGCTCGGTCATGGCTATAAAGTGGCAATAGTGCAGTTTATTAAGGGTGCCTGGGAACCTGCGGAAAAAGCGGTGTTAGAAAAATGGCAGGGTCAGTTAGAGTTTCACGCTATGGGGGAAGGATTTACTTGGGACACCCAAGATCGCGAACGAGATGTTGAAAAAGCCACTGCGGCTTGGACAAAAAGTTTAGAGTATATTCTCGATCCCGAATATCGACTAGTTTTGCTGGATGAAGTTAATATCGCGCTCAAGCTAGGATATTTGAACGTTGATACTGTGATTCAAGGTCTCTCCCAAAAACCTACAGACTCTCACGTTATCCTGACAGGAAGAGGTGCGCCCGAGCAACTAATTGCGCTCGCCGATCTGGTTACTGAAATGTCTTTAATTAAACATCCATTCCGCGAGCAAGGAGTCAAAGCACAACCAGGAATTGAATTCTAGGCAATAGGGGAAAATACGGGAAAGTACTATTTTAAGTATTCTGACCTTTGTCTAATGGCGCAATATTCAGTCGCAAAATCAGTTAATGAGCAGTAAGACCTCAAGTAATGCAATTCAAATCTGGCTAGAACGTTTATTAGCCGCCTTTTTTCTGGCAGGACAAGCGGTAATTCACTTGCTGCAAGGTAAGATACATCAGCGTAATACCAGAGAACAAATGGCAATTGTCGGTCCAGACTCTTTAATTATCGCTCTGGTGACAGCTACTTTTGTCGGCATGGTGTTCACGATTCAGGTTGCCCGCGAATTTCTCAATTTTGGCGCGGTGCAAGCTATTGGTGGAGTATTAGCTCTAGCTTTGAGTCGCGAATTAGCTCCTGTATTAACTGCGGTAGTTCTGGCTGCCAGGGTAGGTTCGGCTTTTGCTGCGGAAATAGGCACGATGAAAGTTACTGAACAAATTGATGCTCTTTATGTCTTGAAAAGTGATCCGATAGACTATCTGGTTATTCCTCGTCTAATTGCCTGCTGTGCAATGCTGCCAATTTTAACGATGATTTCTTTGGTTATGGGTCTTATGGGTGGAGTTTTTGTCGCTAACCTTGTTTATAATATTTCCCAAACCACTTTCATCGATTCTATCAAAACCTTCTTACAAATCTGGGATCTAGTCAGTGCTTTAATTAAAGCAGTCATTTTTGGGGGAATTATTGCTATTATCGGTTGCAACTGGGGGTTGACTACCACTGGAGGCGCAAAAGGGGTGGGCGAGTCTACCACTACTGCCGTAGTTATGGCTTTGATTGCGATTTTTATTACTAACTTTTTTCTCTCCTGGATTATGTTCCAAGGTTTAGGTCGTCAGTTTTTGAATTAAACTGCAATCAGCTTTGATTCAGTGAACGGTACTCCGCCTTGAAAAGGCGGAGTACCGTTCACCGCCTTCCGCGGTCAGAGAGACCCTGCCGTAAAACGACAGGGCTTCCTCTGACTTCGTGAAGGAACAATTTGGGTCGTTGTAAAATAAAAGACATAACCCAAGCAGGAAATGCCACTTCTAAGTTCTCATCAGGATCATGGCAAAATAAGAAACAAGCTTTTTCTGTGTCAATTAAATCGAGATCTGCAAATGACCACCAATATTGAAGCTGAATCAACCAAAGTAGTTGAACTTTCACCCAACTTTAGAATTCCCGTAGTGCTAATTTTAGGAGCCGTAGCATTGTCTTTGGTTTCGTTATGGCTATCGATAGCGATCGCTATTCTCGGTCTATTTTTAACCATTCAGACTATTTTAATTAGATTACAGTTTACCGATCAGGCTCTTAATGTGCTTCGTTCTGGCAAGGTAATCCGCAGTTTTCCCTATAGTGAATGGTTAAATTGGGAAATTTTTTGGTCGCCTGTGCCGATTCTGTTTTATTTCAAAGAAGTTAAGAGCATTCATTTCCTCCCAATTATTTTTGATTCTAAAACTCTGGCGGATTGCCTGCATCAGCATTATCCTCGTCGTTAACAACCCAGATTGCTCACGCTTTTTGGCTAAACTAGATTACTTACTCTTAGCATTCTTATGAATTCTGAAAATCCCCCTACTCCTGAGTCAGACCATACTAATTTTGAACCTGTCGAATCATCAGACGAACTGCAATCAGAAGAAAAATTACAGACTGAAAGTGGATCAGATGCGATTATCGACATTTGGTCGGATGATGATGTTATCGAAGTTTCAACCAAAACAGAATCAGCTGAATTAAATTTATCAGCTCCAACTTCTGAGATAACTTCTCAACAGAATGAAAACGCGATAGATAGAGAAATTCAGCCCCAAGAGTCTTCAGCTGAACCAGAACTTTTTGTCGATAGTTGGTTAGATGAATCAGAACCAGACTCAATCACTACTGATCTTGTTCAATCTCAAAACCAAGCTAAAGCAACCGATGAAATTGAACAGCTAGAACAGCGCAAAGCAAATTTACATCAAGAAATTAAATCATTAAAAGCGCAGAAGGAACAAATACTGTTGCAGCAGGTAAGAGAAGTCCAGGAAAATATGGGGCGGATGGTTGAAGAGGGAACTAAGGAATTAAAAGAGCGTAAAATGGCTCTGCAAATTGAAATCGAAAAGCTCGAACGCCGTAGAGAAAGAATCAATCAGGAAATGCGCAGTAATTTCGCTGGCTCATCTCAAGAGTTAGCTGTCCGAGTTCAAGGCTTTAAAAACTATCTGGTTGGTAGTCTACAGGATTTGGCTAGTACTGTGGAAAAATTGGAGTTAGCTCGCGTAGAGGCTCCTGGATCTACTAGAGAAAGAGTTAGAAGCAGAGATAGAGATACTCGTCGAGATCAAAGAGAAAGAGGTGGCAGAAGAGAGAATGAGCGGGAAAGGGATAGATCGAGAAACTCTTCTGCTCAAGCTCCTCAATCACAGTTTTCTGAATCTGCTTTTGCCGATCAAAGTAGGCGTATTCAGCAGCTTTTGGACAAATATCGGAATAGTCCCGACTATTATGGTTCTCCTTGGCAGTTAAGACGCACCTTTGAAGCAAATCAAGCTAAAAAAGTTCAGGATTGGTTTTTTGTTCAAGGAGGTAGAGGTGCTGTAGATAGCATGGGTAGTCGACTACAGAATATTTTAGTTGCTTCGGCGGCAATTTCTATTTTACATAGCTTGTATGGCGATCGCTGTCGGGTTTTAGTTCTGACAGATACCCCAGAAAATCTAGGAGAATGGCGGCGAGGATTACAAGACTGTCTGGGAATATCCCGCAGCAATTTTGGTGCTAACCGAGGCGTAGTTCTGTTTGATTCCCCTGAGGTTTTGGTACAGCGTGCCGAACGTCTGCTTGCCGATAAATTATTACCGATGATAATCATCGATGAGACAGAGGAACTGCTGAATTTGTCTCTGCTAAAGTTTCCCCTTTGGCTAGCTTTTGCTTCCACTAATAAATCAACTTCGGCTAATTATTTGTATTAGTCAAAGTTAATCTAGGTTTTGGCGATCGCAGGTATTTTTTTAGTGCGCCAAGCCGTTAAACTAGTTCTATATATACAACTTAACCAAAAATATGGCGATAAATTTAGCTATTTGCACGCTATTGATTTTGTTATCTTATCTATTGGGTTCGATTCCTACTGGATATTTAGCTGGACATTATTTAAAAGGAATTGATATTCGAGAACATGGTTCTGGTTCAACTGGAGCAACTAATGTTTTACGTACAGTAGGTAAGTCGGCGGCGATCGCAGTACTGGCGATTGATCTGTTTAAGGGTTGGTTAGCAATAATTTTGATTAATCTAGTTTATGATCTTGCGCCTACCGATTTTTTACCTGAAAATTGGCATTTTTGGTTAATTACAGGAGCAGCTTTAAGCGCCATTATTGGTCATAGTAAGTCGATTTGGCTTAACTTTACTGGGGGTAAATCTGTCGCCACTACTTTAGGTATTTTAATCGTGATGAATCCTCTAGTCGCCTTGGGAACTGTGGCTAGCTTTGGCATTATTTTGAGTATTTCACGGATCGTTTCTCTTAGTTCAATCGCTGGTGCAATCGCAGTTAATATTCTGATGTTGGCTCTTAATCAACCTTTACCTTATTCGATCTTTGCAGCGATCGCTGGGGTGTATGTGATTTTACGCCACAAAACTAATATTCAGCGTCTGCTTGCTGGTATTGAGCCAAAAATCGGTCAAGCATCATGAGTTTTTTTAAGCGTTCAAGGCTGTTGATTTTTATATTTTCGTACGCTTAGTGTAAATTGGCTTCGTTCGAGTTTACTAGTTCGTAGCTATTAGCCATTGGTGACAAGTAAGAAACCGATTTTATTGGCGATCGCCTGGCGGCGGTGAAGCTTCATTGCCATCTCTCTCAAAAACTTCTTTCGGACTTTGACGACGGCGACGATACCAGGTTGCACCACCAACTAATATTCCAGTTAAGGCAAAAGCACACATCAGAGGTACTATGTTACCTTGAGATAGTTCGTTAATACCTGCACCTAGCATAACGAAAGGTAGAACTCCTGGTAAAGTACCTAATATAGTCCCAATCAAATAGTCTTTAAATTTAATTGAAGTCATACCTGCTGCGAAGTTGACGATACCGTAGGGAATAATTGGCAATAAGCGAATCGCAAACAGATAAAACAAACCACCTTGGCGTATTTCAGCATCAACCGCCTCCCAACGCCCCGCCAGTTTGTGAGTGACTAACTCTCTACCAAAAGTACGAGTAAAAGCAAAAGCGGCGATCGCCGCTACTAATGCAGCTATAGTTGTCCATAATGTCCCCCACCAAACACCAAAAATTGCCCCTCCGGTTAAGTTTAAAGGAGTAGAAGGCAGAATTAGCAGAGTACCTACTGTATAAAGAACGATATAAATAACTGGTGCCAAAACTCCAATTGTCTCCAGCCAGATCTGTAGCTGCTGGCGATCTATACCACCGACAATTACCACACCTATTCCCGTGGCAATAATACACAATAGAGTTAAAAGAATGATGCTATGGTTAACCTTGAGCATTTTGCGACTCTTGACTTTTAAAGCCATATTTTTCTCGTACAAAATACAAAGGCCTACCTTTTACTTCTTCGTAAACACGACCTAAATACTCCCCCAACACTCCTAAAGTGATTAATTGTATTCCGCCTAAAAACAAAATTGCTACCATCAAAGATGCATAGCCAGGAACATCAACCCCAAAAATAAGCGTGCGAATTACCAGCATCAAAGCATATAGCAAAGAAATAAACGAGATAGTTACGCCAATATAACTCCAAACTTTAAGTGGTAAAAAACTAAAGGAGATAATACCATCTAAAGCAAAATTCCACAGTTTCCAATAACTCCAGGTAGTTTGACCACAATAGCGTGGTTCACGATCAAATAAAACTGAAGTCTGCTTATATCCTACCCAGGCAAATAAGCCTTTCATAAATCTGGTTCTCTCAGGTAATTTTTTAATCGCCTCTACCACTCGACGATCTAGTAGCCGAAAGTCTCCTGTATTAGCAGGTATCGGCACATGACTCATTTTACCGATAGTCTGATAAAAAGCTTGGGCAGATCTTCTTCTTAACCAAGTTTCCCCCTGGCGAGATCGCCTGGTAGCATAAACTACATCATAACCTTCGCGCCATTTGTCGATTAGGTTGACAATCAATTCGGGAGGATCTTGGAGATCGGCATCAATAGGAATTACCGCAGCCCCACTAGCGTAATCAATCCCCGCAGTTAAGGCGATTTCTTTACCAAAGTTACGCGAAAGATTAACTATCTTGACTCTTGAATCTTTTAAATTAATTTCAATTAGCCTCTTGAGAGTATCGTCTTGGCTACCGTCATTAATACAGATTATTTCATAGTTAGTATTAAGCAGATCTAAAACTGGAGTTAATCTGGCAAATAAGTATTCAATGCTTTCAGACTCGTTGTAGAGAGGGATGATTACGGATATTTCCACCAAATCTTGATTGAGAGACATCAGTACGTCAATAGAACAATGACATATCTTAATCTAATTTTTGGCTAATTTCTTTAATATTATCGGCTAGAGATTAATTGTTACCAGGATTATTATCTTCAGTCAAGATTTTCAAGCGCACAATTTGCTCTCCTGCTTCATCTAACGGTACTTCAATAATCTCACCAGTCAGAGATTCCAAACAAGTTAAAAGCGATCGCAAATGAGGATTAGATGCCCCCGTTTCTACATACAGGCGATCGGCAGCGTTACTCATTCGTTTCCAGGTAGTATAGAGTTTGCCTACAGTTTGCTCTAAAGTTGTAGCTTGCTTAACCAAATCCGCAGCAGTGTTGATACAGTCTAATCTCAACGCTTCTTCTAAGGCTAATTCCAGATCTACCGCTTTATTACGCAGGGATTGTACCTGGGCGGCAGCATCAAGATATTTTGCCAAATTTTTTGCTTCAGTGGTCATCATTTTGACCGTATCAATATCTGGGCTTTCGGCAATTTCTTTTTTAATCTCGCTCAAATGAGAGTCGGGTAACTTTTCCATTTCCCGCACTAAAGGGGCAAGATGACGGGCAGGTAACGAGCCTTCCGCTGCCTTTTCCTTAACCTCGTCAGGGAGTAATTCCGAACTCATTGCTGTCCATTCATCCGAAAGCTGCTTAACTTCACGGCGGGTAATGCGATCGCCTTTTTGAGCCGCTTCACTAACTAGCTGTTGAATTTCTGGGGCAGATTTGGCGGTTTCGACAAATGCTCGTTTACTAAAATTGTTAATACTTTCAGGATCTAAAACCCCATCTGCCAATAGCGTATCAGCACTGTTGGCTAGCTGAATTAAAGCATAAGCCTGAGATTTAGTAATCTCGCGATCTTTCAACCAGTTAAGAAATCCTGCCCCTCTACCTTCTCCGCCTTTCTTTTCTCTGTCTCTCACCGAGCGTAATACCCGCCCACGCCAAATATCTGTCTGAAGATCAAAGCGATCGCATATCTTCCAAATTGTATCCAATTGAGACTGAAAATCCGATTCTTGGATAGCTTCATCTTCAGGATCGGGCAAATCGAAATTAAAATCTGCGGGAATTTCTAAAGCAGCAACAATTTCTTCTTGAGAAACTCCATTTCCATTGGCTAGGGTAACTTCACTCATGCGGGGCTTAGATTTACTGATATAAAGATTATAAAGATGTGTCTACAAAAGCTATTGGTTATTAGCTCTTAGCTTCCACTCGTTGGGATTAGCTTGTAACTTAATGTCTCGTTTAATAATCCCATAGCTTTGACAATATACTGAGAATTGATCTTTGTTTTAAATCAAGCTTATGATTAATTCATGATTATTCTAAGAGAAGCTTTGGGATCTAAAAAGTAGACATTACTGTTTAATTGAATTGTCAAGATATGAAGCTATGTTGATCAATGCTAAACTACCGTTTGACCTAAATCGTCTTAGTCAAGAAGACCAAACCTTGAGTTTAGCAGGAATGAGCTGGGCTGATTATGAAAAGTTTGATGATCTAGAATATCCAGGTTATCGAGTTTCATATTTTAATGGGGTGATTACTTTAGTGTCTCCCAGTCAAAATCATGAAGTCATAGCCGAGGTAATCAACTATTTAATTGTTGCCTATTGTAAAAAAATTAACTTACCTTACTATCCTATGCGTTCGACTAGATTGACTAACAAGCCTTTGGCGGGAAAAGAGCCAGATGTTAGTTTTTCTTTTAACTCTAAAAAAAGTATTCCAGATTTAGCGATTGAAGTAATATTTTCTAGCGGTAGTGTTGATGATCTAAAGAAATATCATGCTCTAAGAGTTGCAGAAGTTTGGTTCTGGCAAGATCATCAGATAACTTTTTATCAGTTAGCAGAACAAGGATATGTTGAGATTGCACAGAGCATATTTTTGCCGAATCTAGCTGCTAAAGATTTGGTAGGTTTTGTTAATCGAGGATTTAAGGAAAGTCCTTTGACAATTGAAGCAGATTTTCTGAACTTTATTACTTAAAGCAAATATGCAGGAATCACCCGAATGTCTTAAGGTTAATTTTGTCAAAGAAAGAGAAGAAGCCTACAAACGTATTTATCAGCGATCGCCAATTGTTTCTAGTACTTCAGTCGGTTGGGACAATCTAGGTATTGCTTACGATTGGTATCCTGTTGGAGGAATGCCGAAGGTTATATCGAAACAACATGCCGTTGGCATTTTTACCGATGTGCCATCTCCAGCAATAACGAAAAGACAGATCAATGGACATTTAAAAGAAGAACAAGTCGTGCAAGGAAGTTGCGTTATTGTTCCAGCAAACACTAGCCAGCAGGCGGAATGGAATAAAGGAAGTGGAGCGTTAACTATTGCTGTTGATCCGACGATTTTTGCTCAAACCATTTACGAAGTAGTCGATCCTGATAGCATTGAACTTTTACCTCAGTTTGCAACTTCTGACTCCCTGGTCTATCAGCTTGGAGTAGCACTTAAAAGCTTTAACTCGACATGGTACTAGTAGTCGTCTTTACGCCGAGACTTTAGTTAACACCCTCATTCTACATTTATTAGAGCATTACACAACTACTCGCCTCAATTTACGGGAATGTGTAGCAGGACAATTACCACAATACAAATTACAGCAGGTAATTGACTATATCGATGCTTATCTCGATCGCGACTTGAGTTTAAAAGAGTTATCTAATCTAGTGCGAATGAGTCCTCATTATTTTTCTCAGCTATTTAAACAAAGCACGGGCATTACTCCTCATCAATATGTGATTCGTTGTCGTATCGAACGAGCTAAAAACTTAATGCGACAGGGTAAATTATCTCTTGCTGAAATAGCAACTCAGGTAGGTTTTGTCGATCAAAGCCATTTTCATCGTTATTTTAAGCGCTTAGTGGGTGTTACACCCAAAAATTATCGTAAGACATAGTTAAGTATAGCGATCGCTCTGGCTATCCAAAAAACAATTACACTTAAATATATCAGCAGATTATTATTAGTAAAGTGATATTGAATGACTAATCCGATTATTGAAACTGATTTAGCTGAAATCTTAGGGCAAATTAATCAAAAGCTCGACAAACTTTCAGGAGAGGTTACAGGGTTAAAAACTAAACTCACAGAAGAAGTTACAGGGTTAAAAACTGAGGTAAAAGTAGGTTTTGCTGAAGTTAAAGGTGAAATTAAAGCTCTAGATGCCCAAGTAGAACAATTAGACAAGAGAATAACTAAAACTAAAACTAGAAGGACTTAACCATATTTACTCTAGGTCACAATCAGTTAATTGTAATATTGCTCAAGCAATTTGGAATATCCACGACGGCGAACATTTTGCAGGTACGCATCGAGATACCATGCTCTCCAAAGAGATAAAAATTGATAACTTGACTCAAAATGAACATCAACTCTCTTGGCAACTAATTCTGCATAAAAGAAGCGATCGCGCCGTCAAAAATAACAAAATGAACTTACTGGTAGAAAAGGAATTTGTTCAGAGTTTCAATACCTTTTTACCTAGTTTGGCAGTTGTCACCTTAGAGTACAGAGAAAAGCTGATTGTGGGCATCGTTACTTTATATCCTGAATCTTCCGATAGAGTTAGATTGTGCTTAGATAGTTACACAGATTTAAACTTTACCTGGTGGCAAAAATTGATTAAGCTGCCTCAAATGGCAAATCTATTTCGCGATCGCTTAATCTTTGAAGATATATCGATCCTGGAAAATCTTTATCCAACATTCAATCAAAAGATTACCCTCAAAAACGATACTCCGGCAGAATTAGCGATGAGCTATCTGCAAACTTGGGACAGATAAACTTTTATACTTTCAATACTACCTTCTTACTGTAATTAGCTCATTGTTAATTGTTCGTCAAATTACCGCAATATTCTTTGCCAGTGTCAAGATAATAAACCTAACAGATGCCTTGTTATAGCTAGTCATGGTTACTCATCAATCTAAAATATTTCGCCAGAT
>JAIMKV010000020.1:0-206 GCA_020692205.1 Myxosarcina sp. GA_180221_E-2-1-MAG-40_15
TATCTCTCTTCCTCTTAGTCCTGCTAGGTTTACTCCAAAAATCATCTTCTACCTTCTTAATCGCTTCCTCAAAAGTTAATCTGTCATTTTTTAGCTGACTTTCTTGTTTAATCTCTTTGTCGTACCACTGCCAAAACTCAACTTCAGAGTTTAAGGTTTTTAACGCTTCTGCTACCTGCTTAGACTTTTTGAGAGCTTCTACCATA
>JAIMKV010000020.1:253-46414 GCA_020692205.1 Myxosarcina sp. GA_180221_E-2-1-MAG-40_15
ATTGGGGGTTTTAAACTGCAAGTAGATGTTCTGCCCCTTCTTAGCCATGCCCACGCCTCTAGGCGTTTGTTTCTGATATCTCTTGAAATCGGATAGTAAAGTTTCGTAACCAATTTCACCTGTGTAATCCTTACTCACTTTTTACTCACTTTGCTTATAAACGTTAGTGAGTAAGTGTTTGAGAGAACGCTATTGCGTTGACAGAATGTTAAACAAAGGTTCGAGTCCGCCTAGCCCAATCCAAATAGTAAACTGCAAAATAACTGCACCCAACTTTAAGCTACTAAATTATGTAGCTAACAAGACTATTGACTACTCTCCCAAGCTGCGATCGCGCTTTGCGAGATTTTTCTCCAGGGAAGATGATGTTGACGAGCTAGAGTTGCACAGTCTTCATATTCTGGCTGTACATTAAGTATTTGCCGATTTGTTCCTTCTCCCCAGCTAGCAATTTTAATTCTTACTGCACCATATTTAGTTGCCACAGGCTTGGTTTCTCGATTCAGAATACTTCTGTGTTGATTACGTTCGCGAATTCCTAAAGTCGTCGTTTCAGCGAAAATAATAGTTTTGCAGATCTCAGCTAGCTCAGGATCACAGATAACAGTTAACAGAATGCCAGAGCGGGATTTCTTCATGCCGATGCTTTGAGTAAATACGTCTAACGCCCCTGCTGTCAATAACTGGTCGAGGGTATATGCCACTGCTTGAGGATTGAGATCGTCGATTTGAGTTTCTAGGACTGTAATGGTTTCTTGCTTTAGTCTGACCTCTGGCTGATTTACTTCCGCTTCACCAATCCACAAGCGCAATATATTGGGAATTTCTAGATCTCTAGAGCCTGCGCCCAAACCAATCTTAGCTAGTTTCATTGCAGGAGGCTCACCAAAATCAACTGCTAAAGTAGTAGCGATCGCTGCCCCCGTTGGCGTAACCAGCTCTTTTTTGATACCATTACTGTAGATTGGTACTTTTCTTGTCTCCCATAGCTTTACTACCGCAGGGACAGGAACAGATAACTTACCATGAGCAGCTTGAATCGTTCCTCCTCCTGTGGGCATCGGTGAGCAATATAGCTGCTCGATATCTAGCCAGTCTAAACCGATACAGGTGCCGACAATATCGACGATCGCATCGGTTGCCCCAACTTCATGAAAATGAACTTTTTCGGGAGGAATACCGTGAACTGCACCTTCGGCGATCGCCAGGTTTTGAAATATACTTAAACTCCAATGCTTAACCCGATCTGATAATAATGCAGATTGGATTAAGTTTTGAATCTCTGGCAGGTGTCTTGCAGAGGAATGGTGATGATGGCTATTATGATCGTGCTGATGCTGTTGCTGTAAATTGACATAAACTTTAGTAGCTGATTGCCCATTGCGAATAACTTGCTCAGTGCTTAACTGGTATTCTTGTTCTATACCCAAACTCTTGAGACTGTCGACCAAATATTGCCAGGGTAAACCACAGTCGATCAATGCTCCTAAGCACATATCTCCAGCAATTCCTGTAGGACATTCTAAGTAACCAATCTTGACCATAAAATACAATTTTGCTTAATCTTGGAATGATCTTAGCTGTCGATCGCTTTCTCAGCCAAAATTATTCTGAACCAATTAATTAATAATTAATCAATATTATGGCGATTTTATACGAATTACATCCAAATAACCCCCAACAACGCAGTATTGAGCAAATTGTCGCTGCTTTAAAAAAAGGTGCGGTGATGCTTTACCCTACCGATACGGTTTACGCTATTGGCTGCGATCTCAGCGTTAAATCAGGAATAGAAAAGGTGAGAAGAATCAAACAGATGTCTAACGATAAACCCCTAACCTTCCTGTGTTCTTCTTTGTCTAATATTTCTCAATACGCCACAGTGAGCGATCGCGCCTATCGCATTATGAAACACTTGATTCCTGGCCCATATACCTTTTTACTTCCCGCCAGCAAACAAGTACCAAAGTTGGTTATGAGTCCTAAACGCAAGACTACGGGGATTAGAGTCCCAGATAACGTCTTATGCCAAGAATTATTAAAAACCTTGGGTAATCCTGTGGTTTCTACTTCGGCGCATTTATCTGATGAAGATGGTGAATATCCAACGATGAATGTGGACAAGGCTTATCTGTTTGATACATTAGAAAATCAAGTGGACATAATTGTTGACAATCAAATTGACCCAGGCTTTAAAGTATCAACGATTCTTGATTTTACCAGCGATGAACCAGAAGTTGTACGTCAAGGCTTAGGTTGGCAGGAAGTCGAAAATTGGCTAAATATAGTGCATTAAAGCCTTAGCAGAAGATTTAAAAGTAGAGATTATCTTTCACAAAAAAAATGATCGATTTCCCAATATTACTCAAGACGTTTTAATATGTTATTCCATTGGATTTTGTGAACAGCCTGTAATTCTTTATCCTGTTCTACAAGCTGAGAATAATCTGCAAGGAATTTTTCTACTGACATAATTAGTCTCAAATAATATTTGAGTGTGGGAATAATACCATTGACGATAACTTGGCATCCATGATTACTAGCGATAAATTGAATTTCATCTTGAATTTTTATTTTGTCATCTAGTTTAATATCGGCAGAGGAAAATATATAGTATCTTCTAGGATTATGCTTTAATATTTTCTCCTTTGCATTTAGAATCATTTGTAGGTCAATTGGTTTTCCATATTTAATTTCTATCGCTTCAATAAGCTTTTTCTTTTTATCAAAGATTTCTATATCCCCTGCGGTTTTAGAAGTGTGATCGGACGCTGTATGGCTACCCAAATCTTTTAAGATGCAGCCTTTATATCTTTCAACTTCTTGAACCAGTCTTTGATAGATAGCATAAAAAGCTATCACGGGTAGTTTAGAAGCTCCAAAAGCTTTATAGTTATGATTAAAGTGTGCATCTAGACAGTTGATTACTGTCACTATATTTAATTTTTCAGGATTTACTAATTTAATTATAGAAATTTGATTGACTACTGTAGCTTGTTTAACATAATAAATAAGTAATTTAGTAGCTATCTTTGCTTTGTCGGGATTATTTTCTATAAAATCAATAATGTTTAAAAAAGCTTCTCTAGTAGCTTTGTTATTGATTTTGCCACCGTAATTTAAGGTATAAGGATACGGTTGTTCTAAAGAACGAGATAACCAACCGCTTTCTGCCATAGCAGGCAAGCCTAACTCTTTTAATGTAGGCGTAATATATTGAGTATCTATTGTTCTACCAGAAAACCCTCCAGCCATACTGGATTGATGATATCGAATATCTTGAGCTGGTTCAAGGATTTTATGTACCAATAAAGTTACTAATACTGTATACACGCCTTTTTGATTCCTAAAAGCATATTCAGCAATGGTTTGTATGTATTTAGATATGTTCTCTGGCAATTGATTATTAATATTTTTAAAGTTTGACAATTCATCATATATCTGTAGTAGCTTTTGTTTGTGATTCATTTGAGTAATTTCTAAAATTTTTAGCTGTATTGCTTGTGGCTGATAAAAATTAGTATATTCACAATGCGTTTTGTCTTTCTTAAACAGCAAATCTTGATTTTTAATTTGTATTGCTAACTGATAAATTAAAGGAACAGGAACAGAATTGCCTATTTGCTTATAACATTCTGCTATCGAATTATGTACTTGAAATGTATCGGGGAAACCCATAATCCTATAACATTCTTTTATGGTCAATTTACGTACCTTCTTTTCTCGTGCAATATAAATAAAGAATCTCCCCGAAGTTTCTTGAGATGGAATAGTAGGATGAACTCCTTCTACCGAATAAATACGATTGGGTTGATGATGTACTCTCGAAAGATGTTGGGTATTTGGTCTTACTCCTTTTCTCCAAGTAGTTTTATTATTTCTATATCCAACGAAAATTAACCCAGATGCTTGTTGTTTGGGCTTGTCTATTAAAGTATATTCTTGGTCTTCTAAATACTCGAAATGTCCATTTTGGCATAAATAATTTTCTAATTTTTCTAAAGAATTACTAGTGTCAATTTCTTCAAAATTAAATTTTTTATTTTTAGTTGCAAAAATTATAATTCTTTCTCTATTTTGTGGAAGACCAAAATCCTTAGAATTTAAGATTTTATAATCGACTAAATATCCTAAATATTCTAAAGAATAAATAATTGTATCCAATGTTCTACCATTATCATGATGAACCAAATATTTAACATTTTCTAAAAGTACAACACTAGGTCGTTTGACCGCTATGATTTCGCAGATGTGAAAAAATAAAGTGCCTCTGGTATCTTCAAATCCTTGTCTCTTTCCACAGATGCTAAAAGGCTGACAAGGAAAACCAGCGGTTAAAACATCAAAATCTGGTATTTCTTTAATATTTATTTGTGTAATATCATCTTTCGGTCTTTCTCCGAAATTATTAAGATAAACATCTTGGCAAGCAGAATCTATTTCACAAGAATATACGCATTTATATCCCGCTTGTTCAAAAGCCAATCTAAATCCGCCAATTCCAGCAAAAAGATCGATAAACTTTGGTTGATTCTTGTCCACTGTTCCAAAAATAGACAACGGCTTCTTAATATAGCAGTAAAGATTACACAATACCATTTAGCTCAAACTGACAGCTTGGAGTTAATAGCTATTATAATGAGGCACTTTAAACAGGCAGATCCATACCCATGACATCGATAGATTGGCTAATTGTCTTTGTATACTTTGTGCTTACCACTGGCTTAGGAATATTGCTCTCTCGTAGGGCTTCTCGTAGTTTAGAGGACTTTTTTGTCTCAGGGCGATCGCTTCGGTGGTGGTTAGCAGGGACAAGTATGGCAGCGACAACCTTTTCCATCGATACGCCACTATATATATGTGGAGTAGTGGCAAGTCGAGGAATTGCGGGGAACTGGGAATGGTGGAGTTTTGGAATTTCTCATGTAATTTTGATCTACATTTTCTCTCGAATGTGGCGACGTTCGGAGATTGTTACCGATGCTGAACTAACCGAAATTCGCTATGGCGGTCGAAATGCTGCAATCTTACGCGGTACAAAGGCTTTTTTGTTTGCTGTGCCGATTAACTGTATTGGGATTGGTTATGCCATGCTAGCGATGGTTAAAGTGGTGGATGCTTTGGAATTATGGCAGAGTTTGGGAGTTAATCCACAAGAAAACCTCAAAATATGGAGTGTGGTTGGTATCAGCGCCATTGTTCTCCTATATTCTGGGTTTTCTGGACTATGGGGCGTTGTTGCTACCGATTTTTTTCAATTTTTCTTAGCTTTATTAGGCGCGATCGTTGTGGCGATCGTTGCAGTTAATCATGTGGGAGGAATTCATCAACTGATTCCCCAAGTACAGCAGACAACTGATTTAGATGTTTTATCGTTTTTTCCCTTCCAGTTTAGTCATGGTAGCTTCGGCTGGAGTGATGCTGCGGGAATTACCGCCACTACCTTTTCGACATATTTATTTATCCAGTGGTGGTCTTTTCGTCGTAGTGATGGCGGAGGAGAATTTATTCAGCGTTTAATAGCGGCTAGAGATGAAGCCGAAGCCGAAAAATCTGCCTGGTTTTTTAATATTCTGCATTATGGCATTCGCACCTGGCCATGGATTATCGTTGCTTTGGTAGCCATGGTAGTTTATCCCGATTTAGAAGATAAAGAGCTTGGCTATCCTAAATTGATGCTGGACTTTTTACCCCCTGTCATGTTGGGGTTAGTGGTAACATCTTTAATTGCTGCCTTTATGAGTACGGTTTCCACTTCAATTAACTGGGGGGCATCTTATTTAACTAACGATATTTATCGGCGTTTTATGAAGCCTAATGCTAGTCAGGTTGAATTAGTGATGATCGGGAGAATTTCATCCGTCTTGGTAACGGTATTTGGCGCGATCGCTGCTTTGAATTCTACTGATATTACTACTGTATTTCGTTTGGTAATTGCGATCGGCACAGGGCCTGGTTTAGTCTTAATCTTACGCTGGTTTTGGTGGCGGATTAATGCTGCTGCGGAGTTAGCCGCAATGGTGGGTGGATTTTTGATTGGTCTGCTTACCAGTATCTATCCTGAGCAAATTATCAGTGTTTATCCAGGATTTGAGCAGATACTTAATGATTTTGGCTATCAATTGCTGTTTATTTCTGGTACTACTGCTTTGTTGTGGATTACGGTAATGTATCTGACCCCTCCAGAATCTGATGCTACTTTAGATGAGTTTTACCGACGGGTGCAACCAGGAGGAATTGGCTGGAAACGACAACGAAACAGAACAGGAATTCCCCCAGCACAAGATTTGACTCAAGATCTGCTGAAAGTAGTTGCTGCTACCCTATTACTTTTTGGTTCAATGTTTGCCATCGGCGGGTTTTTGCTGCTGCAATCTCTAACGGGATTGATTTCTTTGGCGATCGCTGTTATTGGTGGCTTTTGGCTACGTCAGTTGAATAAGCACAAACCTTTTTCGATGGCTAAACCTGGTTTAGACTAATCTGGCAATTACGGTTATCTATAATCGCTATCTTGCTGGTTCAAAACTATCGATTAAAAGCATAAAACCCTCCAGTAGATTAGAGAGTTAACAGGAGGGATGATGCTGCTAAAAATAGCTGAAAAGAGCAAGCTTGCTTGTGCAACAGCTGTCAATTAAGGTAAAAACCCCAACAACAATCAAGTTTATTTTGGTGGTTCGATTTCATTTTCATTAGTCTGAGGATAATTACAAATAATTCCGCCACCCATACCAACAACGAAATCATCAAAGTCAGCATCTTCTAGATCAGATCTGACTAAGGCAGAACCAGTATCATCGAAGTTAATCAATAAACCTCCATTAATTAGACTATCAAACTGGTTAGTCTCATCAGGAGGAACGTTACGACGTTTAGCTATATCTTCGGTGGATAACAAGCCTTCTTTGGTAAATAGAGCCTGTCGATTACCACTAGAATTATGTAGATCTTTGCTGTAGACAGTACCAACAGGTTTACCGTCGAATTTAGATTCTAAATAAAAGGCATATTTTTTGTTGGCTTTGAACAAAAATTCTTGTTTAAATTCAGGTACGGTATTTCCTGGAGTACCAACAAAATCATTATCACGTCCAGTTTGTAGATTCGTCTTGTAGGTAGAACGACGATAAACAGTATCAAAACTATCGGAAGCCTTAACCTCAGATAGCAATGGAGTTTTAATACAAGACTTAAACATGATTGTTCCTGAACTATTGGTCTGACAAGAATCTAGATCGATAATGCCAAAGGTAGACTGGTACGCACCGTGAGATTCAATAAATTCAAATTCAACAATCGTATCTTCGTTAAATCGAATGCCTTCATTTCCCACAACGTCTGCCGATGCCGAAAGACTCATAGCATTGAGCAACCCGAGAGTGCCAACAAAAAAACTAAAACAAGTCCAGTTGAGTTTAAGCATTTTATCAAGTTTGGGGCAGAATTTTGCTGATAATGGCGATCGCTTCATAATATTTCTTTTAATTACCAAAGATTTTGTTCTGGTTCAATCTGATTGATCTGTTGGATAAATTTTTTCGTTTCTTGTAGCTGTCGTTCTGCCATTTGGCGAGCTTCATAGACTGGATCAACACACTCCCTCGCTTCAGCTTCACTACTTCTTCTGGTAATGCGTCTAGGACCAGAATCGGCTAACTTGGCTTCATTTTCTACTGCTGCTACATTGTCTAAAGATTGTTGAAGATTTTTTTGCAGTGCTTCGGCAACTTCATTTAGAGTTACTTCAGTGATTTGATTGTCAGAGCCAGTACCTGAACCAGTACCTGAAGCACCACCAAAACTATTTCCAAAACCCAAAAAAATTGGACTACTTAATCCACCACCAGATACCATTCCTGTGGTCGAATTATATTGAAGAGTAGAGGGAGATCCACTGCCACTACCACGATTACCAGTATTCACACTGGTCGTAGGCGCACTGTAATTCTGACTGCCCGAAGTATCCGATTGATTAGTTTGAGCGGTAGCAGATACAGTTACCGTCAATATTCCTGCCGTGACTAGAGAACCTAGCCAAAATAATTGCTTGTGCATTGATTAATCATCCTTATATACTTTTTTGCGATTAGAATCCTGCGCCGAGTCCGAAGACAAAACGCGCCCCATCTCCTGCGCCAACAATGTCTCTAGCACCAAGATGAATACTTAGGGGAACAGTACGCAAAGGAGATACTGACAAGCCCATACCTAGATCCTGTCCTGTCCATTCGGTCACAAAACTAACTGGGCGGGCTACCCGAAAAGCCAAACTACCAAAGACATTAACGTTGCCATTATCGTCGGTAATATCGTCAACACTACGAAATTGTCCGTTACCAATCCCGATAGTTGCCCCTACACGACTGAAGGGAGAGTTGATGTCTTCTCTCATCTTAAAAATTTTAGTAGTGGAAAGATATAAGGAATCTTCGAGATCATTAGTATCACCAGTAGACAAGAAGCTATTCCAGCCAGCCGAAACTCCCCAGCCTTCAGCAATTCTACGATGTAGCTTTAAGTTAAAACCACCTGAACCAAATTCACGGTTATTACCAAAACTCGCCAAAGTATAGCTAAGTTCTGCACCAACCAGCTTCTGAGCATCTCCAAGACCTAAGCCAAATACCATGGTGGCATCGCCATCATTTGTTCCCTCATCTCCGCCACGAGTATCAACCTGATAGCTAAGACCACTATAAAAACCGCGATCGACACCAAAGCCATAAGGATTGGCAATAGTTAAGCCAGGCGCACCACGGCTAGGGGTAAAATTACGTTGCTGAATGTCTTGCAGCTTGAATTGTGCATTTTCTAGTTCATCGCTTTCAGAATCGCTCCACAAGTCACTCCCAGAATTATCGGCAGTTAGAGTTATATCACTATCGGATGTTGCATCGATTTGACTTTTAGAAAAATCGGCAGGTTGTTGGGATTGAACGGCTGGATTTGCCCCAGCATTTAAACTTAAAAGTGGTAAAAAAAGTACGGTAGAGCCAGCCAAAGTTAATATACGCATAAATTCATAGCAATAGATATAAACACACTTACAATTAATCAATAATTTAGTCACACAAATATCTAGAGCCTTGGTTTAAAATAAACGAAACAATATTCAGCTAATGAATAATAAATATTGTTTTGTTTGTTATTTTATCCAATTGATATTTGCAAGTTTTTGGATCACACTTTTGCTGTTATATCTCATAATTTCTCAAAGCTCAATATCTTTGGATAAAGATAGTTACTATTACTGATTCATCTAATGAATTTAACGTAGTTAAAAATACGAATAATCATTAATGTTAGTTAAAAATACAGAGGCATTGTAATTAACAAAAAGGATATTAGTTGTAGAAAATTATAATTTTTATATTCAATAGCCTTTTTATTGACTTATTTAAAATTTAAATAAATAGAAATAGATAATGAGTTTTGATATTAAGTTTGATTATCGTTTTGATGAACAAAATTTTTTCACACCAGAGCGAAAAGCTATTTTGGAACAGGCAGGGAAAATATGGAGTTCTTATATTAGAGATGAATTTACACCAATTCCAGCTGGAGAAAATTTAAGGTTTTCAATCAACAATATTGAACGAAATGTTGTCTTGAATAAGCCAATTGATGATCTGTTGATCTTTATTTCTTCTGTAGAATTAAATTCCGATCAACCCACTTTAGGAGAAGGAGCATTTTATGCTACTTATGTTGTTGGCAGCGATCGCGAACAGCGGATTATTGGCGAAGATTTTGAACCATGGCTAGGTACGATTGAGTTTAATGCTTCAGTAGCAGATAGTTTCTTTTTCGATCCCACTCCAGAAACAGACGATGATATCCCTTTTAACAAACAAGATTTTCTTAGTTTAAGTCTTCATGAAATTGGTCATGTCTTAGGCATTGGAATTTCCAATCAATTTTTAAACCAAGTCCAGAATCAGCATTTTATCGGTACTCAAAGTATTAAGTTAAATGGTGGTCATCCAATACCTTTAGATAATGATGAAAATCATATTCGAGATGGTTTTACCGTCGATCCAGATAGCGATGCTTTATTAGATAAATCTTTTACCTTTGGCGAAAGAAATTTACCTACCGACTTGGATTTGGCAATTTTAGCTGATATTGGCTACGACATCTTTGCTTACGATCGCAAACCTGTATATCGTTTTTTTCAATATGAGAAGGGATTTCATTTTTACACTGCTAATAAAAATGAACGAGAAAACGTTATTTTGCGCAGTGAAGCAGGAGAAATAAAGTATAACTATGAAAATGTAGGTTATGAAGTTTTAGGTAGAGATATAGATGCTTTGACTGGAGAAAAAATTGACAAGGCACTGCCAGTTTATCGCTTTTTTAACCGAGAGACAGGGGCGCATCTATACACTATGGATGAGGTTGAAAAAGATTATATTATTGATAATTTAAGTAATTACAATTTTGAAAATATAGCCTATTATGCCTTTAAGTCTCAACCACAAAACATAGATACAGTCCCGCTATATCGGATGCTAAATACTCAATCCAACTCTCACTTATTTACTGCTGATAGTAATGAATTTAACATTCTTGAAGCAACTCAACCTCATTTTCAGGCTGAAGGCAATCAGGGCATAACTTTCTATGTTTTAGAGCCGATTTAATCTGTCTAATCTTTAAGCAAAAAAGTACTAATGTACAGAAAAAATTTTGTTGCTAACGATCGCCTGTGGCTATTTTCTAGTTTGATTGGGGTTGCTGTTTTATATCTCCACTTGGTTTGGCAAGCCACCGAAAACATCGATCAACTTACTACTGATAGTTTGTTTGCGGGTGCAATTATCTGGCTGCTGTGGCGCAGAAGACATGATCTTGAATACAATAGCGATCCTGTTTCTAGCTTTATTGGCTTGCTGTTGTTGGGGTTAATTCTGTCTAAAACCCTGACGCTTTTTTGGTTTGAGTCTACTCTGCTATTTATTTTACCTCTGAGTATGGCGATCGCTTTAGCTTTAATTGCTTCTGGATTTAGAGGGTTTGGTCAGTATATTCAGGAATTATTCTTTGCGGGGGTGCTGTTTTTTCCGACAGGAGCGATCGGCAATTTTATCGATAGTCTAGTTCACATTACGATTCTTAATGCTAAATTTGCCACCTACTTACTGTACTATTTGGGGTTTAATGTTGCAACCCAAGGAAATCAGGTAATGATATCTTTGCCCGAATTGGGCGTATTTAAGGCAATCGTGGATTATCCTTGTGCGGGAGTCCCAATGATTCTTTTAATGCTCAAGCTAGCATTATTATTTGTGGCTTTTGTACCTCTACCCAAAGCTCAACAAGTATTAGTACCAACATTTTCGATGATCTTCGGGTTTTTTCTGGGGGTTATTAGAGTTTGCATCTTAACTTTATTTATCCCAGAACCAGCTCAATTTGCCTATTGGCACGGAACGCAAGGTTCACAGATTTTTTCTACTTTGGCGATCGCTATTTTTTCAGGCTTCTGCTATCTGATATTGCGACAACAGGAATTAAAGGCAAGCAAGGTGTCGTAAATATTTACAGTTTCATCTAAGAGTATGATTAATCAAAATCAATGGCGTAGCAACTTGCTCATCATCACCAGCATAGGGATTAATTTAGCTGTTGTTGCTGCACTAATAGTCCCTGCTGTAGGTAATCGTTCTCCTGCCGATTTTCAGTTTCCTCAAAGGTTTAACCTTAATTCTTCCCCAGCAATTGCCGTCAAATCTAATTTAAATCAACCAAAAGCCAGCGATTTAGCCCCAGAGGTCATCAAATCGCGTCAAAAATATCAATATGTCTTAAATGAACAAGAAATAGACCTAGAAATCAGTTACCTGGTTGGTACTAGAGGAGATGTGCAAACATACCTGCAAAATTACACTTCTCTACCTGCATCAATCATTCAAGCCCAAAAAATCAAGCACCAGGATCAAACAGGTTTTTATACGTTACTTAGCAATGAAAATCGCGCTTATTTAAGTAGCTGTATCAGCCCTCGTAGCCCTAGCAGTGTGACTCAAAGACAGTTTTCTCAGCATCGTTATCAACATGATTTCAAGTTTCAGGTAGGATTAGACTGGTTGAAAGGCAAAGCCAGTATTCGCGATCGCCGTTGTCTATGGGTGCATTTATCTACAGCAATTACTCAATCCGACACTCAAGCTGCTTACGAAGCATTAGAAACAGTTTGGAGCGATTTATATCAGTGGTGGCTGCCTAATTTTCCTGCTTTAACCGCTGAAAATGGCTAACTTGATCAACAACCCCTAATATTTGTTCTTCAAGACTATACTAGACAAGTTTAAATTTACCCAAGAACCCCAAGCAATATCTATGACTATCTCACCAGATCAAGAGAGAGTATTTTCTTCTGGAATTTTGCGCTTAGTTGGCTATGGTTTATTAGTCATGGCAATAATTGATGTTTTATTTTTATTAATTCCGCTGCAATTGATGGATCCATTGTGGGAGTTTCAAACCATGGGTGCAATTGTCGAAAGGATTCCCGTTACTTTGTTAGGTATAGTTTTAGTTTATTACGGCGAAAAAAGCGATCGCGCTCCCATCGAAACCCTAGTTCTCAAAATTTTATCTTGGCTATCTTTGATGGTAGCAATATTCTTATTATTAATGATTCCGTTGAATATCACCAACAGCTTTCGGATTTATCATCAACAAAACGCCACAGTGAACGCCCAATCGGTAAGTCAAAAAGAGGTCATTGAGCAATTTAAAGAGCAATTAGAAGCAGCTAATTCTAAAGCTGAAATTGGCGCAATACTTCAGCAGCAAGCTAAACAAGAAGTTAGTATTCCTGACTCAGTAAATACTCAGAAGCTCAAAACAGATCTCCTAGCCGATTTAAAAAACAATCAAGACAATATTACCAGCCAAACACAGACATTTAGAGCCGAAAAACGTTCCTGGTTGTTCAAAAAATGTTTTAAGTGGAATCTCGGTGCGTTAATAGCGTCGATTCTATTCTTTTTAATTTGGAAAAGTACTGACTGGGCAAGGTTGAACCTCAATCTAAATGAAGATTAAATTAATAATTTAAAATTAATTAAATTTAGCTTACTGCTCAGATAAATTAGTAAAACTACTGAAGCCTATACCCAGAAAAAAAAATAATATAAGTACTTAAAGGTAGCTAAATTTTTTCTATCAGTATTTTTTACGTTTTATTTTAAATAAGACTCTGAAAAACTTCACGTAAACTGTGAGATTTACAGGTCAAAACTAAATATGAGCAACGAAATAATTAAATCTGAGACAATTGACTTAAGTGTATTCAACACTCAAGAATCTGGATTTTCTCTGTCAGATTTGAAGCAGATTGTACACCGCCGCTGGAAGCCTGCCTTAGCCGTAGGAATAACCGCATTTACGGGAATCTTTTTATTAATTGCCTTAAAAACTCCTGAATATAGTTCAGAGACTTTAATTCTGTTAGAAACTCCTAAAAATATCGAATCTACATCCGTTGCTCCCACAATTGCGACTAACCAATTAAGCTCGATTAAAGACTTTTCTACCGAAATTTTTGTCTTACGTAGTAACTCTATGGTAGAAAAAGCTGTAGCCGAACTAAAAAGCCGCTATCCAGATATTTCCATCCCCGAAATAGTGCAAAATTTATCAATTTATCAAGCAGGACTTAATAAAATACCGACCGATGTACTGGTTGTTTCTTATACTGATACTGACCCAGAAAAAGCAAAAATTGTTTTAGAAGCTTTAAGTTCTACTTACGTTAAATATAGTTTAGAAAAACAACAGTTAAAAGCAGCAAACGCGATCGAGTTTATCGATCTGCAACTGCCTAACGCTCAACAAGAATTAGACGAAGCTGCCAAAAAAGTTCGTAACTTTAGACAAGAACACCAACTAGTTAATCCTGAAACATCAGCAGTTGAAGTAGAAGAAATTAAACTAGATATTACCAAACAGATTGAAGATACCAAAATTGCGATCGCTCTAAATCAACAACAAACACAAGAGCTAGAAAGTCAGTTGGGAGAATTGGGTCAAGATTCAGAAACTATGGTAGCATCGGCAGTCTTAGGTCAAGACGGCGTTTACCAAAATTTAGCTACTCAACTAAGGGAAATTGAAACTCAGTATAACTTAGGTCGAGTTGATTTCCGTGATAATTTCCATATAATGGAAAATCTTCAGTCCAAGCGACAAGAGTTGAAAAGGCTGCTGCAAGAAAGAGCCGAGCAAGTTTTAGGCAAATCGGTTTCTCCTAAAATACTAGAGCGGATAGTTTTAAGTCCTAGTTATACAGATTCATCGCAACCATCAACAGATCCCAATGCTGGCAGTAATGATAGTCCGTTCCTCATTGGTCAAGCTGGTAATGGTTCAGACATAGAAACAGGAAGCAAAGTATCTGCCGAAGGCTCTACCTTAGGATTTTTTACCAAGAAAAGATTGCAGTTGCAAGAGGAAGCTGCCAGTCTGCAAAGTAAATTAGCCAGTCTGAGTCAGGCAAAAGCAAAGGCTGATAATCAATTTCTCAATATTCCTGGATTACAACAAACATTTACCGAGCTAACGCGCCAAGTAGAGCTTAAATCTGAAGCTTATAATTATCTGCTTAAAAGACGACAAGAGCTAGCCATTTCTGAAGCTGAGGAAATTGCCCCCTGGCGCATACTTAATGAACCTTTTTTACCCAGCCAACCAGTTTCGCCCAATATTACCCAAGGATTATTACAGGCATTGATTGCTGGAGGATTTCTAGGAATTGCTACCGCATTTATACTGCAACGACTCGATCAAAGTATCAAACGGGTAGAGGAAATCAAGCAAATTACCAAATTACCTATATTAGGCGTTATTCCGAAAGTTGCCGAGCCTAGAATTGATGCTAATATTCATACTACCAAAAAGTCTTATTCTTATTATTCATCCTTTACCGAAGGACTGCGCTCCTTGGCAATGAATCTGCGCTACCTGGTAGCAGATAATGGTCAAATTAAAACCTTAGCCGTCACTTCTACTACTTCTGCCGAGGGTAAATCTACTATTTCCCATAATCTGGGTATTGTTTTGGCAGAATTCGACCTGCGGGTATTGATCGTCGATGCTGACTTGCGTAAACCCAAACTGCATAAGTTAGCTCATATTCCTAATGAAGCTGGATTAAGCGAAGCAATTACCCAAGAAAAACCTTGGACTGATTATGTTCAGCCTGGATCGGTAGATAATCTCAATATAATCACTGCTGGGGCAACATCTCCTAATCCGATCGCTCTGTTGAATTCAGCCAAAATGAAGCAGTTGATTCAAGAATGGTCAGCGGTTTATGACTACGTAATTATTGATACTCCTCCAGTTGGCGTAATTGCTGATGCCAAATGTTTAGCCACAGAAGTAGATTCTTTTTTGTTTGTCTCTGGGATCCAAAGAGCTACTCGCCGAGGAATTGATAATGCTTTAGACGTTTTACGTAATGGTCAGTGTCATATTGCAGGGGTAGCTGCCAACATGGTCGATCCAGAATTTGATTATTACGCCTATTCTTATTACGACTCTTACTACAATCATCCGACTCAAAATGGTCATGACAATGATAGTGACAATGAAGCCAAATCCGAAGGCGCGATCGGTAATTTACTGCAACAATTCCGTCGTCGTTAATCGCACCTAATCAGACTACGTTTGCTTAATTTAAACCGAAAAACAGCCGTGCTATGGGTAGATTGACTAAATTAAAACCTCAACGTCCGCGCCAAGTTATATACACCTCAGAAAGTCGGCTCAGAAATCCCCAAATAATGCTTCGGGAAATGTGGCGAGACTTGTTAGCCTCTAGAGAGTTAGCCTGGCGATTGTTAGTCAGAGACATCAGCGCTCAATACCGTCAGTCATTTTTAGGTATTTTCTGGGCGATTATTCCTGCGGTAATCACGGCAGCGGGTTTTACCTTGGCAAAAAACAACGGAATTGTGAATATTGGGAATACCGATTTACCTTATCCAGCTTATGTCATGTTTAGTATGACTCTGTGGCAAACTTTTGTGGAGGCTCTCAATGCACCCATCCAAGGGGTAAATGGGGGCAAAGCGATGTTAGCCAGAATTAACTTCCCTCGCGAAGCACTGGTTTTAAGCAAGCTAGGCGAAGTGTTCTTCAATTTTGGCGTTAAGCTAATTTTGATTGTCATCTTGTTCATCTGGTTCAAGATGCCGATTAGTGGCAGCGTAATTTTAGCACCAGTAGCTTTAATTCACTTAGTTGCATTGGGGACTTTCATTGGTTTAATTCTTGCACCCATGGGAGCTTTATATCAAGATATTTCCCGAGCTATTAGCTTAGCGACTGGTTTGTGGCTGTTTCTTACTCCCGTAGTTTATCCCGTACCCAATGGGGGGATATTTGGTACGATTGTTAAATTTAACCCCGTAACGCCTTTATTGGTCACCACGCGAGAATTAGCAACTACAGGAACAGTATCCGATCCCATGGGTTTTTGGCTTGCCAGTAGCATTGGCTTGGTTGGCTTATTTTTTGCTTGGATTATCTATCGTGTCTCAATGCCTTACATAGTAGAGAGAATTAGTTCTTAGAAGATGATTAACACTACCCCAGCCAAAGTTATCGAACCTTCTCCTAGTAACGACGAAGTAGTTCTCTCAGTCGAAGGAGTATCTAAAAAGTTTTGTCGCGATTTAAAACGTTCTCTGTTTTACGGAGTACAGGATATTGCAGGCGAATTAACTGGAGTCAGACAAAAAAGCGATCGCCTGAGAAATAAAGAATTTTGGGCATTAGATAACGTTAGTTTTGAACTGAGAAAAGGCGAAGCACTAGGCTTAGTTGGCAAAAATGGTAGCGGCAAATCCACCTTGCTACGCATCATTGCGGGTTTAATCAAACCCGATCTCGGTACGGTGAAAGTCACGGGTAGAGTTGCACCTCTCATTGCTCTGGGTGCGGGCTTTAATCCCATCCTCACAGGTAGGGAAAACATCTATGCCAATATGTCGATCTTAGGTTTATCCACCAAAGAAATTGACGCAAGATTTGATGATGTGGTCGAGTTTGCCGAGATTGGCGATGCGATCGATTCCCCAGTGCAAACATATAGTTCAGGGATGGCTGCACGTTTGGGTTTTGCTTCGGCGATTCATACTGAACCAGATATTTTATTAATTGATGAAGTATTGGCCGTAGGTGATATTAAATTTCAGTCAAAATGTCATCGCAAACTCAGCGAACTGCTTAAACAAGGTACGTCTTTTATTTTAGTTAGCCATAACTCTCAGATCGTATTAGGTGTTTGCAATCTTGCCGTTTATTTGCTTAAAGGTCAACAGTTAAAGTTTGGCGATATATATTCAGTTATTGCTCAATACGAACGGGATTTATTTATTAATCATTCCGAACCAACTTTAGGAATATTACAACGCCCAGCTAAAAAAGCCACTGAAAGTAATGGATTAGACATTACATCTTTATCTTTTAAAAATATTAAAGGTAAGCAAATAATATCTTTGGTAAGTGGACAAGCTGTTGACTTAGTTCTTGGATGTCAAGTTCATCAACAATTAAATAATATTGTTACTAGAATCAATTTTTATCATACTCAATCTGGAAGTAGCCCAGTTCAGTTTTTAAGTAACTATAACGATAAGCAGAACTTAGATTTGACAGTAGGCAAGCATGAGATTGTCATTCATATGCCTTATTTATGTTTTAAACCAGGTATTTATCAAATCAAAATAGTTGTCAGAAATGATGCTCTATTTACTCTAGATTATGTTGAATCTTTTAAGTTTGAAGTTGACTCTAATGGCAGCATGACTACTTGTGAATTTTATCAACCACGTTCTTGGCAAATCTTAAGTTATTAACTGTAATTAGCTGAATAAAAGTAAAAAATATGCAACTAAATAAGATCAAACGCGATCGCTTTCAACTAGACCAAACTATAGTTCATCACTGTACTTTATGTGGTTCGAGAGATCATAGTCTACTATTCGATAAAGGACGACACAACAAAGAAGTTCGCAACTATATCTGTAATAATTGCGGCTTTGTATTTATTTTGCCTCGACCTTCGGCTCAAAAACATCAAGACTTGTATCAAGAAGGTCAATTTTCTAGTACGGCAAGAAGTTTATCAGCACCTGATGATGCCAAATTTGCTGCTTGCGAACCTATCGCTCGGTCTAGACTGGGAATTTTAGAACGCGAGTTAGAAGAATCTCTGTGGTCTAAAGACAAATCAGTTTTAGAAGTCGGTTGTGGGACTGGTGATTTTTTGCGGCTAATGCGAGGCTGTGGCTGGGATGTTCAAGGACTTGAGCCAGATATTGCTTATACTGAAGCCGTTAAAGAAAGATACAATTTGCCAATTCACAATCAGTTCGTCGAACAGTTTGATACAGAACAACGATTTGATTTAGCCTGTAGCTTTCATGTCATCGAACACGTTGAAGATCCTAATGTGTTTCTAGCTAACATTCATCGACTTTTAAACGATCAAGGCTATTTGTACTTAGAGTGTCCCAGCATTGATCGCTGGTATGGCGAAACTATTGACTTCTTTTTCTGGGATGTTCATATCAATACCTTTTCTCAAAAGACCCTGCAAGCATTTTTAGCTAAAAATCAATTTCAAGTCATGTCTTCTGGATGGAACGGTAATGGTTTATGGGTTATTGCTCAAAAAACTAAGCTGCAAGATATTCCAGTTAATTGGGATAGTCCTCAGCGCGTACATCAGATAGTCCAACAAGCGACTTCTGCCAGGAAATTGGCGATTAATAATCGTCTGATAACTCGTGCCTCATCTATTGCGAGTAGAGGAATCAACCTAATTAAAACAGAACCTTTACAAATTCCGAGCAAAGTTAGGCGTAAAATTCAGCGTCGCCTCTATCTTGGCAATAGTCCTAAAGCTTCAGGAGATCGCTTATTAAATGCAGAAGAAGTTGCTATTAAGCCTGCGGTTGCTAACACCAGTACATTAAAAGTCATTCACATCGGCATTCATGAGAATACCGATAATGGAGGAGATACTTTACTATTTCCCACTGTTAGATGGCTATGGCAAAAGCATCTGACCCCTGCTAACTTTAGTCTATCCCCTTTACGTGGCAGAGTAACTCAGGAAACTATTGATGAGATTAATCAACATGATGCTTTAATTATTGGCGGCGGCGGACTATTTTTATCTGATACCAACTCTAACAATCTTTCAGGGTGGCAGTGGGCTTGCTCTACGGAATTATTAGACCAAATTAAAGTTCCGATTATTTTGTTTGCTGTTGGTTACAATCAATTTCGAGGACAATCGGCATTCAACCCAGTTTTTACCAAAAATCTTTGTAAATTAGTTGAAAAAAGTGCTTTTATTGGTTTAAGAAATTATGGCAGTATTAAGGCTCTTAAGCAATATTTACCTGAAAGCTTGCATCATAAACTAATCTTTCAACCCTGCCCGACTACTTTACTGAGTCGCTTTTATCCCGAGCTTCCAGCTCAAGCTGAAAACCAAGAAAAAATCGTATCAGTTAATATTGCTTTTGATCGCCATCATCTTCGTTTTGGTCATCGAGAAGATGAGATTCTATGGGACATAGCTGACAGTCTTTTATTATTACAAGAACAAGGCTGGAAACCAGTTTTATTTAATCATTCTCAAAGCGATCGCGACGCATATTTATGGTTTAGAGCTAGAGGACTTATTTTGGATGAAGCTAAACTTTTTTGTGTACCACCACAGACTGTTATTGAGCAATATGCTCAAGTTTCTTTAGCTTTAGGAATGCGAGGTCATGCTCAGATGATTCCCTTTGGATTGAATTGTCCAATTATTAGTTTGATTAGTCATAATAAACTCGGCTTTTTCTTAGATGATATCGGACATAGTGAATGGGGTATAGATCTCAAAGAAGAAAGTGTCAAAAATAGGTTAACTGCAAAAATAAACCACTTTATTAACAATCAAAATGATATTAAATCAGAGGTTGATCAAGCACAAGAAAAGCTATGGAAGATTACTCAAAAAAATCTAGAAACGATTAAACAAAGTTTGTAATTTATTTGCGAAACTACCGTCAATGACTATTATTACGATTATTCCTGCTCGTGGTGGTTCTAAAGGTTTACCTGGTAAAAATATTAGAGAATTAGCCAACAAACCACTGATTGCACACTCTATTATCAATGCTAAAGAAGCAAAATTAGTAGATAAAGTATATGTCTCTACAGATGATCGCGAAATTGCAGAAATTTCCAGAGAATATGCCGCAGAAATCATTCATCGTCCTGATGAATTAGCAGGTGATACTGCTTCTTCTGAATCGGCTTTAATTCATGCAGTTGAACAAATTGAATCTACAGGTGTAGCTATTGATTTGGTAGTGTTTTTACAATGTACTTCTCCGATTAGAACGGCAACAGATATTGACAATGCTATTAGAAAGGTTACAACAGAAAAGGCTGATTCTTTGTTATCTGTTTCACCTTCTCATCGATTTTTATGGCAAGAAGTTGACGGTGTAGCCAAATCGATTAACTATGATTATCGCCATCGTTTACGTCGTCAAGATATGCAGCCTCAATATGTAGAGAATGGCTCTATTTATATTTTTAAACCGTGGGTATTAAAGGAATTAAACAATCGCCTGGGCGGTAAAATTGCTCTTTTTCCGATGAGTGAAGCAGCCAGTTGGGAGATAGATTCTCCTCTTGATTTTGAAATTGCCGAATCTTTACTGAAAAAGCAGGTAAAAGCAAATGCTTATTGATCGCAACATAGCTAAATATATTGTTTTTTCTGAAGACAATGTAATTAATGCCTTAAAAAAGATTAGTGATAACCAAAGCAAAGTTATTTTTTCGGTAACCGAATCGGGCAGGCTAGAAGGAGTAATGACCGATGGTGACTTTCGGCGGTGGTTAGTCAATCAAAGTACGATCGATCTCAATCAGTCGGTTTCTAAAGTTGCCAATAAAAACTTTAAATATGCCTTTGATGGAGATGAACCAGCCAAGATTCAATCTTATCTCTCAGACAAAATTGAATTTGTTCCCTTGATTGATAAGAACCATCATTTAGTTGCAGTAGCTAAAAAGCGATCGCAAGTCATTCAGATTGGCAAATTTACGATTGATGCAGAGTCCCCCTGCTTGATTATTGCTGAGATTGGCAATAACCATAATGGTAGTTTGGAACTAGCCCGTCAATTAATCGACGCGGCAGTATTAGCGGGTGCCAACTGTGCCAAGTTTCAACTACGCGATTTAAGCTCACTTTATCTTAATGCTGGGGATGCTAACGATGCTAGTGAAGATTTAGGCTCTCAGTATACTTTAGATTTGCTGTCCCGTTTCCAGCTAAGTCCAGAGGAAATGTTTGCCGCCTTTGACTATTGTAAAGAGCGAGATATTTTACCCCTGTGTACTCCTTGGGATGAAAATAGCTTAAGCTTATTAGAAGATTACGGTATGCCTGCTTATAAGGTGGCTTCGGCAGATTTAACCAATCATGACTTTTTAAAGGTATTAGCCAAAACAGGAAAACCTTTGATCTGTTCGACGGGAATGTCTACCGAAACCGAGATTAGCGAAACCGTTAATTTATTACAGCGTTTAGGCGCAATGTACGTCTTGCTACACTGCAACTCTACCTATCCCGCACCTTTCAAAGATGTCAACTTAGCTTACCTAGAACGCTTACAAGAACTGGGTAATTGTCCTGTAGGTTATTCTGGTCATGAACGAGATATTAACGTGGCGATCGCCTCTATAGCTAAAGGTGCAAAAGTAATCGAGAAGCACTTTACCCTAGATAAATCGATGGAGGGTAACGATCACAAAGTTAGTTTGTTACCCGAAGAATTTCAGGCAATGGTGGAAGGCATACGCCAGGTAGAAGTTTCCCTTGGTAGTTCAGGCGATCGCCGTTTGAGTCAAGGGGAATTGATGAACCGCGAAACCCTGGCAAAAAGCTTAGTTATTAATTGTGACTTGCAGCCAGGAGAAATAATTACCGAAGCCGCGATCGAGGTTAAAAGTCCAGGTAAAGGCTTACAACCGAATCGCAAAGCGGAATTAATCGGCAAAAAAGCTAAAAGAGCATTTAAAGCAGGAGATTTCTTTTATCCTAGCGATTTAGAACAAGAACGCGTTTTAGCCCGTCCTTATAAATTTAATCGCCCTTGGGGCTTACCAGTGCGTTATCACGACTTTAAAATGATTCTGGCTAAAACTAATCCTGACTTATTAGAATTTCACCTCAGCTATAAAGACTTAGAACAAGATATCAAACAGTACTTTGATCGCGTTTACGATTTAGATCTAGTAATACACAGTCCCGAATTATTTGCAGGGGATCTAGTTTTAGACTTGTGTTCTACTGACGCAGACTATCGCCAACAATCGATTCGAGAATTGCAGCGTGTCATTGATTTAACGCGATCGCTTAAACCATATTTTAGCAAAGCCTCTCGACCCTGTATTGTCACTAACGTCGGTGGTTTTACCGAAGACAAGCCGTTACCAAATTCTGACAAAACCCAGCTATATGAACTTTTAATTGATAGTCTCTCTGCTTTAGATACAGATGAAGTAGAAATTATTCCTCAAACTATGCCACCTTTTCCTTGGCATTTTGGCGGACAACGCTATCATAACTTGTTTGTCGATCCTCAAGATACAGTTCAATTCTGCCAAGCACAAAACTATCGGATCTGTTTAGACGTTTCCCATTCAAAACTCGCTTGCAACCATCATCAATGGTCGTTTAAAGAGTTTGTCGAACAAGTAGGTGCTTATACTGCACACTTACACATTGCCGATGCTGAAGGTGTCGATGGCGAAGGATTACAAGTTGGCGAAGGAGAACTTGACTTTTCAGCTTTGGCAAGAGATTTAGCCGAAGTTGCCCATCTAGCTTCTTTTATTCCCGAAATTTGGCAAGGACACAAAAATGATGGTGAAGGGTTTTGGGCAGCTTTGGAAAAGTTGGAACAGATCTTCTAATCCTTCAAATCAAAAATTATTTTCTAGATCAATACAAGGCAATTTTAACTTAATCATCATCTTAATATGTCTGTAATCAGTAAACTCAAACATAAAGCAAAAAAATATCAACAGGAACAATTTCCTTTATGGAAGTTTCAACTGTCTGACGAAAGTGCCAAGTGGAAGAAACTCAAAAATAAATATTATGGTGAGAGATGTTTTATTCTTGGTAATGGCCCATCGCTCAAACAACAAGATTTAACTGTATTAAAAGATGAAATTACTTTTGTAAGTAATTGGTTTCCTCTTCACGAAAACTATGAGCAAATAAATCCCAACTATTATTGTATTTGCGCCCACGAAATTTTCGGTGGTTGGAATAAGAATGTAAAATTTGACTCTAAACTATATCAGTTACTGCAAAAAAAAGCCCAAAATACGATTAAAGTATTTCCTTTCTTTTTCAAAGAAGCCATTGAAAAGCAACAACTCTTTGACAAAAATGAAGTTTTTTATCTTTTTTATGAGCCTCCCGTACAAGAAGTTCATCAAGCGGGACAAATGAATCTCGATATTACTTCACAAAGGATGCACATGGGACATACCGTGATTAATATTTTCTGTCTCCCCATAGCTTACTATTTGGGATTCAAAGAAATTTATTTGCTTGGATGTGACTGTGATTATGGGATGCAAAAATCAGAAGATTCTCGTTCTTATTTTTATGATTCTGCTCAACACACCAGTGAAGCCCCTGATTTTGAATGGCTGCGAAAAAGTTGGGAGGCTAATGGACCAATGATTCAGGCTTATGTAATTGCTAAGAAAGAATTTGAATCAAAAGGTAGAAAAATTTATAATGCCACTGCTGGAGGAAAACTTGAAGTATTTCCTAGAGTAAAGCTTGAAGATATTATCTAAAAAGTTTAAGTAACTTTGCTTGGTATTTCATTATGATTTTGTATTTAAACTGATGTCCAAAACAATCCTTTTTATTTCCCATGATGCCTCCCGTACTGGCGCACCAATTATTTTACTGAATTTTCTTAAATGGTTTAAAGCTAATACAAATATACCGTTTCAAATATTATTAAAAAACGGAGGTGAACTAAAATCAGAATTTGAAGCGATCGCTCCAGTTATTATTTTTGATCAGCAAGAATCAACTCCAGAAAATTTAGTTACAAAAATCCTCAATCGCTTTGGTTTATATAGGAAAAAGAAACAAGATCATGCCAATAATATAAAACAAAAACTAATTCGAGATAACATTAATCTTATTTATGCCAATACAGTGGTAAATGGTGAGGTTTTAGAGTTTCTTGCTGATTTAAAATGTCCTGTTATTAGTCATGTTCACGAACTGGAAATGGCAATACAATACTATGCAGGTTCAGGAGGTTTTGAAAAAGTCAAACGGTATACCTCAAGCTATATTGCTGTATCAAAGGCAGTCAAAAAAAACCTAATCAAAAAACACCACATTCCAGAAGAAAAAATTCAACTTGTGTATGAATTTATCCCAATAAAAACTCATAGCGAAGACAATAATTCTCAGAAACAAAGAGTAATTTTTGAACAACTAGGTATTACCCAAAAAGCAAAAATTATATGTGGCGGTGGGACTACAGATTGGCGTAAGGGATCAGATTTGTTTGTTCAACTAGCTCTTGCTGTTTCTAAACGATATGTTGAGACTGTCCACTTTTTGTGGATTGGTGGTCAGACAGACAACATTCAACTCGAAAGACTCTTCTATGACGTAAAAAATATTGGATTAGAAAAATACATCCATTTTTTGGGAATACAACCAAATCCCTTAGATTATTTTGCTGCTTGTGACGTATTTGCTCTAGTTTCTCGCGAAGATCCTTTTCCTCTTGTTTGTCTTGAAGCTGCATCTTTAGGAAAACCTATTGTTTGTTTTGATAACGCAGGTGGCGAGAAAGAGTTTGTTGAAGATGATTGCGGATTTGTTGTTCCTTATCTAGATATTCAAACAATGGCTGATAAAGTTATTTACCTTCTGGAGAATCAAGATTTACGGGAAAAAATGGGAAGCAGCGCTAGGCAAAAAGTCAAGGAAAAACATAGCGTTCAATTAATAGGTCAACAAATTACTCAAGTAATTGAGCAAGTTCTATAAACAAGCAGTTAATTAGTTGAGGACTTAAGTTAATGATTTCGCAGTATACGACTAAGGTAAAAAAGTCTTTTAAATATTTGTCCTTACTCAATCATCCTAGCAATAAGGGTTTTTGTCCAATTTGTAACCAAAAAACACTATTTGTAGAATATGGTTCTTGGTTAAGAGATCAGTATAAGTGTATTAAATGTAATTCTATTCCACGACATAGAGCATTGATAAATAGCATTAAATTATTTGTGCCTAATTATAAGCAAACTTTAATTCATGAGTCTTCTCCTGGTTCAAGGTCATCAGATTATCTGAAAAATGAATGTCAAGGCTATTCTTGCTCACAGTATTTTCCAGACGTTACCCCTGGTCAAGTCCATCAGGGTTTTCGATGTGAAAGTTTAGAAAATCTAACTTTCCCAGACGCAAGTTTTGACCTATTTATTACTCAAGATGTTTTTGAGCATGTTCTTCATCCAGATCAGGCTTTTGGCGAAATTGCTAGAGTCTTGAAACCTGGCGGAATGCACATTTTTACAATGCCTTGGTATCCAGAACTGAAACACTCTCGACAAAGAGCAGCAATAGAAGATAGTGAGATCAAGTATTTGGAGGAAGCAATTTATCATGGTAATCCAATTAGTAACCAAGGTTCTCTAGTGACCTATGATTGGGGATCGGATTTTGTAGATTACGTGTATAAACACTCAGGAATGTCTACAACGATTCATTTGCATGTAGATCGAAGTCTAGGTCTTGATGCTAAATATTTAGAAGTTTTTATTAGTCAAAAGTCTTATGAATGATCTTATTAAAGCGATCGCTTTTTATCTCCCTCAATATCATCCTATCCCAGAAAACGATCAATGGTGGGGTAAAGGCTTTACTGAATGGACGAACGTGACTAAAGCCAAGGCTCAATTTTCTGGTCACTATCAACCCCAACTACCAGCCGATTTAGGTTTTTATGATTTGCGTTTACCCGAAGCACAACAAGCCCAGGCTAACTTAGCTAAAGAATACGGAATTTATGGCTTTTGCTATTATCACTACTGGTTTAATGGCAAACATCTATTAGAGCGTCCGTTGAACAATATTGTAGAATCAGGAAACCCAGACTTTCCTTTCTGTATTTGTTGGGCAAATGAAAACTGGACACGTCGTTGGGATGGTTTAGAGCAAGAAGTGTTGATTAAGCAAGAATATGGAGAAGAAGACGATAGACAGCATATAAAGTGGCTTGCTAAAGTTTTTCAAGACCCTCGATATATTCGTATTGATGGCAAGCCACTCTTTTTAGTTTATCGAGTCAATAAACTACCTAATCCCAAGCAAACGGCTGATATTTGGCGAGACGAAGCCTCAAAACTGGGAATTGGGGATATTTTCTTGTGCAGAGTTGAGAGTTTCACAGACGAACATGATGACCCTAAAGAGATTGGATTTGATGCCTCTGTTGAGTTTCAGCCAGACTGGACACAATTAGGATTGCCATTGCAACAAGGCAGAAGCTGGCAAATTTTACGCAAGTTAGGATTGGCGACCAAAGCCTATGCCGAACACAATATTTATGAATATTCGGCTGTTGTGGAAAAAATGCTGGCCAAACCAGATGTAAAATATCAACGATTTCCTTGTGTAACACCTTCTTGGGACAACACGGCACGTCGAGCCAAAAATGCCACTATTTTTCACAATTCAACTCCAGAAATTTACGAATATTGGCTCAAAAAAGTTGTTAAAAAAATTGCTGCTAATGCATCCCAAGAAAAAATAGTTTTTATCAATGCCTGGAATGAATGGGCAGAAGGAAATCATCTAGAACCTTGCCAAAAATGGGGTCATGCCTACCTAGAAGCAACTCGAAAAGTTTTGTTAGAGAGTAAAGCAGTAGAAAGTCCGAAGTTAATTTCAGTCGGTTAATTATGCTCAAAGTTCATATGACTTCACTCAGCCAGAACAACAAAAAATTACTTATAAATTCACATGGGTATAAATTTAGCTCAGAAAAATCTCTCCAAATATTCAGATTTTCCAGTCATACAGACTCTTCCGTCAGATATTGAAAGACCATTTTGGTCGGTAATGATCACTACTTATAAACGTTCAGAATATCTAGCTAAAGCACTAAACAGTCTTCTCCAGCAGAACATAAATTTTGATGAAGTACAAATAGAAGTAATAGATGATTGTTCTCCAACCAAAGAAGCGGAGGCAATTGAACAAATTGTTCGAGAAGTTGGCAAAGGCAGAGTTACTTTTTATCGCCAGCCCAAAAATGTTGGTATATATGCCAATTGGAATACTTGTATTAATCGCGCTCGTGGTTACTGGGTTCATATTTTGAGCGATGACGATCGCGTTATGCCAAATTTTTATCAAGCTTATCGACAACAGATAGAAACTTATCCATGCTCTGTAGTACTAGGACAGTCAATTATCATTGACGAACAAGATCGATGGCTAAGTGTTTCTAAACCACTTCAAGCTTCTGACGGATTGCTAGACAATGCTTTGAAGATACTGTCTCTAAATAACCCTATTAGAACGCCAGGAATTGTAGTAGCTCGCGAAGCTTATGAACAAGTCGGAGGATTTACTACTAGCCTTGTATTTACTCCAGATTGGGAAATGTGGACACGATTAGCTGCTTCTGTCCAACTAGCTTATGTGAAAAGACCTTATAGTGAATTTCGCTTTCACAATGGCTCAGAAACAAGTAAGTTAATTCTTGATGCTACTTCTGTAACCGATAGTTTAGCAGCAACACAAATTATTCAATCAAGATTTAATAATTTCCAAGATCGTCAAGAAATTCAACTTTCAGTAAATAGTTGGCTAAGTAATGAAAGCCGTCATCTTAGTCAAAAATTTGCTCATGCGGGATACTATCATTCGGCTTGGCTTCATGCAATTTGGGTGTTGCGATTAACGCCTTCAATTTCAGCTGGGAAAAATCTAATACGGGTGTTATTCAAAATATTGAGTAGGCAAATACAGGATCAATTCCGACAAAACTATCTTAAAAAAGTTGGGCATGAAAGTTTTACACATTAATCAATCAGATATATCAGGGGGAGCGGGTATTGCGGGTTATCGACTCCATCAAGGCTTGTTAGATCGGGGTATTGATTCTCGGTTACTGGTAGGTAACGCTCAAACCAAAAGCGATCGCGTGGCCACGGTTGATCGTAAATATCGTCTGGAAAATCAATTTTTTCGGTTTTCTCGCTATTTAGGACTTAATTACTTAAATCTTATTAGTAGCTTTAATATACCCAAACACAAGTTTTACCAAGAAGCTGAAATTTTAAACTTTCACAATTTACATACTGGTTATTTTAATTACTTAACAATTCCCAACTTAACCAAAAATAAACCCGCTATATTTACTCTCCATGATATGTGGAGTTTTACTGGTCATTGTGCCTATAGTTATACTTGCGATCGCTGGAAAAGCGGTTGTGGCAAATGCGCTTATTTGGATACTTATCCTAGCGTACAAAAAGATAATACTCGTTTAGAATGGAAGCTCAAAAATTGGATTTATAGTCGCTCTAATTTAACTGTTGTCACGCCTAGTAAATGGTTAACAGAACAGGTTACACAAAGCTTACTGAATCGTTTTCCCATTCATCATATTCCCTATGGTATCGATACCCAAGCGTATCAACCTTTAGATCGTGAATTATGTCGCAAAATACTAGATATTCCCATCAAAAGCAAAGTATTGATGTTTAGCGCGCAAGATTTAACCGATTCTCGTAAAGGAAGTGATTTACTTTTAAAGGCTTTGGAAATGCTACCTCAGTCTCTCAAAGCTGAAATTGTAGTTTTGACTATGGGTAAGTGCAACACTAAAGTTTTAGAGACTTTAGGACTAAAAATACTTAGTTTGGGTTATGTAGAAAGCGATCGCCTGAAGTCTGTCGTCTATTCTGCGACGGATTTATTTGTCTTTCCCACCCGTGCTGATAATTTACCTTTAGTTTTACAAGAAAGTATGGCTTGCGCTACACCAATGGTTTCTTTCAAAGTTGGTGGTGTTCCCGATCTCGTCCGTCATGGTATCACTGGTTATTTAGCATCTCCAGAAGATACTCAAGATATGAGTAAAGGAATTGTCGAGCTTCTAGAAAACGATGATTTACGCCAACGGATGAGTCAAAACTGCCGCGCGATCGCTCTTGAAGAATATTCTTTAGAGCTTCAAGCGCAGAGATATATGGAACTATATCAAAATGCTTTGCAGAATCAACAACAGACACGGTTAATTGCTGCTTAATCAAATTATCCAAAACTTAGCTTATTTATTCCATACCTAAAATGTCAGTTTTAAGCACACACGTCACTTTAGAAGATTTACCCGCACCACCACCAGACAAAACAGGATGGCCTTGGACAGAAGCCAGTCAGACTCTACCACCTACCATGTCTGATGGTCAACCTTGGCCCAAAATTTCGATTGTCACCCCTTCTTATAACCAAGGAGAATTTATCGAAGAAACAATTAGATCAGTGTTGCTACAGGGTTATCCCAATTTAGAATATATTATTATGGATGGCGGGTCTACTGATGAAACTCAGGCAATATTAGAACGTTATTCTCCCTGGCTGAGTCACGTAGTTTCCCAACCAGATAACGGACAAAGTGATGCGATCGCAACTGGTTTTGAAATTGCTAGCGGAGAAATCTTAGCCTGGCTATGTTCTGACGATCTCTATCTTAAAGGTGCATTAGAGTGGGTTGCCCGTCAATACAGTACAAATCCAGAAATCGCTCTTTTCTGCGGGGCGACTCGCATCGATCAGGGAAAGGGCTGGTTTCCCTGGATGGAGACTAGGTACGAATATACCACTCCAACTTACGACAAGCTAATCGCTTGCAATCAATGTGTACAACAACCCGCTTGCTTTTGGACGAAAAAAGCCTATCAAAAAACCTCTGGCATAGATCGCAGCCTTGAATTTTGCATGGACTACGATCTATTACTAAAATTATGCCAAGTCGGTAAAGCCAAGTACGTCGATTGTGAAATTGCCTGGATGAGACTACATGAGAAAACCAAAACTCATAATCTACAGCATATTCAACAACGGGAAAAACGCTTACTTGTAGAAAATGCTTTAAAAGCTTGTTCGAGTTCTAATCTTTATCTTTGTAGCCTTTCTTATCTGAGAGTTTTAGGTCGCTTTAACAAATCACCACGACACAAAATAGAGCGCAAGGTTTGGCATACAATCCGTTTGTTGATTGGTTATCTCTATCATTTGCTCAATGGAGATATTTTTAGCTGGCATCCTATACATGGTTTTCGTAAAGCAGTTAATTAAATGATTTTTATGTCTACAAAACCAACTGTTTCATTATTAGTACCCTGCTACAATGCAGAGTCTTATCTCGCCGACTTCATTACTAATATGTCTCAGCAGACAGTACCTTTTGATGAAGTCTTATTTTACGATGATGCTAGCAGCGATCGCACGGCAGAATTATTAAGCCAACAAAATTTTGGTCGGGTTATTTATGGCAAAGTCAATCAAGGGCCCTCTGTCGGTAGGAATGTTTTAATTCGCGAATCAACAGGTCAATTAATTCACTTCCATGACGTTGATGATTGGCTCGAACCAACATTTCTCGAACAAACTCTTAAGGCTCTTGAGGGAGATTGCGATGCAGTTATTACTAATATTAAATCTATAGAAAGAGATACTGGTAGGTTACATCAAATTCACGATTATTCAGAACTTAATACTTGTTGCGACCAAACAGAATTTTTTCTAACTCATTGCTGTTATCCCATTAACGGGCTTTATCGCCGTGAAGCTTTAGAAACAATTGGCGGTTTTAGAGAAGCTTTGACACGGGATGAAGATCCAGATTTACACATTAGACTGGCACATTCAGGAGTACATTTTTGCTGTTTGCCAATCCCCTTAGCAATTAATAGATTTGGTCAGGGAACTTATTCATCTAGTTCTTGGAGTGCTTGCTTACGAGAACATTTAAAAGCTTTAAAATTCTACGAACAAGAACTTCCGCAACAATATCGTACAGTACTTTGTATGGACAGTGCTAAGACAGCAGCTAATTGCGCCCACAGACATCTGCAAATAGCTTATGAATATTTAGACTTTTATGATTCTTTAGGAGAAAAAGGTTATCTGGAAAAATCTGTAAGTCCTCCGATCAAACTACTAATTAAAATGTTTGGTTCTCGTAATGCCTTGAAGATTCGCTATGGTTTTTTAGGGACAAAATTGCGAGAAATTTTTTCTTAGTAATTAGATTAAATTACCCAAGTTATTAAGCTGATGAACCTCAACAATCCTTTAGTTTCGATTATTATTCCTTGCTACAATACCGAGCGTTGGATTGCCGAAGCAATCGACAGTGCTTTAGCTCAAACATATTCACCTATAGAAATTATTGTTATTGATGATGGTTCAACGGATAAAAGTCTGAAAATTATTCAAAGTTATGGCGATCGCCTTATTTATTTAACAGGTACTAATCAGGGGCAAAGTGTAGCCAGAAATAGAGGCTTTCAACTCAGTCAAGGCAAATATATCCAGTGGTTGGATGCCGATGACTATCTATTGCCTGATAAAATTCAAATTCAAGTTGCTCATTTAGAAGCAACTCAAGCTGATATCGTCTATGGAGACTGGAGACATCAGTATCAAGAAACTCAGCCAGCTAAGTTAGGCGAAATTAAAATTAGTGGCAGTCAATCAGATATTCTGGAGTCGCTTCTATCAGGTTGGTGGGCGACTCCTGCTGCATATTTAGTCAGGCGAGAAATTGTTCAACAAATTAATGGCTGGGATGAAAATTTAAGAGCGCAAGACGACCCCGATCTTTGGATTAGAGCAGCAATAGCAGGGGCAAAATTTAGCTATCAACCTGGCTGTCATGCTATCTATCGTCGATACGGTGAAGTAACGGTTTCCACTAAAAATAGGAAAATTTGGTGTGATAGCTATACCAAAGTTTTAAAAAAATCTAAAAAGCTATTACAAGAAAATAATCAATTAACCGATAAATATAAACAAGCTTTAGCAAAATTACATTTCAGCTTGGCTAGAAATTACTTCGATCTCGATCGCAACTTGTATCAATATCACTTGAATTTAGCCAAAGAGCTTAACCCAGATTTTCAACCGAATGAAAGCGGTTTATATAACCTGTATGCCAAATTCTTGGGGTTTACCTTAGCCGACTATCTGGCTAGCTGGAAACGCAAAGTTAAGACCGTTACTAGTTTTAATTCATAAACGCGATCTACAAACGAAAATAACCATGAACAGCGATCGCAAAATACTTTATCTGCAATATACCAATCCTACTGCTTATCCTCCTTTAGAACATAGTTCTCATATTTTGGCGCGTCGTGATTGGCAGGTATTATTTTTAGGTATCGGCGCACAAGGAGAAGCAAATAATCTGCTTTTTGCGACTCATCCCAACATTAAGCTAAGACTAATATCTGCTTGTCCCCCAGGCTGGCAACAGAAATTACATTACATCCAGTTTTGCCTGTGGGCATTGTGGTGGTGTCTAGTATGGCAGCCAAAAGTTGTTTACGCTTCTGACTTATTCTCTTGTCCGATCGCTTTAATTGCTACTTTCATCCCTGGTATCGCAGTAATTTATCACGAACACGATACCAATACAGGACAAGGAGATAGTTTATTCATAGATTTATGTCTCAAAGCTCGTAAATGGCTGACAAACCATACTAAGGCTTCTATTCTACCCAATCAACAGAGGTTAGAGCATTTTATCCAAGAAACAGCCGTTAAATCCCCAACCTTTTGTGTTTGGAATTGTCCGACTCAAAAAGAAGTTACCCTACCGCGCAGTTCGGCTTTATCTCCTGATGGCAGGCTTAAATTGCTGTATCATGGCTCGATCAATTCGGCTCGTTTACCTCTAAGTATTCTAGAGGCGATGGCTCTTTTAGGCGATCGGGTTGAGTTAGGAATTATTGGTTATGAAACTATTGGTAACGATAGTTATATTCAGCAGTTACGAGCTAAAGCCCAACAATTAGGAATTAGCGAGCAAATAGAATTTTTGGGGGCAATGCCACGTCAAGAAGTATTAAAGCGATCGCAACAATACGATCTGGGTTTAGCATTTATGCCTAAAGTTAGCGACGATGTTAACTTGCAGTACATGATTGGTGCTTCCAATAAAGTTTTTGATTATCTTAGCTGCGGCTTAGCTTTATTAGTATCAGATTTACCAGACTGGCATAGTGCTTATGTCGAGCCTGGCTATGGTTTAGCCTGCGATCCCGATGATGTAAACAGTATTGCTGCTGCGTTGCGTTGGTATCTTGAACATCCGACTCAGCTACGGCAGATGGGTGAGTTGGGCAGACAAAGAATTGCTCAAGAATGGAACTACGAACGGCAGTTTCAACCAGTATTAGAACTAATAAGTGTCAGTGATTAGCGGTTAATAGTTTAGTAGCTACTGACTAACGATTTATTATCTTTTATTCTTTCTCTCATACTAAATCCGATTGATCAAGCACTCTTTACTTAAAGTAGCTATAACTGTTCTGACTTCTGACTTCTGACTTCTGACTTCTGACTTCTGACTTCTGACTTACCTAACCTTAAAGTATTCTATCCAAACACGATTTAGTATCATGCCACGTTTAGCTTATTTTGTTTCTCATCCGATTCAGTATCAAGCTCCCCTGTTGCGTCTTTTAGCCGCAGAGCCAGATATCGAGCTTAAAGTCTTTTTTTACAGCGATTTTTCGGTGCAGGGCTATCACGATCCTCAATTTGGTCGAACAATTAAATGGGATGTACCGCTTTTGGAAGGCTATGACCATCAATTTTTAGACTGCTGGGGTAGCAAGCAACGACAAAACTTGATACGGCAGCCTATTGCTCGCAATATTTGTCAAGAATTAAAACAGGGACAGTTTGATGCAGTTTGGATACATGGCTGGCATTGGCTGTGTAGTTTGCAAGCCTTATTGGCAGCAGAACGTTTAGACATCCCGATTTTACTGCGGGGTGAATCAAATGGGTTGAGAGAACCACAGCAATCTTACAAATATTGGGCAAAAAAACACTTTCTTGACTGGTTATTCGCCAAGATATCAGGTTTTCTTTGTGTAGGTAGTTTTAATCGCCAATTTTATCAAGACCATGGCGTTAATGAGTCCCGTTTATTTTCTGTTCCCTATGCTGTAGATAATAGCTTTTTCCAAGAACAAGCCCAACTAGCTAGCTACAGCCAGCAAGAATTATGTCAATCTTTAAATTTACAGCCAAATAGACCAATTATTTTATATGCAGCCAAGCTAATAGCCAAAAAACGTCCCCAAGATTTACTGGCAGCTTATCGTTTATTGTCAGTGGACGGAAATAGAGAACCTGAGCCATACTTGCTATTTGTAGGGGATGGTAACTTGCGATCGCAGCTAGAAGAGGAGGCTAAAACCACAGGTTGGGAGTCGATTCGCTTTTTGGGCTTTCGCAATCAGTCACAAATGCCAAAATTTTACGATCTTTGCGATGTTTTCGTCTTGCCTTCTGACTTTGAACCTTGGGGATTGGCAATCAACGAGGTAATGAATGCGGGGAAGGCAGTAGTAGTTAGCGATCAAGTAGGCTGCACTCCAGACTTAATCGAAGATGGCGGTAACGGTCGAATTTTTCCCACTGGAGATATTGCAGCTTTAGCTGAAGCTATGCAATGGGCGATCGCTAATCGTGATTCAGCAGGAGAACTTGCCTTAAAGCGCATTCAAAACTGGAGTTTTAAACAAGACATTCAGGGAGTCAAGCAGGCTTTGGAACAATTAACCACGGGGGTGGCTTAGATGCAGAAAATTTTGATTGTCGGCAAAACGGTAGAACTTGGTCGAACCGAAGAAGTCTATGGACGAGGATTTGCAGCGAAGGAATGTGAAGTAGAACACTTTAGCTGGAATCTAGCCGAACCCAGTTTATTGTCACGTTCTGTATTACAAAGAGCCTCTTGGCGACTAGCATGGCAGTTACGAGCTAAAACAGCTAACCAAAAATTAATTGAGACTGCAAAACAATTTCAACCTGATTTAACCTTGGTTGTATCTCCTTTATTGATGCAGCCGAATACTATCAAAGCTTTACAGCAACATGGCAGAGCTTTTGTCTTTTTTACCGATAATCCCTTAGACAACCATCACACCCATACTAATGCTTGGATACAGCAAGGATTAGAGCTGTGGGATGCGGTGTTTATCTGGAGTCAAGAGCTTGTCAGGCAAATAAAAGATTTAGGGATTAAAAACGTTTTTTATCATCCTTTTTGCAGCGATACTAAACATCATTATCCTCAAAAACAAACGAATCCAGATTACGATGTCGCCTTTATCGGTAACTGGGATGATAGCTGCAAACGCGAACGCTATTTAACCACAATTACCGACTACCGTTTAGGAATTTGGGGTTCTGACTACTGGCAAACTCGCTGTAAAGAGGCTTTAATCAAAAAATCTCATCAGGGAATGTGTTCCTATGCCGAAATCCCTCAAGTATTAGGTTCGGCAAAAATAGGACTAAATATTCTTCGTCCTCAAAACGAAATGGGCCACAATATACGGACTTTTGAGATTCCCGCAGCTAAAACTTTGATGTTGAGCGAGCGCAATCAAGAGTTATTAAATCTGTTTGAAGAGGATACTGAAGCAGTTTATTTTTCTAGTCCAGAAGAATTAAAGCAGAAAGTAACTTATTTGTTAAACAACCAGACTTTAATTGAATCGATAGCAGAAGCTGGTTATCAAAAAGCTATTCAGCACAAAATCGACAGCAGAATTGAAGAGATTAACCATATCTATGAAACCATTGGCAATCAGGTATTAATCGGACAATGAAAGTTAGCATCTCAGTTTTAGGTCGTTTCCATGCTTTCAATTTAGCGCAGCAAGTACAACAAAGAAATAGCTTACATCAGTTAATCTCTAGCTATCCAACTTTTGAAATTGCTAAATATGATATTGCTGAGAGTTCAATTAATTCTGTACCGCACATAGAAATACTGGCTCGTGCTTGGCAAAAATTACCCAATTGTTTAAAACAACAGCACAATCTGCAATTATGGTTCGCCGAAACTTTTGATCGCGCCGTAACCACAAAACTACTGTCCGACTTGGATGTATTTGTTGGTTGGTCTGGATCGAGTTTATTCTCGTTGCGTAAAGCTAAGGAAATGGGTGCTATGACTGTAGTTGAGCGGGGTAGTAGCCATATGGCATATCAAACCCAAATTCTTCAGGAAGAATACGAACGTTGGGGACTTGAATTTACGGCGACTCATCCAGGAATTTGCGATCGCGAATTACAAGAATATCAAGAAGCAGATCGCATTGCCATTCCTAGCTTATTTGCCAAACGCACTTTTATCGCCCAAGGTATTCCTGAAAGTAAACTAATTCATGTTCCTTATGGTACATCTTTAACCGAGTTTTATCCTATATCCAAAGAAGATAATATTTTTCGAGTTATGCACTGTGGTAGCATCAATCTCCGCAAAGGCGTACTGTATTTAATTCAAGCTTTTTATGAGTTGAATTTACCCGATGCCGAGTTATGGTTAGTCGGTTCAGTTGCTCCCGAAATCGAGCCTTTTTTAGCTAAATATCAAAGCGATCGCCTTATCCTTCAAGGCAGACATCCTCAAAATCAACTGCGCTGGTTTTATGCTCAATGTTCCGTCTTTTGTTTAGCTTCAATTGAAGATGGTTTTGGCATGGTAATTCCTCAAGCAATGGCTTGTGGTTTACCTGTAATTCACACTACTAATACTGGCGGAGCAGATATTGTTAGAGATGGAATTGATGGTTTTTGCGTGCAAATTAGAGACGTAGAAGCACTAAAAGAAAAAATCTTGTTCTTTTACGAACATCCCGAGCAACGAAATGAGATGGGAAATAATGCTTTAGAGCAGGTTAACACATCTTTTTCTTGGAATAAATATGGCGAGGAAATTATCAAAGAATATGCTCAAATATCCTGATATTTACTTCGTCAATATCAGTTAAATTACAGATCATCTGGATTATTTTATTATTATGTATGACCGATATTCAGCTCAAACAAATCAAGCTTTTGCTAATTTAATCACTAAAAAGCAACAACAATTAAAAAACAGACAATATGTCAACAAACTATATCATTTTGTTCTTGCTGGATTAATTTTTTCAAGTATCTATTTATTATTTAATGCCCCATCAACTTTGTCTGTCAACAAACTAAGTTTAGCTTTATTTATTTTATGGATCTGCTTATTTCCTAGTCTACATTATTTAAGAAATCCCCAAAGACCACCAATTCCTTTTTTACCATTAATCGGCTTGTTCTATGCTATTGCTTTTAGTCTACCTATGTTTTCAGCCGATGATATCTATGTTTTTGGCATAGCAAGTTTGAGTGAGGTAAGCATTTTTTCACTATTTTTAACCTTGGTGGGAGTATCTTGCTTAATCTTCTTTTTTTATCAATCAAAAGCTTCACTTTGGAAAAATGTCAAGCCAATCAAGATATCAAATTCTTATTCAATTAATCGATTATTATTTTTAACTTGGTTCGCGCTTACTGCTCATCTTGTCTATGAATATGTTCCTCTACTGCACCATATTCCTTCGATTGGTAATCTTTTAAAACCTTTAGGAATACTATGCTTTGGCATATTTTATCTTGTTTGGGCAGAAAAGAAATTACCGCAGATTCAAGCTTTATTAATTGTCGGCTTTTTTTTGCCGCTTGAGCTACTTGCTGCACTGACTAGCGGTGCATTAGCGCAAATTATTCATTTGATCTTATTTGCCTGTTGTATTTTATGGTATAAACATCAGCGAATATCGATTACCTTAACCGCACTTATATTAGCTATCTATATTTTTTTAAATCCAATCAAAGCCCAATATCGTGCTTTAGTCTGGGATGGAATTTATAGTAATGAAAGCTTGATTACTAAAACGCAATTATTTATTGAATTAGTAATTAATCATCAAGAAAAAAAATCAGCATCATTTGCAACAGATGATACAGAGGATTTAAATATTGGAAGAATAGCTCACATTGCTTTATTTTCTCAAGTAATTAAAGATACACCTCGTAATGTACCTTACTGGAATGGTGGTAGCTATATATCCCTATTAACTAAATTTATTCCGCGAGTTATTTGGGCAAATAAACCACAAGAAACTATCGGCAATCAATTCGGTCAACGCTATAATTTAATCGCCCATTTAAATACCCAAACTTCAGTAAATTTACCTTGGCTAGTCGAACTTTATGCCAACTTTGGAGCTGCTGGCGTATTGATTGGTATGTCATTTTTTGGCGTACTGCTAGCTTTAATCGAGCAACTATTTAATAGTAACAAAATGAACCTAATTGAATGTGTATTGGGAATCACAGTAATTTTAAATTTAATCTATCAGGAATCTAATTTCTCTTTGATGATTGGTCGTGTTTTTATTTTGGGGGTTGGATTATATATTATTGCTAAATTTACCTTAGCTAATCAAACTCAAATCAGATAACAAATCTCAAATATTAAGTATAAATATATTGAATTAGAGCCAAACACTAATGAAAATTAATCAAAGCAGTATTCATTTATGGTTACCCAATATTTTTGAGTTTAAAGGAGGTATTCAAGTTTATCTTCAAGATGTTTTGCGCGCCTTAGAAATAGAATTACCCGATCGCAATTTTGTAGTTGTTGATAAGCTGGATCGAGCAAAACCTCAACAAGAGTTTAGTTCAGCCAGATTTTTGTTTTTATGTAGCGGTAAATTTTCGGGGATTTGGCAAACAATACATTTTACTGTAAACACAATTAAAGCAACTTTAACCAATCGACCACAGTTAATTTTATGTGGTCATCTCAATTTTGCGCCTGTGGCTTGGTTAATTAATCGTTTTACCAATCTTTCCTATTGGATAATTGTTTATGGTGTTGATGCCTGGGAGATAAAAAGTAAGTGGAAAATTAAAGCCTTAAACAAAGCTAGCAAAATTATTTCAATTAGTGATTACACCAGAAGTCGTTTGGTTGAAGAACAAAATCTATCTCCAGATAAAATCCCTCTGTTGCCAGTTACTTTTGATGCCAGTCGCTTTCAAATTGCTGCTAAACCCGATCTCTTGCTACAACGTTATCACCTAACATCCGAACAACCAGTTATTCTTACTGTTGCCAGATTAGCCGAAGCTAAAAGACATAAAGGCTACGATCAGGTATTAAAAGCTTTACCTACTATTCGTCAGTCCATCCCTGACATTCATTATCTCATTGTGGGGAAAGGAAGCGATCACCCTCGGATCGAACAATTAATTATCGATCTCAATTTACAAGACTGCGTTACTTTGACTGGCTTTATTCCTGATACAGAGTTAAACGATCACTATAACCTTTGTGATGTATTTGCTATGCCAAGTAAAGGCGAAGGCTTTGGCATTGTTTATTTAGAGGCTTTAGCCTGCGGTAAACCAACCTTAGGAGGCGATCGCGATGGGGCAATAGATGCCTTGTGCCAGGGTGAATTAGGAGTTTTAGTCAATCCCGATGACATAGATGCGATCGCGCAAAACTTAAGCCAAATTTTGCAAGGTACTCATCCTCATCCTTTAATTTATCAGCCAGAGATTTTAAGACAAAAAGTCATCGATACTTTTGGCTTTGCTCAATTTCAACAAACGCTTAAGGGAATTATGGCAGATTATCTAGATGAAGTTAACTAAATCAATGAAAGTACTCCACGTTATCCCTTCTATTGCACCTTCTAGAGGCGGGCCTAGTCAAGCAGTGTTGGGCATGGTTAAGGCAATCAGAAGCCAGGGAATTGATGCCGAAATCGTCACGACTAATGATAACGGTAAACATCTTTTAGACGTACCTTTGGGCGATCGCATTATTTATCAGGATGTTCCAATCTGGTTTTTGCCGCGTTTTCCTTTACCGATGAAGGAGTTTATCTTTTCGGCTGCATTAACTACATGGCTATGGCGCAATATTAACAACTACGATTTAGTCCACATTCACTATCTTTTTTCCTATGCTTCTACCTGTGCGGGAATATTTGCCAGACTCAATAAAATTCCCTATGTAGTTAGAACTATTGGTCAGCTTACACCTTGGGCATTAGTTCAAAGTCGCCTCAAAAAACAAATCTACACCTCGTTAATTGAACGGCATAACTTAAATAGCGCAGCAGTAATCCACTCTACCGCATTAGGTGAAGCTGAAGATGTCCGTAATTTTGGCATTGAAACTCCGACTATTACCCTTCCTTTGGGCGTAAAACAACCAGAAATATTGCCAGAAGCGAAAACAGAGATTCGTCATCGGTATAATATACCTGCCCACAAACCAATTATTCTCTTTTTATCCCGTCTTCACTACAAGAAACGTCCTGATTTATTAATCGAATCTTTAGGAGAATTGCACCGACTAGGACAAGAATTTCACCTAATCATGGCTGGATCTGGGGAAGATGATTATGTAACCCAGCTGAATAACTTAGTTGTAGATCTTGGTTTAACTGAATCTACTTCTTGGGTGGGGTTTGTCTCAGGCAGAGATAAAGATTTGCTGCTACAGGGTGCGGAGATTTTTGTGTTGCCATCTTTTTCCGAAAACTTTGGCATTGTAGTTGCCGAAGCGGCGATCGCTAGCTTACCAATTATTATCACCCCAGGGGTACAAATAGCTTTTGACATAGCCGATGCTAATGCGGGATTGGTTGTTGAAGGAAAAGAAGAATTAGTTCAAGGGATCAAGCGATTAATCGATTCACCTGAATTGCGATCGCAAATGGGTGAAAATGCCAGAAGATTAGCCAGTCAAAAATATTCTTGGTCAGCCATTGCAACTCAACTCATTGAGTATTATGTCGCTATTATCGAACACAAGTCTTTCAACCAAAAGCTAAATTTAAGAGAAAAATTCTTAACAGATTGATTTAGGTAAGTATAGGTGAAGTATTGGCGATTTTGGGAATTCTAGGTTAGTACTTTTTCAAGCAACAATCAAAATTATTGTCATTGCAATCATGAAAGTAGCGCTTATTTGTGGTATATCAGGTCAAGATGGAGCTTATTTAGCTAAGTTGCTGCTGGAAAAGGGTTATCTGGTTTGCGGTACTTCTAGAGATGCACAGATATCTTCCTTTCGTAACTTACTTCGTTTAGGAATTCGCGAACAGATTAAATATGAGTCTTTAGTGCCTACAGACTTTCGCAGCGTTTTGCAGGTAATCAGTAAAATTCAACCTGACGAAATATACAATCTGGCGGGACAAACTTCCGTCGGTCTATCATTCGATCAGCCAGTAGAAACCTTAGAAAGCATCGCTACAGGGACATTGAATTTCTTAGAAGCAATTCGCTTTATTGGTGCGCCCATAAAATTTTACAATGCAGGTTCGAGCGAATCTTTTGGTGATATTGGCGATTGTCCTGCGGATGAAAATACTCCCTTTCGCCCCAGAAGTCCTTATGCAGTGGCAAAATCTACTGCTTTTTGGCAGGTGGCAAATTACCGTGAAGCCTACAATCTATTTGCTTGTTCTGGTATCTTATTTAACCATGAATCTCCTCTCAGGCCGCAAAGATTTGTGACTCAAAAAATTATTGATGCGGTTTGCCGCATAGCCAAAGGTAGCTTGGAACAGTTACATCTGGGAAACATTGCGGTTAAACGAGATTGGGGCTGGGCGCCAGAGTATGTTGAAGCGATGTATCTAATGATGCAGCATGAACAACCAGATGATTATGTAGTAGCTACGGGACAAAGTTATTCCCTAGAAGAATTTGTGGCCGAAGCGTTTAAGTATGTCGGTTTGGCTTGGCAAGACCGCGTTACTACTGATGCTAGTCTATTAAGACCTACGGATTTAGCAATTAGTAAAAGTAATCCTGCAAAAGCAAAAGAAAAACTTGGTTGGTCAGCCAAATATAAAATGCCCGATGTAGTCAAAATGATGGTCGATGCTTATTATTAATATTGATCAATGCAGTTTAAATCCAAAAGCAAGACTAGATTTTATTTCGCCATCGCCAGTTTAACTGTAGTTTTGCTGCTCATATTTAGCATACCTGTTAAAATTGCGATCGCTCGCTATCAGCAGCCTCATCCTCAAGCAATTTTTACCTTGGGCGGGGGGTTAAATCGAGAAGTATTTACTGCCCAATTTGCTCAATCACATCCTACTTTACCGATTTGGGTTTCTAGTGGTAGTGATCCTGAAATAGCACGTCAAATCTTTCAAAGTTTTGGTATCGTTGGGAGACAAATTTACCTAGATCGCCGCGCTACCGATACGGTGACTAACTTTACTACCTTAGTTGCCGACTTTAAAAAAAGGCATTTCCAACATATCTATTTAATCACCTCTGATTTTCATCTGCCCAGAGCTAGAGCGATCGCTTTTATCGTTTTAGGCAGTCAAGGAATTATCTGTACTCCCGTTGCTCTAGATACTAATGAATCTCCTGAAGCTAAACTCAAAATTCTCCGCGATCTTGGACGTTCTTTTATTTGGCTACTCACCAATCGTACGGGGTCTAGTTTCAATGGTCGAGCATAATATTTCTGTGGTGTTGAAGAAACAATAAATTTAATTTTACATGGGTACTTGGTTTCATAGCTGCATAATAAAAATAGAAAGTTTTGAATTACTGAAAAACTCTAATGGAAAGTATTAAAGTTTGCTCTCATGTTGGTGCTGATGGAATGTTAACTGTCCAAATGCCTCCAAATCTTCAAGGAAAGGATGTTGAAGTGATTATAGTAGTTCAGCAATTAGAATCTGACAAAAAATTGGCTTTTAAGCCAGAATATTACGAAAAAAGCCGAAAATATCCGAGATTGTTGAAAGATTTCGGCGACTAAGACGAGAAATTCCCTCAGATGGCTCATCCATCCGAGAAATGATCGAAGAAGGAAGAAGATTTTGAGTGATTTTGTTTTAGATTGTTCGGTATCAATTAGCTGGATTTTTTCAGACGAGCAGAGTGACTATGCTGAGACAGTTTTAAGACTACTAGAAGATCGACAAACGATAGTTGCTTCAATCTGGTTTTTGGAAATGGCGAATGTTTTGTTGGTAGAGGAGAGACGGGGAAGAATTATGCCAGCGCAAACGGCAGAAGCACTATTACTCTTGGATGCTTTAGATATTGTGGTAGACGAAAACACAGAAACCCAAGCCTTCAGTGCAATCTTAACTTTAGGAAGAGAACAAGGGCTAGCAGCCTATGATGCTGCTTATTTAGAGCTAGCAATGCGATTACAAATTCCTCTAGCCACATTAGACGCACGTTTGGCAGCAGCAGCGCATTGTTGTAAGGTAGTCGTGTTGAATTTTAATGAGATGAATGATGAAGGATAACAACGAAAAAACCTAAAAACTAAAATAACAATTAAAGACATTAGTAAAAAGAATCAAAATGGAAGCGTTCACCGAAGGTACGGCTACACCGCTTACTATTCCCAAAGGATTTAAAGTAACTCCAAAACAGTTTGAGCAACTAGCTGATGCTGAACAATTAGCCAGATTAGAGTTAACGAAAGATGGAGAACTAATTGTCATGAGTCCAACTGGAGGTGAAGCAGGCAGAAAAAATTTCAACTTGTATTTGGATCTAGGAAATTGGAATCGTCAAACAAAACTGGGAGAGGCTTTTGATTCTTCCACCGTATTTGTCTTGCCTAATGGTGCTAGAAGAAGTCCCGATGTTAGCTGGATTAAATTAGAACGCTGGAATAGTTTAACTCTTCCAGAAAAACAAGGTTTTCCCCCCATTGCTCCTGATTTTGTGATCGAACTTGTGAGTCCTAGCGATCTCAAAAATCAAAGATATGAAGACTTGCAGGCAAAAATGACGAGCGACCCCGCGTCGCCGAAAGGCGCAAGGGAATGCGCGAGGATGCAGGAGTATTTAGATAATAGCGTCAAACTTGGTTGGTTAATTGAGCCATCAGCAAAAACAGTCGAAATATATCGTTCTGGGCAGCCAGTAGAGATAGTAAATAATCCTTTAACTTTATCAGGAGAAGCTGTTTTACCTGAATTCACTTTAGATTTGACTAGAATTTTTTGATTTGAAAGAATTATCTCAGCAAAATCACCACAGTTGCTAGCTAATAGCTATTAGCTTCTAGCCTTTTAATCAAAGTCAGTTCTGCCATGCGTTCTTGAGTAAGTTCTCTGGCTTTTCTCAAATCTTGAAGCGTTATATGTTCGGCTATAAGTTCCCGAGATCGCGCTTCAATTTTATTTTGACGTTCCTGTGGCAGTTCTTTGATTATTTTATTGAGCTTTTTTGCCATAATCTTATTTTTCCTTCTTTTTCAATCGATCAAGATGAGAATCAAATCGTTTGTCTGCTTTAGCAATAAGTTGTTTATAAAAACGTTTTTCTTTTATTCCTGTTTTATTTTCAGCCACTAGCAAAATTGCTTGTCGGTTTAAATCAAAAGCAAATGCGACTCGCCAGACTCCATCGACAACTTTAAAACGAAGATCCTTCATATTAATATATTGATTGTAGGGGCGTTTCGCGAAACGCCCTTACCGAAATTTATATGTCTCAGGTATTTTCTAAATTGATATTAGAACAGTTAGTCCTCGTAGGGGCGAACGCCCTAAAGGATTAGCTTTGCGTCGCCGTTCGCCCTTACCTAATCTTTAATTGATCGAATTTTCTGACAATTTTTTAGCTTTTATGAAATTTACCTCAGCATTTGTCTATTTGACAAATGCTGAGGTTTACCTACTTGTAGTATTTCTATTTAGCTAAATAAAACTCGTATAAATACAGTTGGCGATCGCTTGTTTATAAAGCTACTTTGAAGCAGTAAGTTCGCTATTTTATGCTTCAATTTGAGTGGTTTTTTCTAAAGTTAAGCCTAATTGAACGATTAATTTAATTTCTATTTTGAGTTTTTTCAACTTACCCATTCAAGTTTTTTAGTTATCTAGGAGTCAGCAAAATGAAACTGTTAAATATATATGGTGTGGGAATAGGCGCATTGCTTCTTGGGTTGATTTCAACCCCAGCAATGGCTGTTACGATCGATCTTTTTAGTGATGTTGAGGATGCTAATGGATTTCAATTTGTCCAGGATGATACTGCTGGCAACACTCCAGTACTCAACACAGACACCTCTCTGACGGGAGTTATCGGTGGACAAAGAACTATTGGGGTTAATAAGAGATCTGGAATACTGCCTGGTTCTAGAAATACTTTTATAGTCAATGAGGCTGCAAGAAATGTCACCTTCTCCTCTGATACTGACGTAAGATCGGATTTTTTTATTACCTGGGATGGTAACTATGGTGCAGGCGGTATAGATTTAACCGATGGCGGTACTCAAAACTTTTTTATACTGGATATTACCAGCAATGACCTGGGCGGGACATTGGTTTTTGACGTAACCGATATTAACGGCGGTACTCGTACCATGTCCCAATCATTTATTGCTGGACAAACAGGAAATAAATTCTTTAGCTTTGCTAGTGCCACAGGCGGTGGTGATTTAACCAAAGCTAGTTCAATCAAACTGAGTTCTACAAATACAATAGCAGGTTTAGACATGAGCTTTGCTTTAGTTGATACCGTAGCAGCAGTTCCTTTTGAATTTAGTCCCAGTATGGGGCTTGTTTTCTTTGGTGGTTTGTTCGGTGTCCATCGACTAAAGAAAAGACTTAAAAGCTGTTAATTTGCAACTCTGGCGATTATTCTTAGCATTGCTGAATCAAATAATTTCGTCCCTTCTATCTCTAACCCTAGGGACGAAAGATAACTCTCATACTAAATCCGATGGATCAAGTAGGGGCGATTCGCCCTAAAGAACTAGCCCTAAAGGATTAGCTCGCAAGCTCGCGTCCTTCGCGTCCTAAAGGATACCGCTCCGCATATCGCGAATCGCCCCTACGGCTTCTGACTTCTGACTTCTGACTTCTGACTTCTGACTTCTGACTTATGACTTC
>JAIMKV010000020.1:46510-64430 GCA_020692205.1 Myxosarcina sp. GA_180221_E-2-1-MAG-40_15
ACTTCTGACTTCTGACTTCTGACTTCTGACTTCATACAATTTACGGGTTTGTACCTAAAGTTTATTGAGCTTTTTTGGGAATACTGAGAACAGTATTTTCTCACTATGTTTTTGGTACTGAGTATTAAGTAAAAATGACTAACATATCAAGTTTATGGTCAAGAAAAAATAAGCAGGCTTTTTCGCAAGCTCTACAAAATGAAATGCCTAAGTCAGATGAAGTGTCCGCTAAGTTTAATCTTTTAATCATTACTCAGTTTTTCCCTCCAGATTATGCAGCTACAGGTCAATTAATTCAAGAATTAGCACGTAATTTGGGTAAAAAAAATGTGCAAGTAAATATATTTACAGGACAACCTGGATATGCTTTTGAGCAAACTCAAGCACCTAGCAAAGAAAGAAAAGAAGATGTTAATATACACCGCTCAAAAACAGTACAATTATGCTCGTCGAGAATTCGTGGTAAAACATTTAATGGGATAATTTTTACGCTGCGATCGGCTTGGCATATTTTTCTCAATGCTCGTCAAAATGATTGTGTGTTGTTAACCACTGCGCCACCTTTCCTTTCAGTTATTGGTTATTTTGCTAAGTTGTTTTTTGGTCTTGAATATATTTGTTTGATTTATGATTTGTATCCTGATGTTGCTGTAGAACTAAATATAATTTCCGAGAAAAGTTTTATTACCAAGTTTTGGCATAAAGCTAATACAATTGTCTGGCGCAATAGCAAGAACATAGTGGTTTTAAGCAATACCATGAAGGATAGAATTATTGCTAAGAATCCTGAAATTTCTGACAAAATTTCAATAATTCACAACTGGGCAGATGCTGAACTAATTAAACCAATAACTAAGCAGGAAAATTGGTTTGCTTGTCAACATGGCATCGACCGTAAATTTACTGTTTTATATTCTGGTAATTTAGGTCGCTGTCATGATGTCGATACTATTTTGGGCGCGATTCAATTACTCAAAAATAAGCCCGTACAGTTTGTCTTTATTGGTGCAGGGGCTAATCATGAAATATGTCGTCAAACCATTGCTGATTTGAACTTAAACAACTGTATTTTCTTGCCCTATCAAGATAAAGCTAATTTACCTTATTCTCTCACAGCTTGCGATTTAGCCTTAGTAACGATCGCCCCTGGTTTAGAAGGCGTAGTTGCACCAAGCAAAGTATATGGCATTATGGCTGCGGGAAAAGCGATCGCCGCTATTTGTGAACCTTATTCATATCTGCGTCAGTTGATTGCCGATGCTAAGTGTGGTGCGTCTTTTAAAAACAATCACAGTGAAGATTTGGCGGAGTTTATCTTATTCTTGGCTGCCGATCCCGAACTAGCGATCAAAATGGGCAAAGCAGGACGTAACTATATGAAAGAGCATTTTACCCCACAAATCATTGCTAATCAGTATTGTGAAGTTCTTGGTGTCGCTCAAAATCAAGCGGTAAGGTAATGTATCTTTAAGTATGAAGTATGAAGTATGAAGTATGAAGTATGAAGTTTGAAGCAGCTTCTTTTAACTTCTGATTTCAATCTTCATATTTTCTTCGACATCACCAGAAAATGAATCGGGCGGCAGCAGTTGTTCAGAACAAGCTTGTTCTGAACAATAGCTATTGGCCAAGAAATACTAACTCTTCAATTAGCCATTCCGACTAACTTGGCGCTTAATTCCCAAAGACGTTTACCTTTATTAGCATCCATCGCTTCATCAGAAATTTCTTGCTTAAAGGCTGTGCGATCTTCCTGCTGGCGATTACCCCAACTATAATAAACTCCAGACTCGTTAAATCCAGGATCGGCGACAACTTTGGCTACTCTTTCTCCAGCTAACTCTTCGGTTACATACCCGCCTGTAATCTTTTTCTGAAACCAAGGAAAGATCTTCCGAAATAATGAATAGTGATTGCGGAATAAGCCAGTCTCTGCTACACAGCCAGGATAGAGGGCGTTAAAGATAATCCCTGTAGATTTATGATAGCGATCGTGTAGCTCTCTCATCGTTAGCATATTGCATAACTTGCTATCTTTATAAGCCTTGCCAGGCTTAAACTTCTTGCCGTCAATCATGGCTATAGGGGCTTTAAACCCAGATTCCATCCCCGTTAAATCTCCTAAATCTGGAGGTGCGGGAATGGGAATTTTTCCGCCTATTTCTTTGGGGTTAGCGGTGACAGTACCGAGAATTACCAATCTTTTTTCTGGTGCGGGAGACTGTTTGAGATCTTCTAGCAGTAAGTTACATAAGAGAAAATGACCGAGATGATTGGTAGCAACGCTTAACTCATAACCTTCTTGGCTGCGCTGAGGCTCTTTTTCTAAGGGTAAATAAACCGCAGCGTTACAGACCAAAGCGGTTAAAGGCTTGCCAGTAGTGCGAAAATCTCGAACAAACTGATGCACGCTCTCTAAAGAAGCTAAATCTAAATGAATCATGCTGTATTGATCTTCAGGTATACCGACTTGCTTTGCCACTTGCTCCGTTTTGGGCAAATTGCGACAAGCCATGACTACATGCCATCCTCGCTCGGCTAAAGCTTTAGCAGCATATAAACCAACACCAGAAGATGCTCCTGTAATTATGACGGTTGATTGTTGTGCCATTGGTTTAAAAATTTTGAAAATTTATTTTAGTATTTATACCTTGTTTCTAAAATCTCATAATCTAGACCCTTAAGTTAGCTGCAAGTCATAAAGCGTCATATTTTGGTGTAGTGATTCAGAATTTAGATTGGGAACAGTAGCGATCGCTTTATCTAGTCAGCTACTAGCTGTTTACTTAGGTAATCTTAAAGAAGCTAAAAGTTTTTTTGGTAAAAGTACCCTGAACGCTCAGTTGAATTGCCTTGATTTCTAGCTATAATAATTTGAGTACTCAAATGACCGCCTCTCTTGACAGAAGTAAAAAACGATGAATATCTAGACTAGACATAGCACTTGCTCAATACGCAGCGATGATCGACAAGACGTATGTTATGGGCTAGAAAAAGCAATACAGCGCAGTGAAATAACTCAGGGTTATATCAGTAAGCATTTTGCCGAAAGCTAAACAAAATGTGAGTAAACAAGCCAAGAGAAAGGTTCGGCAATCATTAACTTATTATGGTGATTTCTGACTATACTACGCCATCAATATATCTTATCATTAATTAACAATTAGCATTATAATGGGCATCGTTGCCATTTATCTAAAATATGGCTTCTTGATGTTCCCGATGGTTAAAATCCAGACCAAAGAGAGTTACAGAAGCGATCCCCAACACCTCATTAGCAGTAACAAGCAGATTAATACGACAAAATCAAATAAATAGACAAATATGAAAGACCTTACTCGATATCGAAATATTGGCATCTTCGCGCATGTAGATGCGGGTAAAACCACGACCACTGAAAGAATCCTGAACCTAACTGGTAAAACCCACAAAATCGGTGAGGTGCATGAAGGAGAAGCGACAACTGACTTCATGGATCAGGAAAAGGAACGTGGCATTACAATTCAGTCTGCTGCGACAAGCTGCTTTTGGAAAGAACATCAGTTAAATATTATTGATACTCCTGGCCACGTTGACTTTACCATCGAGGTTTATCGTTCGCTCAAGGTTTTAGATGGCGGTATTGGTGTGTTCTGTGGTTCGGGTGGGGTAGAGCCTCAATCTGAGACTAACTGGCGTTATGCTAACGATTCTAAGGTAGCTCGAATTATCTACGTTAACAAGTTAGACCGTACTGGGGCTGATTTCTTTAGCGTAGTGAAGCAGGTAGACGAAATTCTAGCTGCTACTCCTTTGGTGATGGTATTGCCTATCGGGGTTGAAAATGATTTTATTGGGGTAGTTGACCTGCTAACCCGCAAAGCCTGGGTATGGGATGATTCTGGTAAGCCAGAAAACTATGAAATTCAAGATGTTCCCGCAGATATGGTAGACGATGTAGAAACCTATCGTGAACAGCTAATTGAAACTGCGATCGAGCAAGACGACGAATTGATGGAGAAATATTTAGAAGGTGAAGAACTTTCCATCGACGAAATCAAAGCCTGTATTCGTAAGGGAACTCGCGACTTAGCTTTCTTCCCAACTTACTGTGGTTCTTCCTTCAAAAACAAAGGGGTACAGTTAGTGTTAGATGCGGTAGTTGACTATCTACCTAACCCCACCGAAGTTAAGCCTCAGCCTGAGGTTGACCTAGAGGGTAACGAAACAGGCAAATATGCCATTGTTGATGCCGAAAGACCTTTACGTGCTTTAGCATTCAAAATCATGGATGATCGCTATGGCGCTTTGACCTTTACGCGAATTTATTCGGGAACGTTAAATAAAGGTGAATCTGTCTTAAATACGGCTACAGGTAAAACTGAGCGAGTTGGTCGGATGGTAGAAATGCACGCCAACTCCCGTGAAGAAATCGATTCTGCTCAAGCAGGAGATATTATTGCGATCGTGGGGTTGAAAAATATCCAAACTGGTCACACGCTTTGCGATCCTAAAGACCCTGCAACCCTTGAGCCGATGGTCTTCCCTGACCCTGTAATTTCCATCTCCGTTACACCGATGAACAAAGGTGCTTCTGAGAAGATGGGTATTGCCCTTAGCAAAATGGTACAGGAAGATCCCTCTTTCTATGTTGAAACCGACTTTGAAAGTGGTGAAACCATTATCAAAGGTATGGGTGAACTACATCTAGACATCAAGGTAGACATCCTCAAGCGGACTCACGGCGTAGAAGTAGAAGTTGGTAAGCCTCAAGTAGCTTATCGCGAATCTATTACTAAAATGGTTCAAGATAGCTACACTCACAAGAAACAGTCTGGTGGTTCTGGTCAGTTTGGTAAAATCGACTATACCATCGAGCCTGGCGAACCTGGTTCTGGCTTTGAGTTTGAGTCTAAAGTTACTGGTGGTAATGTCCCTAGAGAATTCTGGCCCGCAGTTGAAAAAGGCTTTGCCAACAGTATCGAAAAAGGTGTCTTGGCAGGTTTCCCCTGTGTGGATTTAAAAATCACTTTAACCGATGGTGCTTTCCACCCTGTAGACTCTAGCGCGATCGCCTTTGAAATTGCCGCTAAGTCTGGTTATCGTCAAACTTTACCCAAAGCTGGGCCTCAAATACTTGAGCCGATTATGAACGTAGACGTATTTACTCCCGACGATCACATGGGAGACGTTATTGGTGACCTGAACCGTCGTCGTGGCATGATTAAATCTCAAAACTCTACTCCAATGGGTGTTCGCATCAAAGCTGATGTACCTTTGAGTGAGATGTTTGGTTATATTGGTGACCTACGTACTATGACTTCTGGTCGTGGTCAGTTCTCAATGGAGTTTAATCACTACTCGCCTTGTCCTAAGAATGTTGCTGAAGAAGTGATCGCTGAAGCAAAAGCGCGTCAAGAAGCTAAATCATAAGTAGTCGCCGTTTTGGAGTTGGGAGTTGGTAGCAGTAATGTTTTAGCTTTATGCTCTAAACTTTTGATCTGCTGTTCATACTTAGATTAAGCGACAATCATAATTTAAATCCCGTTGTAATATTAATTACTAAACGGGATTTTTGTTAGTAAAAGTATAATCACAATGTGTAGGTTGGACTTTGATTACCAAGGGTCATGGAAGAGATTTTAGAACTAAAAGAAAAGCTATATCAAGGAGATATTCAAGCGGCGATCGCAATTTGTTCTGAAGAAGAGATTGTAGAGTCACTTAATGAAAGATTATTTTGCTAATTAAAATAGCATAATAGATCTTAAATTCTTAAGTTAGAGGTTTAAGTAGCAACGGTAGTGTTGCCAAAACTTTCGGAAACACTACCAATAGATTAGGGCAATTGAATTAATTTAAGCTTCCAGATTTATTCACTTAACCAGCGCACCGCGTCTTTGGCATGATAAGTCAGAATCAAATCTGCACCAGCACGTTTAAAGCTAGTTAAAGTTTCTAAAGCTACTTTTTTCTCATCGATCCAGCCTTTAAGGGCAGCAGCTTTAATCATTGAATATTCTCCAGAAACATTATAAGCAGCAACGGGGAGGTTAGTTGCTTGCTTCACTCGCCAGATAATATCCATATAGGACAGTGCGGGTTTGACCATCAGCATATCTGCACCTTCAGCAATATCTAATTCAACCTCTTTGATGGCTTCTGTACCATTAGCAGGATCCATCTGATAGGTACGGCGATCGCCAAAGCTAGGGGCAGATTCGGCTGCATCTCTAAATGGGCCATAATAGGCAGAAGCATACTTGGCGGCATAGGAAAGTATGGGCGTATCTTGGAAGCCAGCATCATCTAAGCCTTCTCTAATAGCTCTGACAAAGCCATCCATCATCCCCGAAGGAGCAATAATATCTGCACCCGCCTTTGCCTGGGAAACCGCTGTTTTTTTGAGTAATTCTAAAGTAGGATCGTTGAGTACTCTGCCCGATAAATCTCCTGTTTCTAAATATCCACAGTGTCCATGACTGGTATATTCGCAAAGACAAGTATCGGCTATTACTAATAGTTCAGGAACGGATTCTTTAATGGCAGTTGCCGCTTTTTGGACAATGCCGCAGTCGTGCCAAGCACCAGTAGCATCCATGTCCTTATTTTCGGGGATACCAAATAAGATTACCGCAGGGATCCCCAAGTCATATACTTCTTTGGCTTCTTCAACAATCTTATCTACCGAAAGCTGATAGACACCAGGCATTGATCTAACTTCGGTGGCAACAGATGTTCCTGGTACAGCAAATAAAGGATAAATTAAGTCACTAGCAGTAACTACTGTTTCTTGCACCATGCGGCGTAATTGGGGATGTTGGCGCAGCCGACGAGGACGATTGATGGGAAACATAAGATTTTTTATCCTAAGTTGATGATTTAAAACAAAGAAGTACTAACTTATAGTTAGTTTAAATATCTAGTGTAAGACGAATATTGCCCTCAAAGTATTAGCTACTGTACAAATCAATGTTTTGTAACGTTGATGAAGATTATTTTGCGCTCCAGCGTTTAAAAAGTTAGCTATAATACAAATGAAGCTTGAGCCATTAGTCATAGGCTCAATCAAAGCTTAAGAAAATCATGGGGCCGTAAAGGTTTCGACAGGTTAGTAAAAACTAATCCGTGATTCAGGTCGAGAGTGAGTATTCTCTCGTAAATACAGACTCAAACTAAATATAGATGCAAACAACATCGTAAAATTTGAGCGTCAGGCAGTAGCTGCCTAAATCTAAAACACTCTTTTAGATTTGCTCGTCTCTAGTTTGACTCCGTTAAGGATTAGAGACAAAACCCCAACGGATGCTCCTACTGGTTTTCTTTGGTAGACCATTAGGAAAAGACTTTATCAAAGAATCCTACCATCAGGGACAATTGATGATCCCCGCTCCAAGGGTTAGAGGAGCTAAACCTGTGAACGAATGGGCAAGTGAATAGCTGATCTGGACAGCAGTTCGACTCTGCTCGGCTCCACTACAATCTTAGTTGCAAATTTTTACCTCAGTTTCTGATCGACGGATCAGCAGAATTAATTATCTATTGCGGTATGATTACTAACTTTAGTTGGCAATAAATGCCTCAAGTAGTTAAAGTTAGAATCTAACCAACTCCGATATTGCATTGAGGAACGAAAAAGAACTTGGATTCTTGACGCAGCAAGAGTATAACCCTGAAGGAAACTAGCGATTCAGCCTACTGTTTGTCAATAATAAGACAGACTAAGTACTATAAAATTGACAAATCTACTACGAGGCTGTCTGTTGGATAGGAATCTCTCGATTCATCATGAGTAGTTCACTAGTCATCCCCAGTAAATTATGAAAGTATATTTGATTCGTCATGGAATAGCTGCCGAACGTGGAGCTTATGCTGATGATGAGCAACGCCCATTAATTGATCAGGGGCGTGAGAAAACGATCAAGGTAGCAGAGCGTTTGCTGGCTGCCAAACTAAAGTTCGATCTGATTTTAAGCAGTCCTTTGGTACGGGCTAATCAAACAGCACAGATACTACAAAAGCAAGGTTTAGCTAAGGATATTCAAAGTTTTGCCCCTCTCAAACCCGACGGAGAAATTGAGCAATGGCTGGAATGGCTACAGAAATGGCAAGCTAAACACCGGAATGGACAACTTGCCCTAGTGGGACATCAACCAGATTTAGGCAACTGGGCCGAAATGTTAATTTGGGGAAGTATTAAAAGACAAATAACAGTCAAAAAAGCAGGAGTGATTGGTGTAGAGCTTCCTAGTATTGGTACGCCCATTTCTCGTAGCACTTTATTTTTGCTCACCTCTCCCAAATGGTTAATATATAGTTGAAAACAAAATAATTTTTGCTCAGTTTGGCGTGAGCAGTAACGAATAATCGGTCTGGTCAGGCGATCGCTATTTTATCATTAAGATAGTCCTTTAGCTGTCGGTCGTGATCGTGACTAAGATCTCCTAAAGGTAATTCATCTCGCGTAAAAGCTTTTACCTGCAATACCTCTAATTTATCTTCAGGGTCTAGTTCTCCTTCTGCTTCAACTTCTAGCAAGATCGAAATTGAATGTATTCGCGGGTCACGTTGAGGGTCAGAATAAACCCCACGCAAACTTCTAATTTTGATTAGCTTTAAGCCTGTCTCTTCTTCAAGTTCTCGGCTAGCCGCATGAGGAATATCTTCTCCCCAATCAATCATCCCTCCTGGTAAACCCCACTTGCCTGAATCGCTACGCTGGATCAAAACAATGCGACCATCTGGTAGAACAGGGATAATTGTCGTGCCAGTAACAGGATGACGGAAGATAATACCGAGTACAGTGGAAACAAATCGCCAAGAACGACGCATAGAATTAAAGTTAAGTATTAAGGGTTAAATTCAGGTCGTGAAACTAGTTAAAGAAACTAACTATTTCACTTCAATCGAGTAAAGATTTAGCTCTAGCGATCGCCTGATGGACTTGTTCAAACCCAGTACCGCCGTAGCTATTACGGGCAGAAACTACTTGTTTGGGAGCGATCGCCTCATAAATATCGGCTTCAAAAGCAGGGTGCAGTTGCTGCCATTCGTCTAAAGTGAGATCTTTGAGCAATTTTTGAGCAGCTATGCTGGTTTTTACGACTTTACCTACCAAATTATAAGCCTCGCGAAACGGAACGTCCTTAGACACTAAATAATCAGCAACATCAGTGGCATTAGAGAAATCTTCGGCAACTGCTTCTGCTAATCGGGAGGTTTTAAACTCAATCCCTTCGTCCAATAAAATAGTCATTGCTTCTAGGCAAGCTTTAACAGTTTTTACACTATCAAAAATTCCTTCTTTATCTTCCTGTAAATCTTTATTGTATGCCAAAGGTAAACCTTTCATAATGACCAGCAAACCCTGGAGATGTCCAAAGACTCTTCCTGTTTTGCCTCGCACTAATTCAGGAATATCGGGATTTTTCTTTTGAGGCATAATACTCGAACCAGTAGCACAAGTGTCTTTTAACGTAATAAAGCTAAACTCCTGGGATGCCCAGAGAATCATTTCTTCACTCAAGCGACTAAGATGCACCATAATTAGGCTAGCTGCACAGAGGAATTCGATCGCAAAATCGCGATCGCTGACTCCATCCAAACTATTTTCATATATCTGATCAAACTCTAACAATTCGGCAGTATATTGCCGATCAATTGGAAAAGTTGTTCCCGCTAGTGCGCCACACCCCAAAGGAGAAATATTAGTCCGTTTATAGACATCTTCTAATCTTGACCAGTCACGTTGCGACATTTGAAAATAAGCCAAAAGATGATGGGCTAAACTTATTGGCTGCGCTCTTTGTAGGTGAGTATAGCCAGGAATCAGGGTTTCCACGTGCTGTTCGCTATGACTTAATAAAGCTGCCTGAAATTGCCGTAAATACTGCTGAATTTCCCTAATTTCGGCTCGTAAATAGAGTCTGATATCTGTTCCTACCTGATCATTACGCGATCGCGCCGTGTGTATCTTTTTGCCTACATCACCGACTATTTCGATCAGCCGTCTTTCTACAGCAAAATGAACATCTTCGGCTTCAATACCTGGATTAAAGTTTCCCTGCTGATATTCTGTGCGAATCTGTGATAGGCCTGAAACTAGCTGTTGTGCTTCTGCGTCGCTAATAATTTTAGTTTTGCTAAGCATTTTGGCATGGGCGATTGAACCAGTCAGATCGTATTCAATTAGTTCGAGATCGAAACCAATGCTGGCGTTGAAAATAGCGATCGCCGGATTTAATGCCGATTCAAAGCGATCGCTCCAAGTTGTTTGCTTGCTCACAGTAGATAATAATCAATTACAGGACTAGATTATTTTAAGTCATTAGTTATTGGTTATTATTCATTAAGTCACTGACTATAGATAATTACCCAGTAAAACCCTTAAAGGTGTACCCGAAAAATGTACCAATCAACAAAGCCCAAACCTGTCCTGATTCAATAAAGTTCTGCCAGGCATCGGAAATTTGCCCCAAAATATCGGGATCTTCAATTTGTTGCGCTAATAGACTAGAAATAGGCAGCAGGTAGTTGTGATAAAACTCGATTGTTACCTGCACCAGCTGATCGTTTAATAATGCTTCCATAAAAATTACAGTTATATTGATTAAAACTGCATCTAATCTAATCTTGGATGATTAAAACCGCCACTAAAAAACATAATTAAAGCTAAATTATTCAATGTTAATCTTGGCTCAGATTTTATGCTTGATGGTGATCCTAAATCCGATTGTTCAAGTGTTCTTTCGTTGAGATAGGTATAACTCTAATGAGTTAGTTGATCGCCTGAATCTGCATCACAATTGAGGTCATATCATCACCACAATTTTTATTTGCACCGCTAAATTGTCTAACCTGAGCAAAAACATGATCTAAAATCTCATCTGGAGTTTCTAAGTGCTGACAAGCCCATTTAAAGCAAAGAGAGAGATTATCTTCATCAAAGCGATCACCAACTTCATTAGCAGCGTCAGTGAAGCCATCGGTGTAATAAATGATTGTATCTCCTGGGGCTAGCTGTACCGTTGCATCTTCATATTCTGATTCCATATCCAGACCGATCAGCATTCCCCAGCTATCCAACTTTTCTAAAGTATTAGTCGCTTTACGCCATAGTAAAGGTGGATTATGAGCAGCATTGGTAAAAGAGAGAGTTTGTTTTTGCGGATCGTATTCCGAATAGAACATACTCACAAAGCGATGAGAATTTTCTAGATCAGCATACATCACCCGATTGAGATGGCGCATAATCTGTGCAGGAGAATGACGATTAAGCACTTCTGCCCGCAGCATTCCCCTAGTCATAGTCATAATTAGTCCTGCGGGTACACCTTTGCCCATAACATCGCCAATCACAATGCTCCAGGGAACATCAGACTTTATTTCTGGCTGACTGTTTTCCAGGCGGTCATAATTAGTGGGAATAAAATCATAGTAGTCTCCACCCACACGACTTGCCGTCTCGCACTTAGCTGCAATAGATAGTCCACGAATCTGAGGACACTTGCTAGGCAGCAAACGTGATTGAATTTCCGAGGCAATTTCTAATTCGCGGTCTTGTCTTTCTTTGGAACGCAACTCCACCGTTAATTCATGATTAGCGATCGCTACTGCCGTCTGATCCGCTACTAACTGAGTCAATTTTCTTCTGGTTGGAGTCCAAGTATAATCCGTTTCAGTACTAAATACATAAAGGCGACCTTGTTCAATATTTTTTACCAGAATCGGCGTGCCGAAAAATTGAATTCTTGGCTCTAATTCTTGAGCGATTTTTTCATCAATAATTCCTGATAAATTAGAGGAAGCATTGATAGTTTTATGATGGTTAATCGGTAATTGATTAATTTGGTAATTTACCCGCTCAAATACACTGCTAACCTCTAAAGCAATTTTGCTGTCTTGGCAATGAACTTGTTCTAAGTGTACTTTGTTTCCTTTATATAAAATTAGTACTCCCCCAATAGAATCAGTAACTCTAGCTGCCATTAAGGGAGTCAGTTCTAAAAACTGATTCAGATTGCTAAAGCTACGCAGTGCAAATCCCAAAGAGCTTAAGAGATCTTGAATTTTATTTTGTTCCCTTTGAAGATTAGCCACTAATTCTTTTAGTGCCACAACTGGGTTAGAGTTCTTCGAGTCAGACTTACCAACGCTATCATTTTCTTGAGAGGGATGGCTATGGGAAGATACAACAGTCATTGCCTCTACAAATTTAGACATTATTTTTTCAGTTCATCAGTCAAAAATAGATTTAAAGTGCAGTAATGCTAAAACATCCAATTAGACAATATGAAAGCAACCTTTATATTTACCCAATTGATGACAACCTGATTAGGGTTAATCAAAGACGGTGCTTATATTTTGCTTACCGAAATATAGGTTGATTAATAATAACCTTTAATAGCTGATACGCCAACAAAATGAAGTAAAAATACTTATGTTCTTCATCGCAATACCTAACTATTTGAATTATGTATTTTATTTAACCATTAAGTAGAGCTTCGACAAATTCATAGCTAGAAAATGGTCGTAGATCCTCAATCCCCTCTCCTGCACCAACAAAGCGAATTGGTAAATTTAGCTGCTGAGTTACTGCTAATGCCACACCACCTTTAGCACTTCCATCTAGTTTAGTTAAAACAACGCCACTCAGTTGGGCTGCTTCGGAAAACACCTGTGCCTGGCGCAAACCATTTTGTCCCAGAGTTGCGTCTAGAACTAGTAATGATTCTACTTTGGCATTGGGTGCTTTTTTATCAATAATTCGACGGATTTTTGCTAATTCTGTCATTAAATTTTGCTTGTTTTGTAGTCTCCCAGCGGTATCTATCAACAGCAATTCAGTATTTTTCGCTTCAGCAGCAGCGATCGCATCAAATACTACCGCAGCTGGATCGGTATTTTTGCCTGGGTTAGCAATGACCTGAGTATTAGCACGTTCTCCCCACACCTGTACCTGCTGTACCGCAGCAGCCCGAAAGGTATCAGCAGCAGCAATCAAGCAGCTATAGCCAGATTTTTGACCTAGATTGGCTAGTTTACCAATAGTAGTAGTTTTTCCTGCGCCATTTACTCCCGTTAGCAGCCAGATATTAAACTTGTCTTTTTCTGGAACAAAGGCATGATCTGCTTTACCGGCTAGAGGTTTATCGAGAATATCTTGAAGGATAGTTTTTAAATAGGCGATCGCTTGATCTGGGGGCAGAACTTCTTGTTTTAATTTCGTTTGTAGAGTTTCAATAATATAGTCAGTGGCTTCGATACCAACATCAGCCTGGAGTAAGAGACTCTCTATCTCCATCACCGCATCGTCATTAAGCGGACCTTTACCGACAATGGATTTTAACTGATTGACTAGACCAATTCTCGTCTTGCCCAATCCCTGACGCAGTTTGGTTAACCAGCTTATTTCTTCTTCGGAGACATCTTCTGCTGTCCTACCGCTTCTAGCTAGTACTTGTGATGACCAAATAAAATCTTCGTCTAATTCTGTTGTCTCTATTTCTGTTGCCAGTTCTGCTTGAAGAGTTTCAATTGCTGTTGCTTTAAGTTTTTCTAAACCCTGAGATTTTTGCATCCAAGCAGGGCCATTCGCCACAGGTGCAGAAGTTTCCTCCGTCAGTAATTCTTGATTAACAGTAGTTTCTGTTTCGCCCTCTGGTTGAGCGATCGCTTCTTCTTTGTCTTGTGTCTCTTCAGTGGTTGCTGATTCTAAATTGTCTGGGGTATCTGCTTCTATGTTTACTGCCTCTAAAGCAGATTCTGATGCGGTTGCCTCAACTCCTTCCTTAGTTAAACTTTGACCCTTACGTTCTTGAATGTTTTGATAAGCGGCTTTAGCAAAAGCAAGGTAATCTGGTTCGGCGACATCCGTCGGCGATGGCTCAGCCGATGTGGTTAATTCTGACTCCGTTTGAGGGGATGTTGCTTCAGACTGTTGTTTTGCTTTTTCGTTACGGCGAAACCAATTAAACATTGTGTAAGAGAAAATGAACCTAGTTTTATTAGTTTACCGATAATATCAAGATTCGTTTCAAGATTAGCTCTAGTTCGGGTGGTAATTACACTACATTTAAGCCCAAGTGCTTATGAGCAAATTGCCACAGCCTCAAAGTGCAGATATTGGAATTAATTTTGGCGATTGCTCTTTCAATTAAAAACTGATGGGTAATGACATTTCTCGCAACCTCGTAAAATTTGAATTTAAGAAGTAGAAATTAGCATTACACCATCAATAGATTAATTTGGCTGGACTAACTAAGCGCCCAACTCCTGCACAGTTAATCAATGTACTGTAAGACTTCTTCGGTTTCGTAGCGAACTTTGTTCATCTTGGCTAGTTTATCGTCTTCGCTTCTATACCCAAGCGCACAAATTACCTTGGCAGCGTAGCCTTGATCTGTCAAGCCCAGTACTTCATCGAACTTAGCGGGTATAAAGCCCTCCATCGGACAAGCATCAATGCCTAGCAAAGCGGCACTGTAGAGCAAAAATCCTAGAGCGATATAGACTTGTCTGGTAGACCAATCATCGGGTTGTAGAGGAAAAGGAGGATCTTGCAAAAATCCCTTGATCGCATCTTCGAGTCCTGATAATTGATCTTTTGGTGTTTGCCGAACTTCTACGACGCGGTTAATGTAGCGGTCTACGTCACTAGCATTAACATCTTGTTTAATCGCTAAAACAACCAAATGAGAAGCATCTACTACCTGAGACTGATTCCAAGCGCGTTCCTGAAGCTGCTGACGTAAAGCGGAATTTCGGATGACAAAAAACTTCCAAGGCTGCTGACCAAAAGAAGATGGGGCTAAAACTAGGCTTTGTTCTAAAGCATACCAGTCATCATTGTTAATTTTTTGGCTGGGGTTGAACTTTTTAGTGGCGTAACGCCAGTTTAGTCGCTGAATAATTTGGTCTGGAGTTAAGTCTGGATTATTCATTAAGGTAAAAGTATAGACACTAGTTGCACTATAAAACTTTTAACGGCTCTATTGTCTAAGAAAATGAACGGCAGGAAAAACGAATATAAATATATTTAGATTCTTATTGATCTAGCGTTTTGTTTTAAACAGCCAACAATACTACTGTTTACCGAAAATATCTCGTATACGATAGATTGGTCTTCTTTGAGATTCGTGATAGGTACGCATCAACAGTTCGGTGACTAAGCCAAAGCAAAACAGATTGACTCCAGTAATAATTAACAACACTGCTAAAATAAGTAAAGGGCGATCGCCGATATTCTGATTGAAAAATAGTTTGACCACAGTTAGGTATGTTCCCATGGCAATACCTGTAGCTAGAGAAATTACGCCGCCCAAACCAAAGACGTGCATCGGACGAGTTAAAAACTTCTTCATAAAGTAGACGGTTAATAAATCCATGACAACTCTAATAGTCCTACCCAAGCCATATTTACTCTGGCCAAAGCGTCTGGCATGATGACGTACAGGTACTTCGGTAATTCTCGCGCCTTCAATGTAGGCTAAGGCTGGTAAAAAGCGATGCAGTTCACCATATAGGTTCATATCGGCAATTAATTCAGCACGATATGCCTTAAGAGAACAACCATAGTCGTGTAGTTTCACCCCTGTTACCCTGGCGATAATCGCATTAGCGATCTTAGATGGTAATAATCTAGTTAATGCTGCATCCTGTCTTTTTTGACGCCAGCCACTTACTAAATCGTAGCCTTCGTCTAATTTAGCTAACAGCATCGGAATATCAGCAGGATCGTTTTGCAAGTCCCCATCTAGAGTTACAATCACTTTGCCCGCAGCCGATTCAAATCCCGCAGCCATGGCAGGAGTTTGTCCATAGTTACGACGCAGAATAACTGCCTTAAGATCTACCCTGCTGTTAGCAAGATTAGTTAATATTTGTGTTGAACCATCTTTTGAACCGTCGTCCACGCAGATAATTTCATAGTTTAAATTTGTTGGCGCTACAGCATCAGCGATCGCCTGTACTAAAGTTTCAATACTTTCGGCTTCGTTATAGATTGGCACAACTACTGATAAGTCTAGCTGAGGCGAATCTAGAACTGAGAACAAGATACGGTTTTCTAAGGAGGAGGATGACATAACTACATAACAGAATCAAGAAGTGAGCGAAATTTAATCAGACTAAAATACTATCTTGGGATCAAACTTTTTTGGATTAAACTAGATTATCTAGGATGAAATATCTCTTGTCACTATATTTGCTTGATTTGTTATACAAAGCAGATCTAATTACAGTGCTTTAGATATGATTAATACTTAGCTGACTTTTTGGCAAATATCTGTCCCGATGATTCAGATGTTTGCTTAGCTTAATTCATCATTGTCTTTGGAAGTTACTATATTTGAGCTGGATTAATCAAAAGCGATCGCTATCAAGACCTAATTCATTCATTGAAGAATAACACTCACTTAAAACTAGAAGATAGCTCTAAACTGGATATTGCAACTCAAAGTTTATGGATTGGAGCAAAAAGCAAATTTGCTCAGTCTCAAAAAGTAAAATGCATCAGTAAACGGTACTCCACCTGAAGCAGTCACAATCATTAAGATTGCCAGCTAAATTTTCTGATGGGGATGGGGAGACTTGAACTCCATACTTAAGCTTCTCTCGTTGTGATAGCGTTACCTCAAACACTTGCTCATTAACGTTTAGAAGCAAAGTGAGCAAAAAGTGAGCAAAGATTATAACTACGAAACTCGTTACGAAACTTTACAAAAAGACTGGGAGACTTACTCGAAACAGACTCCTAGAGGCGTAACACTCGTTAAAAGCGGGAATAACATCTATCTTCAATTTAAAACACCTAATACCTCCAGAAGTAAGTACAAGTGTAATTGTAGATTGTCTACAGAAGGGATGATAGACGCGGTTAGAAAAGCTCATAGAGTTAAAGAAAAACTTTCTAACCTCAGTAGCGAGGTTGAATTCTGGAACTGGTACAAGAAAGAGATAGAAGAAGAAAGTCAGCTAGTAGACGACAGACTAACTTTTGAGATAGCGATAGAAAAAGTAATAGAGGACTTCTGGGGGAGGCTAGACAGAAGGAAAGAGCAAAGAGTAAGAGGAGATGCTAGTCATGAATCATCGCTGCGTGATACCTACGTAAAATTTTATAAATTTCTACCACAGGAAAAGCTTGTAAATCTAAAAGATATCGAAGGGGTGATTAATAGATGGCGAATAGGAACTAAAACCTATAAAGGGGCTGTATCAGCTATGAAAAAGCTAGCAGAGATGAACAGGCGACGCGACATCTTAGACGCATTAGAAGCACTGAATACTGTTCAAACAGAATTTATGGATTTACAAAGCATTAATCTAGAAGAGTTTTTGGAATGGAGAAATAAAGTACTGGGAGTGACCACCTCCTTACACCCTAATGCTCGTCTAGATGTACGAAAAGCTTGGCTATGGGTTATTCTCTACTCAGATAGTTTACGCACTAAGGATAAGTGAAGTATTCGCTATTAAGAACCTTACGGAGCCTTACATCACAAAAGATGGTGTACCTATCCCCGCTTTAAATGATCCTGACAATACAGCCAATTTGATTTACATAGGAGCTGAAACCAATCTCAAAACAAAAGTTAAAACAGGAGCTAGACTAGCCCGCCCTCAAATACCGCCTAGATACCCTAATTTAGTTGAAGAACTGGGTATCAAGTCTCCTTTGTTGCCAAACAACAAGCCTAGGAGCAATCAGCCTAAGACTCTTATGAATTTTCACAACAAAGAAGCACGGAAAAAGCTAGTCAAGTGGAACGCCCCTTTTACTCAGACTCACGCCGATAGACATTTAGGGAACATTAACGGTATGCAGGCGGGCATATCTTTAGAGGTTAGGGCTATGTCACTTGGTCATACTCCTGCTCAAAATGACAGTGGATATAAAAAACGAATAGGGACTAAAACAAAAATCGACCTACTGCTTAAC
>JAIMKV010000111.1 GCA_020692205.1 Myxosarcina sp. GA_180221_E-2-1-MAG-40_15
TTTGCTCAATGTCCTAACGTATTCGCGTAATGCTATATTAGAAGAATGAGATAGGGGTTAGTTAGGGTAAATAAAAAACGCCCCACGGGAGGCGTTATGTATAGGAACTATGAGTAAAAGATTCTAACCGAAACTTAACCTATAAGTTGGTTTACCGCTAACTATTTTTGATTCTTACTTTCGGCGATCGCTTCGTACATCTTCAGCTTGGTTTTCAATAGGTTATTTTCTTTTTTTAGGTCTTGATTTTCTGTATTCAAAGCTTCATTTTCTTCTCTAAGTAGTTCTAGTTCTGTTAAATCTTTTTTAACACCTGCAATTGATTCTTTTAAAGCTCGATGTTTGAGTATATCTTTCATGTGACGAAGGTAAGTTCGCCCACTCATTATCAAAGAGTGACCACTGCTATCAGATAAAGCTTTGGGGTTAATACCCAAGTGATGTCCACGGATATTATATGCGTGTCTTAAATCATGTGGTTTGAACCCGTATTTATGACTTTTAAACCATCTACAAACACTACCAGAACAGGCAAAAGAAGTTTTATTTTTTCCCACTCTTTTCAAGGGGTTTTTGATGTCAGGAAGATTTAAGGGCTGTAAAAGATTAAATTCTTTAATCCAATCATGACCAGTAGGGCATAGTGGCATAACCATTCTGTAACCAGTCTTAGTATTGTGTTTGATACATAATATGTATTCAGTATTGCTAGGGTCAAGAATAGCTGGAACTATTACTTCATCCCCTTTATGTTCTTCTAGTACGTCGGCATCATCATCCACATCTACTGCTACCCAGTCGCCATCTTTTAATATTACTGGTTTGTCCCAGTTAGCTATGTTCCAGGCTTCGTGTACCCGTAAGCCGTAGGTAGCTAATAAACCAAATAGGAATTGCCAGCGAGAGTGGCGTTCAAAATACCTCTTTTGACATTCAGGAAATGTTAAAAAGCCCGTTTTATACACCCCTATTATTTGGTCATCAGTAGGCACATTACGTTTTTGCGATTTAGGGTTATTGTCTTCTTTGCACTGTTTAACAATTGATTTGAAATCATTATTGTTAAAGTGCTTTAAAAATCCTGCTAGCCCATTTAACATTTTTCTTCTTGTGTCCGAGTTATTTTCGCTACGATTTATTATTTGCCAAATTAAAGATGAAGACAAAAAGCTGTCTTCATTTGCTAATGTTTCTTCTATATGCCTACAGCGACTATACCAACTATTCTCAATAGACTTAATTCCCTTCTTCTGTCTAAAGTAATGCTTTTTGTATACCTCTAACATCTCCTTACAAGTTAGTAATTGAGTCTTCTCAGAAGTATCTTTACCTATCAGAGCATTGAACCAGTCCCAGGTGAATGTACCTGCTACTAATTGGTGAGTAACCATCTCGGCTATTCTCTCAGCTTCTTGTATCCCTTTCTGGCTTAGAGAGATAGCTCCTAAGCCTACTTGCTTTTGTGACCTCCCTTCCCCATCGTTAAAAGTGAACTGAAGCGTTAAAGAGGTTTTTTTAGCAACGATAGTAGCTCTCTTCCCTTGTCTACCTATTTGCCTGAGCCTGTCGTTAGCTTCCTCAACTAACCGCTTGACATGGTGGGAGCCATCGTTAGGTAGCTGCTCTGATACTGCTTTATTCATTCCTTATTTTTTCCTTAAAACCAAACTCGTATTATGTTTGTGGGAGGCTAAAAGCCTTTAGACACAAGTATATATTATTATTGCCAATTCCCGACCAAAACATAAGCAGCCCAATAGTAAGGATGAGGTGGTAGCTGCTTTAGTTCTGGCAGGGGGGGATTTGTCCGTAAAGACTCAATCAAGGATAGTTGAGCTTGTTGTAGGGCAGCAATTTTTTGCGTCGCTGGATTTTCTAACTCGCGATAAAACTGGCTCATTAATTTAGTTGTAGAGACATCTTCCACTGACCACAGAGAAGCAATAGTACTGCTTCCCGAGCGCACTGCCACTCCTGCCAAACCCAAAACAGCCCGTTCATCTCCTGTAGCAGTATCACAGGCACTAAGTACGATCAATTCGGGTCGGTTATTGTTACTGGAGCTGAGTAAATCACTTAAAGAATTAAGATTAATCGTTTGGCGATCGCCCATAACAATAAAAGTTTTTTGGGGATCAGAACTAAATACGCCGTGGGTTGCCAGGTGAACTACAGAAAAACCCGCCTGAAGCTGTTGCTTGATATTATTAGCGGTAAACTCTTGATTCAATAACTGACGTGATTGCGGAAAAATAGCTTCAATTCGGTTTAATTCTTCAGGAACATTGTCTAGGGCGGGAAAGATTTCTCCCTGAATTTCTACCTGCTCACTTAAGCCTGCTGCTAGCACTTTAAGCTGTTTTCTCGGTATTGGTTGAGAGTTTAATAGCTGCAAGCTGGGAGCTAGTGCCACACCATATTTTTCTAATAAGTACTGCTTGCCGTCATACAGCGCAGCCATTGGTATGTTTTGTAATCTTCCATTCAAAACGAAAACTAAGGTTTCAATTCGCTCTGAAGCTAATTCTGTCTCCAATGGCTCAATCAGCCAACGATAAATTTGTTGTAAGGTGGGTAACAAAATTCGCGTATTTTCAGTTAACTCTCTGGGGTTAAGGGGAATCGTGCTGAAAATATTGACCGCAGAATTATCGATGCTGTGGTTATAGAGGGTATCGTAGAGTAAATCTAGGGTTTGATTGACGGTAGTATCTTGAACAGCAGTAGTAAATCGCTGCAAAGGTTTTCCTGCCACCGAAAGAATTACCTCCAGGCGATCGCTTAAGACAATCGGATAAATTACTGCTGCTTGAGGATCTAGCTCATCAATAGTTACCGCGACGTTTGCCGTTTGTGAACAGGGATCTTGGAAGAAATTATCTAATTCTGCCAGTTGCAGCGATTCAATAACCTGACGAGCTAATTCTAAATTGTTTAAATTATTACTGGTTTGGGGCGCATTAGTATCGATCGCGCCCAAAGATTTTAAGGCTTGAGGATGATCATTTGCTAAGAGCAAATCAGCAAGCTGAAGATATACGGGCTTAACTTCTTGGCGAAAGTTAAATTGAACTACCCGATCATTTGCATTTAAGTCAGTCCGTAAAGACTGAAGCGTATTAAATGCCAAAGTATAGGCAGCGATCGCTTCGTCTTTGTTGCCCTCTCGTTCTAAAAGTTGTCCTAGTTGAGACTGCCAGAGGTAACTTATCTCCCTGGCATCACCATCAATGTTTTGTGTTTCGGCTAAAACTAAAGCCTGATTGGTCAGAGCGATTGCCTTAGCTAGTTTGCCCTGCTGACCATAATATTGCCCCAAATAGCCCAAGGCATAGGTTTCTCCCAGTTGATCTTCAAGGTTACGAGCTTGTTGCCAAGCAGTCTGAAGAATTGATTTGACTCTAGAAGTTTGTCCTAGCTTAGTGAGACTTTTGGCATAATTAATTTGAGCATAAATTCCCTGATGACTAGGAGCAAGTTTGGCTATGTGGTCTTCGATAACTGGGATTAAGCTATCTCTAGTTTGGCTTAGCCTAGTAGTTAGCAAAGTGGAAAAATTAGCTGCTGCTTCGATCAATCGGGTTTGGTCGAGTCTTTGCCAAGATTCAATGCGTCTTTGAGATTGTTGTTGCCACCAAGATTCAATTTCAATCAGTAAAGCTAAATAATTAAGCTGTGCTTTTACTTGGGTAATCGGCTGATCTGGCTCGACAGCAGCTCGTTCATAGGCGATAAAAGCAGCTAAATAAGGTTGTATCGCCAGTTCAGGTTTTTGTCGGTCGATGATTTCCGTAATTCGATCATAATTCCAGCGATCGCGGACTTGATCTCCCAGTGCTTGTTGGACATTGCCCAATGCTAATAAAGTTGCTCCCAACTCAGGCGAATTCTGAGTTGCTAACTCACTTAACTCCAGCAATTTTTGAGCTTGCGTTAACATTCCTCGTCGTTGTAAAACGCTGCCCAAACTACGTAAGCCAATGCCTTCAACGATAGTTATGTGGGTTTTGTCTTTAAATATCTTAATCAACTGATCTAGCTGGGGACTACTACAGTCGGGATATTCAAGGGCAAAAGCCTCAAGTAAAGTCTTACAGGCTCTAGGATACAAACCTAAATCCTGCAAAACCTGGGACTGATTGATTAAACTCTTGGTTTTTCCCAGGTGATCGTCTTGAGTTGCAAATACTGTGGCGGCCTCTTGCCAAGCACTTGCTGCTTGAGTCAATTTCCCCGCCTCATATAGCTGCTGCGCTCGAAGGGCAATTTGCACGGCATTGGGTTGAGCTTGAACTGGCAGATGGAAAGCCACGGCTAACCAACCTGAGAGGAAAAAAACTAAGATACGACGGAGCATTGAGCATTGAGCATTTAACATTTTTGACCGAACTTGATTTTAAAAAAAGACAGAAGCAAAGATATCTTTGGGCTTAAGTGAACGGTACTCCGCGGTTAAAAAATATTGTATTCTAGCTGCAAATACACTCCATCCTCTTGTAAAGAGCTACCTTGAGAATCGCGATTAATTAGGGGAATACCCCAGTCTACCCGCGCCGATAATCGCTCAGGCGTTTGCAACAGCAAACCAAATCCTGTACCAACTAAAGTATCAAATGCTGTTGCTTCATCATCAGTATTCCAACCAGTCCCAAAATCAATAAAGGGAGTAAATTGCAGCGTAGCGTTAATTTGGGAGAAACGAGCAATTGGTAATCGTAATTCCGCACTAGCTAAGAAGCCGTTGTCTGACAGTAAAGCATCTTGTCGATAACCTCGCACCGTAGTTGCACCACCTAAACTAAACTGTTCGGTAGATATTAAAGGGTCTGCCGACAACTGTATTTCAGAGCGCAGCAAGATAGTAGAGCCAATAGCAGCTGAATCTTCGGGGGGACTGAGAAGCCGTAAATATGATAACTGCCCTCTCCAGCTAAAAAACTGACTGTTCGGTTCATCCTCAACAATTACTGCACCAAAGACATCAAGTCCGACATTAAACTGAGAACGGGCGGAGATTACTTGTTGGGGATTTCGCTGTAGCCATTCTTGACCAAAACTCAAAGTAGAGGTACGAATTTCGCCTTCTTTGTTAGCCCCAGAAAGATCAAAGGGCGTGTTGGCGATCGTCGTATCGCTTTCTCTTCGTGATGCAGTTAAATCGAGGGCTAATTCCTGACTTACTTCTGGAGTAGCGTTTTGTAATACTGGTTGTCGCCAAATTAAATCATAATTACGGGAATCAATCTCAATATCGAAATCTTCTAAGTCAGACTGCACGATTTGATTTTGAGCCAGACGAAAATTAAAGCTGAGAAAACCATCACTAGTATTAAGCGGAAAAGCATAGCTTCCCCCGTACTGATTACTGCCATCGGTATTATCATAAGTCAGGCGCAATTTATCCCCAATGCCAAGTAGATTAGCTTCTTCTAGCTCAATTCCTCTTTCAAATGTACCCAGGCTAAAATTACGATTGTTATTTAGCTCTGTTTGCAGCGTAAAAGTATCGGCAGTAATGACCGAAACCGTAAGCAGATTTGTCCCTGGTTGAATCCCCGTTGATAGCTCGGCATCTAAGCTTTCAATCAAGGGGTTGAGCTGTAGCAACTGGAGTGCTTCTTGCAGTTGATTGATGTTGAGAGGTGTAGTGGTTCTTCGGCGGAGGCGATCGCGAATATAGCTTTCATTTAATCTCCCCTCAATTACATTGACTTCAATCTCTGCCAAGCTGCCTTCGACTATTTGTATTTTTAAGGTTGCCGACTCTAAATTTTGTTCTGGAACATAAGCTCCAGAAGTAATATATCCCTGTTCGACATACAGATCGGTAATCGCATTAGCTGCCTGTACTAGTTGCGCAAAAGAAATTGGCTGCCCCATAAATTCGGCGATCGCGCTGGTTAATTCTGCCTGGCTGAACACGGTACTCCCTGTAAAATCAAACTGTTTGACAACAATCTTGCCTGGTATATTTAACACCGATTCAGGTATAGGAGGAGCTGGCAATTTATCTAACGGGTCAGATCTAGGTGGCAACGGCTGAGGCTGAGGCGGTTGAGGGCGATCAGGAGGCAATGGCTCAAAATCTTGGGCTACGGCAGAATTTGAACGCAAACAAGAAAGTAGCAATAATAAGCCGTAACCTAAGTTTTTTAATTGTTTGATGTTACGGGAGCGACCAAAAGTAGATAGCTGAAAGCTAAAAATTATTGCCCAGTAGATTAATTGATCATGACTCTTGCCGTTCCTCTCTAGGGGCACTGCTAAATTATGGCGAGTTGGATTAATTTCCTGAAACTCAAATAATTCAGTTGCTGATCGAGCAAAGTGTGTTTCAAGAAACATGATAATCAGAAGAATCAAATCGAGGCATACTAACGCTAGATTGAGCCATTAAAACTACTATTACAGTTCTCTTTAATTGAAAGTAATGTATCACCAAACATCTGCTCTACAATAAAAATTATTGAGGATCCGTAATTCGGCGAGCGCCATCATTCTGGAGATAATTTTAAAGTTTCTTGTCTTAAAGTTAAGATCGCCAACTTTGTCAGCTCTGTGAGTTCTTTTAAATTACAATCTTTGTTAAAATAACTATCTCTTATCTGTAATTTAATCTTACTCCGACTGTGATACTTAAAAATTAAGAGCCTAAAAGTAATCTACAGTAGAAAAAACTATGGTCAAATTAAGCTTTCTGACAACTATAGCTATATTGCCAACAATGACTTTAGCACTCATAGCTCTATTTTCCACCAAAGGAGAGACTACAAGTGCAGTTAAAATTACGTGCGATCGCCAAGCTGATGTGCCTACAGTAATTGCTACTTTATCCAATCAAAAAGCGGCACAAATTACTCCTATTTTGTCATTTTTACCCCAATATTTTTCAGCCCAGGAAGCTTCTGTACTTTGCTCAAATACGGCAGAAAAGCTAAACGCTATTTACAGTCAAGATCAGATGAACTATCTGGCTAGTGATACTGTTGATGCTAAACCAGTTGTATGCGCTGTCGAGCGCAGAGGCTTGGCTTGCGATAGCTATAATAGCCAGATGTTATTTTCACTAAACGAACCAGTTAATCCTACTGAACTTTTATATAATATGCTAGGGAATAATTTTAAAGGTTCTCAATTACCATCATCGAGAACTGTCAGTCGCATTTATACTGACCTAAGACCTTTGTGGTGGCCGTTTTAGCTGGCACTACTGTCAAAAGTAGCCCCTAATATTCGACATCTTGCAATACTTATAAACTATCTACACTGATTTTTAGCTTCTGCGGCAATTTCATAGTCTGGTTTGAGCTTCAGAGAACGTTCAAACGCATTAATACCTAAAGAGCTTTGTTCAGACTGACAGAGAGTTTTACCCAAAAAAAACCAGGTTTGGGCTTGCTGTATTTTGCTCAATTGAGGATTTTTTAGTGCCAGTTCAAATTCTTTTTGAGCTTCTTGATAGCGCCTTGCTTGACTTAGCGCGATCCCTTTTCCTATTTGAGCGGGAAAATAGTTAGGTGAATAAGTAACAGCTCGCTCATAGGCATTGATAGCATCCTGAAACCGCTCTTTTTGGCGGTAACCATTGCCCAAAAGAGTCAACGCTACGGCAAACTCTCCACTGATGCTTTCTTTCCCCTTGATGGCTTTTGTCTGCTCTAGTATTTCAATTGCTTCTTCAATGGCGATGAGTGATTCCTCATTTCTCCCCAAAGCTCTGAGAGATTCACTTTTGTTAATTGAGAAAATGGGATCGCTTTGATCAAGAGCGATCGCTTGATCAAAAGCCACTAAAGCTTTTTCATTTAGCTTAAGATTGTATAAAGCCTCACCTTGGCAGTTCCAAGCATAAACCGCCGTAGGCTCAATAATAGTAGCCGTTAAACACGATTGACGCATTTGTTCATACTTTTGGAGTCCAGCTAAGGCATATCCGCGATTAGTCCAAGCCTGAAAATAATTACTGTCAAGCTTTAGCAATCGATTGTACTCGTCAACAGCTTCACTAAAAGATTTCTGCTTAAGTAGTTCATTACCTTTTTGAAAAGCTAACCTTACTGACATCCGCCTAGCTAAATTATTAAAAAAAATAGTTAATAAACCAATCAAGGTTAGCAAGATCACCAGGTTTTTGAGTCGAAACCAGCTATACTTATTTTCTGATGGTGATGAACCTCTAGACACAGCCTGTTTTTTGTCTTTAGCCGCCGCCATGGGTGTGGGCAAACTATGCCCAAAATTGCGCTGATTTAGTTCTGTTGTTGCCCAACTAAGATTGAATACTGATTGATATATCGGATTGGCCGCAGTCAACTTATTGTCTTGCTTTACCACCAGGCCCATATTGAGCAATTCTTGCTGTGCTATGCTTTTGTCTATTAACACCGTTTCGGCTAGTATTTGTTGATAGAGTCTTAGCAGCCGATCACGATGACAATGCTGGTTATTGAGCAGACGCTCCCTAATTGCCTTTAAATGCAATCCTAGCTCATTATTTTCCCAATCATGTAGTATTTTGGTCTCAACCAAATAATCAATCTGCTGCGCTTCTTGCCGGGGAATCAAACTCGCACTGTTGTTTGAGAGGAGTTGAAACAGTTTCTGAGTTAAAAATGATTGTCCCCCCGTCCACATCAATACTCGATCTAACGTTGGTTCCGAATATGATTCCTGACCTTCGATTTTAAGCAATTTTCGCTTAATTTGGAGAAAACCTTCATGGATTTTCTGAGAATACTCAAGCTGTTCAGTTGATTTTAACTGCAAAGCTGCACTGACTGTGTTTGAGTGATCATGAACTGTCTTAATGCGATAGCCGAGATCGGCACTGTTTACTGCTGCTACTGGAATCTCCACTACGTTAGACTGAGCTAAGTTTGAATGAAGATATCGCAAGAAAAAGTCTAGGGTAGTTTGTTTGAGCCAACCTTTAGCGATCGCTAGCTCACCAAACTTTTGTTGAGTTTGCTTTTGTTCGTTCAAGATTGTCTGAATCTGCGACTCATTTAATAATGCCGCTTGTTTCAAATATTGACCGATAGGTTGTTTAGGCTGTTGCGGCAAATTGAACCACTGTTCTGCAAAAAAATCAGCTGTCTTAGAATTAATTCGTCCCTGACTAGCTAAAATTTCACCAATTTTCAAACCATTATTAGTTTGCTGTTGCTGTTGCTGTTGCTGTTTGAGAGCTTGTTGAACCTGGACAGCAGATACTAAACCCGCTTGCTGCAAAACTGCCCCCAAAGGAACTTTATTTCGTGAGTAAGACACTGTATTTTACAAAAATGAATCTATATTACGGATAGTTCAATGAACAAACCGCCTAATATAATATGTTATTTTAGACAAATGTATGTAGCCAACTAATTTATAGAATAGATATTTGTTTTTGGCAAAATATAACAATATTAATTCTTGCTGGGATTAAAAATAACTTGAGTACTATTTCTAATATCGAGTATCTTATCAACAATTGGAGCTAAGTTACATTATTAGTGGTTACAGTAAAAATCAGGCTTTGATTTGATTCTTGACGCATTGTTGTAATCTTCTATAATCTTCCTGAAGCTAATTAAATAATCATTTAGGTATTTATGCTAATTGGTCAAAATATTTGTCGTTTAACCAACCAACAAATATTTTAACTACTAGTTGATTTCTGTGTCTAATATGCTAGTATGTATTTCGTGGCAATTAAAGGTATCTGATTTAGATCCTCAAATAAAATGCAACTGGGACTGTAGTTCAGCTGGTTAGAATGCCTGCCTGTCACGCAGGAGGTCGCGGGTTCGAGTCCCGTCAGTCCCGTTCGTGCTAAACGCACTCACCCTATGAACTTCTCACCTTGACCTCCTGCATAACAGGTAGTCATTTACTCAAAACTTACTCATTTGGGTAATTTAACAGAAAGCTGAACGGAAGTGAAGCGGTACTTCTGTACCCCAATTATCTAGGCGGTTAAA
>JAIMKV010000021.1:0-31892 GCA_020692205.1 Myxosarcina sp. GA_180221_E-2-1-MAG-40_15
CCTTTGTGATTACGGAGCTATTGCTGCTTAATTTTGTCCGAACCATTGGTTAAATAAATCTAAATTAAAAACTATAATAATTTGAGCAGTGCTTCATTGCATCAATTAAGCTTGGTTGAGTCTGACTGATTTAAGACTCAGCCGTACGACTATCTGTGTGTTCGTCTAACTGATTATCTTTTGCCGCCTCTAGCTTGGCATTCATGCTAACAGATTCTTCTATTTTTTGCGCTTCTTTTTTAAACTCATTTTCAAACTCTTTAGAAGCCTCCTGAAAACTGCGCAGAGTTTTGGCAACGCTGCGACCAATTTCGGGTAATTTTTTGGGGCCAAATACTAATAGAGCAACAATTGTAATCAAAGCCATTTCTGGTAAACCAATGCCAAAAATGTTCATCTTTTTAATTTCCTCTAAATTTAGTAGATTAAATAAATAGTAGCTCGATCCTTAGTCAGTTTATAGATCGAGCCTGGTTATTAGCTAATTCAATAGTCAATAAATGTGTTGCTTTATGCTTAGCGACTTAAAGCTCTCCAATCCACATCAACTCCTTCGAGGATTAGGGAGGAATTATAAAGCTGCAAAATAATTAAGAGGAAAACAAGAAATAAAGCCATGAATACTCCCATGAGTACGGTTGTTCCCCAGCCAGGAGCAACTTTACCATATTCAGAGTTAAGTGGCTTGAGAATATTCCCCAAACGAGTTTGTTGTGCCATAGTCAAATAATAATGTAATATCAGATTTTCTGTAATCTTCTGTAATATTATAGAGTAAGAGTAATCATAATTTATATTTACTTATGGAACCTGCAATAGTTCTTAGCATCAGTATTGGCACGATATTAGTAGCTATCACTGGATATTCTATCTATACAGCTTTTGGACCACCATCGGCTGATTTGGGAGATCCTTTTGAAGATCACGAAGATTAAGTGTGGCTAATTGGTAGGATTAAATTTTAGCAAGGACTTGAGTTGGGGCTAGCAGCCGTTAGCTATCAAACACTGTGTTAATGCTTAATTTGAGTAACGCCAAGAAAACAACAGTCAGGAGCAATTTGGTTACTGCTGACTGTGAGATTGATTTAATTTAAACTAGACAACCACTCAAGAATTGTTTCATTGACGGCTTTAGGGTTTTCATCGTGGGGACAATGCCCTGCATGAGGAATAAGCTTAAATTTGACTTGGGGATTCTTATCCGCCAAGTCTTGATAGATCTTAGCCCCTGCCACTGGTGTCCAGGGGTCTTTTTCGCCCCAAACTACTAGTAAAGGTCGCTCAAGATTAGTTAAAAGCTCGTTCGGAGATTGACCCGCTGGGGCAGTCAAAACTGAGGCAAAAACCTTTTGCGCGCCAAGATCACAGGATGGTTGATAGAGCATTTCTACCAATTCGTCGGTTACTGCATTGCGATCGCCATAAACTTGATAGAGAGTACGGCGAATTTGGCTTTTGCGACGGATACGGTTAAAAATAAAGCTACCAGTAACGGGAGAGCTAATCAATTTGGTAAATGCACCCATTACCGTACTTAAAACGGGATTGAGATCTCCTGGTCGATGATTTAAGCCCCCGGCACAGTTAATCAACACCCCTCCCGCAGCAGTTTTAGGATGGTTGGTTATCAGCATCAACGCCAGTAAAGCACCAATAGAGTTACCAATAAAAATAGTTGGTTCGTTAATATGTTCTGACCAAAAATCATTAATTTGCGATTGCCAGAGTTCTAGGCTGTAATCTAAAGCAGCTTTATCAGACCCCCCGAAGCCCAATAAATCTAAGGCGAAAACTTGATAGCCTGCCTCTGCTAGTACAGGAATATTTTTCTGCCAATGTCCAATAGATGCCCCAAAGCCATGAATTAATAACAATGGTTTGCCTGTCCCAGCAACGGTATAGCGAATTTTATGACCTTGCCAATGCCAGTCTAGTTTTGACCAACTATCATTTTTAGCTAACGAATTTATCACCACGGTTTTTATATTTTGCTCTTTAAATTAGATCATACAAAGAATCGGACTAAGATGAACAGTCAGAGTAAGTTCTAGATCAGCTTGGTATTTCCAGCCAGAAGCTTTAGAGGTTTGTTCGGCGATCGCCATATCTTTAACTAGATCTATGTAGTCAATCTAAATATATAGTGTTGTCTATACTACAAAATAAACAGCTCAAAACTAAATTATTGCTAATGTTTGAAACCGTACAGAAGCAGTAGAGCAAATTAGTCTAAATTCAAGTTAGTTCAGCACTGTCGAGTTAAATTGATATGGCTAATAAACGGCTTTTACTTATTGATGATAATGAAGATAATCGAACTTTAGTTAAGTTTGCTTTAGAAACTAATCCAGACTGGGTAGTATTAACCGCAGCAAATCGAGTAGAAGGGATTGCTAAAGCAGAATCTACCAGACCAGATGTAATTCTTCTAGATTTTATTATGCCTGACTTGGATGGATTGACCGTCTATGAAATCCTCAAGAACAATCTATTTACCTGTTCGATTCCCGTTGTGTTTATCACAGCGATGACTCAGACTATGGTACTTGATCGCTTAGAAACTACTTTAGCTGAAGGAATAATTACTAAACCTTTTGATGTGGTTAATTTGGATTCACAAATCACCAAAATTTGCCATTGGGATTTAGCCACGGATGACTTCGCCGTAAAACGGCGAAGTCATCCGTAACCGCTGGTCATAAATTAAATCAATTAAATCGCTGAAAACCGATTAAAGAGCAAATTTTGCTCATTTTCTGCCAGGTCTAAATGAACGAAGTCAGGAGTCAAAAGGACAATTGCAGGAGGATTTAGACTTACCAGCAAATGATAATTTTTTGATCAGTATTCAAATTAGGTTAGAATACTTGTATTAGCAATCAAGGATCATTTTATCAATAGATCATCTTTGATTATTAAGCCAATAAAATACTTTGACGACATTACATCTCTAAGTGTGTTTTGTGTGGTTGATTTCTTTTATCAGCACAAAATAACCAGGAGTTTGCCATGTCTTCAGAACAATCGCGTTCGGCTAATCATCTTTTAGCAGCTTTGCCAGAAGAGGTATATCAGCGTTTAGAACCTCACTTATCCCCAGTTAAGCTGACTCTAGGAACAATTCTCTACGAGCCATTGGCAGAGATAGACACGGTTTATTTTCCCCACAATGCTTTGATTTCTTTAGTCACTACCCTGGAAAATGGTTCAACCACTGAAATTGGAATTGTTGGCAAAACAGGATGTCTTGGTCTTCCAGTCATTTTAGGCAGCGGTCGTAGCTATAGCGGCGCTATGGTTCAGATAGCAGACGGGGCAATGAAAATGTCGGCTATGGTTTTAAAAAAAGAGTTTGATCGGGGAGAAGAGTTGCACAGTCTTTTGCTGCGCTACACCGAAACCAGACTCAAAGAAACTTCTCAGTTAGCAGTTTGCAATCGTAATCATACAATTGAAGAAAGGCTGGCTCGTTGGCTGCTGATGGTTCAAGATTTACTTGAAGAAGACGAGCTTCCTTTAACTCAAGAGTTTATCGGTAATATGTTAGGCGTTCGGCGTTCAGGAGTGACCTTAAGCGCAGGTACATTGCAGCGAGCAGGAATAATTCGTTATTCTCGTGGCAAAAATTAATATTTTAGACCGAGAAGCTTTAGAAGATACTGCCTGCGAATGCTATGGGGTTTTGTGTGAACACTTTAAGCAGCAATAAATACAAATAGGCATTTAGTTTTTAGCTAGAAAAATATAAGTTAAAGAAGCGATCTCATTTGATAGATATTAAATATTGAATTCGGTTAGTAGTGACTTCTCCCAACACTGATTGCTACGCAATACAGTGTGGGCTTCAACCATCGCTGATTGAAATTTCTGCGTAGCACTTACCTAGATATTGCTATCCCTGGCAGTACGCTGCGTCCGTCATAAATGCCTGGGGAAACCCCAAAGCTTCGATTGGGTATGGCGAGGTTTCCTCGCCACCCCTCTCGCTCAGGCAACGCGGACTTTTCAGCAGACAGTTTCCGTTCCGACTCGTCCAGCCGTACTATTGATTCTAGTCCTCGTTGCAAAATTACTCTTCCGCTTGCATGGTCGCGAGAAGTTGAGTAACCACACTCTGGGCAATGGTGGACTCTTTCTTTAAGTTCTTTTTTACCCGTATGAGCATTACATTCAGGACAAATTTGACTTGTATATTTGTGGTCAACTTGAGCAAAGTAGTTTCCACGCTTCCAGCACACCCAAGATAGTAAATCTCGGAATTGCCCGAAACCACCATCAAGCATCTGCTTCCCAAGGAAACCTTTAGCAGTCATTTTAAAGTTAATATCTTCAACAAAAATCATGTCTGCTTGGTCACACAGAAGATGACTTGTTTGAAAGTGGAAATTCTTACGAGCGTTACTTATCTCATGGTGAAGTTTTGCTACTTTTAACTGTGCTTTTTCCCAGTTTTTACTACGCTTGTTCTTGCGAGATGCCTTACGTTGCAGCACTTTAAGCCTACTTTGTAAATCTCGAAAAAACCTAGCTGGCTCTACTCTAAAATTGTCGCTTGTTACAAGGTATGATTCTAGACCAATATCCGCACCTATGCCACGACCAAAAGGTAACGGGTCAGGTACTTTTACATCGCATTGAATCGTAACTACTGCATACCAAACTGTACCTCTTACTCTCGATACTATTCTTACTCCTTTAACTCTAAATCCTTCTGGAATTGGTCTATGTAGATTGATTTCTACGCTTCCAATTTTAGGCAGTTTAATAAACCCGTCTTTGATAGGACTTTCTTTAAACTGCGGGAACAAAAATGATTGATAGCGTCCAAACTTTTTAAAGCGAGGAAACCCAAACTTCTTAGATTTAAACCTTTCCCAAGTATTGTGAAGGCGTTTAACACAATCTTGAGTCACTTGAGAATGAACCGCCCCCAACCAAGGATGAGTCTTTTTCCATTGGGTAAGCTGTCGCTTCTGTTCTAGGTAGCTAGGAAAAGGGATATCGGGAGACATTATGTATTCCCGACTTAAAGAGCAAGAGTACAAACTACATTTTCTCGAATTAAGCCAATCTTTTAAATCGCGCAAACATCTGTTATACAAACGTCTGCACGTCTTCAACCAGCCAATCATTAATTCTTGCTGTTTTGAAGTTGGATTGATTCGGAATTGGTAATTCATGGTTAACATAGGAATATTTTAGCCTAAGTAATAAGTTGCGATAAAACAATTTATCAACAAACACCTCAATAATGTTTTATCAACAGCTTTCATGAGGCGGAAACGGCGAGGTTTTCCTCAGTGCCGTAAGGACAAGCCTCGCCATGTTCCACGCCATCCCGACGTTCCCCTTCGGGAGAACGCGGGGCTTCCCGCCGTTAAGCTAAATCCATAATTTTGTTGGTGCAATGGGTTTAATGTCCTCATCCCAACCCCCTAGCTGATAAGTTTGCAATAGCCACAAGCTTGCCCCGTGGTTTAAAAAGATTTCGGCTAGACGATCATTGGCTAAACGAGGTAACAGCGATCGCCAGCTAGTCAGGGCATTGATGATCGTATTTACTGGACGATCTGCCAAACGAGTTCCAATTAATGATTGATAGGAATCGACCCAATCGGGACGGGTTTGCCACGGTATTAATTGATCTTTGATCGCTTGATTAAGAGCTACTAGGCGTTGTAAACGTAGGGTTTGGGCATCTTGAGGATGAGCTGCAATCCACTCTTTAATTTGGGCATTTTGCTCAATTTCAGTTAAGGTCATATTAATCGCTTGATAAAAAGCCTGACAGGAATCTTGGACACAGGAGTTGGCTGGGCCGACAAAGGTTGCTCCTGTACCATCCCCAGTGCGATAGCGGGCCATCATGCGGTCAAGTTGATAAGCTAAAGCATTGAGAGGGAAGCGACGCAAACCACCAAAATTGTATTCAGCCAAAACATCTAATTTAACGATGATATCGGTAATAGGACGACTGCCCAACCAACCAAACTGGCGATCGCCAACAAAGTTAGTCCAGTCCAAACTACCGGCAATAATCCCCGTCGTGTTTTGAGTATAAACTTGAGCATAGGCGATTTTAAACCGTAATTCTTGGGGAAGAGGTTCGCGAACTACCCTAGCTAAACCAAAGGAAAAATGCCCAAAAAAAAGACCCAATGGCGCAAATTCTGGCTTTTTGCCACCAATACCACCATAAGTATGCAGAAGTAAGAGTCGATCGCCTTCAGAGAATGAATTGATTAATTCTGTGTCGGGTAAATTGCGGGGGTTCAATAAAATTGAATCTATCTGTCCTTTTTTTTGCTCTGTATCCTGCCAGTATTTATTGTGAATATAGTCAGTAGTTTTTTGTAGTCCAGAAATTACTTTAGCTGGCTGTAGTTGAAACAAAGTGCGGGGTGCGATCGCCTGTACGGTAAACATTCCCTGATGATTCTTTGCCCCATAAATATACCACCCTGTTTTGTTTAGGGGAGATTCAGTAATCTGATTAACCGTCGCAGGTAAAACACCGTGGCGATCGCGAATTACCTGGGGAAAATAAACTACATCTTCTTGGCTATCAAACTCCCCAGAGGATGAATTATAGTGTCGGACAACGGCGCAATTATTAGGTAACAATTCAATTATGGATACTAAAGCATAATACTTACCCGTAATTAAAATCGGTTCACGAGCAATATATAAACTGATCTGAGAGTCTCGAACCACTTCTACCGAATTCAACGCAACCATAACATCATCATTTGGTCTGGCACCAGCTAGAGATTCTAAAGCCTGTACCTGTCGCCAATGGTTTAAGCGTGTGGGATGAATGATACCCCGATTAATGCTTTGATAAGCCTGTTCGGAAAAATCAATTCTAATTTTAACCTGGTTAACATAAGCTTGAATATCAGGGCGATCGCTATAGCGCAAGTATACCTGTTTGCCGATCAAGTCTTGTTGTGAAGAGGGTGCATGATGCACCTCAAAATAGACTCCATCCACGCGAGAACGTTCGGTAACGTTTGGGAGAATTAAACGTCCTAACCATTCAGCTACAGGAAGATAGTGAGCATCATAGGTTTGCTCAATTGGATAGTAATTTGGTTGATTGAAATCGGCCTGAACATAGTTAGCATAGTCGCTAATCACATTTTCTTTGGCTCGACCATTGGGAACAGCAGCAGGATAAGGTTCATAACCATCGACGCGGGTAAGTATGCGGAGGATAATACTTAGAGTTTTTTCTAAATGATTACAACCATCAGCAAAGATAGCGGTTTCGTCTAATGGCCCATTTACGGAATCATGTCCTACCTTGCCTAACGAGATAAAGCTAATTTCACCGCGAATTTTCGCCAAATTCCAGTTCGACCAACTGATTATTGACCATCTTCGAGGAAACAAACAAGGAATGAAACGAGCTACTAAATCTTTTTCGCCCACTAAATGATAGAGATGTTCTACCTGCGCTACCTCGTTGTTACCGCTAATCACCCCTGCCAAAGAAATTACTTCAATGGGAGCAGCTAAAACCTTTTTAAGATAAGGAACTACCCCTAACGATATTTGTCCGCCACCACTATAACCAATTAAAGTGATTAAAGCGCCACTGCCTGGTTGATAGCCACGACGCAACAAGCGATCAATAATTATTTGTGCCGTACCGCGATTGTAGATTGGGCCATAACGACTGTCTACAGATACAGCGACTTGGAACATATTGCGTAATAAAACTAAGACTTCTAAATGAGTGACGCGCTCAACCCATTGCCAAAATTTGGCTAAAGGTCTACCAATAGTTAAGGGCAGATTGATGACTGAGTAAGGAATAATATTCTTAATTAAAATCCGATCGCTCGGCAAGGATTCTGCTAACCGATGCAGAAATCTTGCTCCCCGAAAGGAATATTTGAACGAGCTTTTGCCAATACCATCAAGATAAACAATGTAATGCGGTGCTGTAGAAGTTACTTGCTCTCGTGCTACAGCCTGGCTACCTATTAACGACAAAGCAGTCGGATCGCGGTCGCCACCATACCACCCCGCCCACCAGCCCAAAGCCTCAAAAGGCGCAAGCAAACCTGCCAGCACTAGAGCAATACCAATAATTCGCCCTCCGTCAAACAGGAAGTTTAATAGCTGATTCTGAATCAAAGCATACCAGTGTATCCACCAAGCATTAGCAGGAGATAAGAAAGCAACTACACTCAAAGCCAGTAAAACTAGGATAATTCGTCTTAACATTGGTTAGTTGGTAGTCATTAGCTGTTAGTTTTTTCCTCTGCTTCTTTACCTAATAAATTAGGAAGATCTGTTATGGCAGGAGGTATGGGCAAACCACTATAAAGCATCTGTTCTAAATAATCTGGTTCGGTAATTAGTTTAACTCCTGCAACCCAGTCAACTATTCTGCTGGTAATACGGGCGATCGCTTTACCGATAACGCGCTGAGAAAGTTGCAGCACCAGCCAGCCACCCAGACAGGATTCAAAAGCCTGCCAAATACCCAAATTAGAAATTGCTCCTAAACCAGTAGCGATCGCCATTAAAGTCCAGATTGATAATATAATTAAGATCGGCATGCCAAAATAAGGAATTACCATCAAAAAACCGAATAATAAAGGTGCATAGCTAAATCCTAGAGTTTTGACAACTTCTGCTAAAGGGAGATTAACCTCAAACAACTGCCTTGCCACTAACCAAGTACTCAAAACCCAAAAATTGTAGTTAAAGACGAATAAGACTGCTGCGATCGCTACTGAGAGTAAAAAACGTAATGGACGCACTCGATTGATAAACAGCATAACGCTTTGACCAAATGTTTGCGACAAGCCAGCCAACAAAACCACTAAAATACTGGCAGGTAAACCCAAGGGTAAATTATTAATCAATTTAAAAATCTCGGCATTTAATAACAAGACTCCAGAGACTAAAGCCCAAAATTGACTGATTGCTGTATCTGCTGTCATCGCGATCGCGAATATATTTACTCGTTGAACTAACTAATTACATTTTGCTCGATGATTTCTTATTTTGTTCGAGCGATAAATATTTTACATATTGTCAAGCTTGTCAAGCAAAGGCTCAATTGTTTCCTGTGTTTCCTTGCTACTAACGACAGGAACAATTTCAAACGTCGCTTCCGAACCACGCCACTTTAAAATCCACTCTTGCAGTAGACGTAGATCGTCACACTCCATAAGCTGAAAACACCGACTAAAATTTGGCTCTACCCAGCTATCAATGTATTCCAGTCCTTCAGGAAGCATCCTGCCTTCGTCTCGAAGACGCTGATAAATTGGTAGCATATCATCGTTTTTAAACCGTTCAATAATCATGAACAACATTTGCTTGTCAAATTGGCTAATTTTATGACAATTTGTTTTGTAATTGTCTTTTGTCAGTCATAGTTTTAAGTTCCAACCTTAAACCACCGACCGCGATCAATCTATTGTAAAAGATTCGCGATCGCTCCAAATTGCTGCTAAAGTATCTAAATCAGAAAGCTGAAGCGATCTCATGATCAATCCGTTGATTTGTAAAACTGTTGGTTTATTAAGATCGATCATAAAAGCCAGCTATTTTTAGGATTCAATAAAATTAAAGCTTCAAACGCCTATCTGTAGTCATCAAAGGCATTTCTAACTTATACTACTTGATTTTTGCTCTTATTTGAGATGTATATAGTTTGAGCGACGTTAATATATTCTGACTTGAGAATGATCTTCTTTTAAGAATTATTGAATTTAATAATAATAGTTTTCATTTCACTAAGGATATACATCAGTATGAGTTCATCAGACATAGGCAAAGAGACAATTAGTAAAGCAGCAGAACTTGGTTTAAAATCTCAATTAGATCAAGCTGAAGATTTAGATGTTGATGTTCGTACTAATCCTTTAGACCTAATGCAGGGAGATATAGAATCAGTCAGCGTTTCAGGCAAAGGTTTGGTAATGCAGAAAGAGCTGAGAGCAGATAAACTCCGTATAGAAACTAGCAGCATTAGTATTGATCCGATTAAAGCTGCTTTAGGCAATATTGAGTTAAATCATCCTACCGATGCCAGAATGCTAGTGGTTTTAAGAGAAGAAGATATACAAAGAGCTTTTGACTCTGAATATGTCAAAAATAAACTACAAAATCTGAAAATCAATTATGAAGGAGAAACAACCACTGCTAAAGTTATTCAGGTAACATTTACTCTTCCAGAAAGCGGCAAGGTAAAATTAGCAGCAGATCTTGATTTAGTCGAAAAAGCGCAAAATGAGAAGATTAGTTTTACTGCTGTACCCGAAGTTAGTTCTGCTGGTAATAGCGTCAGTTTAAAATCGGTAGAATATTTAGAAGAGGCAGAATACAACCAGAATGTAGCCAAGGCAATTATTGACAGTGCAGAGGAGATACTAGATTTACGCAATTTTGAATTAGATGAAATGTCGCTCAAAGTACGCAAACTAGACGTGCAAGCGGGTAAGCTAACTATAGAAGCAGATGCTCAAATTGAGGAGTTTCCTAACAAATAGGCTCTTAAAAGTAATAAATGTTCAGGGTAGTGCATCGAGAAAGTATAGGAATGATAAAATCACAACGTCCTGTAACTTTTTCAATAATGTATTTGGTCAAAATGTTCCTTTGAAAAGAATTTGCTATATATTGTTATTGTTGATCTTTATCAGCATCCAATCAGGACAGCACTTTGAATAATCCTTGTTTTGAACAGTTTGCTCCCATTGCAGCGATCGCTACCCACCATCAAGCAGCTCAAATCATCGCACCCTTAGCTCAAAATTCCCCGATTCAACTGTGGTTACCAGCCTCGCTCAAGCAACAGGGCAGTTCTCAACATTACGATAATTCCCTTAAAGAACACCTGGCATCGATTTGGAACGAAAACCAAGCTTTGGTTTTTTGCTTGGCTACTGGCGCGGTTGTGAGATTAATTGCACCCCTGCTGCAAAATAAAGCTGAAGATCCTGCGGTAGTTGTAGTAGATGCTCAAGGTGATTATGTTATTAGTCTTTGTAGTGGACATCAGGGCAAGGCAGATTTACTGACTCAGCTAATTGCAAGCCAAATTGGCGCAACCCCAGTGATTACGGGAGCATCTTATGGTTTATCTTTACCCGCAATTGATATTTTTGGCTTTACCTACGGTTGGCGCAAAGGTGAAGGTGATTGGACAGGAGTGATGGCAGCAGTAGCGAAACAGCAGACAATCCAGATTGTTCAAGAAGCTGGGTCAACTTTATGGCAAGAACATCTGCCTCAAAAACATCCCTTTTCTTTTGTTTCTGATACTCAGACAGAAATTAAGCCTCAAGCACAAATTTGGATCAGCCCTATTAAAAGAAAAATTGCCCCTAAAAAAGATTTTCCTAGGGTACAGTGGCATCCCAAAGTTTTATGGGTAGGCATTGGCTGCGAAAGGGGTACATCTAGAGCCTTAATCGAGACAGCTATTGATGAAACTTGTAAAACCTATCATTTGGCTACGGAATCGATCGCCGGAATCACTAGCATCAATTTAAAAGCAGACGAGGCAGGAATTATTGAAGTATGCCAGCGACGCAACTTAATCTTGAAAACTTTTACTGCCGAACAATTAGATCAGGTCCATGTTCCTACTCCTTCAGCAGTAGTTAAGCAAGAAGTAGGGACTCATAGTGTTGCCGAAGCTGCTGCAATTTTGGCAGGAGAAAACTTGCTGGTATCGAAGCAAATCTTTAGAGCCGATAATCAATCAGGGGCGGTAACTGTAGCGATCGCTCAAGCCGACCAAGAGTATATTGGACGTACAGGCAAGCTCTATTTGGTTGGCATTGGGCCAGGAAATTTAGACCAAATTACCCCTGCTGCTAAAACTGCGATTATTGAAGCGGATGCGGTTATTGGTTACAGTCTTTATACCGATCTGATTAAATCCCTCCAACGTTCAGGTCAAATAGTGGAATCTTCCCCCATTACCCAAGAACAACAGCGAGCTAAACGCGCTATTGAACTAGCTAAATGGGGTTTAACGGTGGCGGTGGTTTCTTCTGGAGACTGCGGTATTTATGGTATGGCAGGCTTGGTACTAGAAGAACTACAGGCAGCTGGCTGGAATGGTAAAACACCCCAAGTACAGATATTTCCAGGCATCTCGGCTCTGCAATCGGCAGCATCTAGAGTTGGCGCACCTTTAATGCATGATTTTTGTGCTATCAGTCTAAGTGACTTATTAACTCCCTGGGAGATGATCCAAAAACGACTTACCGCAGCAGCTAGTGGTGATTTTATTACTGTTTTGTATAATCCGCGATCGCAAACCCGTACCCAACAAGTTGTCACCGCTCAATCAATATTCTCACAATATCGTCAACCAGATACTCCAGTGGCGATCGTTCATGGAGCATATCGGGACGATGAACAGGTTATTTTAACCACCCTAGCAGAAATGCTAGAGCAACCTATAGATATGCTCACCACCGTGATTATTGGTAACACTACTACTCGCAATCACGCCGAATGGATGATTACCCCGAGAGGATATCTGGGTTTTTCTCAGGAAGAAGAATAGCGATATATTCCACTTCCACAACCAAGCGTTTAACCGTTTTTTGCAGTTAATCTAAGTTTTGATGTCGTGCCAGATATTTTTGGGGTTGCCAGTCGAGAGTACCGAAAATGCTGTACCAGATCTCTTTCCAACTTTTTGAGCGAGAGATATATTTACCTATGCGTTGATACTCGATCGCATTAATCTTGAGCGGATTATTGGTATTAATATTTTCAGTCAGTCCATAGATTGGCGGTTCGGTTTCTGAGCGATATGTACCAAATAATCTATCCCAAATCATCAGAATACCGCCAAAGTTTTTGTCAATATAGCTAGGGTTAGCAGCATGATGCACCCGATGTAGGGCAGGAGTATTAATCATCTTTTCTAAAATACCCAAGCGACCAATTTTTTGCGTGTGAATCCAGGTTTGATATGCAGCAGTAATTTGGACAGCGATAAATATCACTAAAGGATCGAAGCCTAATAGTGCCATTGGAATATAGAAGATCCATAAAATGCCAGTTTCAATCCAAGATAGTCGTGAAGCTACCGTCAGATTGTAGTCGGTTGAACTGTGATGAACGTTGTGATATGCCCAAAAAAACCGAATTCGATGCTCGATTCGATGTTCCCAATAGTACAGGAAATCGGCGCTCGCGATCGCTAAAATCATATTCCAGCCATTGATGGCAATGTGCCATAAACTAAACTGGCTGACAAACTTTAGCCCAGCAAAAGCTAAGAAATAACCTACTATCGTACTGGTAAATATATACACAATCGCGATCGCGATATTGGCTGCCGTATCTTGATAGTTGCGTTGATTACGGTAGCGAAGATCGATCCCGATCTCAATTACTGCTAATACAACCAAAATTATTAAATCTATCTGCTCAATCCAGCCTTCTATTCCAGTGAGATCTAACATTTTTTGCCTCCGTTAATTTGTTTTTTATCAATCGCTCGTTATAAAATCTGCCAAAAATTTATGCCCCCAAAAGACACTGTTTCATAAGCATCGCGAGCTGTTTCGCAATTGAGGTATTAACTTCTGACTTCTGACTTCTGACTTCTGACTTCTGACTTCTGACTTCTGACTTCTGACTTAAGCCCGAAGGGCGAAGGTAACTAGGTAGTTAAATCAAAATATGTTTCTCGAAATAAGCAATTAACATCTGGGTTAATAGATTAATCTGAGTCGTAAAAGAATCTTTACTATCAAGCTGATTGATTGAGATACCATCAATTAGAGTCCAGATCAAGCTAGCTAGCTGCGGATCTTTGAGATCTAGCAATTCAGATATGGCTTGCTCATAACGCAAATCAATTTGCTCAAATACCAAATTTTCACTAACTTTTTTGGTCGAACAATGCTGAAGAAAATCAATCCAAATCGCTGCTTGTTTGATTACGTACTCTTGATTTTCTATCAATAGTTGACCCAAAGCAATTATTCTTTGAGGAATATCTTGGTTTTTGTCTACCTGGCTAATCATGGCAACGTCTTGTAAGCTCACTTGTTCTGCTAACTGTTCAAACAAAACCTGTTTATTAGCAAAATAATGATACAAAGTACCTGTTGATACTCCTAGCTCTTGAGCAATTTGTCTGGTTGTTACATTGGCATAACCACGTTCAGCAAATAGATCGAAGCACTTACTCAAAAGTTCCTGACGATACTGCGCGGCATCAACTATTTTGGGCATGTTTTTATATCGAGCGTTCGTTTTATTATATTGAAATAGTTGAGTAAAAGCAAATAATTGATTGAATCGCGATCACGGTTTCTAGAGCAATCTTAATAACTCATAGTTTATAATGGTACGCTATACGGTACACAATTAAAATTCATTTCTATGAAACCATTTACTGTTAGAGAAGCAAGAGATAACCTTTATCGCTTAATTGATGAAATAGCCCAAAGCCATCAGCCTATTACGATTAAAGGAAAACGTAACGATGCGGTATTGATATCTAGAGAGGATTGGGAAGCGATCGCTGAAACGCTATATCTTAATAGTATTCCTGGGATGGTGGAATCTATTCAACAAGCAGCAAGAGAGCCTCTATCTGAAGGAACACCTTTAGAGGAAATTGATTGGTGATGAAATGGCAAGTTATCTTGTCCAAGCAAGCAAAGAAAGACGCTAAAAAAATAGCATCCAGTGGTCTAAAACCTCAAACTCAAGTTTTATTGAAAGTTTTACAGGAAAATCCGTATCAGCCACCCTATGAGAAATTAGTAGGTAATTTATCAGGATATTACTCCCGTCGAATTAATATTCAACATCGATTAGTTTACGAAATAAAAGAAGCAGAAAAAATAGTCAGAGTTTTAAAAATGTGGAGTCGTTACGAGTAACTTAAAGCCAGGATGCTTAGATCTAGATGATGATCGCCATATTATTTAATCTCCTAACATTTCCTTAAATCAGACAAGGCAGTAGAATATTTGTTCTATGGTAATAATGATGTAAGCATCCAGAATCGTTAATGGCAGAAATCAATAACTTGCCTCCAGCTAGTATCGAGGCAGAAGAAGCAATCTTAGGTGGCATCCTGTTCGATCCAGAAGCGATTACTAGGGTGGCAGAATTAGTGGTTAAAGACGCTTTTTATGTCAAGGCGCATCAAGAGATCTACCACGCAGCACTAAGCCTTAATAGCAAAGGTAAACCAACAGACTTTATTTCTCTGAGTACGTATTTAAGCGATCGCGATTTACTGGAACAGGTAGGTGGTACGACCAAATTAGCACAGTTGCTGAACCGTACTGTATCAGCGGTTAATATTGACCGCTATGCCAACCTAATTATGGAAAAGTATGTCCGTCGTCAGTTAATTACTTCAGGACATGAAATTGTCGATTTGGGGTACGATAATACCTCAGAATTAGAAGCAGTCTTAGATGCTGCGGAACAAAAAATATTTCGCCTTACCCAAGAACGGCCTCAAGAAGGTTTAATCCCCATCGCGGAAACACTAGTCAACACCTTCAATACAATCGAGGAACTACATCAAGAAACGGCTTTACCTGGTGTTCCCTCTGGTTATTACGATCTAGATGCTATGACTAGTGGTTTTAGTCGTTCTGACTTAATTATCATCGCTGGTAGACCATCAATGGGGAAGACGGCATTTTCGTTATGCGTAGCTTCCAATATCGCCCGAGATTCTAAATTACCCATTGCCGTATTTAGTCTAGAAATGTCGCGGGAACAATTGACCCAAAGATTACTATCTAGTGAGGCAAGAATTCCCAGTAACCGTCTGCGTTCGGGTAGAATTGCTCAAAATGAGTTTGGACAATTAGTTGATGGTGTTGAAAAACTGTCGGAACTGCCTATTTATATCGACGATACAGCTAACTTAACGGTAATGCAGATGCGATCGCAAGTACGCCGACTTCAAGCACAGCAAAAAGATCCTTTGGGTTTAGTGATGATCGACTATCTTCAGCTAATGGAAGGTGGAGACAATGACAACCGCGTGCAGCAGCTATCGAAAATGACGCGGAGTTTAAAAGGCTTAGCCAGAGAATTGAATGTGCCGATTGTGGCATTGTCTCAATTAAGTAGAGGAGTAGAACAAAGAACCAATAAACGACCTATGCTGTCTGACTTACGTGAAAGTGGCAGTATTGAGCAAGACGCGGATTTAGTGATGATGATCTATCGTGATGAGTACTATAATCCCGATACTCCAGATCGAGGGATTACTGAAGTTAGTATTGTCAAACATCGCAATGGTCCTGTCGGGACAGTTAAGTTACTCTTTAACGCCGAATTAACTAGATTTGAAAGTTTAGCTAAACCAAGCGGTTATTAAAAATTGAAATTAAGTGCTGATCTTAGTAGCATCTAAAGCTTTACGCTTGGCAGATATAGATTTGGCTTCAATAAAAATGTTTTGAACTTCTGCATGTTGGCTGCTGATCAAATTCTCTAGGCGTTCAACGGCGATCGCTAATTCTTCAGTTTCAAGCTCATCAACAAACTTAATTTCTAGGTTAAGCAAGATCTCTTGCGGCCCAAAATGGAGCGTTAGAACTTTGATTACTTTCTCTACCGCAGGATCGCTGTTGGTAATTTTTCTGATGCTAGCTACGGTTTCTGGGCTGGCACCTTCCCCAATTAATAAACCCTTGCTTTCCGTTGCTAATAAAATCGCCACGCCGCACAAAATAACTCCAATCGCAATTGAAGCAATTCCATCTAGATAAACATTACCTAAAAGATGTCCACTAAATACACCTAAAAATGCGACAAACAAACCAATTAGGGCTGCGGTATCTTCAAATAAGATGGCAAATATAGTTGGGTCTTTACTAGCCCGTATTGCTGTCCAAAAGCTATCTTCGTTTTTGGTAGCTAAAAACTGTTGTAAAGCTACATTCCAAGAATATCCTTCAAAAATCACTGCTAATGCTAATACTACATAATTCCAGAAAGGATCGGTTAAGGGTTCTGGATCTTGCAGATGATTTATCCCTTCATAGAGCGACATTCCACCACCAATAGAAAAGATAAATAGTGCCACAATTAGCGTCCAGAAATAAAGCTCTTGTCCATGCCCAAAAGGATGACTGTCATCTGCTGGCTTCTTACTCAGGCGTAACCCCAACAAGAGTAATAATTCATTGCCTGTATCGACTACAGAATGAATTCCTTCTGAAAGCATGGCTGAACTTCCCGTAATCGAGGCTGCAATAAATTTGGTTATGGCGATCGCAAAATTTGCCGCCATTGCTACATAAATAGTTTTTTTAGCTGAACCAGACATAAGTAAATAGTTATTAAGAATAGAGCTTGCAACTATATTAAGATTAAGCCTACTACTTATGTAAGCGATAAGTTACATGTAAAATACGCTGAAATTTAACTATAAAAGTTAATTGTTATGTTTCGTAAGAATAGATTGCTAACTAGGTTTGATAAACTTGACAGTGAAGTTTGATGGTTAATCATTTATCTAGCCAAAAACCAAGAAAATTAAGAAAGCTGCCTGTGGTATTTTTCTTAACCAAAACACAACAAAAATTTATTTTCAGGAGACTAATCAATTATGGTTCAACGAGGTTCTAAAGTCAGAATTCTTCGTCCAGAATCCTATTGGTATAACGAAGTTGGCTCAGTCGCATCGGTAGATACAAGCGGTATTCTTTACCCTGTAGTCGTGCGCTTTGACAAAGTTAACTATGCTGGCGTGAATACAAACAACTTTGCCGAGACAGAAGTAAAGGAGGTAAGTCCGGGGACTAAAAAAGCGGCTAAAAAAGTTCCTCCCAAAAATCCTGCTAACGAGATCAAAGCTCCCGCAGCTCAAAATAAAGATGCTGCCAATACAGACAAAAAGCCGTCGCCAGAAAATCAGTAGTAACTAGGATGAAAGACAAGGGCTAATAGCTATTAGCTATTAGCTTTTCAGATTAAACTGGTGTGGTCTACTCAACCCAAAAGCGCAGTACAAGAAAAAAAGCATACATACATACAGACTAATTACGCTTTTTATTGATCGATCCCTTAGAGTAATTTAATTTCTGAGGGATTATTTTTTTACTGATGCCTACTACCTAATCACAGTTGTCATTTGCTGCCTGCTATTGATGTCTGATAAAAGGAACAGCCACAAGCTCACCCTGAGCGTCACCTAGCTTAACTTTTAATCCTGCTCCACCAGCTTTAGTACGAACATAACCTAAGCCATAGTAACCAGAGGATGTAGCGGTATAGCTGGTTAGTACGCCGACTTTACTATCGTTCAAGGTAATCGGTGTTTGGAGTGCCACAGGTTGGCTTAACTTAATGCCCCATAGCTTTTGTTTAACTCCATTATAAGTATTGAGGCGAGCGATAGTTTCTTGACCAATATAGCAACCTTTGTCAAAAGATATGGTCTGCCATAGTCCCGCCTCTAAAGGATTATAGTCTTCGGTTAGTTCTTGATTAGGAACAGGTCTACCCTGTTGTATTCTTAAACTTTCCCATAAGCGATCGCCAAAAGGAACTGCCTCCAGATCAGTTAACTCCGACCAGACTATTGCTGCGCGATCGCGAGGTAAAATTAGCGTGTAGCCAGGGGTTGCCAAACCACTACCCATTGCCACCCTTACAGGAATATCGGCGATGGTGACTAGCTGATGTTCTGCCCAATTCGCTAAATCAACAGCATCAGAAGCTACCTTAGATAGCAAAGTGCTGCTTTGTTCACCAAGCAAGCTAAACACTGCATATTCTGGCGAAATATCGGTTAATTCAACTTTGTCAAAGGGAAAAATAAAGCGATCAAGCCAAGACAACAGCTGTTCGCGACGGCTGGGAGAAACCAAAAGCCAAACCGCATCTTCGGTGACATAAGCCGTTGCCAAATCAAGGGTACGTGCCGTGGAGGTAACAAATACTGTATCGCAACCTTGTCCTGGCTTAAGCTTTTCAAAGTCGTTGGTACTTTGATTATGCAAATAGCGCAAACGATCTTCGCCACTAACTTTGAGCAAACCCCAATTAGAGCGATCGCAGATTGCTACGCCCTGATTAATAGCTTCCCTAACCCGATCCTGATTATTAAAATCCACAGCAATTCCTGCTTCATTAAAAATTGCTCCTGCTGATTCCTGAACCTGTCTCAATTCCATAACTGTTACCTGCTATTAATTAATTATTCTGGAAGAGTACTAAAGACTTTTCTGACAGACTGTTGTGCTTTTGATTCTAATAATTGCCAGTCTACTTCTCCCCAATCATCGATTAGACGAGTATCTATTTCTACAGGATAAGCAGCTTCATCTTGTTGGCTAAATATATGTTGGATTGGCTCATATTCCAAAAAACAAACTTTGTAACAAAGTTCCCAAACATCCACCTCAACCTGATAATTGGCGTGAGATAAACAAAGATGGTAACCAGGAATCGGTTCGGTTACTTCTTTGTATGTTCCTTTCCAGTTAGAAGCTTCGATCTCTTTACGAATATTATCTATTACTCTTAACATTGCCGGCTGCATTAATACCTGAGCTTGTTCCCAAGCCAGTCTATTTTTAAAAGTTGGTTTCATGGCACGCTTAGTTGAAATTAGTATAGTTCAAATTTATTAGTTTTAAGTTTTGAGCTACTGCGTATAAAACCAAATTAAATTATTTTGCTGCATTGTTGGAAATTAAGTTAAAAGTTACCAGCCAGAAGGATTGAGATAATCAGTAATGAGTCATCGCCAAAGTTGTTTAAGATATTGGATGAGAAGTCATTAAAGCTGAAGGAAAAAATATGGTCAAAGTAGCCGTGATTGACTACGATATGGGAAATCTTCATTCTGCCTGTAAAGGTTTAGAGAAGGCAGGTGCAGTGCCTAAAATCACTAATGCTTATCAGGACATTTTGACGGCTGATGCAGTGGTATTGCCAGGGGTAGGGGCTTTCGATCCCGCGATGCGACACATTAGAGAGCTTAATTTAGAAGAAACTATTAAAAAAGCGATCGCCACAGGTAAACCTTTTTTGGGCATTTGTTTAGGTCTACAAATTTTATTCGATGGTTCGGCAGAAGGAACAGAAAGAGGATTAGGCATTGTTCCTGGTATTGTGCGTCGGTTTCACAGTGAGCCTGAGATTACGATTCCTCAAATGGGCTGGAATCAACTAGAACTCAGCCAACCACAAAACGAATTATGGCGAGATTTGCCTTCCAACCCTTATGTTTATTTTGTTCACTCTTTTTATGTCGATCCTGTAGATCCTCATCTTAACTCGGCAATGGTTACTCATGGTTCACAGACGGTAACAGCAGCGATCGCTCGTGATAATTTGATGGCGGTGCAGTTTCACCCTGAAAAATCTTCCGACAACGGACTCAAAATTCTCTCGAACTTTGTCACGCTAATTCAAAATCAGCAGAATTTAGTCGCTAATTTCTAAAGCGTGGAATTAAACCCTATAAAAGCTAATAGCTTGTTAAATGCGATCGCGCTGGTTCAGGTTAGTTAGCTGCTAAAAGTAATTGAAGAATCAAAGCCGATGTAGATCGAGAGTGAACCAAAAAAGTATTAATTATTTGATCTATCTAGTTCATTATCTTCTGGTATCGGGAATAATTGATTTGGCTAGGCTTTAGCATCTGCAACGGAGTAATGTTTTGATCAGCGGCATCGCTCCGTATTTTAGCTAGAGTTCTTTTATTTAGCTGACTTTTTAAAAACATACAACTTTTAGCTGAGGAGTAAATCGTCTTTAAAGCTTATGATAATACTCTAAATCTGCAACATTTCACAACATAAAGATAAATTAAGCAATGTCTAAAACCTAAATTTAGCAATATGGACGAAAGAATAATCAATATTTTGTTGGTGGAGGATGACGAAGTTGACGTAATGAACGTCGAAAGAGCATTTAAAAAATATAAAATTACTAACCCTTTATATGTAGCAGGCAATGGCATCGAAGCTTTAGCAATGCTGCGATCGCAAGATGGAAAGCCTCCCCAAGTCCCCGAAACCAGAAGGCTAATATTATTAGATCTTAATATGCCTAAGATGAATGGCTTAGAATTCCTCTACGCCATCAGAGAAGATGATCTTCTCAAGCGAACTCCGGTAATAGTTATGACTACCTCAGATGAAGATCGCGATCGAATTGAAGCCTATAATTTAAACGTTGCTGGTTATATTCTAAAGCCCGTAACCTTTGCCAATTTTGCTGAGGTAATGGTCGCTTTAAATAAGTATTGGACTTTGTGCGAGATGCCCTAGTACTAATATAAATAGATCTAAATAATGATCGCCGATTAAGCAATATAAATGGCAATTTACAATGACCGAAGAGCAATTTTCAATATTACTGGTTGATGATGATGAAGTTGATCGCCTAACTGTTAGACGGGCTTTGAGAAAAGCTAGCGTCTCTATCGAGCTAACTGAAGTAGAAAACGGTACTGAAGCTCTTAAATTATTAAGAAATTGGTCAGATAATCTAGGTAATTTATTTAGCGTTGATCGCCACAGTTTAGCTTTTGCCAATACAGCGCCGCACCAGACAAATCATCTTGACTTAATCCTCTTAGATTACCGGTTGCCAGATATTGATGGCTTAGAGTTAATTGCCGATATTAAGGCTCTAAACCTGGACTTGCCTTTGATTGTTTTAACTGGGCAAGGAGATGAAAAAATTGCTGTCGAAATAATGAAGGCGGGGGCAGCCGACTATATTGCCAAATCAAGCATTGAACCCAACAACTTAGCCAAGTCGATTGACAGTGCAATTCGCCTCCATCAGGCAGAACAGGCTGTGGAATTGGCAAATCAACGTCTTCGTATCACTAATGAATTATTAATCTTAAAAAACCAAGAATTAGAAAAACAGCAACAGCAAATTAAATTACAAAATATTCAGTTGCAAAAAGCCTATAAGCTAAAATCAGAGTTTTTAGCTACTATGTCCCATGAACTAAGAACTCCCATGAATGCTATTATGGGCTTTTCTCAGTTATTACTGCGTCAGTATCCCGATCCGCTGTCTGAGCAACAACAAAGTTTAATCGAGCGAATTTTTAATAACAGTAAAAATTTGCTGGATATGATTAACGAAATGTTGGACTTTTCTAAACTTGAGGCAGGAAAACTCAAGCCAACTCCGCGAAGCTTTAATCTAGCTCATTTAGTCGATTTGACCATTGAAGAACTCCGTTCTTTAGCGATGCAGAAACAGTTATGCTTGTCAGCACAAATTGAACTGGAGAATTGTGTCATCTTTCAAGATTTAAACTTTGTCAAGCGCATCTTAATTAATTTGTTGTCCAATGCGATTAAATTTACTGAATCTGGAGCAATAGTGGTTAAAGCCTGGTCAATCAACGAAACCGAAATTGCGATCGCCGTTAGCGATACAGGCGTAGGTATTGCTTCAGATGATCGAGACCAGATTTTTGAGGCTTTTCGTCAAGCAGACCAAAGCTTTACCAGACAGCATTCAGGAACGGGTTTAGGTTTGGCTATTACTCAATCTTTAGTTAAAATGATGCGAGGCAAAATCTCCTTACAAAGCGAATTAGGCGTAGGCTCAACCTTTACGATAGAAATCCCTCGTAGGTATGATGTTTAACTACACGGTGAATATCTAATGTGAAAGATATTTATTATTCTTATTAGAAATTACCAATGTCTGTTACGAAAGCGATTAAGGATACTTATATTTTGGCAGTTGATGATATTCCTGATAACCTTTTATTGGTTCAACTAGCTTTAGAACAAGAAGGTCATCATGTGGTTTTGGCTCATAATGGGGAAACCGCCATCAGACAAATTAAGCAAGCTCCTCCCAGTCTAATTTTGCTTGATGTAATGATGCCTGGGATGGACGGATACGAAGTGACTAGACGCATTCGCGAAGATAAAAATATTCCTTTTATTCCGATCCTGTTGGTCACCGCCAGAGAAGAATCTAGCTTGGTCGAAGGATTAGATGCGGGGGCAGATGAATTTGTCCGCAAGCCGTTTCAAATTGATGAATTGCAGGCAAGAGTGCGCTCAATGTTGCGTCTCAAAGAAACTATCGATCAGCGAGAAAATTTTGTGTCTTGTCTAACTCACGATCTGCGTACTCCAATCGTAGCCGCTAATCGGATGCTAGACTTAATTAAGCAAAAAGCTTTTGGCGAGGTAACGGCAGAACAGGTAGAAGCGATTGTAAACATTATTAGCAGTAACCAGAACTTACTAGAGATGCTCAACAAACTGCTAGAAACCCATCATTACGAGTTGGGGCAAAAAATTCTGAGCTTTATTCCTGTAAATCTTGAGCAGTTGATTACCGATGTAGTTACCGAACTCAATCCTCTGACAGCAGAAAAAGATCTCGAGTTAGAAGCAAACTTGTCCAAAGTTGCCGCTATAAATGGCGATCGCCTAGAATTAAGGCGAGTGCTGACTAATATAATTGGTAATGCGATCAAGTTTACCGATCAGGGCAAAGTAACGGTATCACTGACGCAAAACCAGTCCCAGGTGTTAATTCAGATCAAAGATACAGGAATCGGCATCTCACCCCAAGAACAACAGACTGTGTTCCAAAGATATCATCAAGGAAATCATCGGCGGGCAGGCAAAGGTTTAGGGTTGTATCTTTGCCAACAAATAATTTACGCTCATCAGGGAAAACTTACCGTTAACTCTGAAGTAGGTAAGGGATCGACTTTTACGGTATTTCTCCCCAAGTTGATTTAAAGTAAGGGAACTCCAGAAAACAAAATATCCAAACTTATCCAGAAGCAAGGAAGATATCAACAAACCAATTAGGAAGGTTTGGTAAACAAATTAATGATCGCTTTTGTTTGGTTAGATAACCATCGAACACATTATGTTTACTGATAGACTTAATTTACCTATAAATAAAGAGCTTAATAGATTAGAGGATCAAACCTTAAGTTTGACCGGCATGACTTGGGATGACTATGAAAAAATAACCCAATTTGAATCTAACTATCGGGTTTCTTATTTTGATGGAGTCATTACAATTGTGTCGCCAAGCTTGAACCACGAGAAGATAGCAGAAATAATTAATGGGTTGGTGAAGGCTTATTGTCGCAAATATAATTTGCTTTACTTTCCTATGGGTTCGACTACATTGAAAAGTCCGTTTATAGCTGGTAAGGAACCAGACCACAGTTTTAGTTTGGAAATAGAAAAAAATATTCCCGATTTGGCAATAGAGGTAGTCTTTAGTAGCGGTAGTGTTCGAGACTTAGAAAAGTATAAATATTTGAGGGTTAGTGAAGTCTGGATCTGGCAAAACGAAGAGATAAAATTTTATCAGTTAGTCGATTCACAATACGTAGAAATTAAAGTCAGCTCTTGTTTGCCCAAATTATCTTCTGAATTTTTAATTGAGTTTATTAATCGAGGGCTGGGGGAAAGCCCCTTAACGATTGAAAATGATTTTACCCAGCAATTACAGTAAAGAGCATAACTAAACTAATCATAAATAAATTCTTGGAAATTTTCACTATATTTTCTGTGATTAAATTAGGCTCACTATTACATCCCGCTACGGATGTAATAGTGAGCTAAGATAGCAGAAAATGTCAAAAAGCAGCTATTTTTGAGCTTGACAATTATTGAAGATCAATCTTAAAGAAGAGGCATTTGTACCGATAAATCAATCATAATTGAATCGTAAAATTAACTTCAACAACTTCAGTTACAGATATATTTGGTCTATGGCAAGCAAGTTTAAGCAAGGCGATCGCGTAAAATGGAAAGTCGGCAAAGGAGAAACCACGGGCAAAGTGACTCAGAAGGTAACCGAATCAACTAGAGTCGAAGGCAAAAATATTACAGCGACTAAAAATAAACCTTGTTATCTAGTCGAAAACGACAACACAGGTAATGTCTCTGCCCATCGAGCCAGGTCTTTATCTTTAGTGGAAAATGAAGCTCAGCTTAAGCCCAAGGAAGAGGAGATAGTCGCTGATTTCACCGCAGCTATCAATATGAAAGCTTCGGAAATAAAGCAGTGGCTTAAGACACAAGAAAGTCATTCTGTGGGACAAAAAGATCCCAAAGGTGAGATTAAAGGGCGTAAATCTGGTAAGAAAATTATCAAAATTCTTCAAAAAGACCGCTCAGACTATAAAAAGAAAGACTTTAAGCACATGAAGAAAGTCGTAGGCTATGTTCATCGTCACCTAGCGCAAAAGCCCTCTGGAGACATCAAAGAGACTCCTTGGCGATATTCGTTGATGAATTGGGGCAATGATCCAATCAAGTCAGAAGTGAACGGTAAAATCAATAACTAATGACCAACATTTTGCCTCAGTCATCAATCAGCGGTGTTTACGGTAGAAGCAATAGTTGACCGCTAAAGTACTTCCAGACCTTAGCGATCGCATTGCTGATGAAGCAGAGTTGCAACGTTTGAAGTCTTTGACCATATTTCTGGCACTAACGGATGTATGGCTCTCTTCAGGTTATGAGAAGAAATACCCAACGGTGCAAACTAGCATTTGAATGGCGTAAAGTCCGATCCCAGCATTATCCAGCAATAAAGTCTTCTTCCGTAATCGTTAGTTTGGTGGGCAAACAGCGTTGAATTTTGACGCTGATCCCGCTAGCTTTTTCCTCGATTAGATCCTCAATATAGCCACCTTGCGATCTTTTGGCTTCACTATAACTATCAAAAGGTCCAAAATAATAGATGCAGCGTGGCTGTTTGGTAGTCAGTTCGATCCAATATGGCGGACTATGTTTTTTTCCGATAATCGAATTAGCAACTGTCTTAAGGCGATCGGCAATTTCGACTAACATAATTACTTTTACCTAAATTTTATTTAAATTGAGCAGAAACCAAACTTATTTTTAAGTTAGAGAACAGGCTAGTTGAAGTGGGGCATCAGTCTGATTTCTCGGTACGAAAAAGCTAGATTTTGAGATTGAAACAAAAGACTGATGATCTTCTGGCTTTAATTCGTCACCTAGACGGTAAAAGAAATCTAATCAAACCGAGCCTGCGATTTTTTTCAAGCTTGAGATTCAAAGCTGATGGTAAGTATATCTTAAGATCATTAGATAATGTGTGCTGTATGATTTGAAACAGATAGCCGTTCCTTAGCTTCAATTCGAGCCAAATTATTCAAAAACAGGTAGCATCAGATTATCTCTTTTGGGAAAAAGTGAACGCTACCCCTTCTGCCACGGTCATAGGTAACAAATAGTTGCGCCAAGCTGGCGAAAGTAAAACGGCAATGGCAATGTTGATTTTTTGATTGAATCTTTAACTGTAGATTACAGATCGTTAACGCTCAAAAGATATCTATCTAAAGATGGAATTTAATCTTATCCCAATAGTAGATGTGAGAGTTAAATGATTTCCTTAGAATTCTTTTTGTAAGAAAAGCAATAAAGAATCAATAAAATATATGACTATAGCTCTAAAAGATGACATCATGTACATCTTGCTCAGGAAAATCAAAGAGGGAGATGGCAAAGGTAAACATTCCGTAGATTTTCAAGCTACAGACTTTACAGGACGAGATCTGACCATTTCGGATTTCCTCGGACATCTTGACTATCTTAATCAGAAACAATATATCGAAGCAGACTTTACGGGAAATGCTTATGCTAATCAAGAAGACGTACCTGATTTAATTGATCAAGAGCAAGTAGACTTTCGTGTCGCCAACACCTTTGGCGCGCCCGATGGTCCTTTGCCTCACTTAATTAAATTTAACAAAGCCAAGCTAACTGAAAAAGGGGAAAAAATGCTGGAACGCATGGAGCAAGATCCCCCTCAAGCTATGAAATCTGGGCCTTCAATATCTATTGCTGCTAAGGATACGCCTTTTTTAGAAAAAGTCGCCTTAAAAGCCGAACTACCTGACATATTCGATGCTAGAGACTTGACTACTGTTGTTTATCGCACCATGCGCGATTTAATGACTACTGAGGCATCCAAAGCAGTAGAATCGGAACTTCATCAAGAAGCAGAGGAAAATGCTCAAAATAAGCGGCTACAAGATGAAATAGCCGATCTCTGGCACGATGATAACCCGATTGTGGCATGGTTGAGTAAAATTCGCCCCCCTTTAAAATTTGATGCCGATACTTTTATCTTTCGGATCGAAAAAGAAGGCGGACTGCCACAAGGTACAACTGGCGAAAAGGTAATTAGTGCTGTCTTCTCAGCTACTAAAGAGGAATTATCGTCAGAGAGAATTAGCGAAGTTGCTCAATTTTTACCAGGAAAAATTAAAGATATGTGGGAATCAGCTTAAATTATTTGGCATTTACAATTTAACTTTTATTGACTGATTTGTATAAAAGTTAATCAAAATAATTTGTTGGACGTTATATTAGCGTCCTTATTTTTTAGGTTTATTTCGGTTTTACTATCTAAAGAAGGATGCGATCGCAATAATATTTTGTTGCCATATAAATAGAAGTTACTCACACTACACCGTATTTCTTTTATATGACTGAATTATCACGCTCTGATTTTCAAACTTTAGCTCAAGAAAATTCTACTTGTGTTTCAATCTATATGCCAGCCGAGAAGGCAGGAGCAGAAACTCGGAAAAATCCGATTCGGTTTAAAAATTTAATTCGAGAAGCTGAGCAGAAAATCACGCATTTAAGTGAGTCGACCCCTGAACTAAATGATTCATTGGCATCGGCTAAAGCATTTATTGATAACTACGATTTTTGGCAACATCAAGACTATGGTTTGGCATTTTTTATTAACCAAGATGGGGTTAAATATTATCGTCTTCCTTATAGTTTTGAAGAGTCTGTGACGGTAAGCGATCGCTTTTATCTCAAGCCTTTATTACCTGTACTTACTAACGATAATAAGTTCTATTTATTGACGCTGTCACAAAATGAAGTACGGTTTTTTCTGGGTAGTCACTACAGCATCAATGAAATCAAGCTACCTGAAGGTGTTCCCTCTAGCTTAGCTGAAGCTTTAAAATACGACGATCCCGAAAAGCAGCTACAGTATCATAGTGGCAATCCGGGAAATAATCCGATATATCATGGTCAGGGAGCTGGCGCTACTGATAACAAAGACGAAATCAAACGCTTTTTTGATCAAATTGACAACGGTTTGACATCTGTTTTACAAGCCGAACAAACTCCCTTAATCTTGGCTGGTGTCGAGTTTCTGCTGCCAATCTACCAGGAAGCAAATTCCTATAACAGCTTGCTAGAAACAGGAATTACTGGTAATCCTGAACACGTTGACTCCGAGGATTTACATCAGCAGGCTTGGTCAATTATTAAACCTCACCTAAAAGCAGCCAAACAATCGGCACTAGCTCGATATCATCAGCTATCTGGAACTGGTGAAGCTAGTTCTCAATTAGAGGAAATAGTTGTCGGTGCTGCCAACGGACAAGTTGACACTTTGTTTGTCACTGAAGATGCTCAATCTTGGGGTCAGTTTGATCGTCAAGCCAACCAAGTAAAGATTTACCAACAAGCAACTCAAGATAGTATGGACTTAATCGATTTTGCCGTTACACAGACTTATTTACAGGGTGGCAATGTTTATACTTTAGAACAGTCACAGATGCCTGAAGCTCATTCGGCGATCGCTATATTTCGTTATCCTATTTATACTCAGCCTACTTAACCGAAAAGCACTGTAACTTTTGGCGAAAATGCTTAAGACTTATGCTGCAAATTTATGTTAAGCATAATTCAAACTTTAGGATTAATCTTTAGATAGATTTATTTATAAGGTAATGCCTTTTTAATGTATCTAAACAATTACTAAAATTGGTTAAGTTTTGTAACAATGTCAAAGTTAAAGTACCAGATTAAGCAAGCAGAAAATCAAAGATGGGGTATATACCAAGATGACCGACTACTAGCAACTGTTGGCAGTTACGAAGCTTGTGAGTCAATCTGGAAATATTTGCAGCAAGAACTTTCTTATACAGAAAACATCAAGTCCCGTCTATCTTACCGTAATGCCATCGATCAAAATTTATTGATTAATTCTGGCAGAAAAGTGATTTAATGACGTAAATTATGGTTGCATAAAATGCAAATTCAGCTAATGAGCAAAGTAGAGATGCCGTAAACACAGACTTAGAGGCATCTCTTGCCAATTTGAGCCAGAAATCAATAGACCAAAATAAAGATTATTGCCTCAATATTCATGTAGGCAGATTACAATGCCAAACAACTATTGACGTAGTTGTCACTGAAAAATTACTAATTTATAGCCTTAGAAGGATGCGTTGAGCAATTCATATTTTCGATACTTGTTTCTGAGCAATATAAATGGAAACAAGTGATTTATGAAGGGTATACAAGGCAAAAATGTTTTAGTCACAGGAGCAACCTCTGGTATTGGACAAGCGATCGCTGCTTATTTCGCTGCAGCCGGCGCTAACGTTGCCCTCAACTACCGTCAAGATCTCCAAAAGCTAGATAGTACAAAAAAATTAATTAAGAAAATGTGCGCCGATGAGGGATGTAGTGGCAAGCAACTACCCGTGGAAGCAGATATCTCGGAAGAGACAGACATCATTAGGATGTGCAATGAGGTGGTAAGTCAGCTTGGTAGCATCGATATATTAATCAATAATGCGGGAATACAAACTACTGCACCTTCCCATGAGTTAGCTACCTCAGACTTTGACAAGGTGATCAGTATTAATCTTCGGGGTGCTTATCTTTGTGCTAGAGAATCGATTAAACATTTTTTGCAGCAAGGAAAAGGTGGCATTATTATCAACATCTCTAGCGTCCATGAAATTATTCCCCGTCCTCAATACGTTAGCTATGCAATGAGTAAAGGTGGCATGGAAAATATGACCAAAACCCTAGCATTGGAATACGCACCGCAAAATATCAGAGTTAATGCGGTAGCGCCAGGCGCTACCGCCACACCCATTAATAGTTGGACTGAGGACACTGAAAAGAAACAAGAAGTAGAAAGCCACATCCCGATGGGAAGAGTCGGAACATCTGAAGAGATGGCGGCTATAACCGCGTTTTTGGCCTCGGATGATGCGGCATATATTACTGGACAAACCTTATTTGTCGATGGTGGTTTAACTTTATACCCTGATTTTCTTAAGCCTTGGTCAGCAGGAGAGTGATTGAGTCCTCAGGCTGGTTATGTCTCATTGTTATCATAAAACTGAGGCATAACAAAAGTAGGAAATCCGCATTGCCATACCTAATATATGGACATCATACTAAAAGAAAGTTAAGGCTTGTTGATGCAGATTAAGAAATATAGAAAACTTGATGGACAAACAGCACTGCTTTCTAACTTACGAATGATTCGGATCAACCTTGTTTATTGAAACAATTAAGTCAAGCTAAAAAACTAGTCCAGATTTATTTTCTGACGATCCTGTTGCTTTACTCCTCCAGTTGTCGATAAACATGACTCAAATATTTTTTTCTTTAGATCAAAGCGTCGGTATTCAAAAACTGTGTTGTCACACTAATGACATTTCCAATATTGTCATTGCCAAAATTCGCGGTTTGTTAGACAGACACTTTGAACGAGTTATTTTCCCAGGAGAAAAGTTTTTGTTTAAAGCCAACGACAATTGCGAATTAGAGATTTCTCAACAGACTAATGCTGGAATTATTCAAGATTTTATCCCCTGTGAGCAACTTCAAGTAGTTACTCCCAAAAACCAAAGCTAAATATTAGCTTTCTAACCAACCAACAGAAAAGTAAACTCAAAAACACATAATATAGGTAAAACTAATCATGGCAAGCACCAACAACAACAGCGTTACTAGCTACCTAAAAGAAATAGGTCGTACTCCTTTATTAAAGTCAGAAGAAGAAGTAAAGCTAGCTAATCAAATTCAAGCAATGCTGCCTTTATTAGAGCAGGAACATTTGACCACAGAAGAACAAGCAATTGTGCGTCAAGGTCAGAGAGCAAAACGAAAAATGACCCAGGCAAACTTGCGCTTAGTGGTTTCGATCGCGAAAAAATATCAAAACCGTGGTCTATCATTGCTTGATTTGATCCAAGAAGGTAGCATTGGTTTAATGCGAGCTGCAGAAAAATTTGACCCCAGCAAAGGATACAAGTTTTCTACCTATAGCTACTGGTGGATTAGACAGGCGATGACTAGAGCGATCGCCAACTACGCTCGGACAATTCGTCTGCCAATTCACATCACCCAAGATCTAAATAAAATTAAAAAGGTCAATCGTCAGCTGTCCCAAAAGCTAGGTCGCAAACCAACTGATGTTGAAGTCGCTCAAGAGCTTGAGATTGATGTCGCCAAACTCAGAGCGCTAGCTGAAGCATCCAGAATGACTAGACCAAGAAGTCTTAACGCAACCATCGATGAAAATCAAACCGAATTAGGGCAAATTTTGCCAGATGATTCTAGTTCTCCCTCAGATTTTGTTGCCGAAAGAGAAACTATTACCAAAATTCAAAGCCTATTAGATACTCTCTCTCCTAAGCAGCGAGACGTAATCATTCTACGCTATGGTCTAAAGGATGGAAAAACTATGACTTACGAGCAAATTGGTAACGTTTGCGGTATTAGTCGAGAAAGAGTTCGACAAATCAAAAATAAAGCCATGAAGCAGCTGAAGAAAAAAGCGATTAACCTTTCAGCGATCGCTGGATAAAGGTAAGAACAGTACGGATATCTTACGGGTTCTAAGCCAAGCTTAGAACCATTGTCCTCATTATTTTGTAAGTGATAGTTTTAATACTCTACGTCAGACTTTAAGTCCAGAAGAAATAGCAGAGTACCGAAATTTACCAGCGATCGCCAATTGGTAGGCAAAAATTTACCACAATTTAAATATTTAAATCATGATTGAAGCACCTCCAACTCGTCCTAATCCCGATCCTCAGCCAGTACCAACTCCCGA
>JAIMKV010000021.1:31900-58290 GCA_020692205.1 Myxosarcina sp. GA_180221_E-2-1-MAG-40_15
CCGTTCCCACTCCAATCCCGCAGCCAGTGCCTACGCCTATTCCCCAGCCAGTACCAACTCCCGAACCCCAACCAATTCCACAACCTCAATAATTCAATCAATGACTGCCGAGGTTAAACTTTTTACTGGTACACATAATCTCAGTTAACCTAGACTGCTGCTGATTACCTCGGCATCAATTCAGAAAACTTCGCTTCAGAACTAAATAACTGGTGGCTGTGATAGCTTTAGCTGTGTTTCGCCTGAGAATATAACAGCATGAGTTATTAAGAATTGCCAAAATAGAAACAAAGCTACCTAAGTTATGGCGATCGCCTTTGCGTATGAATCTATCAAATCAGGTTTCCAAATCTCAACCAACAATCATTCGCCTAGAAGAAATCGAAAAAGTTTATGGTACCGGCAATACTGCGGTTCACGCCTTAGACAAAGTTAATCTCACCATTAATCAGGGAGAATATTGCTCCATCATGGGAGCGTCTGGTTCAGGAAAATCTACTGTCATGAATATAATTGGCTGTTTAGATCGACCTACTGCGGGAAGATATTACCTTGACAATGTTGCTGTAGCAGGATTGGCTGACGAGCAATTGGCGGAGATTCGTAATCGCAAAATTGGCTTTGTATTTCAACAGTTTCATTTACTATCTCAAATTAGCGCCTTAGAAAATGTCATGTTGCCAATGGTTTATGCAGGAATACCTAGTAGCGAAAGACGCGATCGCGCCCACGAAGCCTTAACCAAAATGGGTTTGGGTAACAGAGTTAATAACCGCCCCAATCAGCTTTCTGGAGGACAACAGCAGCGAGTAGCGATTGCTAGAGCGATTGTTAATCAACCCTTACTACTACTGGCAGATGAGCCGACGGGTGCGCTAGACTCTCACACGACTAAAGAAGTTTTGGATATTTTTGGCGATTTACATAATAGTGGAATCACAGTCGTGATGGTTACTCATGAACCAGAAGTAGCAAAATTAACCGAGAGAATCGTCTGGTTTAAGGATGGTCAAATAGTTCATACTCACCTAACCCCAGAAGAGATGTTAACTGTAGCGGTTGCCTCATAAAAAACTTCTGCTGTATCTTCTATAACCTTAATCAAGCTTGTTTACTGTTGCCAAGAAGCTCAAAGTAAAAGATAATGCTTGATTAAGCAAAGTGTAGTTTTGTATACTAATATGATTAGTAAAGATCACTAATCGTCTGATGAACGAGAAGTGTTAACTAATTCTTTTGAGTCGAGCGGCAAAAGTTTAAGTCCAAAAGCGAGCATTTATCTGTGCGTTTCGGCGTTCAGCAACCAACACAATGAATTATACTCAGCTAGAACCTAGTCATTCCTTACGCTACGATGCAGAGGCGATCGCTTCTCACTATCGTTTTAGACCCTGGCAGGTCATCTGGCGAGCGATCGCCGTTATCTGGCTATTTGGTAATTTTGTTTTGCGCCTCTATCTAGACAAATTAACCAACAGAGAAGAAATTAACCAACCCAAAAGAGCTAGTGAACTACGCAAAATCATCACGACTCTTGGTCCTACCTATATCAAAGTTGGACAGGCACTCTCTACTAGACCAGACTTGATCCGCAAAGACTTTTTAGATGAGTTGACCAAACTACAAGATCAGCTACCAGCTTTTGATAATCGTATTGCTTATAAAATGATTGAATCAGGTTTAGGCCGCTCAATCACCGAAATTTATCGAGAATTTTCCCCTAACCCCATAGCTGCTGCTAGTTTAGGTCAGGTATATAAGGCAGTGCTGCATACGGGAGAAACTGTAGCAGTCAAAGTTCAGCGTCCTAATCTACGCCCAACCCTGTGTCTTGACCTTTATCTAATGCGGCTTTTGGCTGGCTGGGTAGAACCTTGGTTACCACTCAATTTGGGTCACGATTTGGCTCTAATTGTTGATGAGTTTGGCTCAAAATTATTTGAAGAAATAGACTATCTCAACGAAGCCAAAAATGCAGAACAATTTGCCCAAAATTTTGCGGGTGATCCTGAAGTAAAAGTTCCCGCCATCTACAATCAATACTGCAACAACTTTGTTTTAACTTTAGAGTGGATCGATGGGATCAAGCTAACTGACTTAGCCAAGCTAGAAGCTGCGGGATTGGATGCAGATAATTTAATTAAAATTGGTGTAACTTCGGGTTTACGTCAGCTACTAGAATACGGCTTTTTCCACGCCGATCCTCATCCTGGTAATTTGTTTGCCACTCTTGATGGGCGAATGGCATACATCGACTTTGGGATGATGGATCAACTTAGTGAGTCGATGAAGGAAACTATTGCTAGTGCGGTAGTGGAGTTAATTAACCGTGACTATGAAGCTCTAGCAATAGACTTTGTTAATTTAGGCTTCTTGACACCTAATACCGATATTCGACCCATAATTCCTGCTTTAGAGACTGTTTTGGGCAATGCAGTCGGGGAAAGCGTGGGCAATTTTAATTTTAAAACCATCACTGATGAGTTTTCTGAATTAATGTATGAATACCCCTTTCGCCTTCCTGCTAAGTTTGCTCTAATTATTCGCTCTTTAATTACTCAAGAAGGATTAGCGCTCAGCCTGAACCCTGATTTTAAAATTGTCGAAGTATCCTATCCTTATGTATCACAAAGGTTATTAACTGGAGAATCACCTCAGCTTAGAAGACGATTACTTGACGTATTAATTAAAGACGGCAAATTCCAATGGGAAAGACTGGAAAATATGATTAAAATTGCTAGTTCTGATGAGAACTTTGATATTTTGCCCACCGCTCGTTTAGGCTTACAATATCTCCTCTCTGAAGAAGGAAAGTATCTACGTCAACAGTTACTCATTGCTTTAACTGAGGGCGATCGCCTTCATACCGATGAAGTCCAAAGACTTTGGCGGTTAATACAGGATGATATCAAACCTCAAAAAATAATCGATCTTGCCTTTAGTGCTTTCCGGCAAATTTCTGCCGATAGTGTGGCAGCAATTCTTCCTTCGGTTCCCGCTTCAAGATAGAGTAGTAAAGCAACTTCTCTTAATCAATATTAACAATATATGTATTATCTACCCCAACCACCTTTTTTAGTCGCTATTTTGGGAGTATTTATTGCTGTCACCTGTGGCTCAGCGTTTCAAAATCTTTTAGAGCAGAAGTTGCGGGAATCATATCAAAATGTTCAACAAGAAGGCTCATTTAGAATCGACAGAACCAAAGATTTCGTGATCGCCACCACTTTCTGGGGAATTTGTCTAGGAATCTGGGTGTTTTTGGGTGGAGGCTTGTTAGTCTTGGGTTTTGGCATCATTCCTTCTTATGGTGTCGCTCTTCTGCTGACGCTTTTTACTGCTTCACTAGTTTGGGATCAAATCAACGATGTTCTTTTACAGTTAAAAGAAGGTGGCTCAAAAGCCCTAGAACTAGACTGATGCCTGATTATAATTAGAAATATTAAAGATAGCCAGAACTTATTCTAATTAATGTAACTCTTGTCGTCAAATCCATAGAATGTCAGAATAGAAAGAGTTATTAAAAATAAATTAAGACTAATCAATAACTAGTAACTTAATCAACTTTATTAAATTGAGTTCAGGAGAAAATTCTCATGGCTGAAGAAAGTAAACCCAACGGCACTCAGGCAAAAACAAGTACTGACGCTAGCAAAGCTACATCGACTAGGTCTACTAGCACAGTCAAAAGTGCAGCAGCTAGCAAAACTACATCGACTAAACAAGAAGATAATGAGCGCGCTTTAGCTTTATCAGTACAACCCCATAGTTTACTGCCTCAAAATCGACCTATTGAACCTAGTAGTTTAGAGATAGTTCATACCTATTCCTCGGTCGGCTCAGATCGTCCAGTTTCTAAAGGAACAGTAAAATTTAGCAGCTCTATAGCCATATCTGGTAATCGCCCTATTGCTGCAAGCACTCTTCAGGTCAGCGATTCTTATGTTGTGATGGGAAATCGCCCTGTAGCTTCTAATGAGTCAGATGAAACTACTGCTTTAATGGGATATCTGGACTAAGCGTTTCTTTGGTTACTAGTAGTAAAAAAGCTGAGAAGCGAAGGTGAGATATAGAGTACTTATTGATTCGCTTCTTATTTTTATGGTTTCAAAATAATTTATTTCTGGAACTTCGATTCGCTGAATTGGTTTAACCGAAAGTTTTCTTTGTTTGTCGATTTGGACGATAAAAGCTAGCTTTATGGTTAAGCAGCAAGGGATTTAATTTGATTATACAAGTCCAAGTATTGTTGGGCTATGTTTAATTTATCAAATCGTTTAATCTGATTGCGATTAGATGAGCTTGAATGTTCGATAGCTTGAATCAAAGCGTGACTCAAATTAGCAATCGCATCACCCTCCAGCGAAAAATAAGTACATTGTGCCGTAGCAATCTCTCGGAAAATGGGAATGTCAGAACAGACAACGCGATCGCTAAAATGTAAAGCTTCTGCCAAAGGTAAACAAAAACCTTCTGTAGAAGAAGCAATGACAAAAACCTGACATTTTTGGTACAACCAACCCAGTTCTTGATCGCTGATTGCTGATAATAAACTTACTTTTGTTTCTAGATTGAAGTGTCTAATTAACCGCTGAATATTTTCGGTTTCAGGCCCAGAAGCACCGACAATAACTAATTGGCAATCTTCAATCTTATTAGTGTTTAATAGTTCAGCATAAGCTTGAATCAGCAAATCCAAATTTTTGTTCTGCCGATGTTGAGCAACTGACAAGAAGAATCTACTATGTTCTGCAAGCTGTTGAGGAGCCTTGGTTTCTAGTCCCTCAAAGTCTACGTAGTTATAAACTACCTCAACTTGTTGCTGAGGCTTGAGGTTGGGAAAATAAAATTTGAGCTTGTCGGCAGTAATTTGCGATACACAGGGCAGCCCATCACTGTTATTAATTGCTTGTTTTAAAAATAAGCGATTAAACCAAACTTGGGGAAAGCCAAAGTTTTCAGGACATTCGTAAGGGTAAAGATCGTGAATTGTGGTGACCACAGGAGCATCAAATTTTGCTCTTAGAAAAGGAAAAGGAAAAGCAAGATGAACTACATCAGGCATTAGCTTATTTGCTAACTGAGGCAAGCCTTTGAGAAACCAGATATTTCTCACGACCGAACTATTTTTGATCTCGATATCAACCAATTTGATTTTATTTGAGTCCAAAGCAAAAGTAGTTTCAAAATAGTATTTTTGCCAAGAGCCAACAACTATACTTATTTTCGTGACTTCTGGTTTTTCGGCTAAACAACGAGCTAAGTTGGCTGCGTGTCGGCAAACACCAGTAGGTTTAATCGGTCGATGCAAGGCGGCAATAAAAACGTGCATATTAGAATTATTATTTATACTCTTGATTTAGATTGCTTAAGCGTTGAGTCAGATAAAAGATTAATATTAAAACTAGAAAATCTCTGCTTTAACTACAAAATTTGATCTTAATTCTTCTCAAGGTCGTATTTCAAGCTGGAACCAGCTTTCCAAGCTGGAAGATATCGTTCATACGCGCCAATATCAGGGAATTTGCCAGTAAAATCTGTGGTAATCTGCGGAATACTTACTCCTGCATCAATCGCGGGAGAATCTGCTTGGGGAGTAAAATCTGGAATAGGCCTAATAATTTCAGCTAGAGATTTGGCGATAGGAGGCTGCACAAACTTTACATCAGTATCAATAAACAGGTTGTTAGACTCGCGATCAGCAACTATTTCTTTAGAACCTGCAAAAATATTATTTCGAGCTTCAACAGGACCATCATTTAAATATACATCACCGAGAAAAGTGTTGTTAAATACTCGTTCGTATCCCCGTGGGCTACCAGCAACCAAACTATAATTATCCTCACTACCAGTTAAGTTCCAGACTACATTGTGGTGAATAGTGCTGTTGAAACTTTCAATGTCTAAATAAATACCGCGAGTTCCCCAAAAAGGGCTGAAAGCTTGGGCATCTCTAATCCAATTGTGATGGATTGAGCCACCTTCTAAGTTAACATGGCAGCAGACATAAACTGCACCCAAATCGGTACTGAGCATACCGAAGCTGGAAATGTCGTTATAGGCAATTTCGATGTTGCGACCATCTATTCCTGCGGTATGCCAATCCCAGCTAATTGCGTCTCTACCAGTACGCTTAATTGTGTTGTGGGTAATTCTATGACCATTGCCATTGATACGGACAGGAGCAGCATAGGACACTTGATAGTTAGTGTTGGCAATGATGTTATTCGTTACTTGATGCTCATTCCCCTCCAGCAAAACACCATTGCCAGAACTCCCATCGATCACGGAATTTTTTAAGATGTGACCATTGCCCCGTAGCTGAATCCCCGTATCATGAGCATGAGCAGCCAAAAATAAAGCATCATCAGCATCATAAGCTTTTTCAGATTCTGGTAAAGGTGGCAGGGTCATGTGATGGGAGACATACTTAGCGCGAATACCGTCAATGACTATACCTGTACTGCGATCGCTGGTGGTGATAGTATTGGCAAAGAGATTTAAATTACGTACAGTAATATAAGAGCGCTCGCTCAAATCAAAAGCAAAGTTGCGTTGTTTGACTTCTACTGCACTAGGAGTTTTACTGTCTGGCGACCAAAGATAAAGATTTTGACTACTATCGTCATAAAACCATTCTCCCTCAGCATCAAGTAATTCTAATTTGCCAAAAAAATAGAGCCAAAATCCTCCTCTATCCCAAGGAGCTGACATTTGTGCGGTCAGTTTTCCTGCTGTACCACCAGTTATTGTCCCTGTACGAGTCGTATACCATTCATTACTCCACACTTTTGCACCGGCCCATCCCTCAGATAAAGCAGGAATTTCGCTATTTTCAATCGTAGCTGCCGTTCCTCCCTCACTTTTTAAACCGCCACCGATTAAAGTGGGACGCAAAAAATCTCGCTTTTCATCTAAATTGGGGAATCGAGCCTCTGGCATCATTTCTCCATTGACAAAAATCTGATTAGCTAAAAAGCCTGTATCACTATAGTCATTAATAGGTAAAGATACATCACTACGATAAATTGAACCGCGATGTGAAGACCAGTCTTTGACTATTTCTACTCCAGAAATTGTCACCTGCTCGTTTTTATAGGCTGCAAAAACTATTGGTTTTTCACGAGTTCCTGAAACCCGTGGCTGTATTGTTTCTCGATAAGTTCCCTTCCTTAACCAGCAGGTTTCTCCTGGTTGAATTAAGTCGGCGCACTTTTGAACTGTTTTAAAAGGGCGATCAATTGTGCCAGGATTATCGTCAGAACCATTAGGAGACACAAAATATCCTGGTGACTCGCATCCAGACATAGCCATGCTGGCAAAAATACCTATACCCAAAACTATAATTCTTAGTTTCTTAATCAACATTTATCAAAATTCATTGTAGAAATTATGTTGAGCAATGCTCGCTCTTTAAAATACTCAGTCCAATTCAGGTATTAAAGATTGGTCATTTTTCAATTCGCTGACGCAATCTTCATAAACCTTGCTCAGCCATTTTCCTTTGGCTTCCCAACTGTAAAGTTTTTTAACTCGCTGTTGACCTGTTTTTCCCATCTGGACGCACAAGTCTGGATTTTGAGCTAATTTCACCATTGCTTTTGCCAGGTCGCTAACTGCCTGCTCTGGACTATGAGCAGTGACTTTGATGCCAAGATCTGGGGTTACCGTTTCTCCCGGTCCTCCTAAATCTAGACAGACAATTGGTCTTCCCGATGCCATTGCTTCTAGAGGAACCCACCCTCCTGAATCATGCAGACTCGGATGGACTAAAGCGGTACATTGCCCTAACTTAACTAAAACTTCTTTTCGATCTAACAAACCAAAAAAAGTTACCCTCTCGGCAATATTTAAGTTCTTAGCCAGAGCTTGTAACTTTTCTAGTTCAGGCCCTTCTCCGACAATCCAATATTCGGCATCTGCTAAGTTAGCTTCAGCAAATGCCCGCAATCCTAAATGAATTCCCTTCCAATGCAGCAATCTTGCCACATTAATAAATTTAATTGATTCAACCTTGGGAGGATGACACTGACTAAGTTGCTCAATTTCTGATAGAGATATACCAGTCTCTGAAGCCTGTTTGACTCCGAATGCACCCAATTTACTGAGTTTTTTGGCAGTATCCTTAGTAGTCGCGTAGGCAATCGTGCTGTTTTTAGCAGTCAAACGAGTTAAAGGATCTAATTCGCCCATACTTCGCCATGTCATACGAAAAATTTCATATAGCTTATTTTGCCAGCTGAAATCACTCCAAAACTTTGGTGGTGCAGATTCTCCACCACCAACAGGTCCCCAAATAAAAGGTATTGGTAATAAGGAAAGTAAACTGGGAACAGAATAACGAACAAAGGTAACATGATGGGCGATGTCAAATTTAATATGACGATGCATTTTTTGAGCTACAAAATATGCCTGAATTTGCCATAAATAATAGTGAAGCTGCATCGCCCCAGATTGCCCCCAACGCAAACTATCTTTCCAAAAGGGAAGAGTAAAATAGACAAAGTGTAGATTAGGAATTGGATGGCGTGCTAGTTCGGCTTCGATTGCTGCTTTACTCTCATCTGGTCTCGTAAATACCCAAACTTCATGATATTTGGCAACTTCTTTGGCTAAATTCCAACCTACACCACGTTCAGAACCTTTACCTGGTTCACAAGAATATGCAGATAGCAGTACTTTCATAGGATTTGTAATAATAATGAGGTCTATTAATTAGTAATCAATCAAACTTCGATAACTTTTTCTATGCCAACTCAGCAGGTACTTTGCTTCGAGAATCAACTATTTCTTCATAGAGTTTTGCTGTTTGCTCTACAGTTCTTTTCCAAGTAAATTCTTTTACTCTAGCCAAACCCTTGGCGATCAAATTTTGGCGATAATTAGCATCTTTTTGTAAACAAATTACAGCGTTAGTTATAGCTTCAACATCTGTTGGCTCGACTAAAATTGCTGCATCACCAGCAACCTCTGGTAACGAGGAAACATTAGATGTAATTACGGGAGTTCCGCAAGCCATAGTTTCTAAAATAGTTAAACCAAACCCTTCGTATAAAGAAGGTGCTAACAATACATCGGCAGCATTATAAAAATGAATCAAAGCTTCGCTGTCGGGATTATTAACGAAGGTAATATGCTCGGTTAAACCATTAGCTTTAATATACTGCTCTTGTTCTGGGTAGAATTTTTCTCCAACTTTCCAGAGGCGCACGGGAATATCTAAATTGGCGATCGCTTTCACCACTTTTAAGACCGTTAAAATATTTTTTCTTTGATGATTTGAGCCAACATTTAGTAGGCAAATTTCAGCTGAGGAATCAACATATTTTTGTCGCCAGTTAGCTACTGTTTCGGCAGGAAGTATACAAAATTTTGATTCCACTCCATTAGGAATTACTGCTATTTGGTCAAGACAGACATTTAACAACTTATTAATATCTTTAGCAGTATTAGTTGAAACGGCAATTGTACGATGAGCTGCGATAATTCCTTTTACAGAATGTTGCCAAACTGCCATACTAAAAGCGGGGAAACGAGACTCATTTTTTAAAATTTCTGGATATATATACTGCACTAAATCATGACAAGTAATTAATACTGGTTTACCTAACTTGTTTAATCCATAGGCAACATGCCCATCGGTATGATCGATGATATGAAATATGTCAGCTTGTGTTTGTCTCACTACGCGAGGATGATGATAAAAACGCTCATAATATTTGCGTAATGGATTTCCTGAATGCCATAAATTTTCTAAATCATCACTCCATGGCTCAGGAGATATTTCAATAATTTCCCAATTTGGTCTAATTTTTTTCAATTGAGAAACTAAATTGTCAGCATAGACATCCATACTAAAAGCAACATTTGGTTCTCTTCTAACAACTGCTACCCGCATTTATTTTTTCCTCAACTAAACTAAAAAATTTGTTTTTTATAAATATTGCAAAATCAGTTTATTTTTTCGCAATAAATAAATAGATATCCAACTGGTTATAAAGGTTAATATCGAATAGGTTAAGATCGAAACAATAGAAATACTTTGATTGACTTGAGGTACCAGCTTGATTAAAATAATTTCTACCGCGCTTTTGACAAAAGGATGAATTAAATAAATGCCAAAGGAGCATAATCCTAAATTAGTTATGAAAACAATATCAGGAATATATTGAGAAATAGCTATTCCTAAAAGTAATAAAGAATAAGCAATAATAATCTCAGTTAATGCATTAAGTGAATATTTACCTCCTGCCGAATTAATTGATACAAACATAATTAACAATATAGCTATAAATGACTTTTTGTAAAGCCATTTGCAAGTGCTTTGTTTTAATATTTTATTAATTAATACAGCCATTATAAAATACGGTAGACAACGAATAAACCAAGCTAAATTAACTAAAATAATTCTCCATAATTGATACAAAACATTATCTGCCCGCAATAATTTAAGTAATTCAGGAAAAGCAGTATAAGAATTCAAATTAAAATTGTTGTTTGATAAAATTAAAATTTGATAAACAGTAATACTGATAATAAAAAACAAAAATAACCATATCGTTGAGCTTTTTAGTTCAGTTAAATAATTGGTTAAATTAAGTAAGATAGTTCCTGCTAATAACAGGGGAATAAAATATAGATGATAAGAAGCAGCTCCCATAAAAACAATTGCTGATGGGTCAGATAGCAATTGTTGAACTAAATCGGTATTATCAGTTAATGAAAAAATAATTATTTTAGAAACTACATAAAAGATGCTCCATACCAAATAAGGCACTACTATGCGCTGAAGCTTTTTCTTCCAGAAAGTATCAGAAATCCTTACAGGTAGTTGCTTAGTACCAAAATAAAAAGATGCTGCCAAAAAAAATGGCACAGCAAAATAAAACAAGTCGCGAAATTGAATTGCTTGATCGCTAATGGGGACTCCCCAAGTTTCGTCTCCTGAGTGAACCAGAATTACTGCAAAGGCTGCTAATCCTCGACATAAATCAATACCGACAAATCTAGTTGCTTTACTCATAAAATCACTTCAAGATTGGTACTAACTTTTGCCACTGAGTGATTAATTTTTGGGCAATGCGTCTGTGAGAGTAATATTTTTCTACTCTCTCTATTCCATAGTTCCCCATTTCTTCTCGCCAATTACGATCGCATATTACTTTTTTTAAAATTGCCGCTAGAGCTGTAGAATCTGATTCAGGGAAAATCAAATCTTCGCAGGCAATTACGTGAGGTATTTCACCACAGCTAGAGCCGATTACAGGGATACCCATTGCCATTGCTTCAATGATGACGTGACCAAACTGTTCTTTCCAGGTAGCAACGCTACGAGAAGGCAGCACTAAAACATCAAATTTAGCTAATTCCATAGGGGCTACTTCGTGGCGCACGGCACCCTTCCAGGTGATTAGGTCAGTAATCCCTTGTTTTTCAGCCTCCTGGCGCAAGTCGGCTTCACTTAAACCCGAACCGCAAATAGTAATTTTGCAGCTTAAATCTTGTCGTTTGAGCTGACTAACCGCAGCAAATAAAATATCTAGCCCTTTTTCTGGCACAAGTCGTCCGAGGAAACCAATATTTAATCTGTTTTGATGATTTCTTGCTGAAGGAGCAAACAAATCAGTATCTACTCCCATTTGAGGCATAATCTCTACTGGTCCCTGATAATTCCAGCTACGCATCACCGCCGCACCGTCTTGATTACCAGCGAGATATAGATTGGTCGAACTCATAACCATATTCCGTATCCACCGACGAAATACAGATAGAGAACGAAGTTGGTTTTCCCAACCAAATACTACCATCGGCTTATGATATAGCTTTGCCCAAAGAGATACCTCAAAAGCACACAAAGAAAAAATTTCTTCCTCAACTTGAATTAAATCTGGCTTAAAGTCATTGATTACCTGCCAAATCTTCCAGGGATGATAAATATGTGCGCCGACTCTGCCTGTAAACCAAACAGAAGCTGAATAAATCCGAATTTCGGGAAAAGGAGTTTCTAACTCCAAAGTGCGATTCCATTCCGTGGCTCGCCAATTACTGGGCGCAAGTAGAGCCAGCTCTACCTCTCCCGTATCAGCGATCGCTTTAAGTTTGCCTTGATTGACCCCAACCACATAGGTATGACTAACAAATAAAACCCGCAGTTTTCTTGGCATTTGACGGGCGACATTGGCGACATTAATTACACTAGAAGAGTTTTGAATATCAAAGATATTAAACATAAAAGTATTAGATCTAAAAATTTAAACTTGTAACTGCTGATTTTGCTCAAATTTCAATCGTTTTTGATGCCATGCCAGCCCCAGCATCAAGGAAATTGAGAGCATATAGCCTGGCTCTTCTAACTGAGTAAAAATAAAGCCTAAAATCAAAGTCGCCAGCAAAGTAATCCTGAGAGAATTGTCTAAGCCAAAGTGTTTCCAAACTGAATATGCTAAAAATAAATATGTGCTTAAACCAACTAGTCCTAGATCACCCCAAATTCCTGCCCAACCAAAAATAGGACTAAACAGACTGGAACTATAAGCAAGCCAAAAACTATCGATAAACTCGCGAGACTGTACGCCAATAGAAGTTGTAGTTGCTCCTAAAGGTGCAAGTATCCACTGATAATCTTGCATAAACCAGGCTCCCAAGCGGCTAACAGTATGACCTGGACCCAAGCCAAACAACCAATTGCCCCAAGAATCAAATTCAGTTAGGATAGTTTGAACAGAATAGAACTTAGCAAACCAGGCATCGCCATTTTTGCCATATAAATCTGGTCTTGCCCAGGCGGTAAAAGCCCGAAACTCTTCTAAGTTTTGGATGCACCAGAAAAATATTATTCCTGTAATGGCAATTCCCACCAGTAGCTTTATGGTTTTACCCACATCTTGAAAATTAAATACAATCAATAGAATCCAGGCGAGTAAATAGGCAAACACCAGTTGTTTCGAGTCAGAAAACAGCAGTTGCCAAAATGCCGCTAATAAAGCGGTAATCCTGACCCAGAGAGGATAATCTTTGCCGTTGACCAAAAAATAAATGGCAAAGGCAATTGATATTGATGCGGATACATAATTACCCGCTCCCGAAACAAAAAATACGCCGCCACAACCATCTGTGCCGTCAAATCCATCTGCGTAAAGCTTGTTGGCATCAATTAACGGTTTTTGTACAGCAGCTAGCGCAAAGTTAATGAATACAGACCCTATAAACCATCGCTTAATTCTGGTAAAAGAGTCTGGGGACATCGGAATACAGGCGATCGCTACTAAAAACATCATTGGCTCACCGAGCATCATAAAGCTGGCGACTGCATTGATTAAGCCAGCTCCGTTCCAGAAGGCACTTGCCAATATAGCTACCAAGAAAATAAACAGTGCCAATAGCAGAGACTCAATTAGCTTAATCTGTTGAGCATTTTTAATTGTTGTTGTGCTTAAAACAATCCAGAGAACTAAAGGAACAATAATAAAGTGTGCATGATTTAAAACAGGTGGAGCTTTAGTAATAGTGCAAAAAATCCGTACATAAAAGACCGATGAAAAAGCAAAGATGATTAAATTAGTATTATTAGTCCAGGCTAGATTACCTTCAGACCTATTGGTGATTAGTTCAACACTGTTCAGCATGATTTACGGAGTTAGTTAATTTGTTCCTATCAATTAAAATTCGCTTTTCGGAATTAATTTTTTGCTTGAGGTGATCTGCCAATCTCAGGGCAAACGCTACAATCATGAATGTAGAATTTGCTTGCCCCGAGGTCACGAAGGTCGAGCTGCTAGCAATAAATAAATCGTCAAATCCATGTATATTGCAGTTTGACCCGACAACACCTTCATTCTTATGTTCTGACATCCGAGTAGTGCCAACCTGATGAAATCCATCCCCAGCCTGAGACCATACGCATGCTTCTAGATCATCGGTTAAATATTCTAGATAACCGCATTCATGTTTTCTCAAATGCTGATCCCAATAGTAATGAGCCTTAACTACACTTTCAATATCTTGGTCAGTGAAGCGAAGATCGATATTTAATCTTCGCATACCCAATTGATCTCTTTCATCCGATAGGCTGACAGTACTATCTGGATTTGGCACTTGTTCACTGTGATAATGCAGTGGATATTCATTGGCAGCACTATAGACAAACAGTGCTGGAATTTTTCGTTGAGCTACGAATCGTCCGTAACCAAAGCTTGGAATAAAGGCAAGTATCTCGCCAAAATCTTTGAGTATATTGATGATGTGAGGATAGTAGACTCCTTGATCATTACCAATTGCCGCTCTTCTGATAGCTGTTGAGGCCCCAAGACGACTCTTCAGTATAGGTAGGTTCAAAGCGATGTAAGCAGAAGACAAAATGCCATTTTGATGAGAAAAGTCACCAAAGTCGGGAGCGCCCAACCAGCCAACCGTGTTAGAAAGTTCTTGCTCTTGCAAAAATTCTGGGGTAAAGGAAAAACGTCGCCGAATATACGTATTGTCTAAATCTCGATCAAAGCCGAAAACCGTTTCTTTAGCGGGAGTCGTGAAATGAGCGATCGCAATATCTCCTGAGAGATGACCCATGTAGAACTTGCCTAATAGCCCACTATGGTTGCCAATACCGCCAGGATGGTGGCGATCTGAAGCTAAGAGTAAGCGAGTATTATTTAAAGCTCCTCCCGCTAAGATATACTTGCGGCATTTGATGCTTAAATTTTTACCACCGAGAGTTTTTGCCTGAAGTAGTTCAACCTGAACACCCTGATCATTGGTGACAATTTCGGTACAGGTTAAGCCATAGAATAACTTGATCAGCTTTGACTGTTTCAACTGAGCCAGGTATTCTTGACCAAAGTTGGTTGGTAATGACCATCGCTCTAAAGTTGAGGTAAGTACTTCCCCATCAGGTAAACCTGGAACAATTGACTTTTGCTCAATGTGGGTTATCTGATTCAGGTCAAATTCAGACCGACCACACAAACAGTAATCACAAGCTCTGGCAAAATAGACCTTCAGCTCTTCATAGGTTACGGGCCAGTTAGAAGCAGGAATATGGTTGCGTTGCGCAAAATCCACTGGGTCATATGGTACGCAACGCCCTCCCCAAATATTAGATGTGCCACCGATCTGTCGCCGAGTGCATTCTGACATAGGTGCGTGAAATTGCGGATCGAAATGATTAGCATCACCAAGATTTTGAATTGCTTCGGCGAAATTTAAACGACCGCTTTCGAGTAGCGCAACGTCATACCCAGCCTGTGCTAACTCTAAAGCCAAGACTATTCCTGCTGGACCTGCACCAACCACCGCGATCTCAGAAGCGATCGTGCCTTCATCCTGGATGGTTTCAGCATCAATTAGCATAAGTCAAAGTGAGAAATTTTATAATTAATTATCGGCATGGTTAATAACCAGAGTTGAAACGAGTTAAAAACTAACGGTCAAGGCGATTTAAACCTCAACTGTTAAGCAAAACTTTTTCTGGCTTGATTTTTTCTGACTCCATCTTTTTCGCTTGAGAATTAAAGTAGAGTCGAATCACTTCGATATTTTTCTCTACGTCACGGCGGGAATAGCTAGGATAAGTAGGTAAATACAATAGATCTTGAGCAACTTGTCTGGCGTTGGGGCAATCGCGATAAAATTCCTCGAATTTAGGTGTATCGGCATTATTGATAAAGTGACCTAGAGCAACATCTCTTCCATGCTTAAACATAAATGTGCGTAATGCCTCTCGGTCAGGACATTGGAGAGGATACCAAAGATAGGTAATGGATTTATCTGCCTGTAGAGGGGGTAAGATTAACTCATCAATATCTTTCAAGCCTTCGTGATACATCCGACCGTATTCAATTCTTTTCTCAATATTAGTATCGACTTGTTTGAGTTGAGACAGCCCAATGCGAGCCTGGAATGAAGTGTAATAAGACTTGTACACATCAGGTAATTCTGATGCAGCCTCACTTTCTTGTGGTTTTCTGCGAGTAGTTTTGTTGATTGCTTCCACATTTTTGAGCAGACTAAAGCGCAAAATAGGATAGATTAGCGGGAAGAAAATAGGCGAAGTAACCAGATCGTGTTTCAATCCTGATTTTAATTTGGTAAATATTAGCGGCAACGGCGAAGTCGAAAAATTTTGGGACTCAGCCTGTATTTTCTCCATCACATCATCACGCTGGGTAACGACAACACCACCACGCCAGGTAGGTAAGTTCTTGTGCATCTCTAGACTGAAGATACCCACCTCGCCAATAGTACCCACGGGTTTTCCTTGCTCTTTTACGCCAAAAGATTGAGCGCAATCTTCAATCATCGGAATGTTGGCGCGATCGCAAATTTCTTTGATTCGGTGTGCCTCGGCAGCAACCCCGTGTAAATGTGTAATCAAGACTGCTCCCGTATTCGCGGTAATCAAGCCTTCAACATCCATTGCCGATATATTACAGGTTGAGCGGTCAACATCAGCAAATACAGGACGACCTCCCGCGAAAATCACCATATTGATCACATCGGCAATAGTATAGGGAGACAAAATTACCTCCTGTCCAGGCTTGATCAAAGCTTTGACTGCAAAATAAATCCCAATTCGGCATTGAGAAACACAGATCGCATGACGAGAGCTAAACCGCAGGCGCAATTCATGTTCAAAACGCTCGATATCTTTTTTACTATCGATCAACCGTCCTCCTAAGACATAACCGAAGAACTGAGTATAACTATTAAGATCGGTGTAAAGACGATTTCTGGGGCGGGGGCTTAAATTCAACATAATTATCTATTTCTTAATCTTAGTAACACTTTTGTAGCAAATATGTATGGCAAACTGCAACCGTATATTTAAGGAGATTTGGCTTAAGTTATGGATGCAATAAAAGTTGAGTATGGGGCTAGGATTTAGCTGATTAAAGTTCGTAGTTTATTGGTTGTCCAGCTAACCAATTTGGGACGCTGTTGGGGAGCATACAGCCAGGAAATTGCTGGTTTAGCCAAAGGTAGAGGCATTAAGCCCACCCAGATAAACCACAGACTGTAAAAGATGCGCTTGGGCAAATTAAAGTCCGAATATTTCCACAGACTCCTAATTCCCTGATAAATTAGCTGTAATTCGCGATCGCTTCCAACTGGATGGGTTTGGGCATTTAACCTCAAAGAGATAATTCGTGACCAAAGACGACCGATAGAGCGTTGTTCTAGGTCAGCAGGTATTTTGTATCCCAATTCTTGAGCTTTATTGGTGAGTAGAGCAAAATTTTGCAGATCGTGACGGACAAATCGTTTGAAGCGATCGCCCGTTACTGTGGCTAATGCCCACTGGTTGCTATCGTGGACGCGATACACCCCCAATGGCTGCTCAATAGCTGCAACCTCGCCATAAAAAGGCACTTGAAAAGACAAGTAATCATCGGCAGTAAGCTTATATTGCTCGGGTATGGGAAATAAGTTAGTTAAAGCCTGACGACTTAGGGCATTACCACTGGTAGGAGTGCTGTTGTAACCTCCTTTTTCTAACAGTGTCTGCCATACCTTGCCACGGGATAAAGGAGCCGTCCCTTGGGGTGATGAATAGCCAAGAGATTTACCCGCTCCATCAACAACATTTAAGCGATAATGCACTTTTGCTAAGTTTGGTTGCCAGATAGCAACAATTTCCGCTACGGCTTGGGGAAACAGGAAATCATCAGAATCGAGGAAGATGACGATCTCCCCTTGGCTTTTGGCAAAGCCACTATTAAATGCGGCTGCCTGTTTGCCGTTGGGTTGCAGAATTGGCATAATGCGATCGCCATATTCAGAGATAATGACACGGGAATTATCTGTTGAGCCATCGTCAACTACAATTACCTCAATATTTGTGTAACTTTGATTTAAGGCACTATCAATTGCCTCTGCCAAAAAGCGATCATAATTATAATTGTTAATAATAATACTGACTAATATTTGAGATTCCATAACTATTAATTGCTGTTCCAATTAAAATAATTTGTATATTTAAGCCAAGTAAAAATCTCAGGTAATTGTTTTTAATAACTCTATGACTTTTTGTCCAGCAACTTGCCAATTTAAACGAGATTCATAAGCAGCAAAAGAAGCACAAGCTAGCTGTTTGTATCTGGAGTAATCTGAAAATAGATAATTTATGTAGTTGCAGTATTCAGAAACGTCACTACTTAATTCAAATAGCTTGCCATTTTGATTATCTTGAATAATAGAAGGAATACCACCAACTTTAGTTGATAAGCAAGGAACTCCTAAAGAATTAGCCTCAGGAAACACCATAGGTGTACAGTCGGCTAAAGATGGTAAAATTAAAAAGTGAGATTCCATAATTAGACGATTAAGACGCTCCTTGCCTTCGGGAGTAGATTTTTTGATAAAGCCTAAAGTTTTAACAAATTCAGGCATCGGCTCATCGATTAAGGGTTGGCAACCAACAACGGTTAATTCTGTCGGTAAACCAATCTGATTTAATCGTTTGGCCACAGCATATGCAAGATCCCCACCCTTCCTGTGCCAATCCACGCCCATAAACAACAACTTGCAGCTATTAGAAGGTCTTGCTTCTATAGCATCTTTAATTTCAGCTAAGTTGAAGCCAACCTTGATATTTGCACCAAAGGGAACAACCTTTACCTTGGCAGGGTCAGCTTGATAAGATTCAACTGCCGATTTAGCAGCCCAGTCTGAAGAATAAATAGCTAACTGACAGTTTTCTAAAGCCAGCTTTTCCATCTGATGCCAATGTTCGACTATTTCTGGATGGAGATTACTGTATTGAGGATAAAAATCAGCAATGCCCGCAAACGTTCCGTCTGCCCAAAAAGCCATCGGAAGATCATTTTTTAGATAGGCTATTGGATTCACCGTGGCACTAAAGATAATTTGATCCTGATGATTGATCAGTCTTTGCTCAATTTGGCGAGCATAGTTTTTTAATGTTTGTGGGTCTGGATCTTTTTCATAATTTTTTGATCCCAATTCATAATAATGTCGCTTTAGTTTACGCATTACTCTCTGAGGTAAAGGATCTTCTAAAGGTCCAATGTAGTTAAGTTCAACTGATTGCGATTGCAATGCTTGAGCAATATAATATCCAGTTCCTGACCATTCATCAGAGCCAGTTAATTGTCTGGAATCATAGGTAGTTACGTAAGCTAATTTCATCTGCTTGATCTCCCATGTTAAATTAAATTTAAAAATGCTTTTAATTAGACTGTGTTATGAAAAAAGTGATCGAGCAATCTAAAGTAGTGAAGTTATAAGTTATAAATAGTTACGCTTTATTTATTTAAGCTGGTAGCTTTTGCCTCAATTTGAACCAGGTTGATAAAACAATAGTCTTAATAAAAAATAAAGCCGTAGTCTGATCGATACGCCAGCGTATGACATTAAAAGCTAATTTGAAAATCTGATCGGCACTTTTTATCCCCAAAAAACCCACATAGTAACTTTTGGCAACTATCGAATTCATATAAGAGAAACAGGGCTGTTTATTTGCCTGCACAAGCTTAAAGTTCAAATATCGATCAAGCTGAGCAAAAAAATCGATTTGAGTTTGTATGACTTTATTGTCTTTTTGACCAAACCAGAGATTATTACCATGTAGACGATACTTAGTTAAAGTTTTATCTGTAGAGTAGGTTTTGCCTAAAAGAGATGCTGCTTTAACAAAGAAAACATCAGCTGAAGATTTAATTCCTTCTTCAAACAATATGGGAAATACTTTGTTGGCCAAAGTCCTAGACATTGATAAGGAACTTGTGGGAACACCAAGATAAGGAATAAAGCGATATTTATTGGCAAACTGATAAACCTGCTCAGGGTTAGCTACTCGGTTTAAATCTCCATTAAAAAATTTGGTCTGATGATTTAAATTGGGTAAAAACTTCCATTCGCCAGGGGCAAACAAAAGTTGCTCTATAACATTGATTTTTATAGGTTTTGCATCTCGATCTATTACTTCAAAAAAGTTTGATAGCAAAACATCAGGAGTCGTCAAGGTTGCCTGGGTGAATATTCGTACTATTTCTGCTACTTTGTTAGGATAAAAAACATCGTCAGAATCAAGAAAACAGATAATATCTCCCTTACTTGCTGCTACCCCTGCATTGATTGATGAAGCCTGACCTCCATTGGGTTTTTTAACGCAAATCACTTGATCGCCGTAGCTATTAATAATATCCAGCGAGTTATCTGTTGAGCCATCATCAACCACAATTACCTCAACTAAAGGATAAGTTTGCCTGATTGCACTATCAATTGCTTCTGCAATGAAGTTGGCATAGTTAAAATTGTTAATGACAATACTGACCAGTGGCTGATAAGACATTTAGATTCCTCCAATTACAACATCTTGATAACTACCGAACTGCAAAACATTTCCTTGTTCTAAACGATAGATGCGATCGCAATGTTCAATAGTACTGAGACGATGAGCAATAATAATGATTGTTTTGCTGCCAGAGAGTGCCTTAGTGGCATCTGTAATCAGATTCTCCGTTTCGTTATCCAAAGCAGCAGTTGCTTCATCAAACACTAAGATTTCCTTTTCGTGATATAGTGCGCGAGCGATTCCGACCCGTTGACGCTGACCTCCAGACAATAAAACTCCTCTTTCTCCGACTATGGTATTCAAACCCATTGGTAACCTAGCTACTACTTCACTCAATTGAGCTGCTGCCACTGCCTCTTGCAAACGCTGATGATCTATTTGGTTATCTGGCACACCAAAAGCAATATTTCTTTCTAGAGTGTCGTCAATCAAAAATATAGATTGAGGAACGTAGCCAATTAAATTTTGCCAAGCTCTTATATTTGAGTAAATAGAGACACCGTCAACTGTAATGTCACCATCTTGGGCTAAAAGTAAGCCCATTAGAACATCTACCAAGGTTGTTTTTCCCGAACCCGATTTGCCGATTAAGCCAATAGATTGCCCTTTGTCAATAGTTAAACTAATGTTGTCTAGAGCATTGGTATCAGTGCTGGGATATTTGTAAATCAGATTTTTAACTACAATTTTGTCCTGAAAACTAATTTTCTTGATCTGGTGCTGATCCTGATGATTCTGAAAATCAGCATAGTCTTTTTGACCTTTGAGTTTTTCTACTTCTTGTAACTCAGCAAATAGTAAATCCAAAGAGTGAGAATTGTAACGAATAACGTTAATACAGGAAATTGTATTGCCAGTGGCGGGTAACAGACGGATAGAAGCGATCGCAAAGATACCAAAAATCGAGCTAATATTTTGGCTATTTTCCTGGTTAAAAGTTACAAACAAAAAAGCAAAAATAATTAGAAAACTGATAATTACAGCTTCGACTATATAGCGTGGTAAATTAGCATATCCCGCTGCCCAACCCATATTTTTTGAATATTTCCAGGCAGCATCAGACATCTGACGTTCAAAATACGGTTCGCAGCCAATTATTCTAGTTTCTTTTAATCCCCCTAAACTATGATTAAGGATACGAATCATCTCTGTAGAAGCATCATAACCATTCTTGCCCCAATTGGTAAGTTTAGTTTTTAAAGGATTTAACACAGCAACAGCAACTAATAAAACTATAGAAATTCCGATTGAAGCTGTTGCGTTTGTCCACACTAAAAGAATTACTAAAGCCAAAATTACAACTGCGTTGGATATAGCCGTAAGTAAAGATAAAACTAGCCCAATACAAAAACGATCTGTCGATGTAATGACATTTTGAATTAAATTAGCTGAGTTCTTAGTTAGGTGGAGAGTATAAGGTGCAGCTATATAAGATTTCATTAGCTTGTAGGCTAAATCTCCCTTCAAGCTATGAGCAAATTCGGCAACAGATTTTTGAGTAACAAAAGTCAAAGCAGCCTTAAGATAAAAAGCAATAATCGTTAAGATGCCAAAGTAAAATATAAATTGTTGCTGAGAATCAAAGGAAAAATTGACATACAAACTCTGTAGCCAATTACTATTTTCTATGAAATCTGGCTGGGTTACCATCGCTGCAAAAGGCCCAATCAACCCAACTCCAACCATTTCCAAGAAAGAACTGATAATAAATAAGCAGCTCATTATCAATAAAGATTGATGTTTTCCTTTAGTAACATAAAAAAATTTAGCTATAAACTTATTCATAGTTATAAAAAAAGCTATTTAACTCCTTTGGTTTTTGCTTTAATTCAAACTGTATTTTACTTTCCTTACCTGCCAAAAGGTCAAGCCAAAAATTAATGTTTTTAACAAAGAGCTTAATTTAATATATAGTTTGACCGATATATTTCAGTTATAACCTTAATAGTTTGCTTAGGCAAAGTGCAGCTTAATATATTTACTGAAATTTAATAAAGATCATGGCACAAAAAAATAAAATAAGCCCCAATCGTTTAACGATGAGGCAATAAAATAAATCCAAATTTTACTTACAGATTAAAATTTAGAAGAACAATGGTTGGAAAGCATCGGTAATAGTAGATATTTGACCATTATTTCCAACAACTATATCTAATAAGTCATCTCCAGAAGGATTAAAACTGGGAAAGATACCACTAATCCAGCGCTCAGAAACTGAAGTAACTATAGCCAATTCATTGCCAATAGTTACCGTTGTATCTGTTAACGGAGAGAAGTTAACACCACCAATAATAAATTGACCACCACCCGAAGCAGGAGCTCTCCAAGAGGAAATATCGTAAGCAGTCATAGCAGTCAAAAGATTATCGACAGGAGTCGCCACTTTAATTGAATTTTCGTATGGATCGATACTGATAATTGCACCACCAGGCCCAGTTAAGACATCTAATCCATCAGCTACAAAAATTCCGTTACCAGCTTCGGTTTCAAGAGAACTAATATTTAATACTTTTGTTCCGTCTTCGGAAAGTTTGATATTGTACAAAGTGCTATTAAATTGTTGTGCTAACAAATTACCTCGCAACTGACTACTAAAGGTAGTTGAACGATACTCAATAATGCCATTAGTCGATGCAGCAAACTCAGCAATAGGAGCAGTATAATATTCGTTGCTAGACTCGGAGGGAGAATAATACGTATTTTGGCGATCATCTACCCTACCACGATTGCGGTTGGGACTACCGTAATAGCTACCTTCTTGCACGATATTTAACTCGTCAGGTATGTTTAAGGTAAAAGGTTCTTGAGTAGTGGCACTCGTGGAAACATCCCCAAATCCTTGATTAGCACCATTTTCTGTCGCATAGATAATTCCTTTGGTAGTGTATACTAAATCAAAAGAATTTCTAAACCCGCTAGCATAAACTGAGACATCAACTCCATCAACTACATCGACGATTCCGCCAAATCCCTGACTTTTTTCTGGGTTTAGTAAAGCTAAGCCTTCTGGGGCAATCCAATTATTAGGTAACTGATATTGAATATTTCCGTTGAAATTAGGCTTGGTGATTTCAGCCTTCAAGATAGCTGCCGTAAAAGGTGATTCATCGATACCTCCAAGTGCATTATTGGCAATTCCAGCATTGGTGTTACTACCAACAGTAATCAACAAGTCTCCCTTGTGATCAAACAGCAATCCATTGACACCATGATCGTGATTAGAAACACCGATGTTGGTGATTAAAGGGTTTATTTGAGAAAAGCCTGGTCCCTCCAAAACCGAAACCTGTCCACTATAAGGAGAAAACTCGGTAAGTATATCAAAACCACCACCATTGTTTGCATAAAATTGATTATGAGAAACATATATTCTAGGTTGACCGACATAATCATTTTCAAAGGGGTTAAAGGCAATACCTGTAATATTGTTGTTAGATAATCCAGCTATGGTAGTAATAGATTGCTCGTCAATAACATTGTAATTATCATCAAAGGTATAAACTTTTATTACCCCTGAATATGAGCCTACATACAGCCGACCATCATGACCCCAAGCACCAACGGTAGGAAATGGTGTGTTTGCCACTACCTTCTTATCAAATTTGATGTCAACTAAATCGTTATCGACAATGCTCACAGAAACTGACGGTATGATTAGATTACTGTAGGCTGAATCGGTAGTAGAAATTGTGTGCTTGATAATAGACCCATGAAAACCCTCTGCTAAATTATCATTGACAGCTTTTACTGTAACAGTTTGCGGAATATTCCAGTTATTAACGGTGAATACCAAGCTATTTTGCTCGACGCTAACTTGATCATCTAATTGAAAATTGATCGTAACATCAGAAGTTGGCTGAGTATTTAACACTACTTGATAGTTATCAGTATTGCCATTTTCAAATACCAAAGTGCTGTTCCCGCTTTCTTTAATTAGGACTTGAGCGCCTTCAATAGGAATAATCTCAATGCCTGCTAGGGTTGCATCTTTTAAAACTGACTCAAAATTAAGATCGATTACGCCATCTCTCACAAAAGCAAAACTGGGAAGTTCAATAACTTTAGCAGTGTTATCACCAAGATTAAATGCATTTTTGGTTGTTTGAAAAATATCTAGATTATCAAAAGCTAAATCTTCCTCAAAAGAAACGTCAAACAATCTTTTTCCTACATCGCTAAAGTTTAATTCAGCAAGATAAAGATTAACTTTGTAATTGTTGTTAGCAACTGGAATAGCATAAGAGAAGTTATTGCCTGTACGCTGTGATTGATAAATAAAATCATCTACTGTGTTGGCGATTGAATTTGCAACAGGGCCAACAGCCTGTCCCCCAAGAAAATAAGTATCAGCTTGCCAAAGTTGACCCAAGGAATCGACTGCATCTTGGTTACTACCTGAATTTATACGGATAACTCCATCTGATGTAGGAGCTGATACGCCGAGCTGAAAACTGCCCAAATTAGCGGCGGCAGAGAAGTTGCCACTAGTATCACTAACTTGTGCTGATTGAAGCGCGACAGTATAGTTACCTTGATCCGTCACATCCCAAGTACCGCCTGGAGCAGCAATAGCATAGGTAGCGCTAATCAGGCTGTCATTACCGTTGCGGTCGATGCTAACCAAAGTGACGGGAAGGATCGTGCCGTTAGAGGCAGTCACCTGGAGGTCATTAGCATCAATCGTGGCAAGATCAACCGCCACATTGTCGGTAAAAGTAACGGTAAATTTAGCGGTATTGTCAGTGCCAGGCAACTGCAAGATAGATGTCGTGTCTAATTTGGCACTCGGTGCAGTCTCATCCACCACCAGCTGTTGAGGAATAAAGTCAATATAGTTCAGGTTGAATAGCTTAGATAACATATCCAGACGTAGGATCTGATTTCCAGCACTAAGTTCGGCGCCAGCAATCTTCACATCGGTATAAGTTTGCCATCCGCCTGTATTAGTAAAGCTGGCAGTGTAAGTTTTTCCTCCCAAAACCACATTGATGCTTTTAACGTCATCCTGAGGAGTAGCTACCCGCAGCACGATGTCATATTTGCCACTGACGGGAAGGTTTAAATCGTAGGTTAAATATTCTCCCTCATCAATCCAACCCACGTTGAAACCACCGCCCACATCGCCTGTGACCTCAATATCTACATCCTGGTTGCGATATGCCTGACCATTGTTACCAGCACTGGTATCGAAATATTCCACACCATTGGTTCCTGTTTTGTAGTCTTCTGCTTCAATGCGGATTTTTTTTATCGCTGTGGGAGGCTGAGTTTCAAAGACATTGAGCTGAAAACTGCCCAAATTAGCGGCGGCAGAGAAGTTGCCACTAGTATCACTAACTTGTGCTGATTGAAGCGCGACAGTATAGTTACCTTGATCCGTCACATCCCAAGTACCGCCTGGAGCAGCAATAGCATAGGTAGCGCTAATCAGGCTGTCATTACCGTTGCGGTCGATGCTAACCAAAGTGACGGGAAGGATCGTGCCGTTAGAGGCAGTCACCTGGAGGTCATTAGCATCAATCGTGGCAAGATCAACCGCCACATTGTCGGTAAAAGTAACGGTAAATTTAGCGGTATTGTCAGTGCCAGGCAACTGCAAGATAGATGTCGTGTCTAATTTGGCACTCGGTGCAGTCTCATCCACCACCAGCTGTTGAGGAATAAAGTCAATATAGTTCAGGTTGAATAGCTTAGATAACATATCCAGACGTAGGATCTGATTTCCAGCACTAAGTTCGGCGCCAGCAATCTTCACATCGGTATAAGTTTGCCATCCGCCTGTATTAGTAAAGCTGGCAGTGTAAGTTTTTCCTCCCAAAACCACATTGATGCTTTTAACGTCATCCTGAGGAGTAGCTACCCGCAGCACGATGTCATATTTGCCACTGACGGGAAGGTTTAAATCGTAGGTTAAATATTCTCCCTCATCAATCCAACCCACGTTGAAACCACCGCCCACATCGCCTGTGACCTCAATATCTACATCCTGGTTGCGATATGCCTGACCATTGTTACCAGCACTGGTATCGAAATATTCCACACCATTGGTTCCTGTTTTGTAGTCTTCTGCTTCAATGCG
>JAIMKV010000021.1:58338-63389 GCA_020692205.1 Myxosarcina sp. GA_180221_E-2-1-MAG-40_15
TCTTCTGCTTCAATGCGGATTGTTTCTAAAATTATTTTCGCCATGATTTTATTGTTAAAAATTGTTAGCTGGTATTAAAAAATTATTTTTTGATTGTGAAAGTAGATACAAAATATTTAGCAGAATAATCTGTTTTTATATCAATTTTTAAAGATCAAATTTATCTTTTGAAATTCTTATTTTTAGAGATGCAACAATATTCAAATATATTTTGTTGAATTTAATTATGATTAGCTATAGCTAAATCTAGCGATCGCATTAATATAGCTTCACAATGTATTGGATCTGCTAGAAATAGTCCTTTACGCCTTAGATACTGTTCAATTAAGATTTCTTCTACCCGATCTTTAGAAACGTTTTTGTGTTCAACAATAATTTTTCCTAGACGATTATCGGCATGATCTTGTAGAGATAAAAGCTCCTGTAAGTTATTTGGTTTGAGAATTTTTTTCTCAATTAATAGTTGACCAAATTTTACGTTTTGATTTTTAAGATAAAACTTTAACTGCGAGAGAGAAAGTGAATTGTTGCGTACCAAAATTTCGCCCAGTTTCAAATTAGGATCTAACTTTTGCTGTAATAAAGCTTGTTCTAATTCCTCTGCGCTGAGGAGATTTTGCCTCATTAATATACTCCCAATTTTTGCTGGAGAAAAATCCAGGTTCTCTACGTCCATTGTCATTGCTGCTCCAGAAAACAGACTCTTGGCCCCTCCAGAAGTGATAAGCTGCTTGGTAGCTAAATACATAAAAGGAGGAATTGTGGAACTATAACGATGCCAAAGACGATGCGGTTCCTGGATCAGGCGATATAACCACTCCATTCCTGCGTCCTGAATTAAATGAGGTGCGCGAGGAGTAAGTCCTGCATACATGGCAAAAACTGCACCAACACCAATCATTACACCTTTGATATAGCCTTGATATTGCGACATCCATACTTCTTGTTTAGGACATCCTAAACAAACAAAAATAATTCCAGCACCGCTATTATTAATTTCCTCAATCAAATTGAAATCTCTGGTAGCGCGGATTTCATCGACAGACATAAAGGGAATAGAGTTCATCCCTGCAACTTTTAGGATGGGATACTCTTGACTAATTCGCCGCTTCATTTTGTCTAAAATTTCTGGGGTTGAACCCAGAAAGTAAACCGAGATACCTGCCTTTTCGGCTAAATCGCACAGATTTTCAAAAACATCCATTCCAGCTACCTGGTTTTGATGCAGAATTCCCAGGCGACGTAACATTAATACCAAAGGTTTACCATCTGGAGTAACTAAATCTGCCTGATGTAAAACCTTTCTATATGAAGCATTTCGTTCTGCCTCTATCAGCATATGAACATTAGCCAAACAAACAGCCTTACTAGCTCGTGTTTTTGCCCATCGCAAAATTAACATCATTTGCTCATCAAAAGGCACACAAGTAATAGGAACATTAATTACTTTTTTCTGCGGTATCATAATTTTTAATTTATTTTTATTGCTGATAATCAACAGCCTTTATTTTTGTAGCTGGAGACATATATTTAATTTACATTTTTGTCTTGAAAAACGTTTAAAAATATTGTCTGAGTGACTTGCGTAATAATATGTATGTTATTTTTTTCAGTTTTAAACGTCAACTTGCCTTGGTCAAATAAATCAATTCATTATAATAACTCTGTCATTTATGAAGCTAAGATAAAAAAAAGACTTGATCAAGATGATTGACTGAGGCAAATAAGCTATTTGCAATCAATGAATATATAATAGGTTGAGTATTAAAATATAAATACAAAAAACATTAAGCAACAATAATTACAACTACGCAAGTCAACGTAAAAACACGTAAAATAATAGTTTTATATAACTTGTGAATTGCTGATCTTATAGTCTTATATGTATTGATGTTTCTGATATACATAGGTAGACAATAAGATTATTCTTTTGGTTGAAATAATAGTAGTCGTATCTAGATAAAGCTTATTAATCAAGAGTACTTACACCGAGTTTTAAAAGTTATGAATTCAAATTTTGAAAATCAAAAAACATATTATCTTCAGGGTTCTTCTACATCCGAAAGTACTGAAGGAGGTTTGAATCTTAGTGAAGTAACTAGCACTGTGAGCAGAAAGTTACCTTTGATTGTTAGCATTACTATAGCTATGACATCTCTGGCTTTTTTCAAAACTATTTTATTGCCTCCAGTTTATGTTGCTAGCGTCGAACTTTTACCAGAAACGGTTAACGTTGAAACCAAGGTGACATCAACAGATGACAAGTCTGGAGAAACTCGTGAAAAAATCACTCTGGTAGAGTTAGACGATGTTCAACTAAAAATATTAAAAAGTCCTCAAGTAATCTCCCGCGCTGTCGATTCTCTTCAGGATAAATACCCTCAGCTTGACTATCAAACATTAAATAATGGCTTGACTGTAGGATTTATTAGGGATAGTCAAAATAACAAGAATGTTTTATCTGTCAGCTATGAACATTATGATAAGCAGCAAGTTTCTGACGTAATAGATGTTCTGACTAAAACCTATTTAGATTACAGCGCAGAAAAGCGATCATCAGGAGTTCAGCGAGGAATTACGGTTTTAGAACAACAGATTCCGATAGTTGCTTCTCAAGTCGATCAGCTGGAAAATCAACTACAAAATCTGAGAAACAAATACAATTTTATTGAACCTGAGGTATCTCTCGACCCAATTACTAATCGCTCTAGTCTGATGGCTCAAGAACAAGATAAAGTAGCAAGCGAGTTACAGCAAATGCGTTTAAAGCTCAAAAATTTAGATCGAGAGCTGCAAATAGAACCTACTACCTCACCAACGGCAATTGAGCTAGCTACTCCGCGATATTTAGGACTATTAAATCAGCTGCGAGAAATAGATGCGGAAATTAGTCGTAAATCTGCTATTTATTCGGATAGAACGGCTCAAATGCAGGTTTTAAGCGAAGAAAGACAAAAAACTATTAGCTTGATTAGACAAGCAGGAACAGCTATTCGTCAAAAGCTAGTTAATGAAATTAGCACTTTGGAAAATCGTCAAACATCGGCACAAAGAGAGTCAGCCCAATTGCGATCGCAACTTAAGACATGGTCAACAGTATCTAATGACTATAATAAACTTCAGCAAAAGCTCGAATTAGCTAAAAATCAGCTCAATGAATTTACGCTGCAAAGAGATGCTCTTTTGATTGATGCTGCTCAACAAGAAACCCCTTGGCAGCTCTTAGCTCCTGCTGGAGAACCATACAATAATGATCTTGGCACCAATAATCGTTTATTACTCGGTTCTGCTTTTGGTCTGTTGCTAGGTGTAGGTATAGCCTTGATCTTGGATAAATATCAAAAAATTATTTATACTTGTGCCAAAGTAGAAGAAATTACCAATCTGCCTGTTCTCGGCAATATCCCCTATACTCCTAAGAAAAGACAGTTATCATTATTTAGTCAAGCCAAAAATACCATAGATCTCAAACAACTACCAGCTTCAGATCTATATCGAGATCCTGAAGAACAAGATAAATTGTCTTTCCCCGAATTTTTACCGTCTTCTATCGAAGCCTTTCGTTCTTTTGCTGCCAATATAGGTTTGCTCAACTTTAGCACTGATTCAGAGTTGTTAAAGTTTGACACTAATTTGAAATCCTTAGCAATTACCTCGGCTGTTTCTGGGGAGGGTAAATCTACCGTTGCGCTTAATTTGGCTAGGGCTGCCGCATCTATGGGTAGACGAGTATTATTGGTTGATGCAGATGTGCGCAGCAAAGTTCGCCTGAGTGAAAGTCTTGGTTTGGAATCTGAGACTGGGCTCAAGAATATTCTCAATAATCAGAACAGTCCTAGTTTGGCACTAAAGCATATTAAAAAATCACCTTTAGAAGATAATCTGTACGTTTTGACTTCTGGTTCCGATGAGCTAATGAGCAGCGACAGCAGCCGTTTATTGGCATCTGGACAGATGTATCTACTAATGGAAGAGTTAAAGTCTAACTATGATCTAGTAATCTATGACTTGTGTGCTGTTATCGGCTATGCAGATGTAAACTTGCTGGCAGCTAAAACAGATGGAGTTGTACTGGTTACAGGCTTAGGTAAAATAGATAAAACGCTGCTCTCTAAAGCCATCGAACAATTAAAAAGGTGTAACGCTCCTATTGTGGGAATAGCTGTTAACAACATAGTTAAGTAAAGCTGGATTGGTTCAGATTGTAAATCATCTTACTGACGTGAATGTCAATAGTATCGCCAAAAATAGTTAAACTTACATAGCATTTTTGTCAGAATTATAATCAGAATATTCTAATAGTAGGATTAATGCTAATTTTTTGGGTTGAATTTTGAGATTTAATCTGACTCAGGATAGAAGTTTATGGGCATTACTTCGTTTTACTCTGGATAACAGGACAAAATGAAGTAAAAGTAAAATCATAGATCTATGCAATTTAATGTACCTTCTATCGACAATGCTGAATCTGCTGATAAATTAAAGGAAACCATTCTAACTTCTGAGCCTGAGGCGAAAGTTGAAATTGATTCTGACTCTAAAACGGTAACTATTAACTCTAAAGCATCGGAAGAAACCTTTAAGCAACTGATTGTTGCAGCAGGACACAAATTAAACTAGAGCGTTAATTTAAAATCACAAGAGTAGAGAGCAACCATTTTGGTTCTCTTTATTTTTTTTGCTTTACTAATTAGAACTAGAAGTAACGATGATGCGATCGCCCTTAGTTTTGGCGTAAAAGATGTACCCGAAGCCCGTAAATATCTGGAGAGTTGAAGTTACTCCGCCTTAAACGGACGGAGCGGGGTTCATAAACGCCTGGGGAGACCCCAAGGCGACGATCGTAAATTTGAAGCAAGAATAAATCAAGCATTTTTCTCGGTAATGCGATCGCCTTCACTAATAGATTCAGTTAATTTGCTTTGCTGATCAGGTTTGGTATACCAATATGCCCAGGCAATCAGCACAAATTGAAATGGGAGTCTAATTGCCTGAAACCAGTCACCATCGGGAACATGATCTAGATGAATATGGTTAATCGCCATATTTAT
>JAIMKV010000022.1 GCA_020692205.1 Myxosarcina sp. GA_180221_E-2-1-MAG-40_15
ATCGCCCTTCTTTAATCCCTCAATTTAGTACCTGAATTCTTACCTATAGACTTGGAAGTGTTAGTTAATCGTAAGCGAAAAGCGATCGCAAGTTCAACTCAGTTATTGACTATAGAAGAAACTGAAGCTAAGTCAGCAGCTAAACAAGCAGAAAAAACTCAAATAAATCATAAATTAACTCAACTACAGCATCGATTAGAGCAAGCTAATAAAAAACGCGATCGCGCTCGCCAAAAATTCAATCAAGAAGGCGGTAAAATTGCTAGCGAAAGAGAACAAATTGAAAGCAAACTTAAAGATCTTAATCTTCAACTAGCAGCGAAAAGACAAGAGTTAATTATTTTAGGGAGTGAAAGTTTACCGTTAAACTTAATTACTCCTTTATTATCCGCCGCAGCAACTCAGGCTAAGCAAGAAATTGAAATTCAACAGTTGAAACAAGCTCAAAGTGTTTTGGCAGCTAGAGATAAAAAGTTACTAGATTATTTGAATAGCATTTCTTTATCAGCCGAATCAATTAGTAAAGTTAATTTTTTTATTCAGCAAGAAAATCAAGCGATCGCCAACTCAATTCAACATGAATCAGCTAGTTTTTTACATTTGACTGAAGAAGAATTACAGCAGTTAATTAGTCTTAATCAAGATGTTTTACCGCTACAAATTAAGCAAGCTCAAAATATTATCGAGCAAATAAATTGGTTAACAACGGAAATAGATAATACTGAAAGTCAATTAGCGATTGCTGCTTCACCTGAAGATTATCAACAGCTATTACAAGCAGTGGAAAATACTCAACAAGAGGTGAGTAACTGTAAAGCTTTATATCAAGTTGAGCAAGAAAAATATACACAATTAGCTAGAGAAATCGAACGTATCCAACAAGAATTAAATCGTAAATTAAAAAACTATAGCGAAGATGCGATTGATAATATTAACGACGAACATATTATTAAATCCGCAGCAAAAGTCCAACAAACTTTAAAGATATTTAAAGAAAAACTCAGCCTCAAAAAACTCAATAAGCTTGAAACAGAAGTTAAAGATTGTTTTCTATATCTATTACATAAATCTAATTTAATTAACCGCATTACGATTGATAGCGATCGCTTTAAACTGGCTTTATACGATACTGATGGTCAACCCTTCCCGAAACAACGCTTATCCGCAGGCGAAAAACAACTACTGGCGATCGCTTTTTTATGGGGTTTGGCTAGGGTATCAGGACGTAATTTGCCCGTCGCTATAGATACTCCTTTAGGTAGGCTCGATTCTTCCCACCGCAAGAATTTAGTTGAGCGATATTTCCCTACCGCGTCTCATCAGGTAATTCTGCTTTCCACCGATACAGAAATAGGCAAGAAAGAAGTAACAACACTAAGAGAACAAGAAGCAATTGCTCAGGAATACCTGCTTGAATATAATCCTAATACACGTCAAACTACTGTAAAAAAGGGCTATTTTTGGTAGTTTTTGTGATCTGTGTGTTGGTTTTAATCCGATTAATCTCTTCTCAAAAAATTATTTTGATGGAGGATAAAACTTTGAAGCGCAACTATTTATCTTAGGGTCAGGCTGGCATTGCACACACTTTCCCATTATAAATATAATATCATGTCAAGTACTGTTTTTAGCAGCGCAGTAATTTTTTTTCTATTCTGAAATTAAATTCAAATTAAGAGCAGGAAAATAACGGCGGCAATTTTAAGAGTATAGAGATCGCCATCTAAGCAATAATGATAGTGACAACATAGCTTTTAAATCGCCAAACTTTAGGTACTTGCCAATTTCTCCAGGACAGTATTTCCAACAAGGAATAAGCGCGATCGCCTGATTGTTAAGTTAGTCTTTCCTCTTCTGTCTAAGTTCTAGGTATCTGAAATATCGAACCTTAAAGCAAGCTCAATGGCTGATAGATACAATAGTAAAGCTTCTTTCGATATAGATATAGATGAGTAGAAAAATATTTTCTTGGTTAAGTTTAGCCTTATTTACAGTCTTATTATCATTTACGGTTCGGCTAACTGCGGTAGCTGATACTCCTAAACATTATACAGAGTTAGACTTTGAGCCTCTCCCAGAAATTCAGCTACCTGAGTATGAAAGGTACGAATTAGATAACGGCATGGTGGTATATCTTTTAGAAGATCGAGATTTACCATTGATTAGCGGTACGGCAATAATTCGCACTGGCTCGCGTTATGAACCTGCCAACCAAGTTGGTTTAGCTCAGCTAACTGGAACACTGATGCGTAGTGGCGGAACTGAAAATCATCCCGCAGACAAGTTGAATTCAATTTTGGAACAAAAAGCCGCAAGCGTGGAAACCAGTATTGATAATACTTCTGGTAATGCAACCTTTAATACTCTCACCGAAGACTTAGAGCCAGTATTTGCTTTATTTACCGAAGTGCTGCGCCAGCCAGTCTTTGCTCCCGAAAAATTAGCGATCGCCCTTCAGCAGCAGCAGGGAACAATTGCTCGTCGTAATGACGATCCTAACGAGATTGCCAATCGTGAATTTAATAAAGTTCTTTACGGTGAAACGAGTCCCTATGCTCGGACGATTGAATACAACACCTTAGATAACATTTCTCGTCAAGACATGACTGACTTTTATCAAACCTATGTTCGTCCTGAAAACATAATTTTAGGCATCGTCGGTGATTTTGATTCCGATACCATGATTGAGCGAGTGCAGGATGCTTTAGGAGATTGGCAAGCAGATACTTCTCTACCAGCTTTAGAACCACCGACAGCGAGTCAAAAATACGCTCAAGGAATCTTTGCCATTGATCGTCCCCAGCAAACTCAAAGCAACATCCTTTTGGGTCATATTGGTGGTCGGTTTGATCATCCTGATTACCCAACCCTTAGTGTCCTTAACGGCGTTTTAAACGGTTTTGGTGGACGTTTATTTAACGAAGTGCGATCGCGCCAGGGTCTAGCATATAGCGTATATGGCTCTTGGAGTCCTAGCTATGACTATGATGGGATGTTTATCGCTGGAGGACAAACTCAAACCGATAATACCGTTCCTTTTATTCAATCGATTATTAACGAAATTCAAAAATTGCGTACTCAACTCGTTTCTGAGCAAGAGTTAGCCAATGCCAAAGAATCAATTCTCAACTCATTTGTATTTAACTTCCAAAACCCCAGTCAAACTCTATCTCGACTGATGCGGTATGAATACTTTGACTATCCTGAAGATTTTATCTTTGAATATCAAGAGCAAGTCCAAAACACAACTAGAGAAGATATTTTAAATGTTGCTCAAGAATATCTACAGCCAGATCGCTTAGTTACTCTAGTTGTGGGCAACGTTCAGACAATGAAACCTCCTCTAAGCAGCCTGGAACAAGAAATAAATCTGGTTGATGTTTCTATTCCCGAACCAGGAAGAGGTTAATTAGCCTGATTTTAAGCAGATTTATTTGAGTTACTTTGTTCTAGATCAGCAGGAAAATAATCCTGATATTTTTCTTGGTCGTAGTAGTAAAGAGTACGGATGGGGTAAGGAATACTAATATCTGCACCATCCAAAGCTTTTTTAATCGCAATCATAGCTTTGGTTTGCACATCACGTATCTGTTTTTGCGATGAATCACTCCAATAGCGAACTACAAAATCAATTGAACTATCGCCAAAGTTTACTAAATCAATTTCTGGAACTGGTTCTGCCATTACTCCAGAAACGCTGGCAATAGTTTGTGCTAAAAGTTGCTTAGCTTGTGGTAGTGGAGTGTTGTAATCTACACCTACACCCAGATCGGTTCGGCGATAGTCATAAGCGGTAACTACTTTTACAGCATTGGTAAAGACAGCAGCATTAGGTAACAATACTCTCTCTCCTCTATAGGTGCGAATTTTAGTCGTACGAATGCTGATATTTTCCACCTTACCCTCATAGTCACCAATTACCACTTCATCGCCAATGCGAAATGGCTCTTCTGCGAGTAAAATAATTCCCGCTAAAAAGTTTTTAAATATATCTTGGAACGCAAAACCAATTGCTACAGAACCGATACCCAGAGTAGCAATGATATCTCCCAGTTCAAACCCAGGAAACGCTAAAACACAGGCCAGCAGAATCCCAATTGTCCAGACACCAATTCGACAAACTTTTGTTAGTAGTAGTTTTAAGGATCTGCTCTTAATAGTGCGCTTGCCTGTTTCATCAGCAATTTTTAGCACTATCTGTGTGGCATACCTAGTTAAGAACAGTACGACTATAGCAGACAGCAAACTGGGAAGTGCTTTTATTGATTGACCAAGCAATTCCAACAGTACTTCGACGATAGTGTTGATAATTTCATTCATAGTTTATTAGCGAATGGTGAATTCAAATATATGTTTTAACATTCTTATTCACCAATAATGCAGCCTGTAAGTACTAAAAATTGACCCGATCTTCCAGTAGCTATTTTGTTTTTGTAGTTTAGTATATTTCCTTAACTGAAATTAACTAGACAATAATCCTGAAAATCTTGGATCTCAGCTTGTAAGATATAAAGAAGATAGTTAATCACGAATGTGCTTTGAACCAATATCCTTGCCACAACTAGTTTTTAAGCGTTTTATGAGTAAATTTACAGATTATTTATACAAATACTCCAATAATTACTTAAACTTTATACCAGGCCCTCATATTCACGGATATACTTGGATTAAATAACCAAAACAAACGCAGTTATTCTGTCATATTAGTCAACATATCAGTAAATTCATGGAAGATATTAATAACTACATCGCATCTATTCAGCAAGAGATTGTTGCTGAAGAAAAAACAGTAAAGGTTGCAAGATTAATTATTCTATTAATTAAAATTGAAAAAGAATTAGCCACTGTCAAAGAAACTTTAGCCAAGCTACAAAAACACCAGCAAAAATACAACCAAGATTCTCAGCTATCAGGACAGATAGAGCAAAAAATTGCTACCGTTAATCGCCTCTCGGCTAAGATAAGTAAAGCAAGACTAAATTTGAACTACTACTTTATTTAGGGTTTAGACTTGAGCTGAATTTAATTAGCAATTAAATTTTGATTGGTAATTAGACTTAGCAAATTGCTTAATACACTGTTAGTCAGCTAAAAGGCTAGTTGATTAAATTATTTTAGGTATTAGTCAGCTAATGTGCGTATTATTAATACTCTTATCAAATGTTATAAACAGCATGACTTGTTAAACATAATCCAAAAATCATAATTTAGAGCAGATAACTTAGCGTATTTGTTTGGGGTTGGTGATACCAACCCTTTGTTATTTAGGAGCGACTAGATCCTAGATCGAAGTGTTAATTATGAGGTTGAACTAGAAGAACATTTGGTGTTCCAGGCAAAATAATGGCTTGCCAACGCATACTAAAATATAAAATAAAAGAGCAAGAAACAAGATTGTGCTGCTTGCCTAAAACTCAGTCAGACTAGACAGTTAGCTATTAATTCATTCTGCATCCCAATTGTATCATCGAATTAATTATTGCAGCAGAATCAGCAATAGCTAGGAGAGATTGACGGTAAGTATCGCAGGCTTCATTGTATTGACCATTTATGGTATGAATCAACCCTTTTTGGCTCCAAAGACGAGGATTTTGCGGCTCGAGTTCAATAGCGCGATTAATGGCAGATAAAGCCTGTTGATTTTGAGCGATCGCAGATAAGGCTTCTGCTAACCCCTGCCAGGTACTAGCATCATAGGTCGTCAGGTTGCTAGCTTTAGAGAGAGATTCAACAGCTTGAGGATATCTTGTTTGTTGATTTAAAGCCAATCCCCGATCGCGCCACAAAGGAGCATAATTAGGATACATTTCAATGGCTCGGTCATAAAGAGCGATCGCCTCGGTCAGATTGCCTTGATTTTGATGCACAGAGCCTTTAGCCTGTAAAGCCATATAGGACTGAGGACGAATTTGCAAGGCTTTATCTAAGGCTTTTAAAGCTGTTTGAGCTTGATCTAACTGAGTCAAAGTTTTGCCTTTGGCTAACCAAGCTTCATACAGGTTTGGCTTGAGCTTAATTGCCTGATCATAAGAATCAAGTGCTTTCTGATACATCCCGGCCGCGGCGAAAAAATCTCCTTGAGCTAGCCAATTTTGCTCATTCTGAGGTTGTTCTTGCAGCAGTTTAATATAATTATTATTAACTTCTCGTTGAACTCGCTCTGCCTCTTGGGGACGATTTAAAGCTTTTAACACGAGCAATTTGTTCTGCCAAAGTTTCCAACTTGAAGGTTCAATTGTCTGAACTTGGTTAAAGATAGTCAGAGCGTTATGATATTGTCCTAACTGTAGTAAATTCTGAGCGCGATCGCTCAAAAATTGGGCATTAAGTTCATCTATTTCCAAAGCAGTCTCCTGCATTGTTAAAGCAGTCTGGTACTGCTGAAGTTGATACAAAGCTCTCCCTTTGAGATTATAAAGCGAGCTATCCTTTGGTTCTAACTCTAAAGCGCGATTATAAGCAGCGATCGCCTCAGTAAATCTTTCTAAGCGATATAAAGTATTGCCTTGTTTTTGCCAAATTTCAGCATTGTTTGAATTTAGCTGTCCTGCCTCAACATATGCTTCCAAAGCTTGGGGATAACGTGCTAAAAGCGACAAAGCATCTCCTCTACCAGACCAGGCTAGCCAATGAGGTTTTAAATTAATTGCCTTGATAAAGGCATTAAGAGCAGATTGAGGTTGCTCTGGCAGTAATTTTTTACCCTGATACCAATAATAAATTGGTCTAGCTGTCGGAAAAGCAAACTCTATGCTGCCTAATAAACAGCCAATACCTAACAAACCGATTAAGATCGGCAGTGTGGTTATTTTGGTAGCAAATCTTCTTTTCTTGGGTTGAAATTGCGCTGGTTGCCGACGACTCCAAGGATTATAACTGTTAACTTTTTGCAGATCGTGGAGAATCTTCTCGGCAGACTGATAACGCTGTCCTAAATCTAGCTGAACCATCTTGTCGATGATTTTAATCAAACGGCGATCTAAATCAATATTTTGGCTCCACATCAGCTTTCCTGTCTGTTCGTTTCGACTAAAAGTGACTGGTTTGGCTTTAGTCAAAGCTTCAATTATCGTCATTCCCAGAGCATAAAGATCGCTGCTAATAGTAGGTCTACCAGCAATTTGTTCAGGAGACCAATAGTTTTGTTTATCTTGATTCTGGCTCTGATTCGTAGTATCAGGCAAAGCCTTAATATCAGTTAAAATACCAAAGTCGGTTAAGATTATTTGCCCATCTTGGTCACGGATGATCAAATTAGCAGGCTTAATATTGCGATGAATAATCCGATTTTGATGAATAAATCTCAAAACAGACAAAGCACTGGTTAAAATTTGAACTATTTGGCAAGTAGCTAGATTCTGCTGCGCTATTTTTTGGGCTAAATTATCACCCCGAATATATGCTTGAACTAGATAAAATTCGTCATTTTCGGCAAAATGATCCCATAATTGCGGAATTTGCTCATGATGTCCCAATCTCTCTAAGACTGATAGTTCTTCAGCAAAATGCTGTTCAATTTTAACTTTGCCGCCATCATCTGCTGGTGGTAGTTCAATTTGCTTAATTAGACAGGGAGATTGATATCGACGATGCAGATTATCAGCTAGATAAGTTTCAATTTCCCCGTCTCCACCTAAATAACGAGTAATTGAATAACGTCCCCCTACTACTTGTCTAATTTTAAGTAATGGTCGTAAATCATACAGCACTTCCAAAGCAGAGCCATAGCGTTGTTCTACGACTGGAGACATCATCTTGACTAAAATTGCCTCTAATTTAGGACTGATCTGACACTGCTCTTGCCAGTTTAGATTGGTTTGTTCTAGTTCCTGTGGCGATCGCCCTGTCAAAGCATAGATAGCAGTTCGAGCCAAGGCATAAATATCACTATTAAAGTGATATTTGCCTGCTTTTTGTTCTGGCGCTATGTAAGATCCGTCACCCAAAGAACGAGGAAAAATTCGCTCACCTTTGAGATTTATTTCCGTTGATTCAATCTCTCGAATAGCACCAAAATCAATCAAAACAAACGTATTATCTCGCTTGCGCCTAATCAAGTGAATTGGTTGAACATCGCGATGAATCACATTCGTTTTGTGAATAAAATCGAGGATTCTTAGAACATCTTGAATTAAGTAGATTACATCTGCTTCATCAAATAGTTTACGAACAACTTCCTGCTCTAAATTATCTCCATCAATATATTCACGAACCAAATAAAATTGTTTATTTTCCTCGAAGTAATTGTGAAACTGGGGGATTTGAGGATGATCTCCTAGTCTTTCTAATACGGCTACTTCCTGGCGTAAATGCTGCTGAATCATCTGCCAATTTGCCTCATGATCACAGTTAGGAATCAATTGCTGGACCACGCATCTAGCATCGACCTTAGCCTGCAAATCTTTTGCCAGATAGGTTTTTCCTGCTTCTTCCCTACCTAACTTCTGAATAATCTGATAGCGATCGCCAACGATTGAGCCAGGAACGTGCATTATTTTTTGGGAGTTAGTAACTTGGGGGATAGAATTAAATGCATCCCGCTTAGAAGTAGGCATAATCAATCTTGATTAAAAAACAAACTAGCAATTTTGGGCAAAATTTATGATTTTATAGTTTGATCTCACATAAATATAAAACTAGCCTCTACAAAAATAAGGTATCCAATCAATTTGAATGACTTATTGTACGATCGTTTTTTATTTACTGGTGAAAGTCTGTTTAGAATTCGATATTTGCTTGAGGGAAATTATTCTGGTGGTGTTGCTTTCTCTAGCAACTCGCACCAACAAGCCTGCCAACAGTAATGAGGCAATAATTGAATTAATTCCATAGCTAAAAAAAGGTAATGGTAAGCCTGTCGTCGGCAGAGAACCTGTTGCTACACCAATATTAATTAATGATTGCCCAACAATAAAAACCATTGCGCCTACAGCAACTAACCTAGGAACATTATGACTACATTTAATTGCCACTCTGAGGGCCAAAGTACCGTAGGCAATAATCAACAATAGTAATAGTACACAGCCTACAAAGCCAAATTCTTCGGCGTAAACTGCAAAAATAAAGTCTGTAGAACGAATTGGCAGGTATGATAATTTTTGTTGAGAAAGACCAAATCCTGCGCCATTTAAACTCCCCGAGGCGATCGCCAATAGGCTCTGAATTAACTGATATCCTTTATTGTGATAATCTTGCCAAGGATTGAGGAAAGAAGTAATCCGATCTAGCTGATAAGGGTTGATAGTCACACTGAGACTTGCTGTACCCAAGCCGCCACCAGCAACTGCAATTAGTTGACCCAAAGGTAATTCTGCTGCTAAGGCAACTAGCCATAAACTCATACCACACAATCCTGTAGTGCTTAAATTGGGCTGCTTTAGGATTCCCGCTAAGACTAAGGTAAACACAGTTAACCATACTAAACGCACTTTGTTTTGTAACCGATTCCATCGAGCAAACAAATAAGCTGCCTGTAACACCAAAAAAGGTTTAATTAGTTCTGACGGCTGTAGCGAAAATGGTCCAATGGCAATCCAGCGACTAGCTCCCATCGTTGTCTTACCCAAACCTGGAACCAGAGTGGCAAAAATTAACAACAAGAGAACCAGCACCATTATGGGAGAAATTTTAATTGTTTTTTTTAAAGGCTGATTCGTGACAAAATTAAACCCCACAATGCCTACAGCTACACCAATTAATTGGCGTTTGAAAATATATAGTCCATCATTATTATCAGTAATTCCCTCAGGATAAGAGGCAGATACCAAAGTAATTAAGCCAATAATCAACCAAACGCAAGTTAACCAATTTAATAGGCGAGCTTCCCATGCCCAAGACTTTACTTGAGGGGAGATGAAGGGAATAAAATAACTCAGATACTGCTTTACAACTTTAGCTTTCACCAATACCAATATTATTTTTATGTTTTTGCTTTTTAAAGGTAACAGATGTTCAAGGAATTGAATCTTAGATTAAGTAATAAAAAAGAGGTCAATTAGACCCCTTGTGTTTTTAACTTAAGTATCGCAATGTATAACCTAGGACAAACCCGTATTCATTCCTTGTTTGCCTGTCGCCAACTCAACCTTGATAATTTTGCCACCCATTTTCATGATGCGCTGCTGCTCACGAAACCAGTTATCATAAGGTATGAGCTTGGTAAAAAAAGTATTTTGCAATTCTCTTTGAGTACGAATTCTAGTTTGACTGGGAACACAAGCAGTCACCTTAAACATACGCATGAGATCATTTCTCCTGTTTAAATAAAAAAAGTTAAATTTTCCTGTAATATAACTTTGCTGGATTAAAGCTATGTTGCTTATTTATGCCATCTTAACTGATGTACAGCTTTTTAAATAGCTACTAGCTACCTAAAAACACCAAAATTCGGGAGTCAGAAGTCAATACTAGATCTCGTCTAAACTTACTTTTCTTTCGCGCTCGAAAAACTAAGCTTTATTGGAACTAGCACTCACTCTAGACTTCCCGAATCTGTGCGATCGCGCAATCTACGTTCAGCTTAAAATGCTAATTAAATTAGCTTAAGCCAGAGCAGATATAGTCGAAATAAACGCCCATTTCTTTGCCAGCATCGGCACCAGTTAAGCTAGCAGTTACTTCTTTCATAGCTTGAATAGCTTGAACAGTAGAGGCAACAGGAACTCCTAAAGAGTTGTAAGTTTCTTTCAAACCGTTAAGTACACGCTCATCTAGAATGGAGGGATCTCCAGCTAGCATAGCGTAAGTGGAATAACGTAAATAATAGTCTAAGTCACGAATACAAGCTGCATAGCGACGAGTGGTGTACATATTGCCACCAGGACGAGTAACATCAGAATACAGCAAAGATTTTGCTACTGCCTCCTTGACGATGCTAGCTGCGTTAGCACTAATTACGCTTGCTGCGCGAACTCTTAATTGACCAGTTTGAAAGTAGCTTTTGAGCTTGTCCATGGCAGCACCATCGAGGTATCTACCTTGAACGTCAGCTGAATTAATTACAGAGGTAATTGCGTCTTGCATAGTTTTATTTCCTTATCTTACCGAGTCTTAAGCTGTTTAACACTGATAAGTTAGTGTATTTTTGAAAAAGTTTGTTACTAGTTTATGTTAGCAGCAGAGTATTACCTACTACTGCATCGCTCCGATCACATAATCGAAGTAGGAAGCAGCTTCACCAGTGTCTTCAGCAGACATCATTGAAGTAGCTACATTTTTCATCTCACGGATGCTTTGAGCCATAGCACCTACATCGGTACCTAAAGACTTATACATTTCTTTAGCACCAACTAAACCAATTTCTTCAATTGGGGTGATATCACCAGCTACTACACCATAGGTAATTAGGCGTAGGTAGTAGTCCATGTCACGTAGGCAAGTTGCAGTCATTTCTTCACCGTAAGCGTTACCGCCAGGAGAAACAACGTCAGGACGCTTTTGGAATAGCTGATCTCCAGCTTGCTTAACGATACGCTCACGAGACTCAGTGAGAGTTTGAGCGATACGCAAACGGCTTTCGCCAGTAGTTACAAAAGATTTAATTCTTTCTAATTCGCCAGGGCTCAAGTAGCGAGCCTCTGCATCGGCATTCACGATAGATTTCGTGACTATACTCATCGATGGATTCCTCCCAAGACAATGAAATAAAATTAATAAACAAACTATCTTCTAAGTTGATAGCTTTAGTTAGAAAAGACTCCCAGCTACCTATTTTAATTAATAGCTTGATCGCTTGAGCTATTAAATATGGCACTATACAACTAAATCAGGCTTTTATGGTTGAAATCCAGGTTTAATTGCTGCTAGTTAAATCTTTCTTATAGATTACTCTGTTTTGTCACTCAGTTTCTAACTTTTGGCTACAAATTTTAGTATTGCAGCTTCACCAAATTAAAGTGCGGAAACCAGGTAGCGTATTAACAAACCTTTACATGCAGTTAATGTCTGGCAATATTTGCTTCCTCGATAACTCCAGGTAAATTTTGCCGCTAGACACAACTTAGAGTAAACGCTACCGTTAATTGCAGCCAAGCGTTTTATTACTTAAGCAAGCACCTAATACCTAGGATTATAATCCGCTATTTTGTTGCAGTTAATTACTCTTCCTTAACAGAATTTAATGTTACCTCTGACCAAGGTCAGAGGTTTTAATTATTGAAATAAAGTATTGACTGCCAGGGTAAAAAAGGGTAGACAAAACAGCTTGCTGATAAGCGATCGCAATTTAGCTGAGATCTGTCTACCTGACCACAATTAATTATACTTATTGCCCTATCTCCAGTTTGCCTTAATCGTATCAAAGCTAGGAACAACGATGTCGTCACTTTGCTTGGTTAAACGATTATAAAGCTTCTCTGTATTAGGAAAGTTAGCTGCGGGTAAAGTAGGAAAACGGCGGAAAGGAACAGTATCCTCACCAAACACTTGAATGTATTCCATACTGTTAACCATGGCGTTAATAAACGCTTTCAATCCTTGAGAGGCCAGAATTTTATTGTATTTCTGAATTTCTTTTTGATTGACTGGCGCACGTCCCAAGAAGTGTTTTGTCCCCAACTCGATCGCTTTAGTATTGGGATAAGGTGCATAGAATTCCTTGAGGTATAGCTCAGAACAACCCAAGCCTTCAATAAACTCTTTGAGGTTAATTTCTGCGTTACCCAAACAACTCTCTAAGACAGAAAACTGGGTCTGTACTACATAGGGATCGATATCACGCTCAAACACCTGACGATAAGCAGCCTTGATCACATTTTTTAAGGCTACTTTATCTACCGTGGTAGTGAGTTTAAATACCTTACTTTGTTCGCGCTGTACGCTCACACCCTGAGCTATTTTTTGTTGAACTTCGGGCGTAGTTCGCAAATTACTTACCTGACCCAATTCGACAAAGCGGGGAGTTTCCTCTAGCTCAACCTTGGCACCAATGCCTGCTTCAATGGAGCCAGGACGAGTCTGGCGTAGCTGTACGCCACCTGCGGTCAAATAACGTTCATAAGGAACAGTATCCTCGCCAAACGCTTCTGAATACTCTTTAGAGTCAATCATCTCATCAACTAAGGCATAGAAACCTTTCTTGGAACAGATATCAAAATACTTGTTGATTTCCTGACGACCATAAGTAGGACGACCCAAAAGGCGACGATGAATATATTCAACTGCTTTAGTTACATATAAAGATGTCCAGTATAGGTTACGGAAAGTATCAGACTTAGCCAGCATTCTGACAAACTCGCGCACTGGAATATCGCCATTTTCTAGCTTAATTTCGGCTACTTTTAGTTCCTGACCTTGATAAACATCTCGACCAAACACTTGACGGTAACAAGCACGAATTACAGCTTGAGTTGAATTTTCCGAGAATTTAATGCTGCTGCCGTTACTCGAACCAGGAAGCTGGTTGTTAAGACGAAATACTTTTGCTCCCAAAGAACCAGGAAACTCGGCTCTAGCTGAGGGGTTACTGTTTTGATTGTTGATGCCTGCACCACGATGAATCAATAAGCGTTTAGTGTCTTTGTTAAAGGGTGCAGGACTAGCGTTAGGATTGCGAGTTGCTTTAGGAAAGATTGCCCCAAACTGAATTTCTAATGGGTCATTACCCGAACCATAGACATGCTGGTCTGGTAAAGGGCGATCATAACGAGCAAATGTGGTCACAAATTGGGGTACTTTACGATAGGGTGCGCTGTAGTTCAACAAGTCTTGCTGCATTCCCCAGTTACGGCATTCTTGTGCTTCTTGACCTAAGCCTCTGAGGTAGGGAACGGTTTCTTCCCCAAAGTAATCCGCGTATTCTGGGGAATCAACTAAAGCATCGACTAAACCAGCCAACCCTTTTTCCGAAACAATCGAGAAGTAATCTTGGACTTCTTCGCGAGAGGAAGGACCACGACCCAAAATATGCCGAAAAGCCAACTCTAAAGCTCGACTATTGATGAACGGCTCAAAGAATTGCTTACGGTATAGCTCGGATTTACACAGGCGACGAACAAACTCTTTCATCGAGATGTCGCCATTTTTTACCTGAGACTCTAGATAAGAGATAGATTGTCCATAGGCACGGGTAATATCTCGTTCAAAGATTTGTCTGTAGGCTGCTTTGATTACTGCCAGCTTTTCGCTAGTAGACAAACCAGTCTTCATAACAAATTTTTGGCGATTTTCCGCAGCATTAAAATAGCTTTGAGGAAGCTGCAAGCCTTGCTTATCAGAATCAGAACGCTGACGCACTTTATTTGAAGGAGTAGGAGCTTTAAACTCACTAATAGCAACGTCAAAATATTGGGCAATAATGCTGGTTGCTGTTTCATCCTTGCGGAAATAATCCTTGGCTGCTGAGCGCATCTCTTGCAATGCCACAATAGTTGCTGCCGAAGAACAGGCTCTTTCAATAATTTCTCGCAAACCTCTAATATTTACTACCAGAATATTGGGGTCGCCTGCGACAATTGCATAGCTGATGTAGCGCAAAAACCAAGCCATATCTCGTAAAGACTTCTGCATATTAGCAGGGCCATACTGAGAAACGCTAATTGGTCTAAAATTAGCGGGAACAGGGCCTGAACCTCCCGAAAACAATGATTTAAATGACTTTAGGAGTCCTGTGCGGCTGCCGTCGCTGCTGCCTTTCTCAGCTTTTTGCTCGACAATTAGCTCACTAGGAATATTAGTATTTCCACTAGGAGTAGCCATTGCCATTTCCTCGATTTCTGAGGGCTTTTCCAGATAGGACATTGGTGAACCACCTGTGAAAATGCGGTTTGCCGCCCGTGAAACAATGATATCTGCATTGTTAGTTATGGTTTGAGCAATATTGATACGCTGAAACCCAGATTTATAATATGCTGTTAATTCTTTGAGTTCGCCCTGCTCTAGATAGCGGTCTTGTTGCTCTGCCTGCAAGATTGTAGACACCGCTAATGTTTGATAGAGTTGAGGACGGGCTAATGAACTGCCACCACTTGCCGTTACACTCATGTTTATTTTAATTAGTTGTTTACTTATAGTTCAGCTTTTAGATTAAAACTTTTCGGGCTTTGTGAGGGGGTTTATTAAGAACTATGTCCTAATCTCTAGCATTTTGATAAGGCGATCGCTGATCAAAGCTTGACAGTCGAGAATGTCATTTACCAAACTTTTGAGCGGTTCAAATTTCGTTAAAAGTATGCTTGACTGGGTAAAGCGATTAGCAACTTAGATTAAGTTTTGTCAACCAAATTTAGCTAATCATTAAAGATTTATGATCGAAGTTGCATAACTGATATAAATAGCTTTCCCTGGCTAAATTGAGAAAAGATCCAGAAAAGTACCCGATCGTGCCTGATAATTTACAGTTCCAGTAAAATATTCGGTATTTTCTTTGATGACTAAATTAATAAAAAAAGACAGGTATTAAAACCTGCCTTGATAATTTCAACGGGAATCAAAAGCCAGTTGTCTAAAAATTCATTTCTGCTGCTTGGACTCTTTCTACTTGTTTTTTCTTGATGACCAAGAGAATTTGGCAAATCATAATACCGCCAACAAAAGCCATCAAACCAGCGATACGAGCAGGACTTTGGAGAACTACTTCTGTATCTTTCTGACCAAAGCCACCAACGTTAGGATTATTGGTCAAAGCTTCACCCGCAGCAATTTGCTGTCCTTCAGCCACGATTAGTTCTGGCCCAACGGGGATCGTATCTGTTGCTGTGCCATTTTCAGTGTTAATAGTCACTTCGTAGCCTCCAGCCTCTTGAGGAGTGATGGCGGCAATTGTACCTGCAACAGAAGCCTTAATTTGGTTGTTATTGCTAGCTTCACCAGTAGGATATAACTGTCCGCGTCCTCGGTTAGCTCCTAAATGAACTGGATATTTACCAAAGTTAATATTTTTATTGGTTTTAGGATCGGGAGAAAGAACTGGGAAAGTAATTTCTTGGTATTGATCTCCAGGAAGAGGCCCGACAAGGACCACGTTATCTGCACCTTCTTTATATTCTTGGAAATAAACTCCACCAGTTTTTTCCTTCATTTCTTCGGGGATACGGTCTTCTGGGGCAATTTTAAATCCTTCAGGCAGCATTAGTACTGCACCAACGTTTAGGCCACCTTTAGAACCGTCTCCAAGTACCTGTTGGCTGGCTAAGTCGTAAGGAATTTTGACTACAGCTTCAAATACGGTGTCGGGCAATACCGACTGAGGAATTTCTACTTCTGCTTCTTTTTGAGCTAGGTGGCAGTTAGCGCAGACAATTCTTCCTGTAGCTTCTCTAGGTGTTTCTGGAGCGGTTTGTTGCGCCCAAAAAGGATATGCGGCAGCAGATTGGGAAAAAGCCAGATCGCTGACTAAAAATATAGCCACAGTAGCGATCGCCACAACGGTCAATTTGGCAATTGTTTCCTTGGCAAATTTAATTAAAGCCAATGTCAATGTTCTCATTTGTTCGATCAATAATCTCAACAAGATTAATTTTTATGAATAATATTTAGCATCGCTCAAAAGATTTGAATGATCTGATTAGGTTCGCATTAATATTTCCCAATCTTTCATTCTCGAGCTTTTAAACTATGCCCAGTAAGGTTTTTCTCCAGTGCGGAAGTCAGTTTCTGTCCACTGACTAAAGATTAGCTTGTCGTCTTTTTCCTCGGCGTGAACTAGTGCCAAAGATAAAGGTGCAGGACCTCTCACTACCTTGCCAGCTTCGTTGTACTGAGAACCATGACAGGGACAGATAAATTTATTTTCACTATTATTCCAAGGAACTACACACCCTAAGTGAGTGCATACCGCATTAATCCCGTAGTTACGCAGGGTTGAATCTCCTTCGACTACGATATAAGTAGGGTCACCCTTCAAACCCTGAGCTAAAGTGCGATCGCCTGGTTGGTGTTCAGCCAAAAATTCGCTGACAACTATATCGTTGCCTAAAGCATCTTTAGCGGTTACTCCACCAGCACCGCTACCACCAGTATTAGGAATAAAGTATTTTACTACTGGATATAAAGCTCCCAAAGCTACTCCCGTAATCGAGCCAAAGGTAAGTAAATTCATAAATTGTCTGCGCCCTAAATCGGGGACATCGTTATCCCCCATGTTAGGGACATTAGAACCAGAAGTTTGAGCCATAACTATAGATAAATCGTATTTTTTTGTAAACTATGATAATGACAGGAGAATGTTGAGACTCTTTTCTGCAAAAGAATTTGCGCAGTTCTCCATGTTTAAAAGTTAACAGTTGCGTGTATTTTTTTGAAGCTTGCCCTGGAGTATTTGTCACAATCAATTTGACATGATCAATTCAAGCTTGATTTAAAACGCAAGGTAAACCAATGTATTAAATTATTACAGAGATTGAGTATCCGTTCCACTCATTAGTTTCTCTTTGGGTAAAAAATGATGACAGGCGAACAATTACACCAGCTTTTATTGTCCAAGTGGGGCTGCTCTTATGATATACAGCTCCGAAAAGTTAAGGGTAAAATCTTCGTCCAGGTAATGTGGAAATACTTGGAACAAGCCTCTTTTCCCTTATCTCCCCAAGAATATACCGAAAATCTCAACGCGATCGCACTTTATCTCAATGCTTGGAACGGTGTAGAGCAGATCCAATCTTTTATTGAGAAAACTCGTGAGCGTCCTAGATTGGGTAAAGCCGTTAGTATTCAACTCGATCTTGGTGAACGCCGCTCTGAATGGATTTTAGACGATATTTAAATAATGTTAAGAAATATTGCAATTACAATTAGTACGACCGACAAAATCAGTTATTGGCAGCGTTTAGCTAAAAGTGAGCCAAACTTTTCTCAGCAGGTTGATGACTAGCTAGTAAACTAATTAATTGTTGCTAAAAACAGCTAGAGGAAGCATGGACAAGCGAGTCGGTGTGATTGGTGGCGGTCAATTAGCTTGGATGATGGCCCAAGAAGCACCCAAATTAAATATTGAATTGATTGTACAGACCTCCGCTCAAGATGACCCAGCCGTGAGTAGAGCCAAACAGATTATTTGGGCTGACATTGATGATGCTTATGCTACCGCCAAGCTTGCTACTTTATGCGATGTAATTACCTTTGAGAATGAATTTATCAACTTAACAGCGTTACAGCAACTAGCTCAACAGGGAGTATGTTTTAGACCAAGTTTAAATGCTCTAGCTCCTTTGTTAGATAAATACAATCAGCGTAGTTTTCTCCAGCAGATTAACTTACCTGTCCCGAAGTTTAGTCTTTGGTCATCACCAGATGATCTTATGGCTAATTATGAGTTTCCTTTAGTTTTAAAAGCTCGTCGGCATGGTTATGATGGACAGGGAACTTTTATCGTTAAAGATCTTGAGACTCTGGCTGCTCTTGCTCAACGTATTCCCGTTGCCGAATTATTAGTTGAAGAATTTATCCCCTTTGAACGAGAATTAGGCATCATCGCTGCTCGTAACACCTGGGGGGAAATCGCTATATATCCTGTCACCGAAACTTTCCAGAAAAATCAGGTGTGCCACTGGACAATTACCCCCGCAGATGTTGATCAACAAGTGAGACAAGAAGTCACCGCGATCGCTCGTACTATTTTAGAGCAGCTAGAAGTAGTTGGCGTATTCGGCATCGAGTTTTTTTTGACTAGCGATAACCGAGTCTTAGTTAATGAGATTGCTCCTCGGACGCATAATTCTGGACATTACACTCTAGATGGCTGTGATACTTCTCAGTTTGCCATGCAGTTAAGAGCCGTTTCTGGTTTGTCTTTGGGTTCGACAAATTTAAAAGCGGCTGGGGTAGTAATGATTAATCTTTTGGGCTATGAAGAATCTGAATCTGACTATCAAGTTAAGCGCGATCGCATTTTAGAAATTGCTCATAGCTTTGTACATTGGTATGGCAAAACATCTCGTCCAGGTAGAAAATTAGGTCATGCTACAGTCCTTCTCGATACCGAACAACTAACTCAAGCTGAATCAATCATTAGTCAAATAGAATCAATTTGGTACGAATAAGTCAGCCCCAAATCATCTTTTTTTCGCACCTAATCTCCAATTCTTCATCTCTCAACCAATAAACTCATCAAGCTAAAATTAGAAAAATCGAGCATTTGTAACGAAATGCAAAGTATAATAATCAAATTAAGTCGTAGATCTAGCGACTTTGAGTACAAACCATTATTTGAGATTAGTATTTGTAAATGCGAGTTGCGATCGCCGGAGCAGGATTGGCAGGATTAGCCTGCGCTAAGTATTTAGTTGACGAAGGACACGAGCCAATTGTCCTTGAGCGTCGAAATGTTTTAGGGGGCTTGGTAGCTGCCTGGAAAGATGAAGATGGAGACTGGTACGAAACTGGTTTGCACGTCTTTTTTGGCGCTTATCCCAACATGATTCAACTATTTAAAGAATTGGGTATTGAAGATAGACTTCAATGGAAAGAACATACTCTAATCTTCAATCAGCCAGAGAAGCCAGGAACATATTCCCGTTTTAACGTTCCCGATATTCCTGCTCCTTTTAACGTCATTACCTCCATTATCCGTAATAACGATATGCTGACTTGGACGCAAAAGTTCAAGTTTGCGGTAGGGTTATTACCCGCAATTATTCGCGGACAGCAGTACGTAGAGAAGATGGACAAGTACGATTTACTTGCTTGGTTAGAACAGCAGGGAATTGATGAGCGTGTTAATAGTGATATTTTTATTGCTGCTTCTAAGGCATTAACCTTTATCAACCCCGAAGATGTTTCTGCCAGTATTCCTTTAACTGCAATTAACCGCTTTCTTAAAGAGCGTTACGGTTCAAAAGTGGCGTTTCTCGATGGCTCGCCTACAGAAAGATTGTGTCAGCCTATGGTGGACTATATCATTGCCAGAGGTGGTCAAGTACGTCTTAATGCTCCGCTTAAGGAAATTATGACCGATGAAGTGGAGCGAGTGACAGGTTATTTAATTCGTGGTTTAAACGGTGCTAAAGACGAAGTAATAACCGCCGATGCCTATGTCTCAGCCATGCCTGTTGATCCCTTAAAGCCAATGCTGCCCAAAGCTTGGCAAGCAAAAACTTTCTTCCAAGAAATGTGTAAATTAGAAGGGGTAGAAGTAATTAATCTACATCTTTGGTTTGATCGCAAGATTACTGAGATCGACCATTTATTATTTTCGCGATCGCCTTTACTTAGCGTCTATGCCGACATGAGTAATACCTGCAAAGAATATGCCGATCCTGACAAGTCAATGTTAGAACTAGTTCTGGCTCCTGCAAAAGACTGGATTACTAGGTCTGATGAAGAAATCATCGCAGCAACTATGACAGAATTGAGAAAACTGTTTCCCCAGCACTTTAATGGCGACAATCGGGCAAAACTGCTTAAATCTAAAGTAGTTAAGACTCCTAGATCAGTCTATCGTGCCTTAGCTGGTACACAGTCCGTTAAGCCTACCCAAAAAACTCCGATTGATAATTTTTATCTAGCAGGTAGCTTTACCAAACAAGAATATTTGGGCAGTATGGAAGGTGCGGTACTTTCTGGTAAGCTAGCAGCCAAAGCGATCGCGCAAGATTATTTAGCTGCAAAACCAATCAACCAAGAAACCGCAGTCGCCGCGATTTAGTTTTATTACTTGTTATATGTCTCTAGTAGCAATAGGATGAGACAATGCTAAATGATTAGAGCCACTAAAATAGCTCCCCTTAATTCCTGCCAAACAAAAGACAGTACTTCTGCTTGCTTCTGAATGTTGCAATTACCAAAAACAAAAACGCAAAAAAATCTAGTTTCTGTAGACGAGGCTTATGAAATTTGCCGTCAAATTACGGCAGAATACGCCAAAACTTTTTATCTTGGCACTTTGTTAATGCCCAAGGAGAAAAGTAAGGCAATTTGGGCAATCTATGCATGGTGTCGTCGCACAGATGAATTAGTAGACGGCGATAAAGCTAAATACACCACAAAAGAAACCCTCGCCGAATGGGAACAACAGCTAGAATCGATCTTTGCTGGATATCCGATAGATAACACCGATGTTGCTTTAGTTAACACCATTGAAAGTTATCCGATGGGTATTCAACCTTTTCGAGACATGATTGCAGGGCAAAGGATGGATTTAATTCAAAATCGCTATCAAACCTTTGATAAACTTAAGCTTTACTGTTACCGGGTTGCTGGTACGGTAGGCTTAATGTCCAATGCCGTATTGGGGATTGGAGTAGATTCTAATGGCGTACCTTGGGAGCGAGATAAGCCGATTTATGTACCGACAGAGGAAGCGATCGCTCTTGGTATGGCAATGCAGTTAACTAATATCTTGCGTGATGTGGGGGAAGATATCCAGCGCGATCGCATTTATTTACCCCTAGAAGACTTACACACCTTCGGCTATACAGAGCAAGATCTGATGGCTGGGGTAGTTGATGAACGTTGGAAAGCAATGATGAAATTTCAAATTAAGCGTGCCAGGGAATATTATCGACAGGCAGAAGCCGGTATTCGTTATTTGATTCGTGATTCTCGTTTACCAGTTTGGGCTTCTTTGATGCTTTATCAGGGTATTCTCGATGAGATTGAAGCCAACAACTATGATGTTTTTAATCAACGAGCTTTTGTCTCCAAGCCCAAGAAAACTTTATCGCTTCCAGTTGCCTGGCTTAGGGCGCAGGTATTATGATTTTTAATCTTTATTATTAGTTCTCAGCTATCAACCTTAATTTTGATTGAGGTTGAGTTAAGATTAGCTCTTCAATCGTCTAAGCGATCGCCAAACATACAATCAGCGACACCCAACAAAATTGCTAGCTTAACTGAAAAATTATTAAAATTATTGCTTCAGTTAAATCCAACTTTTACCCGATTATTGATTGCAGGTTAAGCTGAATTAATCGCCAAACTATTAGCAACAAAACAAATATTATTTATGATTCGATTTTTAGCAGGGCTGCTGATCTCTATTTTTATCTGGCTAAGCAGCTTGATGATAACTTCCCCAGCAGCAGCCATGACTTCAGTTAAACTATCCGATCTTTCTTATGAGCCTTGTGCAGGAGATGAAGCAGCAGGTAGTGTTACCAGTGGCGATCTTCGCCCCGTAAGCTGTTATACCATCAAAGGGAAAGCAAAAAATATCTCAGGCAAGACTGTAGTGGATGCCGATGTATTTGGGCGGATCTATGATGCGAATGATAATTCAACCTTTGAGAATCGGGGTAGGATTGGCACGATTGAAGAAGTTCCTCCAGGCGTTAGCGACTTTGCAATTAGAGTCAGTGTTCCTGCAAATCAGCCAACGCCTCTAAAATTGAAAAACTTTAAAGCTTCTGGATTTGCAGGAAAAGTCCGTCCTTATTATTACGACGATTTTGAATCCGAAAATTAAGGCTAGAATCCGCTGGCGAGGGATGCAGCAGAAAATGATGCCAATGAACTTTGAACAAACTGGAGCAGAAACAGTGCCAAAATCGCCGAGATATCAATTCCGCCCAGAGGTGGAATAATTGAGCGAAATATGTTGAGATAAGGATCAGTAATCGGACTCAAAAAGGAGATAATTTGACCTGCCCATTCCGCAGTCTGAAACCAAGATAGCAAAATTCTAACAATTAACAATACCCAGTAAATTTGTAAAAAGCTAAGAAGACTAGTAATGATTAAATTCATAAATTTAACAAACTCCGAAGTGAATTAATATTGGTTCAATGTAATTATCATAGCTTCACTTATTTTAGAGGAAAAGTTATCCAAATTTAAATGTCATTGGATCTAGTGATTACCGACAATCAAAGAATGAATTATCAATTTGAGCAAGTTAAAGGAAACAAGGACCAAATACATCTATACTTGATTGCTCATAAATCGTCTTTTACTTCAGATCTCTCACTGTAGCCTCGCATTTTGTCAGGGTTAAGCAAACCGTAAGGATCTACTTGTTGTTTAAAAGCTACTTTTTGCAGATCGATTTGTTTATTGCCACCGTCTTCAATTGTATAAACATGAGGATTGGCGATAAAAGCACCTTGAGATTCATGATTACGGATAATCTCATTTAATCGTTCTTGGGTGGTGAAGCGAATTAGTTGCAACCCCGCAGGAACAGCTTTAGATCCCGTACGCAAAAATTCTAAGTGAATCATAATTTCATCCCCAAATTGTTGAGCGAGTTGCTCCAGCCTTTCTAAGGTGAAATAGAAGGTTTGCAAATAAGTTAAACTGGGATGAACTTTGCGAGCATGAAGGGTAGTATGATTCCAGGTGAACTCTAGCAAACTAGTTCCTTTGATTGCTTCGGCTGCATTTTTACTGTAGGTTATTTTTCCTTGGTATTCTTTGACTAAATCCTGGAAAGGAGCGAAATCATATTCCGATACCATCAATAAAGCAAAGTGTTTTTCTTGAGGTAGGTAGTTTTGCAGCGTAGCAAAATAACTTGAAATGGGAGCTGCATGAATGCTAACCAGTTTTTTAACAATGCCATTGCTGTCACTAAGAGCCTGTCCAAACTTAGCAGCGGTCATAAAATCATCAAAAATAACGATCGCCTCTTGCCAAGGATAAGCAGGTGCGAGGGGAAGCTCTAATTCGGTAATAATGCCTGTAGTGCCGTAAGCATGAAGTACGTTTTGCACTTCGTCTCCTTTTAATTCTATGACTTTAGGCTGTTCTTCTAGGGTGACAAGGCGCACTCGTCTTAAATTACCGCGATCGCTGATTTGTCCATAGTTAACCGAACCCATACCGACACTACCACCACTGATAAAGCCGCCAATACTAGCTGTGCGGTAAGTCGAGGGAGCCATTCGTAATTCCCAACCAATTTCTCTTGCCTTTTTGTCGCAGGCTGCCATTTTGACTCCTGGCTCAAGACAGGCCATACCAGGCTTGAGCCACTTGATCTGATTCATTTTAGAGGTATCTAGAATCATGCCACCCTTGAGGGGAATACATTGACCATAGTTTCCTGTACCTGCACCTCTGACTGTCAAAGGAATTTTGTTGTTGACGCAAACTTCAGCAATTTGCAGCACCTGCGCTTCTGTGGTAGGAAATACTGCTAATTCGCCTCGCTTATCCTGTAGCTGCTTCTGAAGAATGGGACTAAAGTGATAATAGTCTAAAGATAATTTGCTTAAACGCTCGCGATCGCAAGTCGTTTCAATTCCTCTTAGCAAAAGCGCGATCGCCTGATAATTTATTTCTGTATTTGTATTCATTAATTTAACTTGCTGTTTCGGTTTATTGTGACCGCCTCAGGCGTAAAAGTGCGATGCGCGATGCAAAGCGAGCGAGTCCTTTAGGGCAAGTACTGCCCCTTAGCTGATCCTGCTTGAGAAGACTGAGTACTGTCCAGCAGAATGAAAATAATCTCTGACTCTAAATAGATTTTCTCATAGAGTATATGACTGAAAATATTTAAGGTAGACGAGATTTGAGGTGGTGGAAAACTGCTTGTTTTAAATAGAAGCAGTCTCAAGTACCACCAACCAAAGATCCAATCTTACGAATGCTCAGATTTTTCACGTAATCAATCTTTGGTGAAGCATTGGGATGGCTCATGTTTGCCCATGCCTCGAATTAATAAACGCTAATAATTTTAAATTTAGAGAAACCAAATGCAGCTAAAACCAATTTCCGAACAAGTAGTTGCCATTATTGGAGCTTCCAGCGGTATTGGACGCGAAACGGCACTTCAGTTTGCCCAGCAGGGAGCTAAAGTAGTAGTCGCAGCCCGAAACGAACTAGGACTAAATTCTTTAGTCACCGAGGTACAGGCTTCAGGGGGCGAGGCTAAGTCAATCCGCGGCGATGTAGCAGACTTTGAACACGTCAAAGCGATCGCTGATTATACCGTTGAGCAGTATGGCAGGTTAGATACATGGGTACATTGTGCTGCTACTGGTATTCTCGCTCCTTTTAGTGAAATTACTCCCGAAGAATTCAAGCGCGTCATTGATGTTACCTTAATGGGACAGGTATATGGAGCAATGGTCGCATTGCCCTATCTTAAGCAGTCAGGACAAGGAGCGATGATTCATATTTCTTCAATGGAAGGAAGGCGAGCTTTACCTTTACAAAGTCCTTATTCTACGGCAAAACATGGTCTAGAAGGCTTTCTTGAATCACTCAGGGTAGAATTGCAATACGAGAATGTGCCTATTAGCGTTACCAGTATTAAACCAGCGGTCATTAATACCCCCTTTTACAATCACGTCTTAACTAAGTTGGGAGTCAAACCTACAGGATTACCCCCTTACTACTCGCCCAAATTAGTAGCCGAAGCTATTCTCTATACCGCCGAACATCCTACCCGCGACTTTATTGTCGGTGATGTGGGTCGAATATTAGATCTTTGCCAGAGACTCTCACCAGAACTAGTAGATACTTTGTTATCCGCTATTGGTTTTTCAGGACAACGTACCTCCGAACCAAAATCTGCCGATGGACCTAATAATTTGTTTACGCCCATGGAAGGCTATACTCAAGTCGAAGGCGATTTTAACAGCTTAACCATTCCGAGTATTTCTGACTGGCTGGTCAAAAATTTTCATCTGAAATAAAAGAGCAAAGGGTAACTCACAGGTTGTCTAGCTATGTCTCCAGGATTATACAGATGAGGACTAGCATTGATCAAGTTAAAGCGCGAGAGTTGAATTGTTGAGACTTAAAGATCTTTTCTAAATCCCTCTCCCTGTTTAACTCTAGGGGTAGAAGAATCAGGTATGTCAGAAGGTGCAGGACGATCTAGTTGGGGTTGAAGAACAGTTTGCTGCATTAAAAAATATATACCACCGAAAATAACTGCTCCCAAAGCGATCGCACCAGTAAAAATTATCCTGGTAAACTTGGATTTTTCAGAGCTAGAATTGGTTTTGCTAGCTGCGGTTTGCTTATTTGGTAGAACACTATAACTCTGGCTTGGCTCAATCGGGTTGCCCAAGTTAATACCAGGTAATAGAGATCTTGCTACTGATTCATTTTCCGTTTTGGCTGAAGCAGCAGTTGAATCATCTAAGACAGAGCGATCAATAGTCGTAGTCAACTGAAGCTTAGTTGGGACATCTTGAGAGAAATCATTTACAGCCTGTAAAGCTGACCTTGCTGATTGATAACGATCCTCGAAGTGATAGCGCGTCATTTGAGTCAGAATTTGAGCCAACTGTGGGTCTATTTCAGCCAAATGCGTCCACCTCAGCTCGCCCTGATTATCTTCTTCTAGCTCTAGAGGTTCAACTCCAGTCAGAGCTTGAATGCCAATAATTCCCAGGGCATACACATCACTTGCTGGACGAGGTTTTCCTCTAGCTTGCTCTGCTGGCATATAGCCTTGTGTTCCCACTGGTACAGTTAGCTGACCAAGATTAGTTTGTCCTTGAAGCAAGTTTTTTACTGTACCAAAATCCACTAAGACAATTTTACGATCGCAACTACGGCGAATTAGATTATTAGGTTTAACATCTCGATGAATTACCCCTTTAGTATGAATGAAGTCAAGAATTTTCAAACCGTCTGCTAATAATTCGATTACCTGCGCCTGTGACCAAACTCGATTGGGGGTTAACTCATGCTCAAGTGTTTTACCTTCAATATATTGCTGTACCAAATAAAATTTTTCTTCTTCCTCAAAATAAGCCAAAAGTTCTGGGATGCGATCGTGAGAACCTAGACTGTGTAGTGCAGAGGCTTCGGTTTTAAACAACCGCCGTGCCACCGTCAAAAATTGGGGAGCTTCAACACTGGGAGAGAGCTGTTTGACTACACATAGATCTCTGCCTGGGATTTGAGTATCTTCCGCTAGATAAGTTGTGCCAAACCCCCCCCTGGCAATATATTCAAGAACTTGATAACGAGAGCCTAAAATTTTTCCCTTCACGGTTGAGCGTTGATTCAGATTTCCTAACCATTATTGGAGACAACAGTATTCTAATACCAAATAAATAAAATTATGGTAGGCAAGTATTTATTCAACCAGCAACAACCAGATGAAGAAAAGATGGATTATGTTTAATTTTAGATTTCCCTAGCTCAATTGCTTTAAAGTAAAAATTGCAATAACAATGAGCCAAAACTACCGATAAACTTGCCTATATGACCCATGCCTCCCTCTTGTTTGGCAACGTTGGCTTCGGCTTGCTCAATTAAAGTCATTTTTTGCTGGAAATTAGTCGCCGTTTGATAACCTAACTGATGCTTTTGTTGTTTAAATAGCCGAGCCGCTATTTTAGTATTTTGTTCGGCTTCGGCTCGTCGATCAAAATCGTATTGAATAATTGCTAACCCTAAGTAAGCAGGTGCTAATTCAGGATCGAGCTTAATTGCTTTACGATAATTGGCGATCGCGCCATTGTAGTTACCTCGTTCGGTTTCTTTGACTCCCCAGCGATGGAATTGTTCGGCAGAAGCAGCTGTTACGGAAAGGCCTTTAATACCTTCTAAATAAGCAGAATCTAAATCTACTTCGGCTAAATTAGCATTACCTACGTAAGCATTTCTCAGATCTACCCCAGTTAAGTTGGCTCCTGTCAAATTAGCTCCAGTTAAATTAGCTCCGTGGAGTGATGTCCCGGTTAAATTAGCACCCTGAAGATTTGCCCCAGCTAAGTTTGCTTGGCTGAGATTTGCCCCAGCTAAATTGGCTTGGACTAGATTGGATCCTGTTAGGTTGGCCTGTACTAAACCAGCATTAGTCAGATCGCATTGAGCGCATTGGTTAGTACTCAAAAGCTGGTTGAGATCGCTCAAGCTTTCTGCTTGAGTAGGCATAGATACAGCAATAGTAGTTAAAGTAGTTATTAGAGTTAATCGTAGCGGTTTCATAGACTTAAAAATAGAGCATAAAGATTTCGCCATTTTAGCCTCTATGTTCTAAATCAGCTTGATTCAGATTATTTTAATGTTTGAAACAAATAATCACTTGCTACTTAGCTTTTTGGATCAAAAGCATCTCGAAGTCCATCCCCAATATAGTTAATACTAAGTACGGTTAAAAATATTGCCATTCCAGGAAAAATTGCCATGTAAGGAGCAGATTCTAAATAATCTTTGGCATCAAACAACATTCTGCCCCAGGTAGGGACATCAGGAGGGAAACCCAAGCCCAAAAAGCTCAGGGTAGACTCGGTAATAATCGCGTTACCAACTGAAAGGGTAGCAGCAACAATAATAATGCTGACAACGTTAGGCAATAGGTGAACCCAAATCAGCCTATTGGGTTTAGCTCCAATCGCTCTAGCAGCACTAACAAATTCCATCTCTCTTAATTTTAAAAAATTAGCTCTGACTAACCTGGCTACCGACATCCAATTTAAACCGCCGATCAATAGCACAATTAAAATAAATACACCTAATTCAGCACCAACAAGTTGTTTTATCGATTCACGAAACAGGTAAACAATTAGCAGTAGCAAAGGCAATTGAGGTAATGCCAGAAATAAGTCAGTAATCCGCATTAAGATCCCGTCAACCATACCGCCATAAAAACCGGCGATCGCACCAACTACTGTCCCCAAACATATTGCTACCAGCATTGAAGCCACGCCCACGGTTAAAGATACTCTTCCCCCTTGTAAAATCCGCGCTAATTGATCTTGTCCCAAGGAGTCTGTTCCGAAAGGATGTGACCAGCTAGGAGGCGCAGCAGATGCCAAAAAGTCAATTTTGTCCCCAGGAGTTGTATAAAACCAGGGAGCAAAAACTACCGCCAAAGCAATAATTGTTATAATCATCAAACCTAAAACAGCAGTGCGATCACGCTTGAATTTTTGCCAACTATCTAGCCACAGATTACTTTTGGTTTGATAATTTTTTTCTGGTAAAGAGGTCATCTTCTCTATTCTCAATCCTCAGGATCTAATATTTAACTCTTGGATCGAGCGCGGCATAGACTAAATCAGCGATCAAGCTAAACAGCACGATCAAAATGGCGTAGATAAAAGTGATTGCCATGACTACAGGAGTATCGCTGCGGTAAATCGACTCAATTAATAATGCGCCGATACCTGGTACGCGAAAAACCTGCTCTGTTACCAGCGCACCAGTAAAAACAGCGGGAACATCTAACGCAATTAGGGTGACTAAGGGAATTAAAGCATTACGCAAAATGTGATTTTTAATTACGGCAAATCGACTTAATCCTTTAGATAACGCTGTTCTAACGTATTCTTGTGGCAATTCATCTAAAACTGCCGAGCGCATAAAACGCATTAAAATTGCTGCATGATATAAAGCTAATACAGATATGGGCATAATCGATTGTTTAACTTGAGCGATCGCGCTTTGCCAGTCTGTTACCTGTAAGGTGCTATTGAAGATAAAAGGAACCCAACGCAGCTGAACGCTAAAAATAATAATAAAGAGTAAACCTGTAAAAAAAGGCGGAATCGAAAATCCTAAAAAGGCGATCGTCGTAATTATTTGATCTATAGCTGAGTAACGTTTAATCGCTGAAATTATGCCTAAAGGAAAAGCAATCAATAAACCTAAAATATAGGCAGAACCAACGACCAAAAGAGTAGTTGGCAATCGTTGCCACAATAATTCTGCTACTGGACTTCGACTATTAAAAGAGTAGCCCATATCGCCGCGAATAAATGAGCTAAACCACTTGAAATAACGGATATAAGCGGGTTGATCCAAACCTAATGATTTGCGGATGTTTTCTCTGACTTCAGCTGTAATAGCGGGGTTAGAGGCAAATTCACCTAAAGGATCTCCTGGTGCTAATGACAAGATGGCAAAAATAATTATGCTGATAGCGACTAAAGTCGGTATTATAGCCAACAGTCTTTTGACGAGAAAATGCTCCATGATAGATATATCATCAGTCTTTAATGAGTATATGTCTGCGTAGGAAGGAAATAAATCGTTTCTGAGCGCAGACAGTTTATACCTTGGTAAAGCTACGGAAAATAAACCTGTACCATTGTCCAAAAAATCGCTCGGTGGTTGAGCCGTATTTTTTCTTTGGGTAGAAAGATTAATTATCAGAAGCTAAAGCAGCTAGCAATATATAAAACCAACAATATTTGCTGAAGGTATCAAATTGATTATTGGTATTGATCTATAATTGTCGATCTAGACGGCTGAAAGCGTCGGTTCTTCTAAAGACGAAGATTTTGTGGGAGCATGAGCTACAGTAGAAGGATCTTCAAGCCCGACATCGCTACAGTGAGGTTCAATACCCAAACCCTTTCTAGGGTAATTTTCACAGATTTTCTGATATTGAGCGATCGCGCTATCTAATTCTTCACGAGTTAGGGAATTGAGATAGCCACATTGACCAATTTTACCTTTGGGTAGTGGTGCAGCTAAGTTACCACCGCGCTTTTGGATGATTTTTACTTGTGATGCCCATAGGGTATCTGTTTTGAGCATTATATCATGCCAGAGACTTAATCCAAAAGAAGCGATTAAGCGCATAATTCTCTGGAACTGTGCTTTACTAATCCACTCTAGGCGATAGGCTAAATAAGCTCCAAAGCCCATCCCAATTGAAACTGCGTGTCCGTGTAGTAAACCAGCTTCGATCTCAAATCCAGGTGACCAAGTATGACCATAAGCGTGAGGACGACACTGATGTGTCTCATAAAGATTGTCGTATTCCGCAGCTACATAACTGCGTAAAGCAGCTCCTAAAATCTTTTGAGATAGGTCATTAATTTCGTCTTCTGGTTGGCAATCCACTGTACCAAAACGAGTCTCAATCAGCCGTGGTCCAGCTTGTTCCATATAGCTAAATAACTCGGCATCCTTGGTTACTGCCATTTTGATGATTTCAATCAGGCCGTGACGCAACCATCCTTCCCGCAACGTTTTAAAGAAATAGCGATCGGTAATTGATAGAACTGGTGGATGATACGCTCCAAAAAGATTTTTATAGCCAAAGCCATCACAACAGGTTCGAGGAGAAGGTCCAGCATCGATACCTGCCACAATTGAGGTAGAAAGCATGATGTATGGAGTATTACGATGATATAAAGCGCAGGCTAGTCCAGCAGTATCGGCAAGCACGCCACCGCCAACTATCAATACAGGTTCGTTGCGCGATACCCCTAAACGCTTAAGATCGCCGAGCATTTTTTCAACTGTGTAGATACCTTTATCTACTTCCATTGCTCGGTAAACTAGCTTGTCTAATTCGATACCATGATAATCAAAATAATGCTCGATCTGTTCGCCATAGTAACGCTCCACATTTTGATCTACTAGGCATACGCAGCGACCATGAGAGATATACATATCTCTTAAAATCAACTGTTCGTGATTGAGGGAGTTGTCAATAACCTTAATTGAAGTAAAGGTGCTAGACCTCATCACTGCTTCAATGGTTTGATCATCGGCAGTACTTTCAACATATCCACGGCTTTCACGATAGTTAGAAGTTGGATATATGGCATGAGGGTTGGACTGAACCAAACGTTCTGCTAAATCTCGATAAAAGTCTTGGTCTGTACTGTTTAATAGACAATCAAGCAATTTGGTTTTGCCAACTTCAGATGAGTGGATTTTGTTAGCAAACGTATACCATTCTGCGCCAGCAGCTCGATCAAAAGCAGCAATCAGCTCTGCTAATAGACCAAAAAAGTTACTCAAGGATAGATTGAGACAACTGCGAAGCTTACGACAGGCTGATAAACCTTCTACTGCTTCTACCGCAGCAAACTCAGCTCCTAATTCTTGGGAAAAGGCTGGGCTTTCAATTAACGAAAGAAGCAGGCTTCTAAATTGCTCGCTACAACAAATATTTTCTACGGCGTTGTTTGTGTTTTGATACGCCAGAGGCTCACAGTCATGCATGGAGATAAATGCCTTAACTGCTGAGGAAGTCTTTGTCATTATTAATTCCGAAAAAAAGGTATGTGCAAGATTGTTTAGGGTTGTGTAAGTCCCCGCTTAAGTTAAATTAACATGATTGCTCAAAAAAATTAAGAAAATTTTATAAAAATGCTTTTTTGGCGCATATCATGGTATTGGACAACACAATTTTGATGCTTTTTCATCGACAGCGAATATTACTCATTCTTAAAAGTTGCACTCAAAAAATGTCCAAGACCGCACTGCAATAAAAGAGCAGCAACAAAGCCAAGCACTATAGCTATATAAGAGATTATTTGAGGAATAATAAAGAAAAATTCTTAGTAAATGTTCAGCACTTACTTTACATAGTAACTATAAATCACCTATTCCTGACAAGTTTATCGATATATTCGCCGAAATTAATTTGAGCGATCGCCTGTTTGCCTACTTTTCAGACATTCTCATCAGGCAATTTGCATGTTATTGAGCGAAAATTCCTTTATTTAATCCATAATTAGCAACGCCCGAAAATAAATTAAGCAGCAACATTGGCAACAGTCAGGACTAAAATTAAAATCGAGCCTACTTTAAGCTTTATTTTTTGATAAGTGCTGATCTTAATTTCCCCTGCTAAAACCGTAGATTTTGAAACCCCTGCCAGAATTTCTCGCTGTTCTCAACCAGAGTTTGTCTCGGACACCCAAGTTTTAGTCAAGCAACTGCAACGCTTATCGGCGCCAGAACTTGCCTCCCTAATGAAGATTAGCGACAAGCTAGGTAAGTTAAACGCATCCCGTTATCAGACTTGGCAGCCAAAGAGCGATCGCATTAATGCTAAACAGGCTTTGCTAGCATTTCAGGGGGATGTTTATCAAGGGATGAATGTTGATCGCTTTGAAGCAGAGGATTTTGACTTTGCTCAAGAGCATCTGAGGATTTTATCAGGATTATACGGAGTACTGCGACCATTAGATTTAATTCAACCCTATAGATTAGAAATGGGGACAAAACTGGCTCACTCGAAGTTACAAGATTTATCCGTGAATACTCTCTATGAGTTTTGGCAAAATAAACTCGCTCAAGGGATTAATCGGCAATTAGAGAAGTTGGAATCTAAAACTATCGTTAATCTAGCTTCTAATGAATATTTCCAAGCAGTAAAACCCAAGTTACTCACGGGAAATATTATTACTCCCGTGTTTAAAGATTGGAAAAATGACCAATATAAAATCATTAGCTTCTATGCTAAAAAAGCTCGGGGCATGATGGCAGCATATATTATTAAACACCGCCTGGAAAACATTGAGGCTATTCAAGATTTTAGTGAAGCTGGGTATAGTTATAGTGCCGAAATGTCCCAAGATCATAATTTAGTTTTCCTACGCTGATACTCTGTTTAATTTGGTTAATGAGCCAACGCAGATTGCTCGTGCTTAGGTTTTTTTAATTAAAGTCTGATTAAGAGGTGCGATCGCAGACGCACTCTTTGATTGACTATCAACTGTAATCTATTTAACCACTGTATTTATACTGGAATAATTAATTTAAATTGCAAATATGCGCTTTCTGCATTGATATTAGGTACAATTCTGTCTTCCAAGAATTTACTGATTCCCACGAATTTTGGTACAGAATAACTGATAACTTAAGATGAAAAAATACATTGCAGAATTAATTGGGACTTTTTGGTTAGTCCTCGGTGGTTGCGGTAGTGCTGTATTAGCAGCAGTCTTTACTTCTGACTCGACTACCATTGGTCAAGACACCTACTTTCCATTAGGAATTAGCTTTGTCGGCGTTTCTTTGGCCTTTGGCTTGACTGTATTGACTATGGCTTATGCTATTGGGCATATCTCTGGATGTCATCTCAATCCTGCCGTTTCTTTTGGTTTGTGGGCCGGCAAACGCTTTTCAGGAAAACTATTATTGCCATATATTGTTGCACAGGTAATTGGTGCAGTTTTGGCTGGGGGTTTAATTTACTTAATTGCTAGCGGCAATCCTGATTTTAGTTTAGCTGGGTCTAATCCTTTAGCAACGAATGGTTATGGTGAACATTCTCCAGGTGGCTATCCTCTAATTAGCTGTCTAATTACCGAAATAGTTCTTACCTTTATGTTTTTAATGATTATTTTAGGCTCGACTGATTTGCGTGCGCCTGCTGGGTTTGCGCCTATTGCAATTGGTTTGGGACTAACTCTCATTCACTTAATTAGTATTCCTGTAACCAATACTTCAGTCAATCCTGCTCGTAGCACTGGTGTTGCTTTATGGGCTGGCACCGAACTTTTTGCTCAATTATGGTTATTTTGGTTAGCTCCTATTGTAGGTGCATTGTTGGCGGGATGGACTTATCATAGTCTATTTTCTGAAGAAGTAGCAGAACAATTAATCCCTGAAGCATTAACAGATAGTGATTTTGATCGATCGCAATTAGAAGACGAGCAAACTTCTATATAATAAAATCTCGTCGCGGTGTGACTCGCAGCTTCTAAAGCAACAGCATGGTTATTTACGTCGCACCGCTTATTTCATCTCAGGTATTAAGATCAACGAATCAAAGTTTTAATCAACTACCAGAATTGAATAAGCTATAGGAGAAAAACGTTGACAATGTTTGAAAGTTTAACCATCAATTCTAATACCCAAAGCGATCGCATTTTAATTCTGACCGAAATGACTTGGTTCGACTACGAAAAGCTAGCTCAAGACAATTGGGAATATCGTATATCCTACTCAAGCAATGTAATCACAATAGTGTCTCCTAGTAGAAATCACGAAAGAATAGCCCAGACAATAAGCATTTTAATTAATGCCTACTGTCGCAAGTATCAAATTCCTTATTTTGCTTTGGGTGCAAAAGATATTAGAAAGCAGTTTATAGCAGGGAAACAGCCAGATGCTTCTTACTGTTTTTGGACTGAAAAAGATCCCCCAGACTTAGCAGTTGAGGTTAATTACACAAGTGGCAGCATTAACGATCTTGAAAAATACAAACTGCTGAATGTGCCTGAAGTTTGGATCTGGCAAGATAACTCAATATCTTTTTATCGACTAAAAAATGGTGAATATTTTAGCCAATGTGTGAGCTTTAATCTGAGTAGTCCTAATACATCTGTTAACTTTGCCCTTAATTCAGGCTTTCTCAATCAATATATTGCTAGAGGTTTAACCGAAGACAATCTAACTATCGAAACCGAGTTTTTTAATGCTCTTTAGCATCTAAGAAAGAATAGAAAAATTTGCTGTATAATTACATCAGGAATGACGAGGAATTTTTAAAACAACATCTTACGGCTGGCTGAATAATAATAGTTTGTGAATATTACCGATGAGTCTTTTGTCTAATTTACAGCTAATGAGCCAGTATAACCAATTGATGAATCAGAAAGTTTATCAGATAGCACAACAGTTAGGCGAGCAAAAAATTCAACAAAACCAAGGTGCTTTTTTTGACTCAATTTTAGGAACTCTAAATCATATTTACGTCGCAGATGTGATTTGGCTGAGACGGTTTGCCCAACATTCAAAACAATATCAAAGCTTAAATCAACTACCAGAATTGAATAGCTATCAGGCATTAGATCAAATAGTTTCTAATAACCTAGAAACTTTGACTCAGCTCAGGCAAAAATTAGATATAATTATGATTAATTGGTGTCAAGAAATCGAGTCGCAAGATCTAGAGAGTAGTTTGCTATACATCGATACCAAAGGACAGCAATACCAGAAAAACTTTGGACAACTAATACAGCACTTTTTTAATCATCAAACTCATCATCGAGGTCAAGTTTCGACTTTGATTAGTCAGCAGGGACTAGATTTGGGAGTAACTGACTTATTGATGATTATTTGCGAACAGTAAAGTTATATGCTGAAAATTATTGTGACAAGAATTTTACGTGCCGCTCTAAAGTAACTCATAATGCCAAATATCGAAGCTATATCTGCCATGCCCAATGGCGACAATCCAACATATTTACTCGTGGTGCTACATGGTTGGGGCGCTAACTATCAAGACTTTGTGCCTTTTGCTAAAGTGCTTAATCTCGATGGCTTTGGCTACTTTTTCCCCAATGCTCCCTTCACTCATTTTCAAGTGCCAGGTGGCAAGGCATGGTACGCGCTTGAAAATAAAGAATTTACGGGTTTAGCTGAAAGCCGACGGTTATTATTCGATTGGTTAAACTCGCTGGAAGCTTCTACAGGAGTACCCCTGAATCAGACAGTTTTAGCTGGTTTTTCTCAGGGAGGGGCAATGACGTTAGACGTTGGCTTGACTCTGCCCTTAGCTGCTGTGTGTAGCTTTAGCGGCTATCTACATTATCAACCCCAACCACAGGAAAAAGCTGCTTTTCCACCCACCATGATTATCCACGGCAAACAAGATTTCGTAGTACCGTTACAGGCGGCGATTAAAGCCAGAGATGAATTAACCAAGATCGGCGTTAACGTAAAGTATCAGGAATTTGATATGGCTCATGAAGTTCAAGAACCAGCGATCGCCTTATTCAAACAGTTTCTCATCGAGCAAGTTATTAATCGGGATTAGGGCAGAATTATTGCTCATATAGAATTTGTTCAAAACAAAATTGTCCTACCTCAACCAAAGCAGTTGCGGCTTTTTTGTCGGTTGTTGAAGCTGCGGTTAACTGTTGAAATTCCTGGAAATTGTATTGCTGTTCAAACTCGTTGATCGTACAATCACACAATCTTTTAGCTTCACTTTCCTCTAATCCTTCTTCCAAAGAGGTTTGGATACATTCTTGATTGTAATCCCGAACAAATTCGGCTGGGTATTGATTCGCTTTTTGAGCAGTGACAGTTCCCGCAGTGACTGCCATACCATCTGTAACGAACCAAGATAAACTAAATAAAGCAGAGTAAAAATATTGCATAGCAATCACAATAGGTTTTTTTGGCTAGACTTGGTTCAATTTAACAGTTAATTATCTATATCTTTTAGCTATTTATTTTAAGCAAAAGTATTTAAAAGCTAATGACTAGCAAGTTAAATCAGATGAGACGTACTTAATGATCGATAGTTCCCAAATCAAACAAAAGGCGATTGAGCTTGGATTTCATTTAGTTGGTATTGCCACAATTGATAACCATCAGGATCGCTCAGTAGAACACCTGAAACGCTGGCTGGATTCAGGATATCAGGCAGACATGGCTTGGATGGCAAGCCCCAAAAGAGCAGATATTCGTACCTATATGCCCGAAGCGCAATCGCTAATTGCTGTTGCCTTAAATTATTACACACCTCATCAACACTCCGATCAGCCTGAAATCGGCAAAATTTCTCGTTATGGTTGGGGCAGAGATTATCATAAAGTCTTAGGCAAAAAGCTCAAGATTTTGAGTAGCTGGTTGCGATCGCAAGATGAATCGATTCAGACTCGTTATGCGTTAGATACTGCCCCAATTCAGGATAAGGTTTGGGCGCAACGGGCGGGTTTGGGCTGGATTGCTAAAAATGGCAATTTAATTACTCGAAAATATGGCAGTTGGGTATTTTTAGGGGAAGTCTTGACTAATTTAGCACTAACTCCCGATCTGCCTCATGCTAGCCATTGTGGTAGCTGTACCCGCTGTCTAGAAGCTTGCCCGACTGGTGCGATCGTCAAGCCTCATGTAGTCGATGCTAATCGTTGCATTGCTTACCATACAATTGAAAATCGCGAGGTGAAATTACCCAAGGCGATCGCTGATAAGCTTTCAGGATGGGTGGCAGGATGTGATATTTGTCAGGATGTTTGCCCTTGGAATCAACGTTTTGCTCGCGAGACGGATGTGGCTGATTTTCAGCCTTACCCGACTAATCTCCAGCCACAGCTAAGCGAGTTAGCCAATTTAGATGAAGCAGAATGGGATCGGCGTTTTCGCGCCTCTGCCCTCAGAAGAATCAAGCCAGATATGTGGCGACGCAATGCTTGTGCTAATCTCAATAAAGAGAAATAATTGTTTTTATTTGACAGATATCATAATTTTTACTAATTATAATTGCCCTATTAATTCCCCCATACCGAGGATTCAATGACTGCTAAGGTAATTTTATTTGACTTTGATGGTACTATTGCTGATACTTACCAAGCGATCGCCAATATTACTAATCAATTATCAACTGAATTTGGTTATAAGGCGCTAGAGCCAGCAGAATTATTATTAATTAAAAATTTAAGCTCCCGCGAAATAGTCAAACGTTCCGAAATATCTGCGTTTAAGTTACCTTTTTTAGTCAGGCGGATTCGCTTAGAATTGAGCAAAGAAATCGCTGAACTAGAGCCAATTTCAGATATGGATCGGGCTTTATTAAGCTTAAAAACCCAAGGTTATGTTTTAGGTATTGTTACTTCTAATAATCAAGAAAATGTTGAGATATTTTTAACTAAAAACCAGTTGAACCATTTATTTAGCTACACATACTCTGGCACAGGTATTTTTGGTAAACATCGAGTAATTAATCAAGCAATTAGAGAAAATGGGCTGAATAAATCTGAGGTAATTTATGTTGGCGACGAAACCCGAGATATTAGATCGGCTAGAAAAAGCCGTATTCCCGTGATTGCTGTAGGCTGGGGCTTTAATGCCGTCGAAATTTTAGCAGAACACCAACCAGATTACATTGCCAATAATCCGTCAGAATTATTAGCTGCGATCGCACTTTGGCAGTCTCATCGAGCAGAAACTAAGGTTAATTAATTTTTACGAAGTCAGAGTCAGCCCCGTCGTTTAACACCCCAATGCGATGGGTGCAAGCGGCGGAGTACCTTCGACCGCTCGATAATTATCTCAAGACATACATAAGTTATTAAGTTACGTTAAAAAAGTGTAATGAGTCGAGGCTTTAAGTAATTTTCGATGACAATAGGTAATCATAATCCTCAATTTTTATTGTTTGCTCAACATGGATGGGCTGATACAGGTAATTGCATTGGTAGATTCGCCAAAGCAGCAGCCGATCCTGAGACGATGGTTATTGCCCCTAGCTTAGGATTAATTAAAACTTTTATTAGAATTGAACCTTTAGTTAAACAACTCGAACAAATTGCCACTGCAACAATCAACAACTATCCAGATACTCCAATTAAAATAATTGGACATTCGATGGGTGGATTGATGTGGCTAGAAGTACTAAATCGTAACCCTCAGTGGTGGCATAAAATTCACTCCTTAATTTTGCTTGGTTCTCCTGTAGGCGGTTCAAATATAGCCCGAATCATCGATCCTTTTAACTTTGGTATCGGTACAGCAAGAGATTTAGGCAAGAATCGCCGTCATATAGCCGAAAAAATTGCGCGAACAATTCCGACCCTTTCTGTCGCCAGCGAAACTGGGATGGGTAGTGATGGTTTAGTCACGGTAGAAAATACTAAGTTTGATCATAGTAACTGGCTGCTAATATCTGGTATCTCGCACAACGCAATGCGATATCATCCCGAAATGATCTCACTTGTGCAAAACTTTTGGGCAAATCCTCAACTAGGTTTACCGCCAGAAGAAGATCTCCCCAATCAGTTTATCAGACGCTTACGTTCGATTCCTGGAATGACTGATACCGACTATCGAAATTTTGAGCGATCGCAAATTATTGCTAGCTTTCCCACTCATCGTACTACGCTTCATACCTGGAACAAAACGTTAGGAGTCAATCATGTGTATCTTGGCAGACAACAGCAATGTCTTTATGCTGGCTATGTTGGTTTGATGCACGCCAGTGATTTACGTCAAGCAATCCACGACATCCGAAAATACAGTTGTCAAGACACCTAAAAATCTTTACTCAAATTACTTGACAAATCTAGGTGAGTAATTGTTATACTAACTTTGTTGCAAAACGTTGGGGTGTCGCCAAGCGGTAAGGCATCGGTTTTTGGTATCGACATTCCTAGGTTCGAATCCTAGCACCCCAGTTTAACCCAGTGTTTTTAATTATTGGAGCAAGAGCTTGGCTGAGAGTTACGCCAAACTGATATTTCGGCAAGTATGCTACATAATTAGTTAAGTCAGATTACAAGCCAAGGCCAATCAGGATTATCTGATCCATAGCGCACACCATAATGAATATATCAGCTTCTTACCAGTACCAAAGTGGAGATGATAATTTGGCTAAAAATCAAAAGTAGTACGCAACACGCCTACATACTGTGTCTTATTGATGCTGTTATTTTCGGGATTGAAAATTACCCAAACCCCAGGGGTTACCGAGATGTTATCGTTAACCAGCCAGCGATAAAACGCTTCGGCGTGGTAAGCACGATCATTCTCTTCACGGACATCGCTAGAGGCAACATGAGGTGGCACACCAAAGAGAATTCCTGGTAGGTTGCCCTCACCTCCAACATCGGGCAAAGAAAGACCAACAGCCCCATACCAAGTATTGGCATTATCGCCCTCATTGACCAAAAGAGAATCAGTTTCACCTAAACCATTAGCAATAGCACTTAAACCAGAATTCTCAGCATTTGCCCAGATATATCCACCCCAAGCGTGAATTTGGAAATTATCCGCAAAGCGGTAGAATCCTTGCGTGCCTATAATGTTGTTAGAAGTAGCAATATTGTCTCCAAAGGGAGAACTGGCTAAGTTACTACCCGTTCCACCCGTCAGATTAACTTCGCCACCAGGAGCATAGCCATGAGAATAAGCAACACCAATAGCTCCTTGCTCTCCTATATACGACAAATGTGCCAGGGCATTGTAACCGCCATTAAATAGACCGTTTTCTTGTAAGGGAGAACTAGGGTTATCGGCTAAATAACCTATAGTTAGGGTTAGGTTTTCAACGAATTCCCAGTTAGCAGCCCCACCACCGCCACCCCGACGAAATAGGGGATTATACGACCCAAATAGTGAGGGAACTCCATTACCATCATCGGCAATCAGTGCAGGAGTGATCGTGTCTGTAATATCGGTGTAGCCAATACCGACTGGACCTACTACGAAAGACAGAGAATCAGTGACAGGAAAAAAATAACGAACATGGGGAATGGTGAGGTTATTATCCGTATTGCTGTCGAAATTCAAGCGTGTCATTCCCGTACCTGTAACTGTGGCAATTTTACTATTGCCTTCAGAATCAAAAAAGTTGCCAAATTCCAGGCGGACTCGCAGTAAATCTCTGCCGGTAAAGCTACTTTCAAGGTTGAGACGACCACGATTGGCGAGAAAGACCTCGGATTGGTCTTCATCGCTACCGACGCTATTGCCAAAGCTATCAGTGACGGCGGTAATAATCTGAGCATTTAGTCTGGTAGTAGTGGTAAACTGCTGTGATTCTAGTGTTGCTGTACGTGTTTCTAGGTTATCTACTTGCCCGCGCAAGGTTGCTAATTCTGCCCCAAAGTCAGCCTGCAATCTTTGTAGCACCGTTAAGTCTTCTCCCGCGATTAAATTGTTGGTGTCTGTAGCAATTAACTCATTAATTTGGTTGAGACAGGCATTCAAACTGGCAGCAAACTCATAACGAGTCAAAGTACTGTTGCCACGATAAGTAGAGTCGGGATAGCCTGAGATGCAGCCATAACGCTCGGCTAATGATTGTAATGCCTGATATGCCCAATCAGTAGGGCGTACATCAGATAACTCGGAAACTGAATTAACTTGTTGACTTGGCAAGGTGCGATCGCTATTGCTCAGAATAGAGCGATCGTTTAAAGGTGTTGCCAAGGCGGCGGTCGGCACCAATAATAAAATAGGGATGGATAAAAAACTTTTTAGCATCGGTTTAAACTTAAATGTGTAGTGCGAAATGAGCCAATATCATGCTGTTGAGACAGCAAAAAGTTATACCAATAGACCAAAAGAGCGCTCGAGATAAAACCTGGCGAATTTTAGCTAATAGCGGTTTTAAAACCTGAAATGGTATTAGTGATTTTTTGGGTTTGGGCTTTAAATGCTAATTACATCTGTTCTAGCTCCATTCCTTTAGTTTCCTTGATAAAAAAGAGAACGAAGAATAAGGAAATAGCTGCGGCAATTGTGTAAAGACCGTAAGCAGCACCCAAGCCAAAATATTCCAATATGGGCGGAAAAGTCGTAGAAATAGCGAAATTGGCTATCCACTGAGCAGACGCAGCAAGCGAAAGAGCAGCCCCGCGGATTTTATTATTAAACATTTCTCCTAACAAGACCCAGACCACTGGCCCCCAGGAAAATCCAAAGCAAAATACATAGAGGTTAGCTGCCACGAGAGCAACAATACCTGAGGTTCCAGCTAAAGTGGGATTTCCCGCAGCATCCACAGGAGCGTTGCCGAAAACATACGCCATCGTGCCTAGGGTGAAGGTCATGCCGATTGAACCAAGAATAAGCAAAGGTTTACGACCAAATTTATCGACAAAGGCGATCGCAATTAGGGTAGTCACAATATTTACTGCGGCTGTAATTACTGTAATAGTTAGCGAATTTGCTTCGGAAAACCCGACTGCTCGCCATAAAATACTGCTGTAGTAGAAAATGACATTAATCCCCACAAATTGCTGAAGTAGAGATAAGCCAATACCAACCCAAACAATGGGAAGGAGTCCGCCACTTCTGGCTAACAAGTCGGAAAGCTTAGGTGGACGCTCTCGTAAAACTGTCTGCCGAATTTCCTTGACTTTTTCTTTGACGTTACCTCCCAAAATTTTGCCTAGAACTTTGCTTGCTTCTTGTTCTTTTCCTTGGGCAACCAAATATCTTGGTGATTCGGGAATCATTAAAGCAGACATTCCATAAAGAACGGCTGGCGGAATTTCTGTCCAAAACATCCACCGCCAGGCAGCTATACCAAACAAAAACGGCGATTCAGCTGAACCTGCTGATACAGCAATAAAATAGTCGCTTAAGAGGGCAATAAAAATCCCAATGACGATCGCTAATTGTTGGAGCGATCCTAACCTGCCACGTAAGTGGGCAGGAGAACATTCAGCGATATAAGCTGGTGCAATTACGCTAGCAGCACCGACGGCAATTCCACCCAAGAGTCGCCAAAAAGTAAAATCCCAAATGCTGAGCGCTAGCCCAGAGCCAATCGCACTAATGGTAAATAATATCGAAGAGGCAATCATTGCCTTGATGCGACCATAACGATCAGCAATTTTCCCAGCAGAGAGAGCCCCTAGAGCCGACCCCAACAATGCTAGAGATACAGCAAGCCCGACAAGCACACTGTTGGCGTTAAAACCTGAAGCCAAAGCTGCAACTGCACCATTAATTACTGCGGTGTCAAAACCGAACAAAAAACCACCAAGGGCAGCAGCAGCAGCAATTAAAATTACATATAAAGTATTGGATTTACGGCGAGAAGTAATGTTTGACATAAGTTTTATTTCATAAAAGAATTTATTAAAAAAAGCTAATGGCTAATAGCTACGAACAGTAAGACTTTCAAATTCAGACTCTCAATCAGCAACGATAAATTTATCTTCGAGAACGTTTACGGAGTCGGTCGATGATTACCGCCACAATAATTACCAATCCTTTGACGACTAATTGCCAGAAGAAAGACATATTCAGTAGGGTCAAACCATTGTTGAGTACAGCAATGATTAACGCACCGAAAAGAGTACCGACGATAGTACCAATCCCGCCTGTAAAGCTAGTCCCACCAAGAATTACTGCGGCGATCGCATCTAATTCATAGCCTTGACCTAACATCCCTGTGGCACTGTAAAGACGGCTAGCACTCATGACTCCTGCCAAACCTGAGAGTAATCCACTTACGCCGTAGACAAATAGCAGCACGCGATTAACTTTAATCCCCGTCAGTCTTGCTGCTCGCTCGTTACCACCAACAGCGTATATCTGTACGCCTAAAACAGTCTGTCGCAGAACAAACCAACTTACCACTACGGTTAATAGGGCAATGATTACTAACCAGGGAAGAGGACCGACATAGCTGTTGCCAATCCAAGCAAAATTAATATCGCGGTTAATCACCGTCGTGCCGTTGGCAACCAAAAAGGCAGCACCTCGCAAAGCTGTCAGCGTACCCAAGGTAACAATAAACGGTGGCACATTCAAAAAGGTAATCAGTGCGCCGTTGACTAAACCCAACAGTAATCCTGTTAGCAAAGCAACGGGGACTGCCAACCAACCAATAGCTGGCAGCAGAGATACCAACACCCCAACTACGGCAGAAACAGCCAAAATAGAACCCACTGAAAGATCAATACCGCCAGTGAGAATAACAAAAGTCATCCCCGTAGCCAAAACGATGTTGATCGATGCCTGACGCAATATATTAACGGCGTTACCTGCACTCAAAAAGTTGGGACTGAGAAGGGCAAATAAAATGCAGATTGCCACCAAAATCGGCAGAATGCCGGCAATCTGAAGGAAATTGTTGATCGAACGACGTTGGCGTGATTGGGGACGCTTCCCTGCTCTATTTTCCGCTGGTTTTAAGCTTTGTCTCATGATGCTAGTACCTCCGTTGCTCCAGTTGCATATTGCATAATATTTTCTTGGGTAATCTCTTTACCCGCACTGTCGTCTAATTCGCCGACTAGCTGACCTTCTCGCATCACTAAAACGCGATCGCTCATCCCAATAACTTCTGGTAATTCGCTAGAAACCATCAAAATCGCAACGCCTTGGGCTGCCAAATCGCTCATAATGCGGTAAATTTCACTCTTGGCACCAATATCTACCCCCCGTGTCGGCTCATCTAGCATCAAAACTATTGGTTTGATCGCTAACCATCTGGCTAACAGTAGTTTTTGCTGATTTCCTCCAGAGAGATCCACCGCTCTAATTTCTAAGTTAGCGAGTCGGATATTAAAGTCTTCTACCGCTTGCTTGGCAATATTATTTACCGAACCCCAGTTAATAAAACCAGCCTTCGCATCTTGCTTGAGTCGATTGAGGCCAATATTCTTGCGGGAACTCATTTCCAAAAATAAACCCTGGTCTTTACGGTCTTCGGGGACATAACCAATACCCGCAGCAATAGCATCACCAGGGGAATTTATTTTGAGCTTTTTGCCATTGAGCCAAACTTCACCACTTACTTTGGGGTCAGCACCAAAGATCAACCGCGATACTTCCGTGCGTCCTGCACCTACTAGCCCGGCTAAACCCAGAATCTCTCCTGCATGCAGTTGAAAACTAGCTGGTTGAACCTTTCTTCCATCACTAATATTTTTGACTTCTAGCACTACTGGACTAGGATTAGTTCGTCGTTGATGTTCGTAAAAGTCCTGCATCGACCGACCGACCATCATCTGTACCAAGCGTTGGGGCGAAATTTCTTCTCTGGTGATACTGCCAACATATTGACCGTCGCGTAACACGCTGATTCGGTCAGCTAAGGCATAGATTTCTTCCATCCGATGGCTGATATAGATAATGGCAATGCCGTCAGCGCATAGCTTGCGAATTACCTCAAACAAATGCTCGGTTTCTCGGTCGGATAGAGCTGCTGTAGGCTCATCCATCACCAAGATACGGCTATTGTCTTTTAAGGCACGGGCAATTTCTACCTGCTGCTGTTCGGCGATCGCCAGACTACCAACAATGGTATTAGCGCCAAAAGTAGCTCCCAAACTGTCTAGCACTTTTTGGGCTTCTGCCTGCATAGCTTGACGGTCTAAGAATTGACCCCTTCTCAACTCGCTACCCATAAACATATTTTCGGTAACGGTTAAATTAGGTGCGACATTCAGTTCTTGATAGATTAAATTAATACCCGTTTGACGTGCCGAAGCTGGATCGGTAATTTTTACGGGTTTACCATTGATGCGAATCTCTCCTTCATCAGCAATATAAGCTCCAGCTAGGATCTTCATCAAGGTGCTTTTACCTGCTCCATTCTCACCCATTAGAGCATGAACTTCTCCTGGGTAAATTGTTAGAGCAACATTTTCTAATGCCGAAACACCATGAAATCGTTTGGTAATACCCCGCATTTCCAGTACGGGAATAACAGTCGATTTTTTATCAAAATCTGTTTCAATATTTGTTGTCATCAATAAATCCTCGAAAAATAATTTTTAATACTGTTTAATTTATAGGCGGAGGCAGGAAATAGGGAATAGAAATCCAGTTTTTGTAATTAGTTTTGTCTAGGCGCTTAAAAGCATTTGCGAATATATGTCAGAAATAAGTTGAAAACTGCCTGCTTGTAAGAGTTACCTTATCTTTTGACTTGTGACTTATTACCAACCTTGGGCTGTATCAACGTTGTCTTTGGTAATCAGCTGGACTGGAATCAAAATATCTTTTGACTCAAGTTTTTGACCTTGCCTAACCTTATTTCCCACCTGAACCGCTGTTTGAGCCATTCCTCTAGGATCTTGGGTCGCTGTGGCAGCATAGATACTGTCTTCAGAGGCGATCGCCTCAATCGCTTCTGGCGCACCATCAACTCCAACGATAAAAAAGTCATCGCGTTTTGCTTGATTAGCAGCCAAATCTGCTCCGACACCACTCGGATCGTTGATCGCGAAAACCGCATCGATATTGGGGAAAGTAGTCAGCAGGTCGCTCATTACTCTCAGTCCGCCATCTCGGCTTCCTTCTGCGTTTTGGTCTTTAGAGAGAATTTTGATCTTCGGATATTTAGATAACACATCTAAACAGCCATCCACTCGCTCAATTACCGAAGTTACTGGAGGCCCATTAACAATTACTACATTGCCCTTACCTTGCAAGCGATCGGCGATGTATTGACAGCTTACTTCTCCAGCCTGCAAATTATTTGTCGTTACCGTAGCATCTACATCTGCTTCTACGCCTGTATCTACCGCAACCACGACACTACCTGCTGCTCTGGCTTGATCGACGGCTGGTCTAATTCCTTTACTGTCGGCGGCGTTGAGAACAATTATGTCAGTATCGGCAGCCACGAAATTTTCCAGTTGGTTAAATTGCTGATTCAAGTCATAGCCGCTGGAAACCACCGTCACTCTAGTATCCTCACCCCCAATCTCTTTGGCTGCTTGTTCGGCTCCTTGGGCCATAACCACGAAGAAGGGGTTACTCAGATCGCCAACGCTAACACCTACCGAGTCTAATTTTGCATCTTGCTTGCCCTGCTGATTCTGCATACTTACATTAGTAGCATTTTCCTTGTCAGGGGCATTCGTACAGCCGAAAAGAGTACCACTAGCTAAACTTAGTATGCCAGCAGCGATCGCTATTTTGTTAGCATTCATTTTTCTCCAATAACCTCAAAAATATTGATTCAAGTTCAGCAGTATTTAAATCTGCCAATGCTGCAAAATTTTCAACCAATAAGTGTAAAAACTTAGACCTATTGTTAGTGCATTACGGTGTATCAAAAAATACCGTTTAAGGACTATAATTTTGATTCTGGCAGACATTTTATGAGAACGTATATTAAGTTTCTTTTCTAGGTTTCTGGAGAAAGCGAGTAAGGCTGGGAAGCTGCTGATAGTGCCAAGATACCTTTGATTGATCTGCCCATTTTTTGGCAATCAAAAGTTTAAGAAATGTAAAGAACGGCGTGCGACAAACTCAGTAAAAGCACCAGACTCAGGTTCAGCAACTGGATTGAGTTTGTCTTTTAAAGGCATCAATTAGGGGTTTTCCTGCTTCGAGTAAGGATTCTACAGTTTGAGAATCTGCTGTGTCTGGAGTACCAGAATTGTAAGGTGGTTGAGGATTATATTCCATCATTAATTGAGCCATTTGAGCGGTATCTGCACCACACAGTAAACCCAACAAAGTTAAACCAAAATCAATTCCCGAAGTAACCCCTGCGCCTGTAATTCTATTTTTATCGATCACCACTCGTTGCGGAACAACTTCTACTCCCATCATCGCCAACTGTTCGCGAAATGCCCAATGACAAGTAGCTTGATAGCCTGCTAACAAACCCGCAGCAGCCAAAATCAGCGAACCCGTGCAGACGCTAGTGATATATTGAGCTTCTTTCGTCTGACGTTGTAAAAATTCTAAAGTTACTTGGTCTTGCATCACCTCAACTTGTCCCATACCTCCGCCAGGGACACAAATTACATCGAATTGAGGGCAATTGTTAAAATCTACTGTGGGAGTCAAAGTCAAACCTTCGTTACTCACGACAGGTTTTAATGTCTTGCCAATTAGATACGTCTCGATGTTTGGGGGAAAACTGAGAACTTGGTAAGCTGCGGTTACATCAAGCTGAATTACTTCAGGATAAATTAGAAATCCAATATGTAGCTGATTCATGATTAAGTACTGCTAAACAATTAATTTATAAGATAGTAACTGCAAGCTTTAGTACTGAGATAGTCCCCAAGTGGGTAGTCTTGATCAAGAGGATAATGATGAGGATTGAGGCAAAGTTGTTGCTAGCCTCTGATTATTAGTTTGTGGATATTTGATGGTTGAATCTTTACAGAGTCTATTTAGAAATTTAGCTGCTGCATCAACAGAAGCAGAATTAAGCAGCTGCTTGATGGACAATATCAGTGAGCATTTTGGCGTGCAGCGCTGGGGACTGTATTTATTAGATGAGCAAAACAATCTTGCTAGCTTTGATGTGGTGGGAGTGAGTAGTGACTTTGTCGAAAGGTATGATGCGATCGGTAAGTCTGTCGATCCTGTTTTAAAATATGTTTTAGATTATCATGCCCCAGCCCACGAGGAGTTGGTTTTACCTGCAGGGCAATGGAAACAAAGCAAACTGTATCAACGCTGCTGTGCAGAATATGCTCATGAACACATTATGACAGGGCCAATTGTGGGTAGTGGGAATTTAATTGGTACAGTTCACTTTGCTCGTGTTGGAGACAGTCAGGCTTTTAATTACTTTGACTTAGCTAGTTTAGGCGCAGTATGTCTTCATCTGTCGGCTTGTCTTGCCAAATTGCGATCATCGCCAAAAGCGAGGGAGTTATTATTAAGTAAGGTCAAGCTAACGCCAAGAGAGATTCAAATTGCCAATTTAGTGGCTCAAGGTTTAACTAATAATTCTATTGCTCAAGAGTTATGGATTACTAAAAATACGGTTAAACAAGCTCTCAAAAGAATGTTTATTAAGTTAGAAGTTAATTCTCGAACAGAAATGGTATTCAAAATCAAAGAGCTTTTAAATAACTAGAAAATATCATCTTCAGAGATAGTCAGTTTTTCAGGCTGCGATCGCTGTTCTAATTCAATGTGTATGCCTTGAGCATCTTCTTCCATCAAATCTTCGATATAGCCAGCCTGTAATGACTTAGCTTCTGAAAAGCTATTAAACGGTCCAAAATAGTAGATACACTGTGGAACTTTCGTACTTATTTTCAGCCAATAAGGTAACTTTTTGTTGGTTTTTTTTAACCCGATTAGATTTAATAATTTTGTGGTCAACGACATAGTAGACTTTACTTTTTAAATAGATATTAATATTTAGAAATAGAATGTGATTGCAGTTAAACTATTTTTTAACTATCAGTATGGCAATTAAGGAAGGAAAAAATCTGCTAGTGGACAAAAAGTAATTAAATATACATTTTTAGGGAACGCTTTAAACAGCAACTATCGGCGATCGCGAATAATTGTTATTACTATAAGCTAATTTAGTTAAGATATAGAAGATGGTTGACGTTTGTTTGTAGCATAAAATTACTAGCGTATTTTAATCTACCTCAGTTAGAGAATTTTCAATTCTACTATAAGTTATAAGTTAATCTTTTGATATTATTGCATCACTCTTGATTTTCTGATTGATCCAAGCTCTGTATTTTCCAGCACCTTCTATGATTAGAGAAATGATTTTAGCAATAGATTGTTTTTTTGATTCCCAAGAGTGAGCGGTACACCGCGGAAGGCGTTGAAAAAAGGACAGATTGCTAGATGTAATCGATTAGATTTTGATTGGTATGGCGATCGCATAATAGTTCTACTGACATTGTGCAGTTAAACTAACAAAGTAGATAATCTTGGCGCAGCAGAAAAATGCCAAAACCATTAGCTGCTGTGGGTAAAATTAATGACCAATAGCTGAGAAGACTGAATTGGATTAATTAAAAATATTACAGGAATGAAGTTAAGAGTATCTTGACTAAATTTTGGACGCTTAATTATTTATTTTTAAATGATAATTTTGTTCCTTAAGGCGCTTTAAGTACCATCTTCCATAGGAGTTGAATAGCGGACTATTCGTCTCAGCTTGATCGTCTTGGATCCATTCTATCTGATAGGTTGGAGATTCAATATCAGGTTGAAAAGCATGACTGTCTTGCAAAATGGGCGACTCAGTTAAACGATAGTAATTAAACACGTTCATCACATAAATTGCCAAACCAATGTCTTCAGCAATATCTATTGCCACATCAGCTTTACCAAAGTTGTGCATCCCACAGGAGTAATAATAATCGTCTGCTTCTACTAACGCTACAAATAGAGAATAAATCTCAAATACATCATCGGAATCATAATTAGCTAACCAGCGGTTCTTTTCATGGACAATTCCTGCCGACTCGACTTTAATGGTAATTCCCCCGATCTTGAGCAAAATTTGAGCAAATCTAGCGATTTGTAGACAGGCATCGTATCCTATAGCAGTAGAAATTAAATAAATAACCTGTTGATGATCATCTATTTTTTGTAGCGTGGCAGCATTAATTTTATCTCCTGTAAATTTAACAGCATGAGTAAGACTAGCATCGCGATTAAACACAGTCGCCGCTACGCGCTCGCCGATCTCAATTTCGCAACTCTCATTCGTAGCTATTGATCGCAACACTCGATCAATAAATTCATAATCTTGACCATACCTACTGACTGAGACAGAAGCAATTTCTCTACTATCTAGATTGATTGGTATGGAGATGACAATTCTATTAGTCGTCATTTGAATACTTAATTAGAGAATATAGATCGCAAGCACCACGATTAGAGACAACACCATGTTCACGGCAACCACTGGGGACGAAAACCGATAAAGGGCAATTTTTCAGCATTAGCCAGCGAATTTGCCTGAGCGTCAGCAGGAATTAGTAACCAAATACTTTTATTGCTTTCAAAATCAATCACTGCATTGGAAAGAGATCGCTCAAAGATAATTCCCAATCCATCTGGTGCAATACTCAATTTGCTATTTTGATATTCTGCCAAAGAGAGGAGAGTTTTAGCTTGTTTAGTTTTGAGATCGATTTCGGCTATGTAAGGTTTTTCAATATATTCCTGTCCTTGTTGTAATTCGGTTAACCAACAGTAGAGATGAGTTGCCGTAGGATCGAACTGACAATTTTGAATTGAACCATCAGTTTTCAAAAGTTCTTGTTGGATTCCTTGATTGTTGACGTAAAATAGCGATCGCGTGTAGCGTAATTTGGCGTTATCGGTATTATAGTCAATCATTGCTGCTCCCGTACCATCAGCAGTAAAATCTAGAACTTGACCAAATCTCGGTAAAAAGTCTAGCGGTTCAGCATCGGCTGCTAAAGGCAATAAAGCAATCCCTTCCCCCTGGGCCACTGCTACAGTTTGACTATCTGGGGCAATTAAAAAATCGCCAATTTGACCATCAGTTATTAGTTGTGGCGGCTGATTATCGGCAATCATCCATAAGCCGTATTCAGCAGGGTTGTAACGGTTCAGTCTCTGCACCACAATTGCCTGACCATTTCTGGCTAAGTCAAACTTGTTATTTTGATATTGCTGATTATCTAAAATTAATTCTATTTGCGGCTTATTCGCTGATTTAGCATTCAAGCCTGTATTTACCCTGTAGAGTTGCAAATTTTGAACTCCCTTAGTACCTAGCTGAGTATCGGCAGCCGAAAATAGGATGCGATCGCCTTGAGGATAAGGTTCAAAATCAAATACGGTTAAATCATCGGGAGTGAGAATTTCCGATTGCTGTTGTGTCCAATTAAATAAAATTAACTTCCCTTGTTCTACCCCTTGAGTACCAATATAGGCAAAAGCGCGATCGCGACTACGAAATTCACCCTGAAAAGGCTTGATGGTTGTTCCGGCTTGTTCTTGATCGCTAAATCTATCTGTTGCACCTGCTAAAGATACCTGATAAGTTTCCCCATAGGGTGCAGGAGATTTTAAAGTATAAGCTAGTCTTAAACCAGACCAGCTTATCTTACCAGGAAGAGGCGGAGTAATGGTTAAATTTTGTTCAACGCTATCGTGATTCATCGGGCGATTAAAACTCAAGACAAAAGCGCGATCTTCCCTACCTATTGTTTTATTTTGCCAATTAAAAGCACTTACTCTTGCCCCTGGATGAAAAATACAGTTGCGATCGCAAGCATTATTGCCCCAAATTAAAAATCCCATAATCAAAGCCAAAAGTATCATTAAGGCGATCGCTAGCTGATCAATTGGTTGTAACTGCTTTTCTGTGTTCATCTGCTGATTGGTTATTTATAACTATAAGGATCGGCAGGAGTAGGGATTGATTTAATCGCTTTAGCAGCTAAAACTAAAGAACGTTGTTCAGTAATGTTCGAGTCGATTCGATCTTTACTTGGGATAGTTTCGGCGATCATTTCACCTTGAATTTCTAACCACGTGTCGGGAGAATAATCCCTACGGTTAGTTTCTAGTTTTACAGGAATGCCAATGGGATATGCATCCACCGCACAACAGGTAATCACAAACCGAGACAGCATCAGGTAATTATCGGGAAGTTCCTTTAAATGCAGGACAAAACCGCTAACATTAGCTGGTTGCCCGCTGTAAGCATCAGGTTCAGGATAGGCGTTAATTGTTCTAATCCAATCAATTAATGTGCGCGCTTCTGGCTTGGTTGCTACGCGAAAAGCCTGAGGTTGAGAACTACTCATAGAAATATCGCTAATTCCCCGTTTGAGGGCAGTTTGACTGGTTAAAATCTGGGGTGGAATTAAGAGTGCTGCGATCGCAACTATCAACAACAAGCCGCTGCCAAAACCAGGAGGAAAAAGACTAATATGTTCGCTGCTATTTCCATAGCTACGAGCTAAAATTAATTTTACTTTGATCATACCTAAAGCGAGCAACAGGATTGCGCTGCCTAATACCAATCCATAATAATTTGGGTGAATCAATAATTTGTATTGTCCTGTGATGGCATACTTTAATAGCAAAATTCCCCAACTTAATAAAGCTAATCCATCGATCCAGACCAAGGGAAAATTAGGTTTATTCTGGGAAGAATTTGATCTGAGTGACTTGTCGAGAATCATTAGTGTATGAAAATATTTTTGAGCAAAAGAACTAATAGCCAGTAGCGACGAACAATATGATTAAATATCATTACCGTCTTCACCACACCAATTAACCACGTTAGAAAAAGTAACTGTAGACTAAAGTAAAAATGAAAGTTAATTGGGCAATCAAAGTAAGCATATAAACAATTATTTTTGGTTTAAAAATTGATGCCATTAAGCCGATACTCTTGATGTCTATAGTAGGACCAAATACTAAAAAAGCTAATAAAGAACTACTAGTAAAAGTAGCAGCAAAAGACAAGGCAAAAAAAGAATCGACTGTTGAACAAATAGAGACAATTGCTGCCAACAGCATCATTGCCAAAATAGAAGTTGTAGTATCTTGACCAAGACTCAAAACTAGTTCGCGAGGAACAAAAACTTGAATAATTGCGGCGATCGCACTACCAAAAACCAACATTCCCCCCAATTCACTAAATTCTTGGATTACGTTATCAAAAAAAGGCTGTAATTTAGATTTAAAAGCTAAAGTTGGGCTTTTAGCTATAGTTGTTGACCAATAACTTTCCAATGGTAAAGATTGACCTTGTTCAATGATAAAACTACCAGACTGCAACAATGGCGAGATTAACTGAGCTGGTTCTGGCTGACAAGATTTAACTGGCTTTAACCTTTTAGCAAATGAATCTTGCAACAGGAAACGGACATCTTTTTGAATACTAAAAACACAGCCAACTGTAGTCGCAATTGTCCAAGAAAATAATACTCGAAAAATTACTAGACTAGGGCGATCGCCAAAAGCAACCCAAGTAGACCAAATTACGATGGGATTTATCGTTGGTGCTGCTAAAAGAAATGATATAGCAACGGCAGGAGAAACCCCTGCTAACAATAATCTCCGAGCTACGGGAACATTACCACATTCACAGACAGGAAATAAAAAGCCGACACAGCTACCGACAGCTGCGCCCAAAAAAGGATTTTTTGGTAACTGGGCGATTAACTGTTTTTCATTAATGAAAAATAATAGAGAACTTGAAAGCAATACTCCCAGCAATAAAAAGGGCATTGCTTCCACCAGTAAACTTAAAAATAAAGTAAAGGCGTTATGTAGCTGATTCATTAAAATATCTATACATATCTGATCTGTCGTTGACGTTGATGATTATTTGGAAGACATGATGATTGCGCTTGATTTATCTATAATTTAAATGTCAGATGGAATTTCACTGCATTTGCTATTCTACCTGATAGTTTTCTAAAAGCAGTTGCATCAAATCAAGTGCTGATTGATGTCTTGATCGTTTATTCAACTGATAAGCTTAAGTTAATCAAATCGGGGAGAGGAGATAAATACTATGTCGAAGCCAAATCCAACGGGAGTTTTTATTGGTGGATTGATGATTGGTAGTGCAGCCGGTACTGTATTAGGGCTGTTAATTGCACCACGTACAGGCAAAGAAACTCGAAAAGTACTTAAAAAGTCGGCTGATGCTTTACCAGAATTAGCCGAAGACCTAACTTCTAGTCTCCAGTTACAGGCAGATCGCCTATCCGAAGCTACTCTAAATAATTGGGAAGGCACATTAGAGCGGTTACGGGAAGCGATCGCTGCTGGAATTGAAGCAAGTCGTGCAACTACCAAAGTCCCCAAAATTAACTCCATCAATCAAGATCTCAACTCGTCTATCACCGATCGCCTTTAAAATTGAAAGATGCGCTTTCACGCTCAATTTTTATGATAGACCCTTTATTTTGGCTAGGATTGTCTTTGCTGCTAGTTTCTTTTAGCCTGTTTGCTGTTTTACTGGTAACTATTCCCACTTTACAAGAAGTGGCTCGAGCTGCCCGTAGTGCAGAAAAATTATTCGATACTCTTAATCGAGAATTTCCACCTACCCTCGAAGCAATTCGCCTAACAGGAAAAGAAGTGGGGGAACTCACTGATGACATTAATCAAGGAATCAGCAATGCGACGGGAGTAGTTAAACAGGTTGATCGCGGTTTAGTTAATGCCAAGCAGCAGGTAGAGCAAGTACAGCAGAACAGCCGTGGATTAGTAGCAGGAGTTAGAGCTGCTTGGAAAGTATGGCGCAATCCTCAAAGTATTAATCCTCCAGTTTCAGCTAAATTAAGAGATATTTCTCCCCCCACATTTCCGAGAGAATCTCAGGATTAATCAACTGGCACAATTATTTCTATTTCAGCTCAATCTGGAAATTTGAGTTAATTGCGATTGTTGCCCATAAAATTTAAAAATTATTCTGATGGATGATAGTACTCAATACCACTAATTACTGATAATCTTAGAATAAGGTTAATAAATGTAACGAAAATAAGAGCATTTTTATCAAGCTGAAATTGTATACTCATAAATTTTTAAACCAAATAATCATGGTAAATAGATTGATACAGCGATCGCTGCTTATGTTGGGGGTTTGTTTCCTAGTCTTGGCTTCTTGGTTCACTTCACCAGCTTTGGCAGTTAACAACCCAGAATTATTACCCGATGAAGTAACACCAGTAGTGGATTTAGCCAACTTTTTACCCACACTGCAAGAAGAATCACTAGTCGAGAATCTAGAAGAATTTGAAGCAGAAACAGGCTGGAAAATGCGCGTATTGACTCAATATGATCGCTCTCCTGGTCGTGCAGTCAAAAAATTCTGGGGTCTTGACGAAAAAAGTATTTTGCTGGTGGCCGATGGCAGAGGAGGCAACCTACTAGCTTTTAGTATTGGTGACGATGTTTATGAATTATTACCCCGTAATTTCTGGATTGAACTACAAACCCGCTTTGGTAATATGTATTACATTCGAGAACACGGTGAAAACAATGCAATTGTCGAAGCCTTAGAATCAGTTCAAGGATGTTTACAAAAAAATGGTTGTATTGCCGTACCTGGGTTACCTCAAGAGCAGTGGATTTTAACTTTGATCAGCTCTATTGTAGGAGGGGTAATTTTAGGCGTTGCCGTTATTCCTCGTAATAAAGATCAGGTCATTGCCTGGCAGTGGGGTCTGATTATGTCTCCCCTGTGGGGAATTCTCTTTATTGCTTTTGGTATGGGACCTGTAGTAATTCGTACTCCTGAATTTCTACCTTTGTTTCGTAATATTATTGGCTTTTTGCTGGGTGCAGTAGTTGCTTTCTTGTCCCCCACTTTTATGGAGATTCCATCCTCAGATTCGGAAACTTAAGTCTTGCGCCGTTGACTGCTGACAGCTAGATGTGTTTGAGCAAAGTATTTGGTTAAAAATTAGTAGTAAAAGTTAATTAACCTAGCGTTTTGGGAGGAATTACTGAAACTATGACCAACGAAAACCGAAGTATAGCACAAGAACTGGCTCAACAATCTTTTGCTCGCAACGACCCTACAGGGTGGTTTGAAGAGTTATATAGTCGAGCCAGTGGAGATGAGTCAGCTATTCCCTGGGCAAACTTGACGGTTAATGCCAATTTAGCTGATTGGATTGAGCAACATGACGTTCGGGGGCAGGGAAAAACTGCTTCTGTTGTTGGGTGTGGCTTGGGTGATGATGCTGAAGCTTTGGCAGAATTGGGTTTTACCGTAACTGGGTTTGATATTTCACCGACGGCTATTGCTTGGTGTCAAAAACGCTTTCCTGATTCTCAAGTAAATTACTTAGTCGACGATTTGTTACAGCCGACTAAGATTAACCAAAGCAAGTTCGATTTTGTTCTCGAATCCTATACGCTTCAGTCTTTACCTGCTCAGGTTAGACCTCGGGGAATAGAAAGCATCAGCCAACTTCTTGCTCCTCAAGGAACATTATTGGTTATCTGTCGTGGTAGAGATGCCAACGAGCCAGTAACCAGGTTACCTTTTCCTTTGACCAAAGAAGAATTAGCTTACTTTGAACAATTAGGTTTAACACAGGTAAAGTTTGACGATTACACACAGGGAGAAAAAACTCTAGTTAGACGCTTTCGCATTGAATATCAATTAGAAGTTGCTTAAAGTTAATCTAAACAAAGCTGAGTCAGGTTGGGAGTAAATGATTATTAATTATTTAAAGTAAGAAACGAATTTTGCGCCTACAATAGCGCACATAAAAGTTTTCCTGTACGCTTAATTTCAATGCTGAACTTCCAAATCCAGTCAGATAGCGACGTACCAGCCTCTAAGCAACTATTTGCTCAGATCCAATTTGCGATCGCTTCGGGACAGTATCCCCCAGCTCATCGTTTACCCAGCACCAGACAATTAGCAATGATTACTGGGTTGCACCGTAATACCATCAGCAAAGTATATCAACAGTTAGAAGAAAGCGGACTAGTAGAATCGATCGCGGGATCGGGTATTTATGTAAAACTATACGAACGAGAAAATACGATTAAGTCGGACTCTCCTGTGGCTGCTTCCGTCAACGTCATTAAAGAAAGTATTGATCGGGTTTTGAACTTGGGCTGCACCATAGATCAAGTCAAAGAACTATTCATTGAAGAGATAGACTGGCGCATTAGCTGTTGCGAACGGGTTGTGGTTACTGTTCCCCGAAGAGATATTGGCGCAGGGGAGATGATCCAGCAAGAGTTAAAAAATTCATTCTCCATTGAGATTGAATTAATTGAATTAGAAAAGCTCCCGCAAATTTTGGCAGAAGTTAATTTCGGGACACTGGTGACTAATCGTTATTTTATTCAGGAAGTATTGGCAATTGTCCCACCAAACTCTTTTCGAGTAATTCCGATTGATATGTATGATTTTAATAAGGAATTGGAGATTATTAAAGCTTTGCCTTCTCAAGCTTGTCTGGGTATTGTTAGCCTTAGCGAAGGTACTTTAAGCGTTGCTTCTAGTATTGTCAACAGTCAAAGGGGAGATGATTTGCTGGTATTGACTTCTTCGGTGAGCGATCGCGATCGGCTACGGGCTGTAATTAGGGCTGCTCATACGATTATTACTGGCTATACGAGTTATGATTTAGTCAAGGCAGAAATTATGGCGATGCGAGAGGATTTGATTCGGATTCCTGATGTTATCAGTACTGATAGCTATATTGGCGAGAAATCTATCAATCTTTTGAAACGAGAATTAGGCATCGCAAATACTCAATAATTAAATTAAATAAATACTTAATGGCGAAAGGCGATTGTATCTACGTATATCGAAATTTAGGACAGTTGCAGGCACTGTATAAACATTATGGTATCGATTGCGGTGATGGTACAGTAATTCATTATCGTAAGCCTAGCGAAATTATTGAACAAACTGCTTATGCAGAGTTTACTCAGGGCAACCCAGTATATGTGGCTGAATATAGCGATGGGTTTGGCTACATTCGGGATGTGGTTGTCGAAAGAGCTAAAAGCCGAGTCGGCGAGAACGATTATAATTTGCTATTTAACAACTGCGAACACTTTACTAGCTGGTGTAAAACAGGCATTAGCGATAGTAAGCAAGTTAGAAACTATTTCCCTGTTATTAGCGAGCTTGATATTTCCCAACTATATGAACCAATTAAACAAGCAATTAAAGGTAGAGATCATCGTACTTCCGAACAACTAACAGCAGAAACCTTAATCGATATTAAGTCTGTCTGGAATCAGGTACAGCCTCAATATCAACAAGCGATCGCCGAAGTACAAACCTGGCACAGAGTAGCTAAAAAGGCTTTACAACAAAATCGTGAAGATTTAGCTCGCGCTGCGATCGCTAAAAAATTAAACTATGAACAGCAGGCTAGTAAATTAGAACTAGAATTGAGCGAACTAGCTGAATTAACGGAAAATATTATTCGCGATCGAGAATTTAACTAACTCAATCAAACAGTTAGCTAGCCGTTGATTGTGAGGTTACAGCTACCTCGGATAATTGCGGACGAACACACCAATATGTCAAAGATCCTAATAATGGTACTAATGCCACTAGCCAAAACCATTTATCGGCATTTATGCCTCGGCGTTTCATATCGTCGCCCAACATAGCAGGAAATAAAAGACATAATAAACAAAAGTCTATACTCATCACATGAATAAATTGGCTAGTTTGCCATTGATTCATAAAATCTGTCCAGTTTCCCTGTGTCAAACCCCAGACTAAAAGCACGACAATGGTTACGGATGAGATAATTGCCATTAGACGAGAATCGAGAAGCTTGAGTAACCAGTTTTTGTCTCCATTCCAGGCAGTATTAGGTTGGCGTAGCGCGAAGTAAGGCAGCAAAGCAAATGCACCAACTCCAATCGAAGCGATAAAAAAAGGATAGGGCGAGATTTTTTGCTCTGTACGGTCAAATAAGATAAAAGCAGCATATACCCAAGGAATTATCCCCATGATGTAGAAAATTGCCGTAACGATTGGATTGATTCCTGACAATTTACCCAGAGAGAGATTAACAATTAAATCTAAATCTCCTTGTTGTGTGGTAAAAAAAGAAGCAGCAACTGCATAAATTACTAAAGCTAACCAAATCAAACCGAAAGAAAGTTTTTGCTTCATTTCATTAATATTAGTTATTGAGCGACAGGAAGCCTGTGAGAGATAGTCGCTACCAATTCTACGCCGAATTCTTCCTCAAATGCTTCTTTTTTATAACTGAGATTCCATAACTCCAGGGAACACTGATCACCGATCTCCGTGGGGTGGATCTGGAAATCAAGAGAACGATTATTTTCATCGTACTGGCAATTTACTGAGGCGATCGCCCCTTTGTTTCTACGGTCTAAAGCTACTGCTAAGCGCAGAATTGCGCTTAGCTGCCGCACCATTAGTTGATAGTCCTTGTGAGGTAATTTTTGATAAGGCTCATGTTTTTTCTTGGGTTTGCTGCGGCGATGATAGCGGGCAATATTGGCAATTAATTCCAATTCTAGTTCGGTAAACCCAAGTAGTTCAGCATTGCGAATTAAGTAATAAGAATGCTTGTGATGGGAGGAATGGCTTACATAAACTCCACAGTTGTGTAACATCGCAGCAGACCATAACAGTTCTCTTTCTGCCTCATGCCAAGAGTGCAGCAATCCCTGTAGCTGATCAAAAATGCTGAGGGCAAACTTAGCTACCCTGTGACCATAATCTAAATCTACGTGATATTTTTGGGCAATTTTAATTACGTTGCGATTTTTGACCTCATTTTGGTAACGTAATCGACTACTAATCAGACCACGAGTCAACATCCAATCAACAATCATGCCTTCTCGTAGCGATCGCTCACAAATGGTAATCGAATTTAACTTAAGCAGAGTCATTGCTTCAAGCAAAATAACCGCTCCTGGCACGATAATTTCGGCTCGTTTTTCCGATAGACCAGACACTTCTAGCCGTTCTTTGTAGCTCATTTTCGCCAGCTTTTTGACGATTTTTTCGATGTCTTTGTAGGCAATTTCATAGCCATTGAGAGGATCGGGAACTATGCCCAATTCATCTTTAGCGTGGAGTATGGCAATAGTCTCAATCGTACCAGAAGTGCCAATAGTGCGAGGAACTTCATTGAGCTGTAGGTTATGCCAAATCTCATCCACAGGACGCTCCAGCATCCCTTTAATGTAGGCTCTCAATACTTTTAATTCACTGTCACTAATTGGGTCTGTGGTCACAAATTCTTTAGCTAAACGGACAGCACCAATTTTCGTGCTGCTTAAAAAGCGAGGTTCATGGATATCTGCCAAAATTAGCTCGGTTGAGCCACCACCAATATCAATAATGATGTGAGGCTGTTCATTAAAGTCCATTCCCGACAACACACCCAAATAAATTCGTCGAGCCTCTTCTTTGCCCGAAATAAGATTAACTACTATGCCCAATTCTGCTTCAATCTGACGTAAAAAGTCCCCTCCGTTGGGGGCTTCTCTGGTCGCACTGGTAGCAACGGCAATTATTTGTTCTGCTTGAAGACTAGTTGCTAATTCCTGACATCGCTTCAAGGTATCGAGGGAACGTTTGATCGCTTCTGGGGTTAGTTTACCTGTTGCTAAATCGCGATCGCCTAAACGAACCGTAGCTTTTTCCTTGGCGATTACGGTAAAAGCAGGGAGTGAAGGGTCTATTCGCACAATTACCATGTGAATTGAGTTAGTGCCGATATCGATCGCTGCAATAATCTGTTGGTTCATGATAATTGTAAGTGCTGATGATTGGCTTTTAAGGCAGATTTATAGCTAAAATTAAGCTGAAAAACACTTAAATAGTATGATATTCGCCAAGCCAAACGTTAGTATCCAGATGCTTTATATAATCTCATGGATTTTGCACTAAGGAGCAGATCCCCTTAAGATTTTAAAAATATTTATTAATATTAAGCCCAAAATTATTCGGCATCAAGCAAAACTTATTTAGCATGACTCAATATCGCTCAACTGGTGAACCAACTTGGCAAAAAGTAATTCGTCTCTTGCGTTGGGACAAGCCAGCAGGAAGATTAATTTTGATGATACCTGCGCTGTGGGCCGTATTTCTTGCAGCCCAAGGAACTCCTCCATTACCCTTGGTAGGAGTAATTATTTTAGGAACTCTCTCGACTAGTGCCGCTGGTTGTGTGGTTAACGATCTATGGGACAGAGATCTTGACCCTCAGGTTGATCGAACTAAATCTCGACCTTTAGCATCTCGCGCTCTTTCGCTCAAAATTGGCATGGTTATTTTGGCGATCGCTCTTGGCTGTGCTGCCTTACTAGCTTTTTATCTCAAACCGCTTAGCTTTGCACTTTGCGTTGCCGCTGTTCCTTTTATTGTGTTTTATCCTTTAGCTAAAAGAGTTTTTCCAGTGCCTCAACTAGCTTTGTCTTTGGCATGGGGTTTTGCCGTGTTAATTAGCTGGACAGCAGTGACAGGAAAGATCGAATCTGCAACCTGGTTACTTTGGGGTGCGACAGTAGCTTGGACTCTTGGTTTTGATACTGGATATGCTTTAAGCGATCGCGAAGATGATTTAAAAGTGGGAATTAATTCTAGTGCGATTTTTTTTGGCAAATACACCCCAGAAGCGATCGGCATTTTTTACTTGATTACTGTTGGTTTGCTTGCTTACCTGGGTATCAAACTGGCTCTAGGTTCAGCTTTTTGGTTTAGCCTATCCCTGGCTTCTGTTGGCTGGGTTTGGCAGTATATAAACCTACGTAAGCTTCACATTGCCTCTGCCATGTATGGCAAAGTTTTAGGACAAAACGTTTGGCTGGGTTTTATTTTGTTAGCAGGAATGATTGTAAGCTATTTAGTTTAGAGAACAGATATTTATTGTCGCTCAAAATCTCTGAGCCAAATTTATGATAATATTTTTATTATATTTTAAGAAAATTGTTGGAAGGTATAAAGATATATGGAAGCTGCAATGATCTTGGCAGATTTGCCAGAAGCTTATGCTATGTTCAAACCTTTGGTAGATGTGCTACCGATTATTCCTGTATTTTTCTTGGCTTTGGCTTTTGTTTGGCAGGCAGCAGTAGGATTTAAATAAAATAGCTGAGCTGTATTCTGATTATCGAGCATCCATAATCAATAATTGGGTGCTTTTTATTTGCTTCAATGTCTAAAAAGTTAATCTGATTGCTTGAATTACCAGCCATCTTTTAACTTGATTGAGCTAAATTAAGCCCAGTAAAATCTCTATCTCTACTGCTTAAACTACCTAGCAAACGATAATATTTAATTATTCAGTATCTTCTATTTACACATCAAGGAAAAAAATGCAGACACAATCTAATTCGGATAAGCGCAAACTACTTTCGGCTTTAGCACATGGCTCAGTTTTTATTAGCGCCCTAGTTTTATCAATCGGAATTCCAATCGCTATTCTTGCTGTTTCTGAAGATCTGATTGTTCAAGATAATGCCAAGGAAGCAATTAATTTTCACTTAAATGTTTGGTTAATCGGAGGCATTATTGCCATAATGTCATTTTTCTCCTTTGGTTTGGCTGGCTTTGTATTAGGTCCTATTTGGCTTATTCTACACTGGGGTTTGTCAATTTGGGCAGTTGTTCAATGCCTACAAACCCCAGATAAATCTTTTCGTTATCCGTTTATTTTCCGAGTAGTTTAGTTATATGGTAAACATAAGCCAAGTACCGACAATAAAAGCAACGTAAGCGATCGCGACAATGGTATAAGCTACGGTGTTGGTAATCATGGCTGATTTGTCTCAACTATTCTGTATTTCAGCCGAAGATCTTAATACCTGTTTTTAAGCTGAGAGGTATATTACTATACAAGCATTTAATATTTGCTTAGTTGTTTTGTGTAACAGTTAGATCTAATTTGTAACCCTACGTAACTTTAAAAAGTATCTTATTTCAGAGTCTAATATCATCAGCTCAAAAAACTATACAAAAAGAGATGCCTCTCATTAATGAGAGGCATCTTGGAAATGACTATCCAGAAATATAGTCAGGATTGGAAATTCTAACCGTTG
>JAIMKV010000112.1 GCA_020692205.1 Myxosarcina sp. GA_180221_E-2-1-MAG-40_15
TTCCCGCTTCGGAGTCGAAAGCCGAGCCGAGCTTTTCTAGTAGATCGTAAGAGATAGATTTAGACCTACGGCGGGAAGCCGCGCTTTAATTTTAATTCAGCACTGTAAGACGTAGTAGTAGAGGACGTAAGAAATCTACTACTATGCTGGTTAATGGGTAGGAAGCCGCTAAGTACAGGACAAAAATTTTAGGGAGAAGAGAAACTCTTTTTGTTTCAGGTCTAAATCGGTAACAATAGAGCGCAAATAATCAAGACCATAACGGAAAATGCTCTTTGCCAATCTTCCATGTTTTTTGATTTTAATCGGGCAATTTTGGTGCAACCACTCTCCTGTTTTGACAGCCCAACACAGAGCTAAAGCCATCAAAGCCAACAATTTACTCAATCGTTCAGAATTATTGAAGTGAGTCGATTCTAGACAAAACCCTCTGGTCTTAAACATTCCAAACAAGGTTTCAATACCCCATCGCTGTCCATAGTCAGAAATTGCTGTGTTACAAAAGTCGGGAGTAATCACAATTAGTAACTCACCATTATCCAGACGCAAAGCAGAGACATAAACCTTACGTCCCCAAACAAGTTTTTTTCCCGATAAAACTTGAGTCTGTCCAGGTTGGAGATGAGCAAAGATAATTGATGCTCTGAGTTCTTTTCGTCCATCATTAATGCGATCGCTTGCTCTAATTCTTAATCTAAATCGAATTGTTGGTTCAATCAAAAGATACGAGAGCCAAGTCTTACCAATAAATTCGCGGTCGCCAGTAACATAAGCTACCTTCGCATCAGGGAATATAGAATAAAAACGCTCAAGTAAGTCCATTCTTTCATCGCTATTGGAATTTCCCTTCTTCTCCAGCATTTCCCATACTAACGGGTATGCAACGCCATTGTGTATCACTCCTAACAGAAGAATGTTGAACCGTTTCGCGCCAAAAGACCATTCGGTTCTATCGGTACTTAGCACCCAAGGTTGAGGTATATCCATTAAGGTCACGACCGCTTTGGCAATGACAACATAATCTAAATCGAAACTACGAAAGAAGCGTTGTAGCCGTTTGTAATTAGATTCTGTTTTTGCATTACTTCTAAAGCCAGTTGCCAATTCTACTAAATTAATTGTCTTTACCCTTAGTAGTGCAATGAGAAACAAGGCGAGGAAATTTAGTCTTGCGCCGTGCCACCCTAAAAGTGGTTTCAAGGTTTGCCGAAGTAAGATAATCTGATTCATAGGGTTCGGTTTGAGTGTAGTTACTTTCAATCAAACCCTTTTCCTGTATTCTTTTGCAAGCTTCTGTTTGATTTTTTGTCCCGTACTTAGAGGAAGCCGACGCTTTAATCTTTGTTATCTCGTCTATAACGTCTACAACATAAACTGTGAGGGAGATTGACGTTGTGAATATATTGCACAACATAATTAAATTTATCAAGCGTTCGGTAGTTCACATTCTACGATTTAGCTACCAATTAAACCAAACAGTTTAGCTGCACCGCCAAGAATAATTACGACCAAACCGACTAAAATACCCCGATTAGTTAACTCGCTGTTCCCAATACGTTTATCTAGCTGTTCGACTTTAGTATCAAGAGCATTAATCTTACCTGAGAGTTTTTCATCTACCGCTTCAATTTTGCCTGAGAGTTTTTCGTCTATCGCTTCAATCTTGCCTTCTAATTTAGTTTGACCTATTTTAAGATCCGTAACGTCTGTAGAAAGTTTATCTAGTTTTTGATTTATTTGTCCCAGAACTTCTGCCAGATCGGTTTCAATGATCGGATTAGTCATTTTAATTTTCTCCCCCATTAAAATTAATGATAAACGATTTTATCGAGTAGACTTTTTGCAAAAGTAGCGATTTGGGCCACTCACAGCGGCTCAACAGCGTGGTTGGACGTGCGATTCGTTCTTGACGAAAGTGGGTTAAATCCATATAAATCAAGGCATCTAGCTATCATAGCTAGATGATAACTGTTCGGAATGATGGAGGTACAAGCCCTCCCCCCGAAACTCACGGGTGACTCCTTATCTGCCCACGCCGAGTAGACTCGGAATTCGTGCGGTTCGTTCATGACGAAAGTAGACAAAAACCTACATAAATCATGGCTTCTAACTAACAAGTTAGATGATAACTGATTAGTTGATGAGGGTGAAAACCCCTCCCTTGAAACTCACAAGTGACTCCCAATCTACCCACGATGACCCGACTCGGAATTCGGGAGGTCGAAGCTGGGAATAGGGCGTAACCAGAGCGTATTCACAGCGCACACTGACGCTAACGGGGAGTTCTCACGGTGAAACAGAGCCTAAAAAAGCAACCTAGAGTTAGAAGGATGTGACAACCAAAGATGTAAATCTTAATCCTATCTTACCTGAGCTACGTATCCCGCCAAGTTATGGATTCGACATTGGCAAAGAGTATGGGATTCAGGTGGTTGAAATGGCTACGCCTAAAAGAACAATCAATCAACATATCGGAACGAATAAAAACGAATTCTTCGGTCTGTAAATAGGTCGTATTTACGGTAGACCAGACGAGAGGATTAATTCCTTAGATTCGGGTAGGACAGACCGTAACTGGTCTGAGGAACTTAGAACACACAAATTGGAGGAGAGCATGATTGGACACACTAATCAGATTAGTAGTGAATCTTGGGAATTTTTACCCTGGAAGAAATTTCAGGTGAATCTTTTCCGCTTACAAAAACGAGTGTATAAAGCGGTTCGAGCAGGAGATAAAGCAAAAGCAAGGTCACTGCAAAAACTGATTCTACGTTCTCAAGCAGCAAGATTCTTGGCAATACGTCAAGTAACTCAGCTAAATAACGGCAAAAAAACGGCGGGAATCGACGGAAAACTAGCCCTTACATTTAAGGAAAGGTTTGAACTCGAAGAAAAACTGAGGTTAGAAGCTAATGAATGGAAACACAAAGGGTTGCGCGAAATTCCCATTCCCAAAAAGGATGGAACAAAACGCATTCTAAAAGTCCCGACAATTAGTGACAGAGCTTGGCAATGCCTCGCAAAGTACGCTCTAGAACCAGCCCACGAAGCAACATTTCATGCCAGAAGTTATGGGTTTAGAACAGGACGCTCGACGCACGATGCTCAGAAAGTTCTGTTCCATAACTTGAATTCTCAAAGCAATGGTATACAGAAACGAGTTATCGAACTGGATATCAAGAAATGCTTCGACAGAATAAGTCACTCCTCGATAATGGAAAACCTAATCGCCCCATCAGGGCTGAAGCTTGGCATCTTCAGATGTCTCAAAGCAGGAACAAATGTAGGATTTCCAAAACAAGGAACACCGCAAGGTGGCGTGGCAAGCCCACTTTTGGCAAATATCGCCCTCAATGGAATAGAGAATATTCACACTTCAGTTCGCTACGCCGACGATATGGTGATTATTCTCAAACCCAAAGATAACGCGAACAAAATACTTGAGAAAGTTAAAGAATTCCTAGCTGCACGAGGGATGGAAATCAGCGAACACAAGACCAAGCTAACAGCAACGACAGATGGGTTTGATTTCCTGGGTTGGAACTTTCGAGTCCAGAAAAACGGAAAGTTTAGAAGTCGTCCCTCAGTGGATAATTTTCAAGCCTTGCGTAAGAAAGTAAAAACCATCATTAACTGCTCGAATTATGGAGCAACGACAAAAGCTGACAAATTAGCTCCCGTTGTTAGAGGATGGAAAAATTACCACCGCTACTGCAAAATGGATGGGGCTAGAAATAACCTCAATTTCATCCGCAAAAGAGCGTTCAAGGTATTCAATAAGGAGACAAAACAAAATCGCTATACCAGTAAGAAATTACTAAAACAAGCGTTTCCATCAGTCCCCTACTCCGAAAATAGATTCGTCAATGTCAAAGGGAAAAAATCACCTTACGACGGTGACCTTATTTACTGGAGCAAGCGTAACAGCAAGCTCTATGGCGGAGAAACCTCTAAAGCCCTTAAAAGGCAACACCATTCATGTGCAACCTGTAAATTAAAACTCGCAGGAAATGAGAGAGTACATCTACACCATGTCGATGGAAATCATAACAACTGGAGTCATGACAATCTTGTAGCAGTACACGAATCTTGTCACGACTATACCCACATGAGCAAAAGCAGAAAGCTAAAAGTTTCGGGAGCTGTATGAGGCGAAAGTTTCACGTACAGATCTAACAGAGAGGGGCGAGGTATAATAACCTCCCTCGACTCTACCTACAGAGCGAAGAGCGTTTGATGCCTGCTGCTTTTTCTTGTGAAGTCTATAAAACGGAGTCGGATGTAGCCAAGTCAGATTCTGATTCAGCCAAGTTATCTTCTTCTGTTCAAAAAAACAGAAACACACCGAAGAAAGTACGCAAACGGAACAATCGTTAGTTTAATTCCTCGTTTGATAATCCACATTTTTATCCTCTTCTCTAGCTATTAATTATGATTTCAATTGATTTAGTTCGGGATGAATTGTCACGATACAACGGCTATATTTCGGTTGTAGAATTGGCAATGGTTCTTGAGGCTAATACTTCTGAAGTTCGACAGAGGCTCAATGAACTTGGCAATCGCGTTCAAAGTAACGAGCAAGATGAATGGAGAACTACTGGCAATTTAGTACACAGGCTTGAATTATCGCCCTTATCTGCATTAGAGATAGAAGAAAGAGATAAGTTGGAAAATACTGTACAGCAAGCTTTTCTCCTGGCTGGTCAGAGTCTAAAAACACTGAGAGAGAAAAGATTGTATAGAGAAACTCATTCTACCTTTGAATCCTACGTGAAAGATCGTTTTGGTTATACTAAACGAGCAGCCTACTACTTGATTGATGCTCACGAAGTAGTGAACAATTTGAAAAGTGAACCATTGGTTCACTTTTTGCCAACATCAGAACGTCAATGTAGAGAAGTAGCTAAATTACCTTTAGAACAACAATCACAAGCATGGTTGGCCTCGGTAGAGAAAGCAGGTAATAAAGTCCCATCTGCCAGAATAGTTAAAGAAGTAGTCAACGCGATTAGAGGTAAGCTAGAAATGGAATCCAAACCGTCCACTGAAAAAATTGTTCGTACTTCTGGAATGGAAACCGAATATCTAATTTATTCAGATAAAGAAACCTACGAAATGTTGGAAGCTTATCGGCTGAAGATAGGTGCTGCTACGAAAAACGGAGCGATTAGAAGATTATTGGATGGGGAAAGACTACAGAAGCACTAAAACTAAAGGATGTAAATGATAGTTGCTGACACTAATTTAATTGCTTATCTGACCAATAATTTGATGCTGAAAGCATTTACATTTTCGCAATCGGTGGACATTACGATCAATTTATTTGATGTTTTTTCATCAGAGCTGTTGGCGCAGCGAATTAGAGGATGTCTGAAAAGTATAAGATTATGCCAGTCTTCTTAACATGAGGCGAATCATCGCGACTCTAATCATAGTTTCAGAAGTTGCAGGTAAAACTTCATAATCTTTGTTCAAACGACGAACCAATTAAACCATCCAAAAGTACGTTCAACTACCCAACGCCGAGGCAAAATTTTAAATCCTTTCTATTGATCTCAACGTAGAACAGTTTCTAGAATCCATCGATAGGTGTCCATAACCCATTTCATAAATTCCTCATCGAATCCCAGATTATGTGGGGTAGAAAAAAAAGGTAAGATAAACACGGGTGTTTTATCTTACCTTTTGTTCCCGTCAAATTAAAACGGTTGAACCGATTGTAGTTTCTGCTTTCGCCTCTGTTACCCTCGACTGGTTCGATATTAACTTACTCTTTAATTTTGTCTAGAGCGATCGCTATCGATTAATGCTTGTGTTATTATTAGCTTAATTTGATTGTAAAAAAGGCTTTTACAATCTTCAGTGTCATTTTACATGAGCATATTTATCAATCCAATAACGCTGACTCAACTTTCATGTATCAGTTGAATAAATACGACTATCGAATAATATAAACCAGCCATGATAAATCATGACTTTTGAAAAAAAACAAATTACTTCTTCTGCATATATTCTTCCTCCAGGTAACATGGGACTACCATTTTTTGGTGAAGCTGCAAGTCTCATGTCCGATCCGCAAGACTTTTCTAATAGAAAACATCATCAATACGGTTCGATTTTCAAAACTCGCGTTTTGGGTCAACCAATAATTTATGTAAGTGGAGTTGATGCCTGCCGTTTTGTCCTAGAAAATGAAAATGTATATTTTGAAAATAAAATGCTGCCCAATATTGAGGCTCTTCTAGGCTCATCATCTTTAACAATTCAAACGGGGCAAACCCACCAAGACAGACGCAAGCTTCTTAGAAAAGTTTTTTCTCCAGTATATCTAAGCGAACAGGTCACAATTATTAGAGAAATTACAGAAGCTTATTTTACTCGTTGGGCAAAACTTAAAGAATTTACTTGGTATCCCGAACTACGCAAGTATACTTTTGATATTGCTTGTAAGCTATTAATTGGATTAGATCGCGCTTCTGAAACTAAACTTTGTGATTTGTATGAAACTTGGAGTCAAGGGCTTTTTTCATTTTCTTTTCCCCTACCCTGGACTAAATTAGGTCGCGCTTTAAAAAGCCGTCAGCAGATTTTACTTTATATCGAAGAAATTGTAAATAATCGGCAGCATAATAGTACTTCGGGCAAGGATGCTCTAAGTTTATTGTTACAAGCTCGTGACGAAAACGAAAATTCGTTATCAATTGATGAAATTAAAGACCAGATCCTAAACTTACTATCTGCTGGACATGGGACACTGGCTTCATCTCTAGCTTCATTCTGTTTGCTTTTGGCACAACACCCAAATATTTTAGAATTTTGTCGAGTGGAGCAAAATAAACTTAATACTTTGGACACCATTTCAATAGAAAGTCTGGAACAGATGAGCTATTTAGAATCAGTACTAAAGGAGGTACTGAGAGTTATTCCACCAGTAGGCGGTGGATTTCGCAAAGTAATTAAAAATTGTAACTTTAACGATTTTCTGTTTCCCAAAGGTTGGCGAGTCATTTATGAAATAAACCTTACTCATGAAAGCCCTAAGTTATTTGTTTCACCCGATGTATTCGATCCTAGTCGCTTTGATTTAGACGTAAATAATAAAGCGTACTTTCCGTTTGGAGGCGGTAAGAGACGATGTTTGGGAGAAAATCTAGCGAAACTCGAAATGAAAATGTTTGCTGCTATGTTGATTAATAACTGCGAATGGAGTTTGACCAAAGAGCAAAATTTGCAAATACAACAATTTCCTTTTCCTCATCCTAGTGACAATTTGAAAGTATGTTTCCATCGTCTATAAAAAAATGTTTAGAAAAATTTTGGCTCAATGCTCTCTGGTAACTACTTTTTCATTTACTTGTCCATTGTTTGCCATAGCACAAGTAGTGCCAGACAATACATTAGGTGCAGAAAGCTCTACTATAAACTCGATTGACGACTTGCGCTCGGCGATCAAAGGAGGAGCGATTAGAGGTGACAATCTTTTCCATAGCTTCACAGAATTCAGCGTAGGTGAAGGAACGAGATTGGATTTTGTGGGTACAGAAGGCATAAGCAACATTTTCTCTCGCGTAACAGGAGGTAGTATTTCAGAAATCTTCGGGACTTTAGGTGTGGATGGTACTGCCAACTTATTTTTGATGAATCCTAATGGGATTATCTTTGGTAAGAATGCAGTAATTGATATTGGTGGTTCTTTTATTGCTACAACAGCAAAAAACATTGAGTTTAGCGATGGAAGCAATTTTAGTTCGGTCAAACCAGATAAACTACTGCTAACTATTGACTTTCCAGTGGGATTAGGTATGGGTAGTAATTCAGGAGAAATCAAGGTTCAAGGTTCTGGACATGAATTAAGATTATCTGATACATCAAATATTTCTAATGCTTTCAATTCGCCAATAATTGGTTCTCAAGAAATTCAATCAGGATTAAATACATCTTCCGAACAAACTTTGGCTTTAATAGGGAGCCAGGTTGCGTTTGACGGTGGAATTTTAGCAAATCCCTCTGGGCGGATAGAAGTTAGTAGCATTGAGTCTGGGACAGTTGGAATTGATCTTTCAAACGAAAGATTAATATTTAATTACTCACAAACATCTGGGTTTCAAGATATTGTTCTGGAGAATCGTTCTTTGTTAGATACTAGTGGCGCACCAGGCGGAAATATTAATGTAAGAGGAAAAGAACTTTTTCTCTCGGAAAATTCCTTAATTTTAAACTCGAACTTTAGCAATGAGCCTTCTGGAAATATAAATATAGATATGAGTGGCTCGGTTAATTTGGTAGGAATAACTTCTCCATCTAGCTTTCTTAGCTTTTCTGTAATAAAACCAGGTATAATCTCTCAATCTTTGGAGTCGGGAAAAGGTTCTGATATAAATATTTCTGCTAATAAACTAAATCTTAGCGATTTTAGCCTAATAAATACTACCACATACAATTCTGGTAATGCTGGAAATATCAATATTGATGTTGATAATTCTATAACAGTTATCGGAATTTCTCCAATTGAAGGGATTCCTGCATTAAGTGGAGTAACTTCAATTACGGCAGCGTCTGGAAACGGTGGAAATATTAATCTAACGGGCAATCGCTTATTTCTGAAAGAGGGAGGATTGATAATATCTCAGGCATTACAACAAGGAAAAGGTGGAAATATTAACCTGAATTTCTTAGATAGTATTGATCTATCAGGGGCTTTTACGTTAGATAAGTCATCAGAAAGTTTTTTTCATAGCACTATTGGAACTACAACGGTTTTCTCTGAAGGAGGCAGCATAGCAATAAAAACTGCTAATTTAAAGCTGCAAGAAGGAGCAAGAGTAAATTCTACAACTTCTGGATCTAGCAAATCAGGGAATATAAATATTAATGCTAAAACTTTAGTCCAAGTAACTGGTAAAGTTCCTGATTCTTCTGAAAATAGTTTAATTAATAGGAGTCAGATAACGGCTTCAAGTGAAATTCCCAATCCATCTATAATAAAAATTTTTGGTTTACCACCTTTTCCTGAAGGTAATGCAGGCAGTGTAATTGTAAATACACCTATTCTGGAAGTTCTTGATGAAGGAATTATAACGGTTCGTAACGATGGAACAGGAAATGCAGGCAATGTAATAATTGATGCTAATTCAATTAACCTTAATGAAGGAAAAATTTTTGCTTCAACAGTATTAGGAGAGGGCGGTAATATCGAATTGGATTTCCTAAGTTTAGAATTATCAAATCAGTCGCAAATTTCGGCTTCGGCAGGAGGAGCGGGAAATGGGGGGAACGTAACAATTGATGCCAATACTATAGTTGGTTCGGGTAACAGCGATATTACCGCCAATGCGCTATTCGGAAATGGAGGCAATATCG
>JAIMKV010000023.1 GCA_020692205.1 Myxosarcina sp. GA_180221_E-2-1-MAG-40_15
TACCAAGTCTCTCACTACTTTTGGGAATTGGTAGAAGATCGACTTTCGGTGACTTCTATTGAGGGTTTTGGAATATCAAACACTTGGCGTTTGATACTTGAGACTACGGTCGATTTACTGAGGCTGCACCCACATTCTTCACAGCTTGATGGTGCTAAATGGTTAATTATTCTATCTGGTTCAAGTACCTGTTTTAAGGTTTTCCCATCATGACCTTTTTGCCCTCCTGACGACCTTTTACTTTTGCTACGAAGACTTTGAGTTCTTTGCGGTTTTTTCTCTAATCCTTCAGAAGACGGGGGTTTGGAGCTATTGTCACTGTTTAAACCAAAACGCCTTTCTAGCTCGCGACGCGGAACTAGTCCTTTAGGGCTATTCTTTCCCGCAGTGCTTGATTTTCTTGTTCTAAGGTTCGGATTCTTTGGTCTTTTTCTGCTCCTGTCATAAAACCAAAGTATCATTTTTTGGTTTTCTTTTTGACGTGATTGTTTCTCCTACCTGAGTAGTTACTTTTCTTATTTAAACTCTATCCAAATAATTTTTTTTGTCAACGATCGCGATCGCACTTGTTTTGGGTACCCTGAGTAATACTTATGGCGAGGTATTCTGTGCCTTGGTTGATTTATTATTGTAAGTTTTTACTTTAGATGAAACTTTTATTATTAAAAATTCTCTTACAGCGTCGCGCTAGGGATGAGGGTTTTACTCTACCAATGGTCATTGCCCTTGGTTTGGTAATGCTTTTGTTGGGTGCGGTAAGTATTGTTAAGTCTAGCGAAGAAAATATTAATGCTATTTCTCAAAATAGTTCTTCCGATGCTATTGCTATTGCTGAGGTTGGCGTTACTAAATATCGAGAATTATTGAATCAAAATCGTATATTAACTATTTATAATCATGATCAATGGGATACTAATGCCACCATTACAGCCCAAACCTGTGATGATGTAACAACTGCTCCTTCTAATTGGAAATATGAAGGTACTGCTGCTGCACCAAACGATACAACTAAATGGTGGGAAATCCAAGAAGATTCAGTTGACCCCGTTGATCCTATTGGTGAATATCGTCTAGTGAGCTACACATACGATATTGATGGTGACTTAACTACGAACAATAATGGTCAGTTTGCTCCTGATGATGATAATCCAAATGCTACCGATGCTTTTGCTTTTAACGATACTGCTGGATACAACACTAGGGGAATTTTAATTGTTCAAGGAAGAAGTCCTGATGGCAGTGAAGCACAGATACAAGTAGAAATTCCTCTGCGTATTAATAACTTAGAAAATTTTGCCCCTGTGTTGTGGGTAGGAAGTGGTGCGATCGCCGCTCCAGGAACTTTAGATATTCCTAATCTTGATGACAATATAGTTTTGAGAAGTGCCGGTACTGGATGTTCTACACCTGCTGCCATAGCTGGAAATAGTAATGTCATCAGCGATCCTCGTAATTTACCCGCCATTGATTCAGTACCTACTGATGCTACTAAAAAAAATAGTATCGGTGCTATCAATACCACAGCTTCAAAAAAACTTTTACCTGTACCTCCACCACCTACTACCCCTCCAACTCCTACTGATAATAAAGATGACAATGGAAGATTTTTGTATGAAGTTACAACAATAAATGTAGCAAATAACGACCTTGTAACCGATGGTATTGCTAAGGTTGCTTTATATACTACTGGAGATATCAACATTAATGGCAACACTACTAACACCATAACGATAGGAAACAGCAACGCAGCTAATCTTGCTAATTTTAATAATGGCAACACTACTAATACCGCTGTTTCATCTCATAATTTAGAAATTTACGTCGATGGTAATCGAACAATTAATATTAATCCCGATGGCGGAACTGTGAATATAGAAGCATTTATTCATGCTCCTGACGCAACTTTAAATATAACTGGAAGTGGCACGGTAAACATTAACGGTGCTGTTTGGGTAAATAATTTTAATAATACTGGCACTGCAACCGTCAATATCAGAAGTGATAAAACTGACACCACAACAGCTCCAGAACCTTCTTATAAATTTTATACAACTAGTGCCACCAGAACACCCAGACCTTTAACCAGCACTCCAACCGATTGGATAAGAGAGGAGGTGCAATAGAGTGATGAATAAACTATTTAAATTCAAACACAGAAAATCTTTAAATCAGGGTTTTACTACTCTAGAAATTTTAGTCTCTATTCTTATTGCTCTAGCTTTTATCAGTGTTGCAATGCAGTCTTTTGTATATGCAATGGGCATGAAAGTTCAAGCACAAGAAAAGCAAAGAGCTAATCAGCTAATTCAGGAAGACTTAGAAAGAACTAATGTTTTAGCTAGTAATATTGCCGTAGATCATGACAATAAATGTAATCCTGCTGCCTATGATAATCGGTATGCAAAAGAATTATGGGACGATCTAGATGCAGTAGACGAACCAACGGTACAGCTATTGAAAACGGCTGATGGCCCTCCAGTAGGAAAAACATTGGCGTTAACGAGGACTCCTGTAAGCGATGGTAGTTCTACTGCTCCTCATCGAACTCTAAAAATCAATTATCAAGTACAAGAATTAGATAACTCTGGTGATCCAACTGGTGATGTTATTGCACAACGTTATGTGGAGGTAATTCCTGATGTTGCTTTACAATGCCCATAAAAAAAGTAATCAGGGTTTTACTCTGATCGAGATGATGGTCGTAGTAATTATTGTTGGTGTAGTTGCTGCGATCGCTGCTCCTAATTTTCTTGGTTTGCTCAACCAAACTCGCGTCAAAGACGGTTTAGCACAAGTTGAGGGTGCAATTAAAGAAGCACAAAGACAAGCTATACGTCGAGGCAAAACTTGCAAAATAAAATTTGTGACTAAGACTATAGATGGCAAATTGCGAGAAACAATTAATGTTGTAGACAGTACTGATACTGGAGAAACTGTAGCTGCTGATTTTTACAATGGCTGCTTACTAGAAGAAAGAATCTTACCTATAGATGTAGATCTAATTACAGGTGGTATTACTAAAATAACTTTTACGGTTAAGGGAAATACCCAAGCTGATAGTGAAGGAATAATTCAAATATCTCACCCCCAGACTACTACAGTTAAATGTTTGCAAATAGCAGGATTGTTGGGAAATATTTTAACTGGCGACTATGACAGTGAGACTTCTAGCTGCAAAGTCAGTTAAATAATAATGCTATTGATTAATTTAGTGATTACTGATGAAAAATAACAGTAACAAAAAGAATAATTCTGGATTTACTTTAGCAGAACTGATGATTGCTCTGATTATCATTGGTATTACAGCAGCAATTGTTTCACCTAATTTTCTTGGCTTACTAAATCGTATTAAAGTAGATAATTCTTTAGAACAGCTTTTAGGAGCAATCAGAGAAACTCAAAGGCAGGCAATGTGACAGGGAAAACGTTGTCGTATAGATATCAATCCCAATACTAATGTTCTTAGTGCTAATCCTGCTGGTTGTTTATTAAATACTAGAACAATAGATGACAACGTAATTATTCGGACTAATCTTTCTGGCGCAACTCCAAATATATCTTTTTCTTATAAGGGCAACACCACTAAAATGGGAACAATTGTTTTATCTTCAGACTTTATTGATACTCAAAAATGCTTTGTTATTTCTTTGGGGTTGGGTATTATGAGGACTGGAAATTATATTGGCAGTAAGACTGGTTCGGTATCTGCCAATAATTGTCAAGCTATTGAATAACTAATTAGAAACTCATGCTGAGATATCAATTCTCCCCAAAATAATTTGGTTGCATAATTACTTCCAATTCAATGAAAACATGATCGGGAATATCAAACTCTAGCGATCGCACTTGGAGAACTTCTACAAATATTTCTGGGTAAATTTCTTCTAAGTACTTGTTAAAGCTAGGGTTACGCTTTAGTAGCCTTTTTATTTGATTGCGGAAGTTAGCCGCTTCAGCACACCAATGCCGATAATTTCTCTCCTGCTCAAACTCCCAGTATTTTAATTTGAGGATATGCTCGATCAATCGTTGAAGATAACTCTCCAGCGACCTCTTTTCCGATTTCCCCATATCGTCTATTTCGTCAAGTAGGTTGTCCCAGTCCATATTGACAAAATTTCTGTTCTGAATCTTTTGCTTAATTTTCTCAATCCAAAGATTAAAATCTTGGTCATGTAGTTCTTTTATATTTATTTCAGCCATAAATATTCATACAACACTTGAGGATTGATTTAGGCGATCGCTCTTCTATTTCTTCATCAGTCACTTCCTGCTACTTTATTATAAAAGCGATCGCTTGAGAGAAGTCCAGAATTATTGCAGAGAATGGTAAAAAAATTGTTGGTAGTATAATGTACGGTATATCGGTACATTGTTTACAATAGGTAAAAGCGCGTGGACAGCATTAGCGTCAATCAGTTTAGAGAAAAATTAAAGTACTTTGTCGAACGGGTTGTTCAAGAGCATCAGCCAATCAAAATAACTCGGCGCAATGGAAAAGATTTTGTCGTAATTAGTGCTGAAGATTGGGAAAGAGAAAAAGAAACCCTATATGTTTTACAAAACCAAAGCTTGATGAAACAGCTAGCTGAATCTCAATTAACTCATCGAGAAAATCGAGCATATAAACCCAATGATCGAGAACTAAATGAGATCCTTACTAAATTAGAATATACAAGTTCAATTTAAGGTAGTGGCGTATAGTCGTACTCTTTAGAAAAAGCTTCAGATTTAACTACAAAAATATTGTCTTGAAGATCGAAACCTGGATTATTTACATTATTAGTATGTCCAATCTCAAAGCCAATAATGCGCTCATCAGGGTTGAGTTTATCAGTTATTCTATATCCACCATTACCATCTGGCTCTGCTAAATTTAGGCTAGCTAAAAATTCTCCTAAAGATGCTTGATCCCCTGGCTCTAATATTCTTATACCATCAGCATCATATTTTCTTTCACCATCAACGTCAAATCCGCCATAGGGGGGAACAATACTTCCTCTTTTGAGCATTGCGACTGATCCATTAACTTCTGTCGTACCATCGGTTGTTGTAGTGTTGACCTTGCCTCCATTGCTTCCAGTGCAGACATGATCGCTATTGCAAGTATTCTTTTTGTCGCCGTTAAATGTTGTCGGATCAGTGAAATCAATCTTATGAGATATGGCTACTACATTCTCATTACTTGACCAATCTTCATTCTCTCCTAAGCCGATATTACCAGAAAAATCTCTGGGATCTGTTGGATTAGTCGTTTCGCGACCGTTATTGATACGGCGATTATTACAATCAGTAGCTCCATTATTAGGAGATCTAGGGATGGAAGAAATAACTAATGTATCGCCACTTATTTTAATTGGTTGTGGTTGACGATTTTCCTGGTGATTCCAGTTCGTTATACTTCCAGGATTACTTAAACTTTCGCCAAAATCCGTCCTCATTGTCCAGTCAGAACCATTTTTACAAGCAAAACTCGGATCTAGTGTTCTAAAGCTCATGCTATAAGATTGCAAATCTTCAGAGTTATTGCCAGGAGCAGTTCTAGCTCTAGCTACGGCTCGTGTATCTGCGGAATAGCTGCTATATTGTCCTGAGACTGTTATTGTTTTACCAGTGAAGTAAAGCTGTGCTGTAATCGCTTGACCATCACCATCATCATCAACTACACAAGCAAAGAAACCTCGATAAGTTATGCTTGTTCCACCACAAGTTTCAGTTTGATCAGTATCATCAATCTTGTCAATTAATGCTTCATTAGTCCAACCTACAGGATTATCAACTCTTTTTGTACCTGTAGTGCTATAGCTACCATTAGCTGTCAATTCAGGTCCCCAACGATAGATTACTAAAGGCCCTTTCCAAGGAGAACCAGATTGCGGTTCTGCAACAGAATAGATTATTCTTTGAGATACTCCAGGTATTTCTAATGCCAGCCTAACTGTGCCTCCTGTTGGTTTGCTATAGTTCGCTGCCACAGCACTTATATTAGTATCAGTCATATCAACTTCAATTGCTCTGGCGCGTCTTAATTCGTCAGAAATAAAATCCAAAGCGCGTCCTGTTTCGTTGCGTGCTGCTGTTTTAGAATTTTCACTTTGAGCAGTTCCCAATACCTGCATCAAGCCAAAACCCAAAGCACCAATGACAAAAATACTCATGACTAAACCAACTAGCAATTCAGTTAGAGTAAAACCAGAATTAGCCTGAAATTTGTTTTTTTTTAAAAGTTGGTAAAACTCTTTATTTTTCATCTTGGAAAAAGTTTTTTGAATATAAAAATAAAAATATATTTTTAGTATTTAGGCGACATATTTTAGACTTGATAAAAATTACTGTTCATCGCCTACACTTGTCGCCATTTATACTATTACTGTCTCAATATAGTTGGACAAATCAAACAGTGTAAATTAGTAAACACACTGATTTTCAGGTGAAGCGGAGATAAATCTCAGGTGAATTACTTTGATTTTTGAAATTTTTAATAGGGAAGTAGAAAAATAGGAAGATAATATAATTTATTGCCCCAAGTCCCTGAGTCTCAAGCAACAATCGTTGACTAAACAACATTGGGTAGAATTTTGCTTAATTAAAGGTATTGATTTAAAATAGTAAAAACCTGACCGACTTAGGTTTTAAATAATCAATGTCAGAAGTTTTAAGAGAAGATGGATACATAATAAAGATTTGGTTTAACGATCATCCACCAAAACACGTACATGTTTTTAAAAGCAATGGGGAATGCGTAATTGAACTAAAAGACCGAGACAATTTCCCAATGCTGGTAAAGTTTCAAGGTATGAATCGAAAAGAAGTCACCAAAGCTCTAAAACTAGTCAATAACTACCACGAAAAGTTAATTGAAAAATGGCAGGCTATTCATGGAGATGAATCATAATGACGGCTAAATTGACACAGCAGGAAATTGACAATCAGATAGAGGCTGCGATTGCAAGACAAGCAAATAAAGATGCAACTGAACCTCAAGCTTGCAATGTAGTGTATAAAGCTACGTCTCGAAAAATAGTGATTGAATTTAATAATGGCTGCAAATTTGAATGTCCAATCTCATTACTTCAGGGAGTATGCGATTTGTCAGATGATGAAATATCTCAAGTAAAACTGACTCCTGCGGGATGGGGGTTGACTTGGGAAAATGCCGAGATCGATCTTGGTGTAAACGAGCTATTACAAGGAATATTTGGTACAAAAGCTTGGATGAAAAAAATTGCAGCCCAAGGTGGTTGCGCCAAATCGGCAAAAAAGCAGGCTGCTTCAAGAATCAACGGTAAAAAAGGTGGTAGACCAAGAAAAGTTGATCTCAGTGTTTGAGTTTATTTAACCGAACAGCATTGGTATATATCCTTCAATTAAAATATCAGAATCGATCGCTTTCACTTCAACATCTTTTAATTGCAGTGCTTCTGTCATGTTGCTTAAACCTAAGTCACCGACGGGGGATGGTGCGTCTGTGCCGCCGATGATTTTTGGGGCGATAAATGCCATTACCTTTTGAATTGTACCATCGGCGATCGCTCTAGCTGCTAATGTTCCACCACATTCCCAGAGAACTTTGGATATTCCCTGTTGATATAGATGTTCCATAACTATTTTAGGAGTGAGTGCAGCAACGGTAATAAGATCTACTCCTTTAGTGTTCAGTTCTTTTTGCAGTGTAGAGTTATTATTTTCTTCAGTGAAAATTAGAGTAGGCGCAACATCAGTATTCCATAGGTTACAGTCGCTGGGTAAATCTAGACTGCGACTCATCACAACTCGCAGCGGATTATGTTCAGTTACGCCGTGGGTGGTTAAGTTGGGGTTGTCTTGGCGTACTGTGTTTCCCCCAATGATTACCGCATCGCAGGTGCTTCTTACCTGATGTACTAAATGTCGGGCAGCTTTCCCTGTTACCCAAGCACTATGTCCTTTTATAGTAGCTATTTTGCCATCTAAGGTCATGGCATATTTGAGAATACCAAAAGGCTGTTGATGTATTGTGCGATAAATAAAAGCTTCATTGAGTTGGCGACAGGCGGTTTCTTCGACACCAACAATAACTTCTATTCCTGCATCTCGTAGTTTTTGGATTCCTCCCCCCGCAACGCGAGGATCGGGATCAACCATTCCCGCAACTACTTTACCTACCTGTGCTTTGATTAAAGCTTCGGAACAGGGTGGTGTTCTACCGTAGTGGTTGCAAGGTTCTAGGTTTACATATACCGTTGCACCTTTAGCTTTTTCTCCTGCATCGTTTAGGGCAAATATTTCGGCATGGGGTTGTCCTACTCCTGGATGAAAACCTTCACCGATAATTTCACCATCTTTAACTATCACTGAACCGACTAAGGGGTTGGGCGAGGTTTTGCCTGTGGCGCGTTGTGCCAACTGCAAGCACTTTTGCATCATTTCGACATCAAAAGCTGATATTTTTGGTTTGTTTTCCATGGTTAATTTTTAATTATTGTTGCAGTTGGATAGATAAACTAGTCAAAAATATCTCAAATAACTATTGATTTTGACCAACGCCCACTGCATTCGAGTTATTAGCTTGAGCGTATTAAACAGAATAGTATTTAATCTAGTTTTTAATTGCGATGGATTAGAGATCAGTTATGTAAAGCTGGGATGAAAGTTATTGTTCTAAGTATATTCTCAGTCGTCATTAACGAAGATAGCAGATATAACTGCGGGGATAGCTGTGAGTTGTTTGAGATATTTAGTTTTTAATCTTTTGGGGATTAAAAATTGAACGATCTTTAACCCTCATTTCAGCAAATGCTCAAAAAAATGTAATTCCGTGATCGAAATAAATATTATTAGTGCTAGTCCTGGTATTAGTACTCAGGAGCAAATTTTCCAGATAATTGAAGCTAGAAGCACAGGGATAACAATTAAGGAAATGAATAAAATTCTTAATCGTCCCATCTCGATGATTCAGGTTCATCTCAAGGACTTGATTGCGACTAAAGCGATCTTTACTCGTGAAAATAAGGCTGGGGTAGGTTTGATTTACTATCCTAGTAAAAATGTAAGCTAGTAAAAAACATTATTATATATGAAACAGCCTGGACGGGCGATCGCTACTTGGGTTTTTTTGGGCATGGTTTTAGCTTTTGCCTTCGCTTTTCAGGCTCAATCGGCATCAAATAAGCAGATCCACTATCAGACTATCGAGCGATCGCAATATACTATCCATACGGTTACTATTCCCCACAACAGTAACTATTTAGTTAGTCCAGATCTATCTGGTGAACTACAAGATATCTCTAAATTTGCCTCAGACAAGCAGGATAAGGTAGTGGCTGGAATTAACGGTGGTTATTTCGATCCTGTAAATCAGAAAACTACTTCTTTTATCGTTCAGCGAGCAAAGATCGTTGCCGATCCGCGTTTTAACGAACGGCTGGTAGATAACCCCGATCTCAAGCAATACCTAAGAAAAATAATTAATCGGGCTGAATTTCGTCGCTACCCTTGTGGATCGAAGACGCAATACGATATTCAGCTACACTTCTCACCCATACGTACTAATTGTACCTTAATTGAGTCTTTAGGGGGAGGCCCTGGTTTATTGCCTCAAGATAGTTCCGTAGCCGAGGCATTTATTGCCTATCAAGATGGGGAGAAGATTCGTGATGCGATCGGTAGTGATAGTTTAAACGCCAGGAGTGCAGTAGGCATTAGTAAAGAAGGTAATGTGATTTTGGCAATGGTGGCGCAGCAGCCAGATCAACCATTAAATTCAGGTATATCTATTCCAGAACTTGCTAACGTTTTATCTAGCCTTGGGGCAGTTAAAGCAATGAACCTCGATGGGGGCAGTTCGGCTTCTCTTTATTACGATGGTCAGGCAATTTACGGCAGGGTAGATTCAGAGGGAAATGAGATCCAAAGACCGATAAAGTCTGTTTTGCTGGTAGTTAAACAATAGAATTATGATCGGCGAATTAGTGTTTATTGTTTAAACATGGAAGAATTACTAGAACTAAAAGAACAAATAGTCAAAGGAGATTTAGTTGCTGCGTTAGCAATTGTTGATGAGCTAGAAACTATGAGCCGTCAAGATAAAATTAATACCTTGGAAAGTTTTTTGGTAGTTTTGCTGGTTCATTTAATTAAAATTCAAGTAGAGAAAAGAGTAACTCGTAGCTGGCGTAACTCAATCATCAACAGCGTAACGCAAATTCAAATTAGAAATAGGTTAGGTAAAAAATCTAATTACATATATGAATGGGATGAACATTATCAAAACAAATTATTCACGGCAATTCGACAAGCTGCGGAAGAAGTTTTTGGTGGGATTGAGATTGAAGAATTAGAAGCAAAAATAAATTACAGTCAACTACAAGAGGATACCAAAAAGCTGTTGACAATTATTTATTCACAAACAGAAAGAGAAATTGTCAACTTTATTAGAGGTAAATACATTGTTGCCTAAAAATGCGATCGCATTTTACTTCAATCAATCATCTGATTCTAAATTACTAAATAGCTCGCTCCAGTTAGTCTCACCCTGCTGTTCTTCTTTTACTTCAAAAGTTTTATTCACTGCTTCAGGTAAGTTAATTGCCTGGATACAGAGTTCTGCTATGGCATCTCTGCTTACTTGTCCTTTAAGATTGTCTCCTTGTTCGGCGTAAAGGATCTTATTTCCTGGTTGCTCGGTTAAGGCGCAGGGACGAACAATAGTATAGGTTAAACCACTAGATTTGATCGCTTCTTCTCCCCGCAGCTTCCAGGTTAAAATTCCTCCTAGCTGTTCATTCATCCGCACCGCAGGAGGTTCTTCTTCTAAGTTAATTCCGGGACGATTAGGGCGAGTTACTCCCGCCGAACTTACTTGAACTAACTGAGGCTTGGCTTTGCCTCCGTAGGCTTTAATGTATTCAATTTTTAGCTGAAAAGAACCTGCTTCAAACTTGGGATTTAGTTCCCCATCGTATTCAAACTTACTGAGCATTAACTGCATTGAGTAAACTTTCTCAGCATCTAATTGAGTTGCTGACTCGACAGTTTTGGCTCGAAATACGGGAATTAAATCTTTAAACGGAATACGAATTGTTGTCGGGAAGTTATAAACTGTATCAAAAGAATAACAATAACCTATCCCGTCCCATTTACCTTCACAGCGAGTAATAAATTTATAGCGTTTTCCATCGCCTATTACTTTTAGTTCAATGCCTTCATAATCTGATAAATCTATTGGTGGTTCAAAATTGCGAGTACGCACCGAGGCAAAACCACCATTATTATCCGTAGAAACAATACCCGAAAAAATCGCTTTGTCGTCCACTAAACGAATATTGCTTTGGCTTACTCCTCCCATGACCACATCGTCTACTGCACCCCAGGTTTCTTTAATATTGGCGTTAGGATTAGTAAAGTCAAAAATTATTTTTTCTGTGGCAGCACTAATGTGTTGCGAGACAACTTCAACTAAATTTTTGATTCCCTCATACTCAACTAGTTCAGGTGTATCTACCACCTCTGGTAAATAGAACTTAATCCCTTGGTAATATTTTTCCCGCGTTGGTGTATCTCCTTCGACTGGCTGTACTTTTGTGCCTGTACAGCAAATTACTGCGGTTACTCCTTGCATCATTTCTGGTTTAAGAGTTTTGGGAATAGTTATGTCCGCTTCAAATAGCTCTACTTGCTCTCCCAGAATTTGTTTGGCTTTGGCTACGTCTCTAACCAAAGCTCTAACTCGATAATTTTGGGCGAGTAATTTTTTAGTTACCCGTTTACCAACTCCACCTGTCGCACCCGCTACTAGAATTACCATGTTTATACGTCGATTAGATTTTGATTGGCTAGGCTGAAATATCCGTTGCCAAAAATCAATTTGAGGAATAATCTCGAAATAAGTTAAAGTCTGCCAAAATCTACCCAAATTCCAATTAGCCACGATATCCTACAAAAGCTTCGCTCTAGTTTATCTTAGATCTTAAATCAGATATCATCATGCACACCGATAGTTTTAATTTAGTTGTTAAGTAGCTCACCAAAAATTGGGCATTTTAGCTTTCTACTCTACCAATAATTGGTAATAACTTTGCGATGCAGCGTAATATTTGCACGAATAAAAACGCTAAGGTCAACTACAAATGCCAAGGTGGCAATAGGAATTCGTAATAAGGCTTTAAAGAGAGAATGATTTTTTAAAGCCCGATAGCGACGGAAAACTAATGAAATTGGAATAATCCACCAGCTTCTTTTAGGTATGAAATTTTTGACAAAATCGTTTAGCCAAAAATGGTTTTCTGAATTCATCTTGGCAATTAGCATACCTGCCGTTAGCTGTTCATTACATCTTGCTTCAAAGTACTGAGTTAGAAAAATATTAATTACTATACCAACAACAACTCTAACCTCATGATTAAGTAATTCAAAAGGATTAATATATGCTTCAAAAATGTGAGACGCTTCTGTTACTCTGACAATTCTTTTGTCAAAAGTAGGATTTTTTAGCGTAAAGTTTTCGCTAATTATCATTTGAGTTAAAAACCCATCTTCTACCGGTAAACCTGGCGGCATCCATATATTACGCAATACTGAGGCGCGAGCGCAATAAAGTTGTCCACAAATATATAATTGACCTTCATTAGAAGATTTAGAAACTGCTACCGAAAGTTGTTCTAGAAAGCTTTTGTTATTTTTTAATTCGACATCTTTGATTGGTCGATCTAAAGCTATCCAATATTCTGGATTTTCCTTTAATACGTCCAGCATTTTAGCTAATGTATCTGGAGCATACATTTCAATGTCTGCATCCATAAAGCAGAATAAATCAGCATCCTTAGCCGAAAATTGATGAACAAATAAATTCCAAGCATTACTTTTACCTGATTCAGTTACCTCACAAATTTTCCACTGAAATAAATCTGAATTTACCTTTGCTGCAAGATTTTTCAAGTTTTTTTGTGCTACTTCCGCTGTATTATCTGTACAACCATTGGGAATAACTATAATTTCAACAAAATTTCCGTGGTTTAAATTTTTTAACCAGCTTTGCTGCCATAGCGAACGTAGTAAAGTAGGAATAGAATGTGCTTCGTTGTGAGCGAGAATAGCAACACTGAGTTTCATGAATTATGCTTTTAATATTTACAGAAATACGTCAACTAAAACTTTCGTTCTTTAGCCCAAGCCTAGTAATATTTAGTTTATTTTGCCATATTTGCTAATCAATTTTGTACTAGTAAGGTTTGAGATATGCTGATCTTATCAATAAGTATAGTTCACAGCTACAGCTATAAAATTCAAGCAAATAATAATAAATATTTAGATTATAAAGTAATTACTATACGGTAAAAATTATGTCAATTAATTAAAACTTAGATCCAAAATTACTATTGAGATGAAATCTACAGCACTCGATTAATTTTTCTTTAACTGAAGGAAAAACTGTTTAAGTCTCTGATTTTTCTTGCTTACGTTTCCAAGCAGCAATAAACTTAGTCAGTTTAACTATCACTAAGATTAACAAACCCAACACTAAAGCCATTGCTAAGGGTAGTATCGTTAGAGCTAAAATTGACAAAACACCAGAACTTAGAGCTTCAGTAGTTGCTACTAAAAAATTACCTATACCCCCTGTCATTCCAGTAAAAGTTAGCCTAGTTATAGCAGTAAAAGCGACGATAATACCTGCCGTACCGCCTCCTGCGATCGCGGCTACTACCCACCACACTAATAATGAATCAACATCTGTTAAAGTGGCAGCGCTCAACAATGTACCGATGGTTACTGCGGTAGGAATTTCAATCGTATCCAAAAAGTTATCTACTACAGGAATGTAATAAGCAAAGATTTCTACTACGGTAGCTATTCCTAAAGCGATCGCCGTAGGATATGTTGCTAACCAATCAAAGCCAGAAGGCAATTCTAAGTCGCCATAAAGTGCCGCTAAACTCAACGCTAACGGAGGTACAAACAGGCGAAATCCAGAAGCTGCACTAAGGGTAACTCCTAGACCAAGTGCCAGAATAATTTCCATCTTCTCAAGAGAATACTTTTGGTTAATATAGCAAATCCTCACGTGACACAATTTATTAGCAGGTGATGCTTTGGTAACTGTCAACTTATTTAGACTCAAACAATTAACAACTTGTACGATAGTTGCAAACGGCTTGAATATCTATATCAATAAATTGAGCGCATTTTGTTCAAAATTTAGCAAAAACCGATATTAGCTTAAAGACTTTAGTTATTTTCTTAAGTTAACTTTAAATACCAATACTCAGTCATAAGTAATGTAGATATTGTAGTTTTAGTGGGCAATGTTTTACACGCCGAGAGTTAAAGCGATTAAAGACTGCAACATCTTGCCCACCCGAAATTAATATAGAAATTTAACCGCCGTATTCCCAACCAGTGCTGGATAATAGTAATTGATCACCTTCGCGATGAATACCAGAAGCAATTACTTCCCCCACATACACAGTATGATCTCCTTCTTCTACTGTACCGACAACTTGACACTCAATGTATCCTAAAGAGTCCTTAATAATTGGACACCCTGTCTTTTCTCCCTCATAAAACTCCACATCTTCAAATTTGTTACCGACACGAGTTTTGGGTTTAAAGAAAGATGCAGCTAGATCTTTTTGTCCTGCTTCTAAAAAACTAATGGCAAATACTCGGGTATTTTCAATCATTTCATGAGAAATAGTCCCTTTTTTGACACAGTTTACTACCAAGGGTGGTTCAAAAGAAGATTGCATTAGCCAGCTAACGGTAAAACCATTCATTTCATCGCCTTCTTTGACACCACAAATGTATAATCCGTGAGGAATTTTACGTAGCATTGTTTTTTTTGCTTTCTGGTCTAACAAAATTCTTGCTCCTTAACTTAGAATTATCTCGCAACAGTGTATCAAGCTTCGGTAGTTAGAAAAACCTTCTTTGGTTATAAACTTTAATACTTAGCGTTAGTTAAATATTAAATATGGCATCAGCAAACCGACTTATTGGATTGACTGGCGGAATTGGTACAGGAAAAACCACCGTATCAAATTACTTGGCAGAGAAACATAATTTACCAGTTTTGGATGCAGATGTTTATGCCAGACAAGCAGTTGCCCAAAACTCTTCTATATTACAAACTATATTGGCACGATATGGCGATCGCGTTAAATTACCAGATAATAGTCTAAATCGCTCTGCTTTGGGAGAAATTATTTTTAATGACCCCATCGAGAAACAATGGCTAGAAAGCCAAATTCATCCTTTTGTCCGCGAGCGCTTTACACAAGAATTACAGTGTGCTAAAAGCGATACAATAGTATTGGCTATTCCGCTTTTATTTGAAGCCCATTTAACTGACATGGTGACAGAGATTTGGGTAGTCAGTTGCGATCGCGCTTCCCAAATGGCTCGATTGCAACAGCGTAACGGTTTAACGTCTCAGCAAGCGCAGGCGAGAATTGACAATCAACTGCCTTTGTCAGAAAAAGCTGCTTTAGCTGATGTTGTCCTCAATAATGACGCAGATTTAAAATATTTGTATGCTCAAGTAGATTTAGCCTTGACTCAAATCTGAAATTTGAAAATTCTATGAAGTTGAATTACGATTACTTCATTTTAGTAAATTAGTAACAATAGTTACAGAAATAAACTATATTATATATTGTGAGATGCCAAAAAATATCTCTATTTGATTGACCTCTTTAAGATCAAACGAGGTTACATAATTATTACTGCTGAACCATATAGAAAATCATATTTCAGATTAGAGGTAAAACTATGAGACTACAATTTAGAGGAAAAACTTATGAACGTCCTAATTTAGACATGGACGTAAGTGAAGGCGAAGTTGGTGGAATATATCGCGGTACAGCTTGGAAAGTGCATTATCTTAAAGAACAACATCATCGCAACCAAATCAAGTCAGATTTGACTTACCGTGGTATTCACTATATTAAAGACTAGTTGTTTGAAATAAGGCATTTAACTAATAAATGCCTTGATATTTCTAGTAATCAACTATCAACTAAACTTGAATTTGTATCGGCGACGTTGCTGAATCAAGGTATGGTTTAAAAATTTTATTTGCAACTAGCAACCTGAAACAGCGCGTGGGGGATGCAGAGGCTTATCCAACCACGTATATTAGCTTTTAGCCCTTCTGGTTCAGCAGTTTTCTCAACGGAGAATACCTCCGCAACGAAAGTGCTTCACTGCGAACCATCGCTCTTTTCGCTTTCATACTTTAAATCCGCAACGCCATATCTGCTTTAGTTATTTTTGGGATTAAGAAAAATAAAAGCAATGTTAAATTTATCTGCTTATTCATCAAATAATCGACCACACAGCTTTAAAGAAGAAGCAACTGGTACAGAAATTTTTTGTCGGCAGACAAAACTGAAGCTGCCTCGCCATATATCTTCACTAGAAAGCAAAGCCCACGTCAATGCCAGTAATTTGGACGCAATTAATCATCAGCCTAAAATAGGCTCGAACAATTTAGATTCTGATCAAGCAGAAGCAATTGATTTGGCTGTAAGTATCCTCAAATATCAGCTAAAGAATTACACCTCAAAACAGAAGCATTTAGAAAATGTACGCTCTAACTTAAGGCATCGTTTGCAGGTAGCTCAGACGCAGGGAAACATTCAGTTAGTGCATATCTTGGAAGAGGAGTTTAGACAGTTGGAAACGAGTTTTTAAGTCCAGCCGTTGATTATTGATTCAGCTAACAACATTGCTTAGTTATGGTTAGTACTATGAGAGCTAAGGTATTGGCGCAAGCGAAACAGGTTGAGAGTTTGCCCAAAATTGAGTGGTAATAACGAAACGCCTTCTATACGAGACTGCAACCAGCCATCACCCCAATGCCATTCGTGAAAACCATCAATGCCTTTGCTCAATAAAAGGCGTAGACTATTATCTTCAACAATTTCTACCTGATGTTCAATTGCTACTAACCCTAATGAACTAACAAAAGTATCTCCTGGACGTAGCCGATCTGACAAAGAAGCAAAACTTTGAGGCCACATCCATTGCTTGAGGCGATCGCCCTCGAGTAAACTATCTCTAATAATTTTCTCTGAGGCAGCTACTTCGATTCGTAAGTTGCTTTGCTGAAAACTTCCCAACATATTTAACCGATACTGCTTTTTGCGTGTATTAGTTAATTAAGTTTAGTTTAATTTTGCTAAGAGTTTCAAGACTAGTTGACAAGTTAATTTTAACTGGTTAAAAATCAACGCTATGACGATTAACGTTCGATCCCCGAAGTATCTTTGTGTTTCATTTAAAAATGAACTTGTGAATCATGAATCATAGTACAACTTTTAATTACCGCTCAAAAACGGTACTAATAGTTAATAATAATGGTGTAAAGCTAGGATCAAATTCTTTAATCTTAGCTTCGTTTCATCAAGTTTTTCTTTCAGTTTCAGAAGTACACCCAGCTATATCTTGGGTACAACAACATCAACCAGATTTGATCATTCTCGATTTAGAGTGGTCACCGATAGCTCAGCTACAACTAATTACAGCGTTAAGATTGGATTGGCTAACTCGCAACATTCCGATTATGCTGATCGTCAACTCAACTGTAAAAGGGCTTGGTATCAATGAGCAACTTGATTATGATGCCTGTTTAGTAAAACCTTATTCGATGACAGACTTGGAAAGAACAATATGTTCCTTAGTCTCAACTCCTGCTTGTGAATTATATGCTACGGCAGTCTGAATACCATAGGCTGGAAATAAACCTGATTTTGCCACACAACTTCATATAATTAAACAATTTATTAGGGCAATCAAACCCTTGCACAATGGTAAGCTAACAGTTGCGCTAAAAAAAAATATTACATGGATTTAATAAAATGAGTGGAGCGAATGAAACGCCATTATTGTTAAGAGCAGCCCGTGGCGAAAAGCTAGAACGCCCTCCAGTATGGATGATGCGCCAAGCGGGCAGATATATGAAAGCATACCGCGATATTAGAGAAAAATATCCCAGCTTCCGCGAACGTTCCGAAATACCTGAAGTAGCGATCGAGATTTCTTTGCAACCTTGGAAAGCCTTTCAACCCGATGGTGTAATTATGTTTTCCGATATTGTTACACCCCTTCCTGGTTTAGGTATCGAAATGGATATCGCCGAAGGCAAAGGCCCGATTATTAGTTCGCCGATTCGTTCTCAACAGCAGGTAAACGAACTACAACCCTTAGAACCAGAAGAGTCTCTGCCTTTTATCAAAACTATCTTACAAAGTCTGCGTTCTGAAGTAAACCATAAATCTACAGTACTAGGTTTCGTCGGTGCGCCTTGGACTTTGGCTGCTTATGCCGTGGAAGGAAAAGGTTCAAAGACCTATTCCAAGATCAAAGGGATGGCTTTTTCAGACTCGACTATCTTACATCAGTTGTTGAGTAAGTTAGCTGATGCGATCGCTACTTATATTTGCTATCAAATCGACTGCGGCGCACAGGCAGTCCAGATGTTTGATTCTTGGGCGGGACAACTGTGTCCTCAAGATTATGAAGTTTTTGCTTTACCTTATCAGCAACAGGTATTCCGCAAGGTGAAAGAAACTCATCCTGATACACCTCTGATACTTCTTGTCAGCGGTAGCGCCGGTTTATTAGAACGGATGACTCCTTCTGGGGCAGATATCATTAATGTCGACTGGACAGTTGACATGGCAGAAGCCAGAGAGAGATTGGGCAAGGAGATGAAAGTCCAGGGAAATATAGACCCTGGTGTCTTGTTTGGTTCTAAAGCAGTTATTCGCGATCGCATTTTAGACACGATTCGCAAAGCAGGCGATCGAGGGCATATTCTTAATCTAGGACATGGCGTTCTAGTTGGCACTCCTGAAGATAACGTCCGTTATTTTTTTGAAACCGCCAAACAAGCCGATCAATTATTAGCTCACGCTTAGCATCAGTGGGTAAACAGTAAATTAAGAAGGGGCAATTCACCCCTTCTTAAAAGGATTTTTTATTTCTTGGCTTATTTAAACAGAGCTGGCTTGCGTTCAGCGTTGTTAGGTTTGGGTGTAGCGGAATCGCTTCTTAGCTGTCTTCCTGTACCACCATCAGCTGGATCTAAAAAAGGTCTAAGATCGATATTTTCTGGCGAATTACGGGGTGCATTTCCGTTTTTACCGTTAATTACGTTACCTATCTCCCCTAAGATATCTCTTCCTGATTGATTGTCACCAAAAGTATACACTCCCTGAGTTGAACCACCGTCATCAGCCACTAATAAATTATCAAAGATTAGATCGCGAGTGAGCTGAGGATCTTGTCCAGGAGGAACAGTCAAAATAAGACGGCAGTCTGTGGGGTCTAACTGAGTAGTGACACAGATTGTGTCGTAGCCATTTTCAGTTCCAGTAGTCAACTCAAGCAATCCATCCTGACGATAGGATTCAAAGCGAGAAGTAATCGCATCACAGCGTTTTTGGGGAGTCCAACCACCGCCCAACTCACTGGGAATCGCCCAAGGATATCTTTCATTGGGTTGGCTTTCTGGATAATACATTACGGTGTATTCACCATTGACTAGTTCACAAGTAAATCTGGTATCTGAATTTTGAACAGAAGTGGCAGGAGATGAGGGAACAGAACGGCGATTAGGTTGATTGATAATTACCTCTGGCGGTTCGCTATTTTGGCTCAGGACTTGCCGTAACTGCTGAATACTATTGAGATTCAAATCATCTACTGAAAACGCTTTGGCGCTGGTTGGTATGCCTAGTAAGGCGATCGCGCCAGGAATAGTCAATAGCGAAACCAAAGTTTTTATATTGTTGTTTAAATTCATAGATTTTAGTGGCACTGTTGTTAGTTCCTGCAATGTTCCAAGTTTAGTAATTATAAATACGATCAGAGCATTGACCTTTAATATCTCATCATTAAATTTATGCTTCAGTAGTTTTGACGATAGTAAGGTGCAAATGTTTCTGAGAAACCCGATAAATAGGTGATAATAACTGATAAACATCAAGAGAAGCAAGAGATCATACTAGTTATAAAGCTAGCTAAAAAGCAATAGACTATCAAAAAAATAGGGGTTCTAAACAATTGAGTGCCAAACAAAGTTATGTTATCGCTGCCGAAGCATGGCAAGCCCTCGAATCATCGATCATCTACTATCGAGGAAATCCTATAGGTACTTTAGCTGCTTGCGACTATAGTTCACCTTCTCTAAACTACGATCAATGTTTTGTGCGTGATTTTGTTCCTGCGGCCTTAATTTTTTTAATCCGAGGCAGAAGCGAAATTGTCCGTAATTTTCTCGTCGAAACACTCCGACTACAAATCAAGGAAAAACAGCTGGATTTTTTAGAGCCAGGACGGGGATTGATGCCCGCTAGCTTTAAAGTACTGCATCAGGGTGGTGAAGAATTTCTCAAAGCTGATTTTGGTGATCATGCCATAGGTAGAGTTACCCCCGTCGATTCCTGTCTTTGGTGGATGTTTCTGTTGCGCGCTTATGTCAAGGCTACAGAAGAAAATTCTTTCGCCCACAGTCCTGAAATGCAAAAGGGCATTAGATTAATTATTGAGCTTTGTCTTTCAGCGCGGTTTGATATGTACCCAACGCTACTAGTTCCCGATGGAGCTTGTATGATTGATCGTCGGATGGGAATTAATGGACATCCCCTAGAGATTCAAGCTTTGTTTCATACCACCTTAAGGTGCGCCCGAGAATTACTTTTATACAATAAAGAGAATGCGACAATTCTCCAAGCAATTGACAGCCGTCTCTCTCCTTTAACTAGTCATATTCGGCATAATTATTGGCTAGACCCAGAAAAGTTAAACGTAATTTATCGCTATAACTCTGAGGAATATGGAGAAGATGCCTTAAATCAGTTTAATATTTATGCTGACTCCATTCCCTATGCCGCATTAAGCGAATGGTTTCCCGAAGATGGAGGTTATTTAGCGGGTAATTTGGGACCATCTCATCTTGACTGTCGCTTTTTTACTTTGGGTAACTTGATGGCAATTCTTTCGTCCTTGGTTATGCGACAACAGGGACAAATTATTATGCACACGATCGAGCAAAGATGGGAAGATTTAATTGGCTGGATGCCAATGAAAATTTGCTTTCCTGCTCTTAAAGGTCGCGATTGGCAATTACTTACAGGCTGCGACCCCAAAAATCGTCCCTGGTCTTATCATAACGGCGGCAATTGGCCAGTATTACTAGGATTTCTAGTAGCAGCAGCAGTTAAGATGGATCGTTTTGATTTAGCCAAGAAAGCAATTGACATTGCCGCTAAACGCCTTCATAAAGACGAGTGGGCAGAATATTATGATGGCAAAAATGGTCGTTTGGTTGGGAAAGAAGCCAGAAAATATCAAAATTGGACAATTTCTAGCTTTCTATTGGCTCAAGAGTTGGTAGACAATCCCAAATATTTAGATTGGATCTCGCACGATGGAGATGTCAAGCGAGCGTTTTTTTCAAGTTATCAGTAACAAGCTCTGTTGCCGAGAAAATTAACTACTTGAATCTAAAAATAATTGTCTTTCAGCTTGTCTCCTTCTAGTCAGTCCTGGCATCTGTACTAGCCTGCCGCGTAAATTAGCTTTATCCCAACGTAGAAACTCATTAGCTGCACCAGTATAATCTTCGGCATTAATTTTTTTAACTAAAGTGCTGCTTTTAATCGAATTAATTCCTACATTGAATGAGATAGAAGCTAACGCGCTGAACTGGCGATCGCTTAAATCAACTTGGACTATTTTGTCTAATTCTCGATGAATTTCTTGTAAGTGATGATTCAAAGCAATCTCAGCCTGTTTTGGATCAATGCGATCGCCGATTTGTACAGGTTGTCCTGCTATTCTCGATAAGCCATAACCAATTACGGGTGTTCCATCAGTATCGATATAAGCCTGAGCTTCAAATCCTTCAAATTCTTTGATCAAGTTAACCGTTGTGTCAGATATAGGTTGGGGTTGTAGCTTTCTTGGCGTTTGCTGCTTAAACCCCTCTAATTTTTTGATTTTGGTAGCTAAAGAATTATCTAAGCGTTCTAATTGAAGATCTTTAACCACATTTTTAGATGGTTCATAAATTTTACCTTCAGCAATAGATATGCTAGCTAAACCCATAGAGCAAATACTGATTAGTACAATTACGCTATCGATATACTGGTTCAAAGTTGGCTGCTCAAATAGTTATTTTTCAACAAACAGTTTTAGCCGATTGTCAAGAAAACAGCGACTAAATTAAGCTATTAATTAAAAAATCTTTACCAACGGTGATCAACAATTTTGTATCTATAAATCAGCAAATTAAATAGATAGAGAGAAGCTTGCTTCTGGGGTTCTGTCCGAGTTTCGATCCCAAAAACAAGCTTCTTAATAGTTCACTCCTCACACTTCTAGAATTTTTACCTATTTGCTAAATAAACACTATAGATAGTGTAACAGTTTAATGATTGTCACCTCGATCAACGGTTACAAGTCATGATGCTTTTTGGTTGAGTCATCGGTACTCTGCTTCTTAAAACTAAGCAAGTTTCTCGATTACGCTTTCTAAAATAGTAACGGCTTGGTCTACTTCATCTTGAGACACTATTAAAGGAGGAACTAAGCGGAGTACTTTTGAGCCTGCGGGAGCGAGCAATAAACCCTCTTCCATTGCTACTTTAACGACCTGAATCGAAGTTAAATCGATATCAGAACGTAATTCTATGCCATTAATCAGACCCCAACCACGAACTTCGGTAAATAAAGCGGGATATTTTTTAGCGATCGCTCTTAATCGAACTCTTAGCTGTTCTCCACGTGCCTGGACATTATGTAAAATGCCTTCGTCTTCTAAAGTTTGTAATACGGCTAAAGCGCACGCACAAGCAAAAGGATTTCCGCCGAAAGTACTGGCATGATTACCTGGTTCAAATGCAGCACAAAAGTCTTTGCACAGCATAGCACCGATGGGAATGCCCCCTGCTAAACCTTTGGCACTAGTCAGGATATCTGGCTCAATCCCCAAATTTTCATAACCCCAAAGTTTACCGCTTCTACCGACACCCACCTGCACTTCGTCAAATACTAACAAGATATTATTTTCGTCGCAGATTTTACGTAGTCTCAAGAAATATTCTAAATCTCCTGGACGTACTCCACCTTCTCCTTGGAGGGGTTCAATCATGATCCCTACTACTCGGCTTAAAGTACCTTCGTCGAGATCAGTAATTGCATTTTCGACCGCAGTAATATCGTTATAAGGAACATAGGCAAAACCAGTCGGTAAAGGACCAAAACCCTGTTGATACTTCTCTTGTCCTGTAGCCGTAATTGTCGCTAAGGTACGTCCGTGAAAACTAGATTTAGCCGTCAAAATAATCGGATTTTCTACCTGATCTAAATAGGTATGAGCATACTTTCTGACTAGTTTGATTGCTGCTTCATTGGCTTCAGCCCCCGAATTACAGAAAAATACTTTGTTCATGCAGGAGTGGTTGACCAACCATTCTGCTAGCTGACCCTGTTCAGGGATATAGTATAAATTAGAAACGTGGTGTAGCTTTTTAATTTGTTCTGTTACCGCAGCAATTAAAGCAGGATGAGCATGTCCTAAAGTACAGGTGGCAATTCCCGCCACAAAATCAAGATACTCTTTACCCTCAGTGTCCCAAAGACGACAGCCTTCGCCTTTTTCCATAGCAATCGGAAACCGACCATAGGTTTGCATAACGCTATTGTCAAAGCGATCGCGATCAAATTCGGCACTGAAAGCAGATAAAGAATTTTCTAAGATTGTGGATTGAATCACAGGTTGCTCCTTGGTAAAATTTATCTTTTCTAAAAAATGCATTTAAAATGACAGTTGTCATTCGATATTACTGGGATTGTCTTGTTTTAAACCAGACTTAATCTTAATGTAATTAATTTTAAGTAAAACTGTTGTCAAACTCAGCACCGAATTTTGAACGCATTGTTCAATGTATATTTGAATGTATAGTTACACCTTTGAGGAAAAGTATGGTCGTTTACGCAGGGAATTGGTCAGGGGTGCTGTAGTATTAGTCACTATTGTCCTAGTTGGTACTCTTTGGTATTGGCAGGTCGAAAAGTGGAGCTTTTCCGAATCAGCCTATATGACCGTGATTACCTTGTCTACGGTGGGGTTTTCCGAAGTGCATCCGCTAGGAGAGAGGGGACGTTTATTTACTGTTGCCTTAATCTTAATGGGTTTGCTAACTATTGGTTACATTGTCAATCGTTTTACCGAAGCCCTAATTCAAGGGTATTTTCAGCAAGGAATCAAACTAAGACAGGAGAAGAGTTTGATTGAATCTTTAGATCGACATTACATAGTGTGTGGTTTTGGGCGTACAGGTCGTCATGTCGCCCGCGAATTTGCTGCCGAGGGAATTCCCTTTGTTATCATTGATAACAATCTTGAAGAAGTAGAAGAAATTAAGCAGCTTGGATATACCGTAATTTTGGGAGATGCTACTTTGGATGAATCTTTGGCGCGTGCCAAGATTGAGCGAGCAACTTGCTTGGTCACGGCCTTAACCTCAGATGCAGAAAATCTTTATACCGTTTTGTCAGCCAAGTCTCTTAATCCTCGGATCAGAGCGATCGCTCGCGCTAGTAATGAAGAAGCCGTACAAAAACTTCAACGTGCAGGGGCAGATGCGGTAGTTTCACCTTATATTACTGGTGGCAAAAGGCTAGCAGCAGCAGCCTTAAGACCTCAGGTGATGGATTTTGTTGATGGGATCATTACTGGATCTAACCGTTCTTACTACCTTGAAGAATTTTTGATCGATTCTCAGGACTGTCCCTATGTCGGTAAAACTTTAAGAGAAGCACAATTGCGATCGCAGTCAGGAGCTTTGGTGTTAGCAATTCGCCGTTTTGATGGCAATTTGATCGCAGGACCAACGGGAGAAACAGAAATCTTAGAGCAAGATGCCTTTATTTGTATGGGAACTGCCGAACAGTTGCGCGAGCTTAACAAAATTTTAGGGCCAATTAACTCTCATAATTCACTGAGATTACCGAAGAATAAGTAACTGATTGCTAATTATCTCACATATTTTAGTTATGGAAGATGAGGTAAGCGATCGCATGGCTGGATTAAATGCTGGTGCAGATGATTATATAAACAAACCAGGTAGTTATGGGCGACTCGAACATTATTGAAGTTTATGTCCACTATTTGCGGTTCAAACTAGAGCAGCAACAAGAACCCCGCCTGATTCAAACAGTACGGGGTGTCAAGTATGTTTTAAGAGAGTAGGAAAGATAGTTAAACTTATTCTTAACTTCTGCCTTTAAATAAACACCTCATTACACCAGCTACCGTGCAAACCATAAGGAATGTGGTGTTTAAGATGTAATAAAGCGATCGCTTCTCTTGCCAAATTTTCGCCATCTAAAATTGCCAGTGTAGAACGGTGTCTACTACCATCATAAACCACAGTTAAAATCCAGCCTGCATCTTCTGCTTCAGCGTTGGGCTTGGGTACGAAAATGGGTTCACTAACATAACCACCTGGAGCAAAAGAATGTATCTGGCGTTCTCCTGTATCTAAGTCGAGCTTTAAAATTGCCTGTAATGGTGCATTATGCCCTGTATCACTGGGTACAGCACCCATATACAAATAACGATATTCTCGCCCAACTTTACTCGGATTATGGGTGGGAAATTCGCAACAACGACTTTCGAGCATTTGGCTTTCAACATTACCATCATCAAGGTTGAGAGTAAATCGCCAGAGTTGTCCTGGATCAAGGCTGTCGAAATCAACTTCTTTATAGTTCGAGTTGGGTTGTACCTGAGGCAAAGTCTGATAGGCAATTGAATCGATACAAACTTGGTTATCTTGCTCAAAAGCATTGGCATGATGAAACACAAAGCCCGATTTTACACTAAAGGTTTTAACTTCTTTATTGTTGGGATCGCGAGGAATTAAAATTACGGTAGTTGGTTTATCTGGTTGAAACTCAACACATTCTCCAGCACCACGCATTCCTAGTAAAAAGGGTAGAGGATTAAAACCAACGGAGTTTTGAAAAAAGATGGCGTAGTGAGGCGTAATTATAAAATCGTGAATAAAAGAAAATCCTGGAATACTATGAGAATGGCAACGCAGTAATTTACCATCAGGAGCAAATTCAAATAGGGTTATTTTACTTGATAGTCCTGGGTTGACCCGAAAGTTGACTAAGCATGGTGTGCCATTATCCATCACGCAACTAGGGTCTATCCAAGGATGAGCTGCAAAAGCATCACCTGGTTCTAAAACACCATCAAGGTATTCAATACCTATAGTTGCTAAAGTTTTGGGATCTAAACGGTGGGGTTCTGCTGCCTCCCAAAGAGCCAGTAGTTTGCCTCCCCAATAAATCACCCCTGTATTGGCAATATTTTTTAGCTTGAGGTCAAAAATATTATTAAATAGACCTCCAGGCTTCTGAGTCCCGAACACTCCTCGATAAAGAATTTTCCCAGCTTTTTTCTCGTTAACGTAAGCTTCGGTTTGCACAAAGCGATTGCGATAATAAGCTTTGCCATCTTTAAGGGAAAATGCACTAATCATGCCATCGCCATCAAAAGGATGATGAATTGCCGAACCTCCAATATCTAACAAGCCAGGTCCATTGCGAAACAATGTCCCAGATAATTCAGCAGGTATCTCTCCCTCAATCTCGGTAATTTCATATTCGTATTCATTGGGTTGTGAATCGTAACCCCTTTGCCATTCTTCGATCTTGTATGGTTGATTGTCGGTTTTTTGAGTCAGGGTGTTGGTCATGATGATGGTCGATTTTAAAAGCAGTCTTGCTTCTGATCTAATATAAAGATTTGTAAACTTAGCAGATATCTTATAGCATAGTCTGGATCTTGGTTATTCAGGAAAATTTTCGGCGTTTTAAACTAATTACTGTTAGTGTTGGAGTTATCGTCAGACCCGTTTGTAACCGTGGAATGCGTTCGCCGATAGCAAAGGCATGATACTTGGCAAAAACGTTTACCCTAAAAAAGAGCTAGATTTTGCGTAATATTATCTAATTTTTTATTAGAGCAGGATATACTCTAAGCAAGTAAACAACTAACTCATAACTTGAGAAACCTTGAGACATGAAGGTAGCTAATAATTATGTTAAGTAAGGTTGATGCCGCTTTAGTAAACTAAAATTGTTGGCATTTTGAGATTTTTAACTGCAAAGTAAAAAATTACCTGTTCAGCTTAAGTACAATTGATTCGTTAAATAATCTCATCTTTGTTGTATGTGTTGTGCAGACTAATAATGAATGTAAAACCTCTTCGTCAAAGAATTCAAGCGGCAGATTCTCAAGTTCCAATAATTTTGGCTGTGGAAGATGATCTTGACAACTTACTATTTATTTCTCACGCACTTATATTTTTAAAATTTGACTTTATTACAGCCAGGGAAAGCAAAACAGCTTTTAATTTGGCAACTAAATACGAAATTGATCTTGTCCTCTTAGATTTAGTGTTGCCAGAAATTAGCGGTTTTGAGTTGGCAAGCCAGCTAAGAAAAAATGTGTCAACACAAAATATGCCAATTATTGCAGTTTCTGGCTTGGCAAAACAACAAGACTATAATCACGCTTTATCATTAGGCTGTAACGATTATTTATGCAAACCTTATCTAATTGACGAACTAGAAACTAAAATTTATCAGCACTTACCCCATGACAAAAAATCCTAGCAGTCTCTATTTGCGAATAGTTTATTTTTGGCTGGATAATGTCTTTATTTTCTAAATTTAAACTCTTGGTTTTGTTGATATTTCTCTTTTACACTTAAAATAAAGTTTTTAATTCTATTTATCTTAAGAAATAAATTTTTCAAGGCTAGAGTATTAAACAAAAGCCTATATTTTTACGTGCAATTAGACAAATAGCTTGACAAATAAGTTATTTAAAATAACTAAAATTAAGGGTCTAACATTGCTAGACCCCATCCAAAAACGTTTTCCTATTTTGCCTGAATATTAGTAACAGTGAGTTAATCGATCATTTTTTTAATATTGTCTTTAGCGTTTTCAACACTGTGCTGAACTTCAGCTTCAGTCTGCTTTTCTTTCCCTTCTGCTCGATCTTGAGGGTTTCCAGTTACTTCACCTACTGCTTCTTGTACTTTCCCTTCTATATTTTTAGCAGTAGCATTAAGTCTATCTTCTACACTCATTTTAGGTTTATCCTAGTATACTAATAGTTTTAATAAATATATCTATCTTAAGCCATTTTTTGCATCTATCATAAGATTGATTTGGCAGTAATTATCAGTAAATACTAGCCGTTAATAGTCAAATGCTGAAAGCGATCGCTAAATATTTAAGACGATTGACTCCTGATCATCTTTGCCCTTGAATCTTCAAAATATGCCCTCGAACAATTAAAAAAGTAAGCTGATTTAATACTGATTTTTACTGCTCCAGTTTCCTGAAAAAATTATTTTTCATTGGTAAACAACAGTCCAAATAGCCAATTTACAGATACAAGCTACTGATTCATTAATAAATATTTAGTTTTCTTGACAAGGAAATTTGGCTCATTCTCACGATAGATGTTTTTCGCTTGTCACACTAAATATACTTGCAACATTAACCTGAAGATTTTTAATCTTTTTAGAAATTTTTTAAATGGCAAATCCAATAGAGTTTAAGTTATTCGCTCCTTATAATAAGGAAGCTGCTGTTACCGGTTCTTTTACCGATTGGCAACCTGTACCTATGGAAAAAGGTGATGACGGTTACTTTAGAACTAAGATTGAACTAGAAGATGGGGAACACGAGTACAAATTTCGCGTTCATTCTTTAAGTTGGTTTTTAGCACCAGACGAATGGGTAGAAATAGTTGATCCTTGTGCCGTTAATATTGCCCCCGAAAGTCAAAACGGCACGATAACGATTAAAGATGGCGAACCGATAGTCGATACTTATGTTTGGATCCACGACGACAAACCATTACCTCCAGATCATGAGTTAGTTATTTACGAATTGCACATTGGCGACTTTTCGGGCGGGGAAGACGATGCCAAAGTCAGAGGAAAATATCAGCACGTCATTGATAAGCTAGATTATTTATTGGATTTAGGTATTAACGCCATTGAACTGATGCCTGTTAAGGAAAACCCTGGTACTTATAGCTGGGGTTATAGTCCACAACACTTCTTTGCTGCTGAGTCCAATTATGGTACTACCTACGAACTAAAGCACCTCATTGATGAATGTCATGGTAAAGGGATCCGAGTAATTATGGATGGGATTTACAATCACGCCAACACTGATTGTCCCCTAACCCAGATCGATCATGATTATTGGTTTCATCATGATCCAACCGATCCAGATAACAGCTGGGGACCAGAATTTAACTACGAGAAATATGATGAGAACCTAGACGTTAAACCTGCTTGGAAATTTGTAGCTGACACGGTAAATTTTTGGATTAAGGAATATCATATCGATGGTATTCGCTACGATGCAGCTAGACAAATCGACAACTACGATTTTATGCACTGGATTGTTGATCGCGCCAAAGAAGACGGCGGCGTAAAACCGTTTATTAATATTGCCGAACATATTCCTGAAAATCCAGCTATTACTAACCTAGAAGGGCCAATGGATAGCTGCTGGCATGATAGTTTTTATCATATCGTAGTCGAACACATATGTGGCGATCGCTATGAACCTGAAGAACTTAAAAATGTAATTGACTGTAAGCGTCAGGGATTTATGGGTGCGACTAACGTAGTTAACTATGTCACTAACCACGACCACGAACGGGTAATGGTAGAGTTGGGTAATCGTGGTATTGTCGGGGAAGCTGCCTTCAAGCGAGTCAAGTTAGGGGCGATTTTGTTAATGACTGCCGTGGGTATTCCGATGGTATGGATGGGTGAAGAATTTGGCGACTATCAGCCTTTAAACCAGGAAGCTAGTAAAATTGATTGGACACTATTGGCAGGAGACGACAACAAACATTTGTTTGCTCATTACAAAGGTTTGATCAATCTACGTAAAGGAAATCATGCTTTGTATACTGAAAATATTGATTTCTTCTATGAAGATCCAGAATCGCAAGTAATTGCTTATACTCGTTGGAATGGCGAAGGTTCTCGCGTAGTGGTTGTAGCTAACTTCTCCGATCAATATTTGGCTGGTTATGTAGTTCCTAATTTTCCTGCTAATGGAACTTGGCATGAATGGACTGGTAACTATGACATTGAAGCGGGTGATGGTCAGATTATGATCGATTTGCCTGAATACGAAGCTCAGGTATTTGTCAACTAAAAGCTATTAGCCCTAAGTTTTTGTATTTGACAATTGACTTGATACATTTGGTAGATAAGCATCAACTAAGTTGCGCTATTTTATCGCTCCAATTACGTTTTTTATTCCCTCAATTTAATGACAATGAAGTTCAAGCTAGGCTGCCAATTAGACTATGATCTTGCCACCGATAGCACGTTTATCTTTAATATCTGTGCGATTGAAAATGAATATCAGCAAATTTTAGCTCGGAGTCTGGAAATTAAACCTGACTGTGAAAGAGAAGAATTCATTGACCCAGACAGGAAAAATAGCTACTTTCGCTTAATTGCACCACAAGGAAAGTTGGCAATTGCTTATCAAGCAATAGTGGAACTAAAGCATCATACCGACAAAATTAAGACTATAGAAGAAACCTCTCCAGCACAACTACCTTTAGAAGTTGTTCCCTATTTATATCCATCTCGCTATTGTCAGAGCGATCGCCTGATGAAGCTGGCTCAAGATGAATTTGGCAATTGTCAGCCTGGCTATGCTCGGGTTGAAGCAGTCTGCGATTGGATTTACCAAAAAATAGATTACATTTCTGGCAGCAGCGATTCTCACACTTCAGCTTACGATACGGCGACGGAGAGAGCAGGTGTCTGCCGAGATTTTGCCCATCTCGGAATTGCTTTTTGTCGTGCCTTAAGTATCCCCGCTCGATTTGTCTCAGCTTATGCTTGGCAACTACAGCCACCCGATTTTCATGCCTGTTTTGAAGCCTATCTAGGAGATCAGTGGTATCTATTTGATGCTACTCGTCTTGCACCCACCAATGGATTAGTGCGTATAGGCACAGGTAGAGATGCGGCAGACGTTGCTTTTGCTACGGTATTCGGTGCTGTTCAATTAAACCAGATGAACGTATATATTGAAAAACTTGGCGATCGCGTAGCAGAATCTAAACCTGAAAGTACTGCCTACTCCAGCATTTCAACAACTTTTGAATAAGTGTAAGAAGTAACTAAACAGCCAAAGGCGATCGCTCGATCATCAGCAAGCTTTGACAACATCGCGATCGCTTTACGTTTTGTTTCTTTTTGATTGCGCTATTTTTCTGGGTATTTAAATCAAATTAACTTTAAATTATTTAGTTAATTTGGTCTAATATCGTAACCAGATTCAGCTAAAAAACAATTGCCGATTTTTTCAACTAACTTCAACTCTCCAAATCGTATATTTTTGATGTTTTTGACTGAGTCAAAAACATTTATTTTTTTATATGCAATAATCGTATATTCTACATGTGCAAAATACATATAAACTGCCTTGTGGATTAATTTTTGTATCCAAATATACGATAAAGCCAGTTGGTAAATGTAATTATTACGAAGTCAGAGGAAGCCCCGTCGTTTAATATGCGAAGCGAATCCTTTAGGGTCGCGTCGTCCTTTAGGACGGCTGAGTCTCTCTGACCCCAACGATAAATACATCTTAAAAATTACAGCCAATTTCCCGATGTTGGCAGACGTAAATAATTAAGAGACAAATGGTTGAACCTGCAACTATTACTGATGCAATAGGTGAAATAAAAAGCCAAGAAGTAGCCATTTGTATTTTCGCAGTGCTTCAGTATTTGATCTCTAAATTTTCAGCATTGAATATATTAATAATTTTTGACGTTATCAGGAAGGTAAATAATGCTCGGAGAAATGTGGCAATTCAAGGGTAGATACAAAATCTTACATATTACTTGGTTTGCCTTCTTTTTATCATTTGTAGTTTGGTTTAACCTACCTCCCTTGGCTACTACGGTTCAAGCAGATCTAAATCTAACAGGAGAGCAAATAAAAACTCTAGCTATTTGCAACGTAGCTTTAACTGTTCCTGCTAGGATCATTATTGGCATGTTGCTAGATAAGTTTGGCCCTAGGCTAACTTATTCTCTGCTATTAATGTATGCAGCAATTCCTTGTTTCATGTTTGCCTCCGCACAAAACTTCAGTCAGCTGGTAATTGCTCGGTTACTAATCGGCATTGTCGGTGCTGGTTTTGTGATCGGAATTCGCATGGTTGCAGAATGGTTTCCTCCCAAAGAAATTGGTTTGGCTGAAGGTATTTACGGTGGCTGGGGTAATTTTGGTTCGGCTTTTTCGGCATTTACGCTAGCTATTTTCGCTGGCTGGTTGTCTTTTGGCGCACCTGGTTCGGGCATTAACTGGCGTGGTGCGATCGCTGCTACAGGTATTATCGCTGCTCTTTATGGAGTTTTCTATCTCTTCAACGCCAAAGATACTCCTCCTGGTAAAGTGTATCGTCGCCCCAGAAGTGCTAGAGGTTTAGAAGTTACTACCAAAAAAGATTTCTGGTTCTTAATGTTTGGGAGTTACTGCCTTAATCGTTGCAGGACTATGTTTTGTAATACTTAAAGAGCCTAAAGATTCGTTTGCCGATGCTCATCAAGGTGAAGAAGAAGTCCTACTTGAGTCTGCTTTAGAACCAGAAAACATCTAATCGCCTCTAATGATTTACTAATTTGGTGCTGAGAACCTAAATAAGTATTCTCAGCACTTTGTGGTTGTTGGAATCAAGTAAAAAAATTCAATTAAGTATGATTATTAGCAGCAATCGAGCCAGATTTACGATATAACCTGGCAAAAGCCTTAAAAAACATAGACAAATCAGTTTTTAACCTCTATAAATATTCAACTGGGAGAGAAGGAAAGTGAGCGAACCAATAAAAACCCTGTGTCCTTATTGTGGAGTAGGCTGTGGTTTAGAAGTCTTGCCTCCTGCACAGTCAGGTAAAGCCACTAATCGAGATAGTCAAGGAAATCCTCTTTGGCAAGTTCGTGGCGATCGCTCACATCCTTCTAGTAAAGGTAAAGTATGCGTTAAAGGTGGGACAGTTGCTGAATCCTTGGATAAAAACCGCCTTAAATATCCGATGATGCGGGATAGCTTGGATCGAGAGTTTCAACGGGTTAGTTGGGATGAAGCTCTAAATCGCATTACGTCTCGGATTCAAGAAGTAAAAAATACTCAAGGTGGTGAAGCGATCTGTATGTATGGTTCGGGACAGTTTCAGAGCGAAGACTACTATATTGCTCAAAAACTGCTCAAAGGCTGCTTGGGTACTAACAATTTCGATGCTAATTCCCGTCTATGTATGTCTTCTGCGGTGGCAGGATATATCCAAAGCCTGGGTTCGGATGGTCCTCCTTCCTGTTACGACGATCTGGAGTTGACCGATTGTGCCTTTTTAATTGGGACGAACACTGCTGACTGCCATCCCATTGTGTATAATCGTCTGCGGCTGCACCACAAGAAAAATCGTCAGGTCAAAATGATCGTCGTCGATCCTCGTACAACTAAAACAGCCAAGGACGCAGATTTGCACTTAGCCATCCAGCCAGGCACAGATATAGATTTGCTCAACGGTATTGCTCATCTACTGTTGCGTTGGGGAGAATTAAACACCTTATTCATTGATGAATGTACCCAAAAATTTGCGGAGTTCACTCAAGTAATTCAAGACTACCCTCCTGAACTAGTTGCCCGCCGCTGCGGTATCCGTATCGATCATTTGGAACAAGCTGCTCGTTATTGGGCAGAATCAGACAATGTTTTATCCTTATGGTCGATGGGGGTCAATCAATCTTCTGAGGGGACAGCAAAAGTCTGTAGTATTATTAATTTACACTTAATGACAGGCAATATTGGCAAACCAGGGGCAGGGCCATTTTCCCTAACGGGACAGCCTAACGCTATGGGCGGTAGAGAAACAGGCGGTCTGTCTCATCTGCTTCCTGGTTATCGATCAGTCAAAAACCCCACTCATCGTGACAAATTAGAGCAAGCCTGGCAACTAGCCCCAGGTAGCATTAATCCTCTTCCTGGTAGAGATGCCTGGAGTATGATTACTGCTTTGGAAACAGGAGACGTTGGGCTATTTTGGGTGGCAGCGACCAATCCTGCGGTCAGTATGCCCGACCTGGTTAGAACCAAAAAAGCCTTGTTGCGATCGCCTTTCACTATCGTCCAAGATGCTTACTATCCGATGGAAACCGCTAGCTTTGCTCACGTGCTGTTGCCCGCAGCTCAGTGGGGTGAAAAAACTGGCACGATGACTAATTCCGAACGGGTTGTCACTCTTTGTTCTCAGTTTCGACCAGCTCCAGGTGAAGCCAGAGCAGATTGGGAGATCTTTGCCGAAGTTGGTCGTCGTTTAGGCTTTACCAAAGAGTTCGACTTTGCTAATTCTGCTGAAGTTTATCAAGAGTTTGTCAGCTTAACTAAAGGTCGTCCCTGCGACATGAGTGGCTTGAGTCACGGGAGATTACGTCAACAGGGATCTATCCAGTGGCCCTGTTCTTTAGAAGAAATCGACAACCATAAATTGTCAAGCAGTGCTTTGACCTGTGATACTGCCAACAATGTCGCTGAAAATAGTGAGCCAGCCAAAGGTTTATTTTCTAATTTGTTCAAAGATCAAGAAGAAATTTTTGTCGCTAAAAGACTTTATACCGATCAGCGATTTAATACTCCTGATGGACGAGCGAGATTTGTCGCGTTTCATTCTAAAGGATTAGCTGAACCAATTGATGCTGCTTATCCCTTGGTTTTAACTGTGGGTCGCCTCTATGAACACTGGCACACGATGACTCGTACGGGGCGGATTGAAAAAATCATGAAAAAACAACCCCAGCCATTTATTGAAATTCACCCCAGAGACGCTGCCAAACTAGGTATTGAAGACCAAATCATGGTTGAAGTGCGATCGCGTCGAGGTGTAGCGCGTTTTGCAGCTAGAGTAACCAAAGCGATCGCCCCTGGTACAGTCTTTATCCCGATGCACTGGGGAGCATTGTGGACAGACAACGGTGAGGCGAATCTGCTGACTCATCCAGCAGCCTGTCCTATTTCCTTGCAGCCAGAATTAAAAGCTTGTGCCGTAAATTTGACCCCAATAAAACTGGAAGATTCTTTCACTAACCATAAATCTAGAGATGCTATACCTGACATTACTGAAAAATCAATGTCAGTCTGAAGTTAACTATGGAATTAGCTTCTTAAATGAATCCAAAGGCAATTCTAATTCTCGGGCGGTTTCTTTTAACTTGGTTTGGAAACCCTCTTTATCTGAACCAAAGCCACATAGCTTGGCGACCATTTCTACTCCAGCGGAGGCGTTGGCTCTGGCACAGTTGGTTAATTCTTCTCCAGTTAGAGGTTCTGACCCAGAAAGCAGCTTGCGTTGAGACTCGCCCCAGAAAGCACTGAGGGTACAGATTTGCTGGTCTGCCTGATTTTTAATTGACCAACGATAAATTACTTTTTGAGGATCGATGCGCACCTCGACTAATTTTGCTCCCATATAATATTGCATCTGGCTTAAGGTCTGTTGCCTAACTTTTAGGGGATCGTTTTTATTGATAATTCGCTCTAAGTGAGCCTGAGTAGGTTTTGCCATGTTTAAAACTTCTTGCTTGAGTAATAATTATTTTATATTTCTGCCTGTAAAAATTTGGCAGTGTGGTTTGAAATAACAGCAACTTGGTTGTTCTTAACCACTACTCTCTTGACCCTTATCCTTGAACTGATTTCCAGTCTTCGGGAGTATTACAGTTAAAAAGACAGCGGCGATCGCTAACTAATAATTCTTGCACAGGATGCATGGCCAACCAAGATTGAAAAGATTGACCTCCATGTTCAAAGTAGGCCGCAAGTGAAGCTAGACAACTTCGACGATAAAAACCACATAAAGGCTCCCATCCCTTAGCATTGCGGGGCAATAGGGCAATTTCTGTGGGTAATACTGTTGCCAAAGCTAGCGACCACTGTTTTACTTGAGACGAAGACAAATAAGGTAAATCACAAGCTAGTAATAAGACCCATTCTGTCTTAACTAGCTGCATCCCTTGAATAAAACCAATTAGAGGAATATTAGATTTAGAGTCTAAAATTAGCTTTTCTCTAACTAACTGGCAACTAGAGGGAACGACACCCAGATATTTTTTAATCCAAGGTGTCACTACATAAGTTTGAGTAGCGCATTCACTGGCTACCAAACAAATATGATTCAACAGCGTGTTGTCACCCAAATTTAATAGAGCTTTGTCTCTTCCCATGCGAGAACTTTCTCCTCCAGCTAAGACAATCGCGCTAATCTTACTTTTAATTGGCTCGAGCATCAGACATTAATCTGCAATCTAGTAACAATACAATGAGCAATCAATTTTACCTTCAAAGAAACACGGAGCAACATCTTCAGCTTTGGATTTATCTCCTACCAATTGTGGGGGTAATTCCTGCTGTCTGGACTCTATCTCGAGCTAAAAATGATCTTTCAGTCAATTCAGAAGAATATATAACAACTACTAAGACTTCGCTACGCCAACAGCAGAAAGTTAGCCGACTATCGCTAAATCTAATGCTGATTTGGCTAAGTTCCTACGCTTTATTTTCTTGGGGTGCAGGTAATGCATCAGAAATTATCTCTTTCCGCCTGCTTTACGCTAATGCCGTTATTACTACAGGATATTTTTTGACCTGTACTTTTCTCATGTCTCGTTTGGGCAAAAAAAGTTTATTTTCTCGAAACGAGATGAACTAACTTTTAAAAATCACTCTGGCAAGATCATACATCTTTAAAATTGCTAGATCCTGAACCTGTCGTTACTCTAATAAAGAAGCTAGAATTAGTCAATATTTTTTGAGTGTGCAGTAACCGAGCAAAATGAATTAGCAGTTGAAATTTTCGTTAAGTTAGTTCCGATTGTAGTTTTGATTTTGGGTATTTTTTCTCACAAATAGCTGTTAATATCGATCAAATTACACTTGTGTTTATATATATATCTTAAATTTTCATTGAAAAATCATTTATTTTTATTCAGCGTGAGGGTATCCAGTGCCATTTAGAAAAGCCTATCAATCAACTCCTTCGGGAAAGAAAACTACTGCTCAATTTGATTCGATTAATTACCCTCTTAAAAACCACAGCCAGAAATTGAACAAAAAAAAAGCTATTTTAGTTGGGCTGGGTTTGGCCAGTATATCTGCCGTTTCAGCAGCAGTTGGTGCGTTTTTAGCTGTAGCTTTTTCTACTGCATCTCCCCTACAGCAAGCACAACTTAGTAATGAAGAACAACAGGTTTTTAGTCAAACCGAAACAGTGACTGCTCAAAACCTCAATCTGCCAGAATTAAACCGCCCTGTAAATATTTTGGTTTTAGGGATCAAAGTTATTAGTTCTGATTTAGAAGATGAAGGAAGTAAATACCAAAAACAAGACCTTGGCTATCACTATCTTGTCAACTCGTTTGACGGTCTGAGTGATAGTATGTTGCTGTTGAGGTTTGATCCCAAACAAGAAAAAGTGTCGGTGTTATCTATTCCCAGAGATACCCGTGTTTCTATTGAAGGGTATGGCATCAGAAAAATTAATCATGCTAATAAACATGGTGGACCTGCTTTAACTGCGTCAGTAGCGAGCGAATTACTGGGTGGGATCAATATTGATCGCTATGTGCGGGTTAACGTCCAAGGAGTAGAAAAGTTAATTGATGCTTTGGGTGGAGTTACGGTTAATGTACCTAAAGACATGAAGTACAACGACTTTAGTCAACACCTTTACATCGACCTAAAAAAAGGAGTCCAGCATTTAGATGGCGAGAAATCAATGCAGTTTTTACGTTATCGCTATGATGAGTACGGCGATATCTCGCGAGTGCAACGCCAGCAAATGTTGATGCGCTCAGCTGTAGAACAAACTCTCAAACCCGCTACAGTAATGAAAATTCCCAAGTTATTTTCGATCATTCAATCTCATTTAGATACTAATTTAACTGTTCGGGAATTAATGGCTCTATCAAATTTCGCTTCGCAAATCGATAGATCGGACATCAAAATGATGATGTTACCTGGAGATTTTAATAGTCCTAGTGAATCTGTTAGCTATTGGCTGCCTGATCAGCAGAACATTAACAAGCTAATGACTCAGCATTTTAATTTACCTAGCGAGCAAAATGACGAGAAGATCGCTAATCATCAAGATGCCAGCGTACAAGGTACACTTGACATCAGTAATCCTCAGATGAGAATTTCAGTGCAGGACAGTACCGACAATCAAAAAGTTTTGCAGTCAGCCTTGGATACTCTGAGAGAAGCAGGTTACACCAGAGTAGTTGCTAGCAAAAATTGGCAAGATCCCTTAGCTAAAACTAGAATCATTGCTCAATCAGGAGATGATGAAGCAGCTAAAGAAGTACGTTCAATTCTTGGTGCCGGAGAAGTGATAGTAGAAAGTACGGGGGTACTTAATTCCGATATTACAGTCCAGCTTGGTCGAGACTGGAAAAAACAACTTCAGCTGTCAATTGAATCAGATTTTAGACCAGAAGAATTGGGATCGGAAGCAAATTTGAGCAACTAGTAATTGAATTGAAGTATTTTCAAGGCTGAGAGCTAATCTTGCTATACTTTTGGTTGCCCATGTAAAACTTTAATTCTTGTCATGAGCGATCGCCAAACCGATCAAGATCATCGCCTAGTTCGCAAACGTTTGCCAAACCAAAGATGGCACATCGCCACGCCTCAGCCTGAAACAGCTCAGCAGTTAAGCGTTGCTACTGGCTTATTGCCCTTAGTAGCGCAGGTAATAATTAATCGCGACATAGCTACAGCTAACGATGTTCATACCTACATTGAGCCAGAATCTCAGGATTTACCTTCTCCCCTGGTGGAATTTGTGGATTTAGAGGCAAGCGTAGAGCTAATCAAGCAGGCGATCACTGATGAAGAACAAATTGCCATCTGTGGAGACTATGATGCTGATGGCATGACCAGTACTGCCTTACTGTTACGTGCCTTGAAACATCTGGGAGCAAAGGTAGATTATGCTATTCCCAGTCGCATGAAAGACGGTTACGGTATAAATAATCGAATCGTTGAAGAATTTGCCGAAAACGGTGTCGGTTTAATTCTTACGGTAGATAACGGTATTTCTGCTTATGAACCTGTTGCCAGGGCAATCGAGTTGGGCTTGAGCGTAATTATCACCGATCATCACGACTTACCAGACAAACTGCCTCCCGCCGATGCCATTCTCAATCCTAAGCTATTACCAAATAGTTCTCCTTACAAAGGATTAGCAGGGGTAGGAGTAGCCTATATTTTAGCGATCGCCACTGCTCAAAGCCTAGGTAAATTGAAGGGTTTAACCAACCCAATTATGGAACTGTTTACTTTGGGGACAATTGCCGATCTTGCTCCTTTAGTTGGAGTTAATCGCCGTTGGCTCAAGCGCGGTTTACGAGCCTTGCCCAATTCACAATTAGCAGGTATTCAAGCTTTAATGCAGGTAGCGGGAGTAGACGAGGCACAAAAACAACTCAAACCTGATGATATTGGCTTTCGCTTAGGGCCTAGAATTAACGCTGTAGGCCGAATTGGCGATCCGCAACTGGTTATTGAGCTTCTAACTACCGACGATCCTGGAGTAGCCTTAGAAAAAGCGATGCAGTGTGAACAAATCAATCAGCATCGTCGTCAACTTTGCGAGCAGATTGAAAAAGAGGCAATCGCTCTAGTCGAATCCACCCCGATTCTGTGGCAGCGCGATCGGGTTTTAGTCGTAGTAGCAGCAGGTTGGCATCATGGTGTGATTGGCATTGTTGCTTCGCGATTAGTGGAACGTTATGGTGTCCCTGTGTTTATTGGCACTTATGAAGACCATGAGCCAGTAGAAGCAGATGCGCCACCATACGGACATCTCACGGTGAGCCGTACGACGGCTCACCCGTGTCCTCCTCCCCTCATGATTCGTGGCTCTGCCAGAAGTATTGATGAATTTAACGTATTTGATGCTCTTAACTATTGCAGCGATTTATTAGGTAAATTTGGCGGGCATCGCGCCGCGGGGGGCTTTAGTTTTGCCGCCGATAATTTAGAAGCGGTGAAACAAAGACTAAGCGAGTTTGCTTATCAATGTTTGACAGTAGAACATCTTAAACCGCTGGTTAAAATAGACGCTCAAGCCAGTTTAGGACAAGTCAATTTTGAACTTTATCAACAGATTGAAAGCTTGCAGCCTTGGGGCATTGGCAATAGTACGCCTGTATTTTGGACACCTAATGTCAAGGTTGTTGAGCAAAGAGTTATTGGTAAAACTCAAACTCATTTAAAGCTAACTTTACAAGAAGCTAATTCTGCAACTCAAATTAAAGCCATAGCTTGGCGATGGGGAGAATATTGTCCGTTACCAGAATGTTTGGATATTGCTTACAAATTGCAAGAAAATCATTGGCAGGGCGATACCAAGATTGAACTAGAGTTAGTTGGAGTCAGAGAGACTCTGTCTTGCAAAGGCGGGGCTGACTCTGACTTCGTGCAACTGCCTCAAGCACAACCGAGCAACAACATCGCTGCTTTAAATAATCGGATTAAAAATGATCAGGTGCAAAAAGCTGTATTTACTTATAGTGACAGAATTTATGTATGCAGTAAAACAGTTAAAGAACTGCGGATTAGGAATGATCGCGGCAATATCTTAGCGGTTAGTCAGGGCGATCGCATGGGTTTATTGGGTAAATCTAGAGACGAAGCTAAGGAAGTTAATGTCACTAAACAACCTTATTTTCAGTTAATCAAGGCTGCGTTACGGGCAATTGAGGAAGGTAAATAGTTGATAAATTGTCGTGGATGTAGTTTTTGGTATGTGTTGTTAGCGATCGCTACACCAAAACAATAATCTTCCTCCAACAGAACAATCGTGATACCTATTTACGTTCATCCGTGCGACGCAAAGCTATATGGGAAGCGGTATCCTTTAGGAGTCCTTTAGGGGACATTACCACCAAAGTCAAACCAGACAAAAAAAACAGTCCCATCAACCCAGCGATCGGATTACCATCAATCCCCGTAACCCAAATCGGAACATGGTTGGTATATTCAATCAACTGACCAACATCAACAATGTAATAACCCCAAACTAACCCTGCATGAATCCCAATACAGATGCCCAAGCGATCGCCATGCCGATATTTAGCTAATACCAAAGCTATCCCCAGCAAAACTAAAGCAGGAAAAGTTACCGCAGTCCGGATAATCTCCTCAATCGGCTTGAGAAAATGAGCCAAAGCATAGGCAATCGCTGTAACAAAAATACCAATTTTTTTACCGTAATCTCGCTGTAGCTCATCAAGTAGCCAACCGCGAAACAGCAATTCTTCTGCCAACCCAATTCCTACTGCACTTAAAAAGCCTTCGACAACAATTTGAATCAGATTAACCGAAGGAGTAATAACTTCTATCCACCCTAAAACTACTTCAGTGATAAACAAGCCAAGGCATAACCAAAAGCCAATGGCTAAACCTTGCAGAAATTCTCGACCATTTTTAGCATTGCCAGCTAAACCATAGTGAGCAAAAATATGCGCTTCATCATGCACTAACCTGCCCCAAAATCGCCATAAAAAAAGCAATTCCACAAATAGCAATGCCATAGTTAAAATACTGGCTAAATTACTATCTCCACGTATTAGCCAGTAAATTGGTATTGCTAAGGGTAGCCATAAAAAAGCTAAAGCACCAACAAAGATGCTTAATCTCACTGGTGTCGAGAATTCTGATATTTTTTTAAAACTCGAAGTGTGTGGCAATTAACTATCTATGGTTAACTGTTAACTAGTCTAACCATAGCATTTTCCCAGCTTGATTATTCGTCAGGCTCAATAGTGCTGGTTAAGCCATGATTACACAGCGTTTCGGAATAAAACTCAGCATGTTCTAAAGCACAGGTAATTACTAAACCAACTCCGCTGTTGTGAGTTTCCATCATAATATTAACTGCCTGAGGCTGAGTCATTCCGCTGACGGTTTGCATTAAAACTTGAACTACATATTCCATTGAGTTGAAATCGTCATTATGAAGTAAAACTTTATAGCGCGGTGCGTGCTTACGCACAGTTGAAGTTGAACTTTTATCTATTACAGAAGTTCCCAGGGACACAACTATATTCTCCTTTAAAATTTCTTTTTCTTTAATTGAACAATTCCCCATGTAGTTTGTTGAGGATTTTTAGCCTGACTTAAATCACTTAGTTATTGAGCTTAACTAAAATTTCAGCCGATCTTGGCAGAGCTTTTTACGGTTCTATTTTAATTTAAGTCCAAAAAAACTTAAACTAGATCTGGCATTAGCCTAACCTATCAATATATCTACAATTCATAGTAATCGTTAATAACCTAGTTAAGAGCAAAATTTTTTTTTGATGATTTTCAATCAGACCAAGACAGACAATAAACAAGTTAACATAAGTTAATAATAGAATATTTTAAATTGACAATGCCGACAATTTTTTCACCAACTATGCAATCAATTCCAGGTACTTACTGGCAGTGGCGAGGCAACTCTATTTATTATGTCTGTGCAGGTGAATCTAGTAAACTTCCTTTATTATTAGTACATGGTTTTGGAGCATCTACTGACCATTGGCGTAAAAACATTTCTCAGTTACAACAGCAATTTCAAGTATGGGCGATCGACTTATTAGGATTTGGACGCTCAGCCAAGCCCAAACAAGAATATAGCGGTGAGCTTTGGCGAGAACAACTACATGATTTTATTACTGAGGTGATCGCTCAGCCTGCTGTATTAGTAGGAAATTCCCTGGGAGGTTATGCTTGTGCTTGTGTAGCAGCAGAATATCCCCAATCGACGATGGGTTTAATTTTACTTAATAGCGCAGGACCTTTTTCTACTACTGAAGGAAATTTAGAGCCACAATCTACTTCAAATGCTATGGGCAAGCTATTGCGATCGCTTCTTTTGCAGCCGTGGGCAAGTTTTTTGCTATTTCAATATGCCCGGCGTCGCTCTATAATTCGTAGGACTCTAAATAATGTTTATTTCAATAAGAGTGCTGTAACCGAGCAATTGGTTGAAGACATTTATCGTCCTTCCTGCGATCAGGGGGCAGCAGACGTATTTAATGCCGTGTTTAAGACCCCTCAAGGAGAAAAAGTAGATATGTTATTAAATAAGCTGGAATGTCCTCTACTGCTTTTGTGGGGTGAAAAAGATCCTTGGATAAATGCTAGAGAGAAGGGGGCAAAATTTCGCCAGTACTATCCTCAATTGACAGAATACTATCTCGAAGCTGGTCATTGTCCCCATGATGAATCTCCAGAAGAAGTCAATACTCTCATAGCAGAATGGGTTTTAGCCATTAGTGAGCTACAATCTTAATTGCTGTATTCTTAATAATTTGTTACAAGGTAAGAGTAACTCAACCTATAGCTATATGTTTGGTGGATTTGTTGGATTTGGTAATAAACAAGGCGGAGATTGGGGCGAAAATCTCATCAATACTGTCGCAAGCAACACAATCCGACACTTATTTACTCGTAGTGAGTCAGTAGAAGTATCGGTTAAATGCAACCCGTCTAGCAAGCTCCTCCAGGGAACAATCGACAGCTTTAAAATGAGTGGTCGCGGTTTGGTGATTCGTAAGCAGTTTCGCACTGAAGAAATGTCTTTTGAAACTGACGCTGTGGCAATAGATTTTGGTTCGGCAGTTAAAGGAAAAATAGCTCTTAAGCAGCCAACGCAGGCGATCGCTCAAGTAAAATTGTCTCAGGCTGATATTAACAAGTCTTTTGAAGCGGATTTGGTGAGAAAACGTTTGGAAGATCTAACTCCTGATGGCTTAACCAAAATATCTGGTGGAGAGCCTGTTTCTTTTACTGATGTACAAGTGCAGCTGTTACCCGAAAATAAGGTAAAACTGCTAGCTAAAGCCAGTTGGAATGATACTATTGTTCCAGTTAGTCTGAGCTGTATTTTGAGTATTGGCAAGCGTAAAAGAGTCAAGTTTGAAGAGGTTCAGTTTGAGCAGGGTAATATCTCCCCTGAGCTACATGATATTTCTAAAGATTTAACCCTCGCCTTAGGCGAAATTCTCAACGAAATGGTTGATTTAGACCGATTTAATCTTGATGGGGTTAAATTACGCCTCAATCGCTTAGAGACTGAAGGACAAATGTTATTGTTTAGTGGTTACGCCCAAATAGAACGAGTACCCCAGACAGGCTAGGGGTAAGGCACTGCCTTACCCCTAGGTAAAATACTTAAAGTGATATGAGATATTCCAGTAGTAGTTGAAAATACTCTAAAGCCGATAGTCCAAAGAGAGATAAACTTGAAATTAGATCGAATTGTTATTCTACGAGGATGTAAGCTGTTCTCAAGTTTGGCGATCGCTTATACGGATTACCCTGTACTTTTTCAAGATTAATTTATTTACAGAATGATTCTCATCGGATTATCGACAAATCTTTTTCAATTAACACAGGTGTCGTGGAAACGAATAGCTATTTGCTGGTTAATTTTGGCAGCAAGTTTTTCGATCTGGACTTCTCCTGTTTCAGCAACAATTAACGACGATCGCTACGAAGGTAATATTTTTATTTTATATGGAGGTAATGGTTCTTTAGTTCCACCTCGCATGGATCTCCCCACCTCTTTGAAGCGAAAAAAACCAGCTATTCTAGTATTTTACGTTGATGATAGTAGTGACTGTAAACAGTTTTCAACAGTGGTAACTCGCCTTCAAGAATTCTATGGTCGAGCAGCTAGCATTATTCCTGTTAGCGTTGATTCTATGGTCGAGCAAGAAAAATATACTGTTGAAGAACCCGCCTATTATTACAGCGGTGTTGTACCTGAAACAGTAATTCTTAATCAACAAGGACAAGTAGTTTATGACGGTAAAGGACAAGTTCCCTATGAAGAGCTTGATGATGCGCTGCGGGAAGTTTTTGAACTGCTGCCACGTTCTGAGTCTCAAGTTTTAAAACGCCGTTCTTTTAACGAGTTTAATTCGGGAATGACTCAAGAATAAACAGTGTGGTAGTTCATTTAAATTAATGTTTTGCGTTTATCTGGATCTGTTTTCAAGCAGGCAAGACACATTCTACCAATGGTTTAAATTTCGGAATTAATTCACTGCGACAGATGCCCAAACTAGGTAAAGAAACTTTGCCGTAGTCTTGACCAGATTGCAAGGGAAATATGGGTTTGTCATCAATAAACACCAAATCACCTCCAGCAGCCTTGATAATTACCCATACGGCAGCTATATCCCAAATCTTGGGAGTGGCTTCTACTCCCCCAATTGCTACCCCTGCTGCCACTAAAAGCAAATTGTAGCTGGCGACTCCGAGCATTCTTACCTTACAGGGAAATGGCTGTTTAAAGATCGCCTTGCTACGAGCGCAAAGATTAAACAATTGAGTACTGCCAGGGGATGCCCGACTAGTATGTATTGCTTGACCGTTGAGATATGCACCTTGGTAGCCAGATAGTTCTGATTCGCCATACCAGTAGCCATGAAATGTTTGCTTGATTGGCGGCACATAAACAAAGCCAAATACAGGAATTCCCTGGTAAAGCAGTCCCAAAGATATTGCCCACAAAGGAACACCGCGGGTAAAGTTAGTTGTGCCATCTATTGGATCGATAATCCAGCACCAATCATTGTCAGGAAAGATATGAACTGTCTCTTCAGTTAACACGCCATGATCAGGGAAAGTAAGCGCGATCGCTTCTCTAATTTGTCGATCTGACCATTTATCGGCTTCAGTAACTAAGCTGCCGTCTTCTTTCTCGTTTGCCTGGATTTTACCAAAGTCTTGCATCAGGCGATCGCTAACTGTGGCTGTAGTCTGCACGCAAAAGTCAAGGACTCGATCCCAAAAATCATTCATTATATTAGTTGTTATTAATTTATTATTTGTCTGTGCTGGTTAGGCGATCAAGTAACTGGTTTAATTTTGCCTGATCCAAGGTTACTTTTACTTCTAATTTTTGCGTCTCATCCCGGAATAAAATCATGCCGCCATTGTCTTTGAGCGTTGCTGCTATTTGTGGATTCAACAAATTGAGCTTTTGATATACAGTTTCAGGCAAACTAATCCTAATTATTACCTGAGATTGAGATTGAGGAAAAACATCTAGCTGTTGTTTAGTTAAGTTTAATTGCAGCTTACTTGGAGTAATATTCCGCTCGTCTGTAGTTTGATCATGGCGCCAATAGATCGTAATACCTCTAAGCTGTGGTGTATGTACCACAAACTTTTCGTCAAACTTTTGTGGTTGCCAGCCAATGTCCTGTAAGTCACCACTGGCGGGAATTAAACGCTGTTGCCAAGTAATCTCTTTTCCTGATAAATTCGACCACCATTGAGCGATCGCATCTAAGTTCTCTCGATTGTTTGGCTCGCTGCTATTTTGTTGCCAGATTAAATTATCAATCATGCTAAAACCTCCTATCCTACCAAGATAGGTAAAAGAATGTTCTAAAATAGTAAATCGTACAAAACACTAATAAAAGTAATATTTTTAAAATATGTCAGTATTAGCGGCAATTTCAGTCGTACTCCTATTAATCGTAGTTCATGAGTTTGGTCATTTTGCAGCAGCACGGTTACAAAAAATTAGAGTCAACCGTTTCTCGATTGGCTTTGGCCCTACTCTTTTAAAATACCAAGGTTCAGAAACAGAATATGCGATTAGAGCAATTCCGCTTGGGGGTTACGTAGGCTTTCCTGATGACGACCCTGACAGTACAATTCCTGCCGACGATCCCAATCTACTGCGTAATCGCCCCGTACTAGACCGAGCAATTGTGATTAGTGCTGGTGTAATTGCCAACTTAATTTTTGCTTATTTTCTTTTGGTCGGTCAAGCAGCTACCATTGGGTTTCAAGAAATTAACTACAGGCCTGGGGTATTAGTTCCCCAGCTTTTAGGTGTAGAGGAATCTGCTGCTGCTCAAGCGGGAGTTAAACCTGGTGACATTATTTTAAAAATAGACGATTTGGAATTAGGCGGCTCTGCTGATGCTTTAGAAAATTTGCGTCAAGCAATTCAAGAATCCCCTAACCAAACTTTAGGACTGACAATTAAACGCAACGCTGAAATTATCACCCTTGATGTAGAGCCAGATGTAGGTCAAGATGGCAAAGGAAAAATTGGCGTGATGCTGGCACCAAATGGAGACATTGTACGCCGTCGTGCAGCAAATATTGTTGAAGCTTTTTCTACAGGGGCAAATGAATTTCAAAGAATTGTTCAGCTAACTGTCAAAGGGTTTTGGCAGCTAATTAGCAATTTTCAGGAAAATGCTCAACAGGTAGCAGGGCCAGTAGCAATTGTCGCTGTAGGTGCAGAACTGGCTCGCAATGACTTAGGCAATTTGTTTCAATTTGGCGCTTTAATTAGTATTAATTTGGCAATCATTAATATCTTACCGCTACCTGCTTTAGATGGCGGTCAGCTAGCTTTTTTGACTGTTGAAGGAGTTACAGGAAAACCTTTACCCAGCAGGCTACAGGATGGCATTATGCAGACTGGTTTAGTTCTACTGCTGAGTTTGGGCGTGTTTATTATTGTTCGAGATACGATCAACTTGGCGTTTTTCCAAAATCTATTTCAATAGCTAAATGCCAAATAGTGCTTCTCAAAAATCCACTCAGAAGACTACCAAAAGAAAGCGATCGCCTAGTAAAATTTTAAAACAGCGATCGCTCGATATTTTTACCTTGCTAACAAAATTTTATCCTGATGCTACCTGTAGCCTAGACTATCAAACTCCTGTACAGCTTTTGGTGGCAACTATCCTTTCAGCACAATGCACCGATGAACGGGTCAATAAAGTCACACCGACCCTATTTGCTGAGTTCCCTGATGCTGCTAGCTTGGCGTGGTGCGATCGCGATAAATTAGAAACTCTAATTCGCTCGACTGGTTTTTATCGCAATAAAGCCAAAAACATTCAGGGTGCTTGTCAGATGATCATGACTAAATTTAATGGCGAAGTTCCTAGCGAAATGAAACAGCTTTTAGAATTGCCAGGAGTCGCCCGTAAAACGGCCAACGTCGTCTCAGCTCACGCCTTTGGCAACATTCAAGGAGTGACGGTAGATACCCACGTTAAACGCCTCACTAACCGCTGGAAATTAACTAAGTCTGATCAGCCAATTCAGATTGAGCGGGATTTGATGGCATTATTACCTCAGTCTGAATGGGAGAATTACTCGATTCGGACTATTTATCACGGTAGAGCTATTTGCAAAGCTCGCAAGCCCCAATGTAATGTCTGTCAGTTAGTTCATCTTTGTCCCTCAGCACCAGAATATTTGAACTAGGATGAACGTTAAGCATATTACTAACTAATTCTTTGAGCAGCTAATAGCCAAGAGCTTATCAAAAATTGCTAATACAGTCTAAGTTCGAGTTATACTTAGAGACTGTGTGTTTAGAATAAAACCAATAAATTTTATGGCAAAGAAATCTATGGTGGAGCGTGAAAAGAAACGCGCTCACTTAATTGAAAAATACGCTGATAAGAGAGCAGAATTGAAAGAACAATTGCGTACAGCTACCTCCGCTGCCCAAAAGCTGGAAATCAGCCGTCAAATCCAGAGATTACCTAGAGATAGCTCTGCTACGCGTCAACGTAATCGTTGTATGGTGACAGGTAGACCAAGAGGTTATTATCGCGATTTTGGCTTATCTCGTAACGTCTTGCGGGAATGGGCGCACGAGGGTTTACTTCCTGGTGTAGTTAAATCCAGTTGGTAGGTTCGATTAATTAAAGGGATAGAGGAATAAAAGTTGCGTTGCTTGAGTCGATCTAACTGTTCCTCAAATCCCGATACTCATGTTTCGAGAATAACTTTTTGGTTTCGGCAAAATTAGCTCTAAATCCCAGTTAGCAACCGTTAAAGCCAGATTATTATTTTCCAAGTTTTCCACGTAAGGTAAAGTGCCAATCACTGGTACTTGGGTCAAAGACTGAATCAAATTAATTGGAGTTAAGTCTGCCATTCTCCCCTCCGCTTCGGGTTGAGAACAGTTAAGAATAATTCCTCTCAAGTCAACATTAAGACTACGTGCCAAAGCAACGTTAGCGACAGTATTAGCGATCGCACCCAGCTTAACAGGAACCACCAGCACCGTAGGGAAACGCCAGTCGGCTGCAATATTTCCCACAGTTAATTCAGCTGTTACGGGAGAGCCTAAACCACCTAGAGATTCTAAAATTACTAAATCTGATTTTTGGGTAGCAGCAGTAAATTCTTGCCAGACTTTACCTAAGGCAATTATTTTTCCTTCTTTGGCAGCAGCGATGGGCGGAGCCAGAGGAGCATCAAAACGTAAAGGAGCAATGATTTCTATCCCTTGAGCATCGGCAAATAGACTGCTATATAACTCAATATCTCCAGTGCCAGTCTGAATTAGCTTGAATATGCTTAAAAGCTCTTGAACATCACTGTTTTGATTGAGACGATATTTTTGCCAGTACCTAGTTAAAGCGATCGTGATAAATGTTTTGCCGACATCTGTATCAGTACCTGTGATTAATAATGCAGTCATAATTGGTGATTTAAATAGCTTTCTTTAGTCTTTTTTTATACTTATCCTCTTACAATATCAATATTAGTGAAGAGAAAAGCTTGGTAAAATTGAACAAGCAGGGATTTTTGAAGCTATGTCGTACAGTCGCTCATCAAGCTCATAACCTCATAGCGACTACAGTTCTTGCAAGTGAAAGTATTTCAGTTTAAGACTGAGTACTATTAACTATAGTAGGATGTACTGATGCTAAATATCCTCAAAAAAAATACAATGTAACCATAAAGATTTAGTATAAGAATAAACAAAAAACACTGATGAATCCTAAATAAAGTTAAACTTACAAAAGTTTTGCTTTTATTTTTAGATTCAACTAGGAATACTGGTATTTTAACTACCAAAACTACAATAAATATTAAGATTCCTAGTAGTGATAATATTGCCCTGAATTAGTAGAATTAGGTTAAATATATTTGCCGTGAGCCATAGTACTACCTTAATGCCTCAGTCGATGGAGCAGACTCCCTTCTTATCAGACTCCAATCGTCTTAGATTGTTTTCTGGTTCTGCTAATATTCCTCTTGCTAAAGAGGTAGCCCACTATATAGGAATGGACCTGGGTCCAATGATACGCAAACGGTTTGCCGATGGAGAGCTTTATGTTCAAATTCAAGAATCGATTCGTGGAGCTGATGTCTATTTGCTTCAGCCTTGTTGTAACCCAGGAAATGACAATTTAATGGAGTTAATGATTATGATTGATGCTTGTCGCCGAGCATCAGCTAGACAAATTACTCCCGTAATTCCTTATTATGGCTATGCTAGAGCCGATCGAAAAACTGCTGGTCGTGAATCTATTACTGCTAAACTGGTAGCTAACTTACTGACAGAAGCTGGGGCTAGCAGAGTTTTAGCCATGGATTTGCATTCAGCGCAGATTCAAGGATATTTTGATATTCCTACCGATCATGTTTACGGCTCTCCCGCTATTTTACAGTATTTATCAGCTAAGAATCTTGATGATTTGGTGGTCGTTTCTCCTGATGTTGGCGGTGTGGCGAGGGCTAGAGCATTTGCCAAAAAACTCAATGACGCTCCTTTAGCAATTATTGATAAACGTCGCCAAGCTCATAATGTTGCTGAAGTCATGAACGTTATCGGTGATGTTGCTGGGAAAACGGCGGTTTTGGTAGATGATATGATTGATACTGCGGGTACTTTATCCGCAGGAGCTAAACTGTTGCGTGAAGAAGGTGCTAAAGATATTTATGCCTGTGCTACTCATGCTGTCTTTTCCGATCCTGCTGTTTCCCGATTGTCTGACGGCATTTTTAAAGAGGTTATTGTTACCAATACAATTCCGATTCCAGAAGCGAAAAAGTTTGAGCAGTTGAAGGTGCTTTCTGTTGCTAGCCTCTTAGGAGAAGCAATTTGGCGTATTCACGAAGCAAGTTCTGTTAGCAGCATGTTCCGTTGATTGAGCGAGCTAGGTTTTTTTTGAACTACTCCTGCGTTTAATTAAATTATTAAAGAGAGCAGGAGCATTGATATGATTAAGCCTATATTCAACCACAAAGCTTGATTTTTAATTTACTTTGATTCAGGATAAAGAGGCTGAGGATCGAGAGAACCTAATCGATTAGGAGGCCAAAAGCGAACTGCGGCACGACCAATTAAATTTTCAAGCGGAACGAATCCCCAGTAGTGAGAATCATAGCTATTATTGCGATTGTCACCTAAAACCAAATATTCTCCTTCAGGTACTTTAGTTGGACCGTACTCGTAATTAGGAGGATTAAGAATGTAGTTTTCAGTCAGCTGTTGATTGTTGACGTATACACTACCATTTTTGACCTCTACAATATCTCCTGGTATTCCAATTACTCTTTTAATAAAAGCTTCTTTGTAATCTTGTTCCTTCAGAGTGTCTGTAGGAGAGAAGACTACGACATCCCCTCTTTCTGGCTTACGAAAGCGATAGCTAATTTTCTCGATGATCAGGCGATCATCAATTTCTAGGGTAGGCAGCATAGACTCTGATGGGATGAAACGAGCTTCGGCAACACAGGCACGAATCCCAATTGCCAAAATACCAGCAGATACTATGGTTTTTAAGAGTTCAACTAGGGGATTTTCTTCTTTTTTGGTCATAAGCGTACAGCCTCTAAGTTAAAAATTATGATCTAGCAACTAAATTGAATTTAGTATAAGAGTTTGAATAAGCAACTTAAAATAGCATTAAGCATTAAGGTTGTTGACGCTATCAGCCAAGTTTTGTTGCTGGCAAAATAAAACTAGCTAGACTTCATTCTAGTCTTTGATGAACATTGGGTTTATTGGGAAAATATTTTTAGAGGTGTGTAGCGAAAATTTACAGGTAATGGATGCTATTGAGCAAAGACCATAGATCACCAATAGGCTAAACGGATGATTTATCAGTGATGTGGAGATATTACTTTAGATTGCTCAAGGGAAAACATCTCAATGAATAATACTGAAACTAATTTTCGCTAGGCAAACTGCTCTTAAAAACATAATATCTCAAATCTTGACAAAAAGTTACAGTAAATTTTTTTAGCTAGACTAAATTGGTATACGGCATGATAGACTACCAATCTTCAATTACTATTGGTTAATCTGGTTTTAGCAGATTAAGACTGCTGTAGATTAAGATCGCGATTAGATACGGTCACAAACCTGACAAATTTAACAAATTTAAATTATGGAACACAAAAACCCTGCTTTGGTTCAGGAACCTCGTTACGAACCAGCAATCGTAATTCCTTTAAAACAAGAGGCTTCTCTTTTAGATTGGCTTAAGGCAAGTAATCGTCTCATTCCTCGCGAAACCGTAGAAACAGAGAAAATTAAAGCTGAAGATGATTTAGACGTGCTGATGGATGGTGAGGACGAGGATTTTGTTGATGATACTGACGATTAATTAGGTCATGTAGATATTAATATTGGCGGGAAAAAGCTAAATAAACCAAGCTTTTTCTCTTCTTTTTCAGCCAGTGTTTATGGCAATTGATCATTCTGTAACGAGTAATCTTTTCAATAATCTGACGTAATTTAGTTGTGAATGTTAAGTCATTTTCTACCAAGAAATTAATCAATCCTTCAGGTCAAATTTTATTGATAGCTTTGAGCTGCATCTTAACTTTAGGCGCGATCGCTGTTGACTACAACTTTATTTCAATTGAGCGATTCGGGTTACTGTTGTTTCCTTTGCTAAGCTGCACATTAATTAGTGCTTTGTTGGGCATGGTAGTCATCCCAATTTTGACTAGGCTCAAGACAGGTCAAATCGTTCAGGAAGATGGACCCCAAGCTCATTTAAAAAAAGCTGGAACTCCCACTATGGGTGGGATTTTTTTTGTTCCAGTAGGGATAATTTTGTCTTTGTTGTGGGTTAATTTTGATCGGTTCTCAACCAGATCACCAGAACTAATTGCCGTGTGCTTAATAACTTTGGGCTATGGTTTCATTGGCTGGATTGATGACTGGCAAGTATTGCGCCGTAAATCTAACAAGGGAATTTCCCCTCCCATGAAGCTAACGCTACAGGCAGCATTTGGCATATTTTTTGCTCTTTGGTTGTGGTGGCAAGAATCTGCTGCTGTAACTAACATTCGTCTTCCAGGAGAAATAAGCTTGTCCTTAGGATGGCTGTTTTTACCTCTAGCGATATTTGTATTGACTGCCGAAAGTAACGCTACCAATTTAACCGATGGAGTAGATGGATTAGCAGCGGGAACAGGCGCGATCGCTTTTTTAGGACTAGGAGCAATTCTGGGATTCGATTGCCCCGATTTGGCAATTTTTTGTACTTGTATTAGTGGCAGCTGTCTAGGATTTTTAGTTCATAATCGTAACCCTGCGGTGGTATTTATGGGAGACACTGGTTCTCTTGCTCTAGGTGGAGCCTTAGCAGCAGTTGGACTCAGTAGCGGCAATCTTTGGGCATTGTTCATAATTAGCGGCGTTTTTTTTATAGAATCTCTCTCAGTCATCGCTCAGGTTGTTTACTTCAAGGCGACTAAAGGAGTCGATGGTAAAGGAAAACGTCTATTCAAAATGGCTCCGATTCATCATCACTTCGAGCTAAGTGGCTGGAGCGAGACTCAGGTTGTAGGAGTGTTTTACTTAGCCAATGCTTTATTGGTGGCGATCGCTTACCTATTTCACTAATTTGTTATTTTAGAGACGGAAAGCTAAACTCATGCCTAACTCTGTTGTTTAATGTTTGGTATTAAAGCAATATTAGGTTTTACAACTGTTACTAATTCGATATATCCTATGTTGGAGCGACAATTCCCGTAAAGGAGAAATGGATGAACGAAAAAACTATCATTCTTGGCATAGTTGGTGACAGTGCAGCAGGTAAAACTACTTTAACCAAGGGAATTGCCCAGGTTTTGGGTATAGATAATGTCACCATCATCTGTACCGATGATTACCATCGTTATGACCGTGCGCAAAGAGCAAAATTGGGAATCTCAGCACTTCATCCCGACTGCAACTATTTAGACATTATTGAACAGCATTTAGCTTTGCTGCGAGCAGGGCAAGCAATTCTTAAGCCTATTTATAATCACAGCACAGGTGCTTTTGACCCTCCCGAATATATCGAACCCCGTAAATACGTAATTGTTGAGGGTTTACTGGGATACTCTACTCGGAAAATGCGAGACAGTTATGATGTCAAAACTTATTTAGCTCCTCCAGAATCTTTACGTGCGGCCTGGAAGGTAAAGCGCGACACTCGTAAAAGAGGTTATGCTGAGTCACAGGTATTAGAGCAGCTACGTCAAAGAGAGCCAGATTCAGAAGCTTTTATTCGCCCTCAACGCAAATGGGCAGATATGATTGTCTCTTTTTATCCTCCCAACGAAACCGAACTAGGTGACGACAACCTGTTACTCAATGCCAATTTAATTTTGCGCCCCACGATTCCTCATCCAGAGTTAAATACCATTCTTAATGCAGAAGGAAATCATTTGGGGGCAGCTATTCGTTTGGGCTTGAGTCGCGATATGGGTAAACCTGTAGACATTTTAGAAATAGACGGACACGCAAATTTGGAACAGGTAAGAGAATTAGAAAAAATTATGTGTAACGAAGTCCCTTACCTCGGTCAATTTTGTAGTTTAGAAGGAAACCAAGAATTAGGAAAAATAACTGGGACTACAGGAGAAACTCTACAGAGTTATCCTTTGGCTTTAACTCAATTGCTAATCACATATCATATGCTTAAAGCTGCATACTAATCTCATCCTTTGATGGCTCGAATTATAGCTAATGTGATAGATAATAAATAATTATCTATATTGCTGTTTAATAAATTACAGCCGTTTTCGGTTGAATAAACTACGTTCTCAATTAGTTAATTCGTAGCTCTTAGCTTTTCTGAATTTAATTATTGTGGTCTACTCGTTTGAGCGCGGGGGATGCGCCCGCAGGTAGCGCAGATCCAGATCCAACCTTGCTGTTGAAAAGTGCTGTAAATAGCCTTACATTGTTGGTTAACGTTAATTTTAGTAGTTTGAGCTGAGCGATAGTTAATCATTGGCTCATATCTATGCTGTTGCAGCATTAACCGCCTTTTGGCAAATGTTATGGTTTAACTTGTTTCCAGCCGACGGTTTTGCTGCCAATGCGAAATGTCATCGAGTTGGCTAAACCTAGCCTGGCGATCGCCTGAGATATTAAACGATCTTGCTCTTGGTCTACACTAAACAAATGTGGACAATTTTCAAAATCGAGACATAAAACCGTAGAACGACCCCAAGGTTCGCGAAAAATTTTGCTATCTTGAGGTAGAAAGCTTACTAATGAACGGAATTTGGCTAAAGCAGCTTGTTCAAAATCGCCGCTGGTGCAATTTGGGAATGATTCCATAGTTCCGACTCTCGCGATCGGCTAAAAAGGACTTGTAATCGGAACAACAAAGAAGCGAATGATGAGATATATAGTTTAAGAACTGCCTTCACAATGACAGAGAATCGCTGTTTAAAAATTCTGATGTTTAATCAGAGAGTTTCGATTTTTTCCAACTCAATCTTTAGACAGGGTGAAAGCCTACCTATCTCAATAGACTAGCATTTACTATTTTGCTTGGGTCACCTCCACTCCTTTATTTAACAAAAATTTCCAATTTTATGGGGATTATTTGATTAGTCTATGTCCTTGTACTAAGTTTTTCGCAATTATCAACTGGATTAAAACAATATCGCTAGTCGGGTAATACGGCGATCGCCTTGGTTGTACAATCAGACAACATAGTCAAAGCTTAGACGGTGAAGATGGGTGAAATACTATCGGGTCAAAAATAGAAGTAGTCGAAGGTTTGCAGCCAGGCGATCGTATTATTGTCAAAGGAGCAGCGTATCTTAAAGATGGTGACAAGGTTACAACTAGTAGTGATAAGGTTTAATTCAATTGGTAATGTAGTTGCTTGAATTTTTAGCGAAACTTTTTAACACCCCACACTAATCAAGACTACATAAGGTCATTTTTAGCATGACTATACCATACCTGCCAAAAACATAATTGACCGCGGAAAGCTTAGCCTGTGTTCACTCTTATTTTTGAAGTTTGAACGTATTATTTGCCTAACTTGTTATTGCTTGAATTTCAGCTTCAGTTATTTCTTTTAAGCGCACTTCATCTCTTTGGGGATCGGCGCGAGTCACCTGCATTTCCATACGCTCACCTAAAGTTACGGGGCGGTCAAAGCGATGGGGTAGTTCTATTCCTAAATCTTCAATCAAAATTAGACCTAAGTTTTCGTCCTCTCTTAACCAGCGTAAAACTAATACATCCCAAACACATTCGGCGTTGCGTCTAAGATATTCTAGCCCCCAATAGCGATTAGTCTGGCGTTCTACTAAGGTTGCTTCATAAGAAGAACTACTAACGCTATAGACAATTTCTTGGAGTTCTTCACGGGAAAAAGGTAATTTTTCTCCCTGTAAATGAGCTTTAATTTGAAAATGCGCCAGCAAATCTGTATAGCGACGGATCGGAGACGTTACTTGGACATAGCTTTCTAAACCTAGACTAGCATGGCGAATCGGAGACATACTCATTTCGCTGCGAGGCATACAGCTACGTAGAGCGCAAAAACGAGTTGGACCGGCAGGTAATTGGAGTAATTCTTCTTCTGAGGGTAATTCTGGCTGCGGTTGACCTCTATAGGGCAAAGGTAAGTCATGCTCAGTTCCATATCTTCCTCCGACTTGACCCGCTAAGATCATCATTTCGGCAACTAGCTGCCGTGAAGGAGAGCTATCAATTAGCTCGATTGTAACTTCTTCATTTTCTTTGACCTTAATCACCGATTCAGGCATTTTGATCTGAATTGAACCTTGTGATTTACGCCAGTTTCTTCTTAGGTAAGAAATTTGCGCTAAATCGGCAATTTCTGGTTCGTTTTGTACTCCTAAGTGCAACATCTCGTCAACGTCATCATAGGTAAGACGGTAAGTAGGCTTGATTAAACTAGGATGAATCTCGTATTCTTGAATTCCTCCCGCTTGATCAAGAATTACCCCGAAACTAATAGCAGAGCATACTTTACCCTGTACTAAGCTCATCGGGCCTGTTGCCAATTCTGAAGGAAACATCGACACCATTCCCGTGGGCAGATAAAGGCTGGTGCTACGACGGCGAGCTTCCAAGTCTAGTTCGTCTCCTGGGCTGACTAAACGAGTCGGGTCGGCAATGTGAATCCAAATTTTGAGCGTACCATTATCCAAATATTCAATGCTTAAACCATCATCAATTTCGGTGGTACTTTCATCATCAATCGTAGACACCTTAAGATGGGTCAAATCTAAACGGTTTTTTTCTGTCTCAGCTAGATCGAATTGAAGGCGAGGTTGCACCACGTCAAGCACCTTTTTAGAGAAATTTGTCGGATAAGAACTACGGCGTAAAAACAGATTTTCGTGTTTACTCCACCATCCTATGTCTACCAGCAGTTGAAAAGCCCCTTGAGCATCGTAATTCCTTCCAGCTTCATTCAATATTTCTTGAGCTACTTTAGCTGCATTATCTGTCTGAAGGGCAACTTTTTCAATCGATTCTAAGCGAATGCGATCGCTCTCACTCCACTTGATCTTTTCTCCCGCCAGAGCCTGTTTGAGATGAGCGATAAATTCTGATTTCTCTCGTTCTTTCTGGGCTTGAACCTCCAATTGATGCTGGATTTCGGCTACCTGGGCTGCCGAACGGGGTTCGTAATAGTCTGATTTCTGCTTAAAATAAATTTTATCCTGACTTAGCAGACAATGAGCCGCATAACAGGCTAAGGGACTTTGATCGGAAAATAACAGTTCTGCCATTTGTTGAGGAGTGGCGGTGCTATTATCTTCAGCTAGCATTTCCCAAGCTATTGCTAAACTGCTGGGGTCTAGATAAGACTCTACCGCGGATAAAAAACTATTGATTTGGGAAGGTTCATATACCCCATCTACCATGTAATCGACTCTTTGGGGACGTATCTTATGAGACTGTCCCCCTGCATCAATTGCAATCCAATCTTTTTTACCCTCTGGTCGTTCGGTAACCGCAAGACGACGCTCTCCTTGCACTCTGAATTCAATCAGCTTTCCTTGTTCCACCAGCTTTGCACTCGATCGCTTACAACACTATTTTATAGTTTACTTTTCGCTGGTTGATTATCCCCGCTGACACCATAAAAATAGTTTTTTGTTTAACCTTCTTTATTTACAAATGGTAATAAGGCGATCGCTCTAGCTCGCTTAACTGCTACAGTTAAATCTCTTTGTTGCTGTGCTGTTAATCCGGTAATTCGACGCGGTAAAATTTTGCCTCTTTCAGTAATAAACTTACGTAGCAGCTCAACATCTTTGTAGTCAATGGGAGCGCTAGGCTTAATCGGGGAAAGTCGTTTACGATAATATGCCATAATTATTATTCCTTGGTTGCTTTAAATTAAAAATTTACTTGATTTCTTTATGTACGGTGTGGGTGTTGCAATGGGTGCAGAATTTTTTCAATTCCATTCTACCTGTAGTATTACGACGGTTTTTGGTAGTAGTGTATCTAGACACACCAGGGGAACGCTTTTCGGTATTGCTGCGACACTCAGTGCATTCTAAAGTAATAATGATGCGTACGCCTTTCTTACTTGCCATAGTTTTTGCGCTTGAATGAGTTATTTATTGTGTTTACTTGTATTGACACGCAGCTTACTATTTTCGCATATTGCGCTGAATTTGACCAAATATTTTTTTGCATCTTAAGTCTAGAGAAAAACCTCGTTCTGTTTGAACCCTAAAAGTTCCAGCAACACGATCATGAAAAGCCAAGTTATTTGCCTCGTCGAGTAAAGCTAGAGAACAATCAACGACCAAAGGGGCTAACAACAGCAACATAGATAAGCCATTGCGAACATTGATTTGCAATCCAGCGATCGCCAAAGCGGCAGCTGAACCAAGAATTATTTCTCTTTTAGCTAAAGCTAGTAAATCGGGAAGACGATTAAAGCGCGGATCGATTACTTTGAGATCAAACGCCCAACTTCCTAGACTTTGACCCCGATTTTTTTCGACAATTACTACTCGCATAATTAACCAAGCAGGTAAAAATACGATCCACTGCACCAACAGATTAGCAGCAAAAAAAGAACTAATAAACCAAATACTTAAAAAGTCGATCGCAAACGCACCAGTTCTTCGATCTAGAGGAACTTTGGGATATCTTCTATAATCAGGTTTAGGTTTATAGTCGTACATGGTGATTGTTGCAGCAATTTGCGATATATTTTGAGGTCGGCTGTAAATTTATCGGGTCGATCTAACTAATTGTTTATCCTTAATATAAGTTTAGCTTTTGTTCGATACAAACACCCGTAGACCAAAGTTGAGTAATCATCTGGAATATTGTTGCCCACCTTAAACTAAAAGCCTTGATTGAGGATTAATTGTTTGCCAATGTTGTCAGTAAATGAAGCCGAAAAAATTATTCTGAGTTTAGTTAGAAGTTTAGATTCTAACCAGGATACGGAAACAATTAATTTAGCAGCTGCTAACGGGCGTATTTTAGCCCAGGCTGTCACAGGCAAACTAGATTTTCCCCATTGGGATAATTCAGCAATGGATGGTTATGCAGTTAGCTACAAAGATGTCCAAAACTGCAATGCGACTAATCCAATTATTCTAAATGTAGTAACTGAAATTGCTGCTGGCGATCGCCCCGAAACTAAGATTGAACCAGGACAAGCTGCCCGAATCTTTACCGGGGCCATGCTGCCAGAAGGTGCAGATACGATCATAATTCAGGAAAATACTCAAAGAGAAGGCAATCGAGTTACCATCTTTTCTGCACCTGAACCTGAAGAGTTTGTCAGACATCAGGGTTCTTTTTATCAAGCAGGAACACCATTACTAGAAGCAGGAATCACCATTGGTGCAGCAGAAATTGCCGTATTAGCTACCGCTCAATGTAGCCAACTTTTGGTTTATTGTCGTCCCCGCGTGGCAATTTTGTCTACGGGAGATGAATTAGTCACACCCGAACAACCACTGCAACCAGGACAGCTAGTTGATTCCAATCAGTATGCTCTGGCTAGCTTGGTGACTAACAATGGCGGTATTCCCCTAAAATTAGGGATTGTTCGCGATCGCCCAGAAGAATTAAAAGAAGCGATCAATCAAGCAATTAAGACAGCCAATATGGTTTTATCTACTGGTGGGGTATCCGTCGGTGACTATGACTATATAAACCGTATTTTGGTAGAACTGGGCGGCACGATTCACATTCGTAGCGTGGCGGTGAAGCCAGGTAAACCTTTAACAGTTGCTACCTTTGATAATAATTGTCTGTACTTTGGTATTCCTGGAAATCCTGTATCGGCATTAGTTAGCTGCTGGCGTTTTGTTCAACCTGCACTTAAAAAGCTTTCAGGTCAGCAAAACTATCTCCCCCGTTTAGTTAATGCTATTACTCGTCATGACCTGAAAGCTGGAGGAAAACGCGAAACCTATCTATGGGGACAACTGCATTTAGTCGATGGTCAATACGAATTTGCTCTAGCTGGAGGTAGTCATAGTTCGGGTAATTTAATCAATTTGGCACAAACTAATGGTCTGGCGATTATACCTGTTGATCAAAAGTTGATTAATGGTGGCAAAGAAGTAAAAGTGATGTTGCTTAATTAGCTTTATCTTGATCATTTTTTTGATTAATAGTAAACCTAAAAAAGATAAAAATTGCTCAGATTCATCTTTATTGGGAGTATTAGAAGCAATGGTTCGGACAGTTTTATTAACGAACTTGTAAGCCTTACAGGACAATAGTTATCAAAATTTGGCTTTTTTCTCAAGTTAGCTATAAAGCTAACTTTGATTAAATTAAGTTTGCTGATGATAAATGCGAATTCTCTAGGCTTTCAGTCTTTGAAATTATTCAAATTTTGTCCGAACCATTGAGAAGATTAATAATTAATTTCTTTTAATTAAAAGTCTTGTTAACAATGGTTCGGACAATTTTTGAAAAACCAGGAAAAAAGCTATCCATG
>JAIMKV010000113.1 GCA_020692205.1 Myxosarcina sp. GA_180221_E-2-1-MAG-40_15
CTAATATCCTTAACTCTAACTTGACTGAAATTGGTGTCGGTTACGAATATTTAGTTAATGATAGCGGTTCGGTTAACTACGATAGTTACTGGACTACTACCTTTGGAACTCCTGTATAATCTAGCAATTGAGTTTCAAGTGAACGGTACTCTGCCAAGAACAAGCCCTAAAGGATTCGCATCGCATTACGCACCGCCCACGGTCGGGTTTCCCGATCATGTGGACGGAGCAAGACGGCAGAGCCTGCGTTCACCGCCTTCGGCGGTAACAACTTGCCGAGAAATATTACCCGAATGCTCCTGCTTCAAAAATGAGGTGCAATTGCGCTATGAATTCATCCAGTATTTCTGCACCACTATCATCTCTAACTGGAGTAATTGAGAGAATTACCTTCCACTCCCAAGAGTCGGGTTACACTGTAGCAAGGTTGAATACGGGCAATGTCAACCAATTGGGCGTAAAGCTAAGGAACCTGTCACTAAATGCCAAGTGTCTAAAACTGTTTTATACAGGGAACTTTCGCATAGCTTGTTCGTAAATCTCTTGAGCTTCGCCAATACTCAAGCACGAATATACCTCCGACGACTGTCGAGAAGGCTGAATTGTTTAGGCGTGATTATTTTTAGTCTAAACTACAGGTTGAATCAGAGCATCATCTATTCCCTGTTTCTTCAAGCAAGTCAGCAGAAAATGACGTAATTGGTGAAGTGAGATCGGTTTAACTGGATCACAACTTTTAGATAATAATTGTCGTCTTTAATTAATGTTTTAAACTTCTCAAGTACGATTTTCAGCTCTAATTTAAACAAACTCTCTAATTACTAGAGAAACTAATTGAATGGAAACAAATTTACCAAAAAAAGGTCTTCATAAAAAGATCATCAAAAAGTTTTTTAAATTAGCAAAGCTAATTGAATAAAAACAAATTATATATAAATATAAGCAGTTATAAGGAGAGATATATGAATGACTAAATTATTATTATCTGGGCTAATTTTAGGAGTTGGGGGACTATTGTTGTATTGGTGGATAGGATTATATTTGTTAGTAAATACGGTAGAACAACCATTACCCAAAGAAGAGAAAGTTGTGCCTGACATTATTAAACAAAAAGGAGAGTAACTAATATATTTAAAAGATTTAATAGATTTATTTGTAAATAAAATATACCTAGTAATTCTAGGTATATAACTAATTAACTCTCTAATTACTAGAGAAGCTAATTGGCATAGGTATTGTCAGGTTAATGGAATCAGGCATGAGAAAATAAGCATATGAAAAAAATTTCTATGTCCGTTATCGTTTCCCCGCCAAAGTCATTAGCCATTGTGTCTGGCTCTACAATCAACCATCATTCCCGACAAATTGCGAGTCAGCGCGTTGCGGAGAGACCTGTATGCGGATCTTAAATCTCCAACAATTGGCTCGTCAATAGTATAAAATATTACACCAATCGTCCTGCTTTTGAGGAATATTAATTCTTAATTATTGACTCATCTCAATAGAATTCTTTTTATAAATTGTCAAAGCCTCTCAGTTAAATGCTTCTGACTACATGTGCCTAACTTTTAACTTCCGCGCAGCAGTTAAAGCGAGATTTTGGTTATGGGGCCAGCTTAAATTCCTCCTCATCAGGAGTCATGTACTCAAAACCAGTATTGCAATCGCCAATAAAAGCCCATACAGTCCAACTATAGACATTAATACCCACTGCCAACTGGACTGAAGCAGAATGATTGTAGCTTACACAAGAGTCTCGATCGAGGTCGCTGTGAAAATCACTACCAAGTTTTTTTAGTAGCGCTATCGCAATTTGACCCGCATTTTCTGGCCCAACCAATTTCTCTAAATCAACAACACTACTCCATTGATAGATCAACCAACGAATCAGCTCAACTGAACTTAATTTATTTTTTAAATGCTCAAGTTCAGGAATTGGTGGGCGAGATAACTTCCACTCTTTTCTTTTTTGCTTGAGTTTTGCCTGACGACCCATATCTCAATTTTTAGTCTCTTTTTACTTCATTTTAATCAATCTTGCCCTTTCCACTAACTCACCCACCATTTCTAACTTCACCCAATCACCTTCAATTCCTTCTATCTTAAACGGCGAGGCCTAACTCCAATGACCTGGACAGTCTTTTACCGTTACGCGAGCGACGGTTCGCGATGACTGGATTTACTGAAGGTGATAGTTCACTATGACTATCCGTCACGTCGATTTATAAACTCTCTTTAAATGCAGTTACCAAGCAGTCAACTTCAATAAAGTTTCTGAATCTTGAAAAAAGATTCAAGCAAGATCTTGTCAGGAGTCATTATCAAATAAGGATTCCAATTTTTAACTAGAAAAGAATTGAAGCAGCGATCGCTTTTAAATTTACCTTGAATGATAAGCAACAAATCACCGATAGAGATTGATTTCCAATCAGGTGCAGCAGATTTTGAAACTAATTTAACGAGACTGAACTTATCAAAATCCTCATCACAATTGTGATAGGTAAAATTATTGCAATGTTCGATGAAGATGCAGTTTTTGAGGTCGATGCGGGGAAATTTTTTTCTTAAAGTTTCTAAATAATGTATTTCTAAGAAATACATTATTTGCGCAATAACGAATTCAATAGAATTGGAGAGACTAAAATTTCCTCTATTTTCTCGAATGTCAGTTAACAAAATGATCTGCGGTTTAATTGTTCTCAGTTTGAGGCGAGAAAAGAAATTTTGGCAGTTTTCTCCCAATACTTCTGGAGGAAGGAAGAAGCGAAGGTGGCAACAGGAGATAGTTTCTTCACCAGGAACTTGGAAAAAAAATCTTCTGGACAAAACGCTAGCAGAATTTAAAGTTTCGTGGAGCAAAATATTGGTCATAGTAAAGAATTACGGTAAGAATAGATTGACGGTTCGCGATCGCAGGTTGGCTAAAAGAATATTGGTCATCAAAGACAAAGCGGTTTATAAGTATCCGCTTTGGCAATTCGCTCCCGAAGTCTTGGCAGCATTAGATGTTTGCGATTTTATCAAGCTCAATTGGTTCTGTAAGCCCCATTTGTCCATGGATGGTAAAGGTAAAACTCCAGTGGAAATGCTAAAACAGAGAGAAATAGAGGCGATAGTAGTTGAAACAAGAGCAGTAGGTCTGGTCTGGTAATGGTTTTGGTTCGTATGCCTCCACTAATAGGCGGGATTAGTCCGACTCACCTAACTTTAATTCAAGGACGTATAACAAAACAAAGTCACAGTTAGTGATAAAAGGAAACTCAATAAAAGCAACTGAAACCTAGTTTTATTTAGGAAAGATTGTAATTTTTGATTAGTTTTAATTAATTTTGCACTTTCAGCAGTAAGCTTATTACTTGACTCGCACAAGCAACGGCACCTATGTCGTAATTCTGAGTTTTGTTTGTAGAATTGAATTGCTAATTCAATAGCTTCGTGGGGATCTTCTTGCAAATATCTTTTGAGAGTTGTAACCACGAATTCTTCAGCTAGATTGTCTTCAAAAGGCATATTAGAAATTTTTGACTGGTTAATTGAGGGCTATGATCGGATTATTCATCTAGCGATCATTCTATCTAGTTCTTGCGCTGCCAAATCTTGTTCTCTAGCTTTGCCAAATCTTAGCCCATTTACTACAGTTAGCAATTAAAAACCTGGGCAATCATCAATCCGAACGCTTAGAAATCTCAGCCAAACTAGATGAGTCTGATTAAGAAACAAAGCACTTGGTAGTAACAAATAGAGCAATTTCGTTTTTATCTGGTTAAAAGTGTTATGGTAAAGACTGAGAATCACGATTATTAACGATTAAGTTTGTATCCAGTATCTACAGGTCTTTTCCGAAAAGTATTGAGCTATTTCTTGGACAATAATCTAGTCTCTCTAAACACAACACTCCAAAGAGAGGACAACTAAAATATGTCAATTTATGTAGGCAATTTGTCTTACGAAGTCAATCAAGAAGACTTAAGTGAAGTCTTTGCTGAGTATGGAACTATTAAACGGGTTCATATTCCTACCGATCGCGAAACAGGACGAGTCCGTGGTTTTGCTTTCGTTGAAATGGAATCGGAGGCAAACGAGGACAAAGCTATCGAAACTTTAGATGGTGCAGAATGGATGGATCGTCAGCTAAAAGTTAATAAAGCTAGACCTCGTGAAGATAGAAGTTACTTTGGCGGTGGTCGAAACAACCGCTTCTAATTTCAGTTTCTTTAATTAAATTCTAAAATCAACGCTTCTAGAGTACGGGTAGATAAATTCTACATTTCTTCTCTAGACGCGTTTTATTGTCTGAATGAATAGGGTGATAAGCGAAGTCTAGCGAGCGCTCATTGAACAGATGGATTTTGATGTTTAAAGACTTGTAATTATCGAGCAATTTTGAGAGTAAATCAGAGCTAGAATAAGGTTAAGTAACCTCATTTTGTTGCTAGAAACAGCAAGGAGGAATCGATGAAAGCTAAAAGTGATTCTAGTTCGAGTATTCCGCATTACGACCCGCATATTGTCCCATCCGAATCAGTAGCTAGGGCGAAGAGACAGGGTAAGCATTTTGGTCATGTTGACCATGACGATCCTGGCGATAAAGAACATCTTCACAACCGAGATGGCTACACTGTTGACACTGAAGGGCTGCTTAACAACTATGCAGTGGAGACAGAAGCCTACATTTGTGAACCTGGAGATTTAAGACAAAAAGAGCTTGAGCTTAAGGCTCAACGTCGTCGTGAACTTCAAGAGTTGTCAGAAGATGAAAAAGGTAAATTGACCATGGAACACGACTGACGACACAAAGGACCTGGATTAATCTAGTACAGCACGGCTTAAGTAATTAAGTATTCGAGATTGCTGACCAAATAGATAGCTTACGGTGTACTGATTCTCTTGAATACTACATCCTTAACTTCTAACCTTTCCTTCAATCTCGTATACCTCTGCTGCTGTTTGACCTGCTTCACGGCGATCGCAATAGCTTTCTCCGAACCAACAATCAACGCCAGCTTCTTAGCCCTAGTCAGTGCTGTGTAAAACAAATTCCGAGACAGCATGATGTAGTGTTGGGTATATAGAGGAAGGATTACTACAGGATATTCCGAACCCTGACTTTTATGAATACTTGTCGCCCAAGCTAGAGTAATTTCATTCAAATCGGCATAATCATAAACTACATCTCTGCCATCAAAGTCAATAGTAACTTCTTTCTCCATGCGATCGATCGCCCTGACTATACCCAAATCACCGTTAAACACTTCTTTGTTGTAGTCATTTTTCAACTGCATCACGCGATCGCCCGTTCGTAAAATACTATCGCCCCTAATCAACTCATCCTTATCTTCAGATGCAGGATTAATCAGTTGTTGCAGCACCTTATTCAAATTACGAGTTCCCACCACACCCCTAGTCATGGGACATAATACCTGAACATCGGTAGCAGGATTAAAACCAGCCTTGGGTATGTAATGCTCGATAAGCTCACAGATAGTTTGTACGCCGTGTTCTGCTTCTGTACCTCCTGAATGCCAGAGACAGTCAGAGGAGGACACGGGTGCGCCCACAGGTGGCGCACCGTGAGATGTCCGTGTAGCTTTCATCGAGACTGGTTCGAGTTTGGGTATCTGACCGTTGTTGATTTGGTGGGCAGTACGAATAATCGCGCTCTGTGCTGCCTGACGGAATACCTGAGTTAAACGCACGACGGGAATTTGTTCTGAAGCGATTAAATCTTTGAGGACATTTCCAGGCCCCACAGAAGGCAACTGATCGATATCTCCCACCATCAGTAGCAAACAATCCTTGGGTGTAGCTTTGAGCAGAGAATGAGCCATAAACAGATCCACCATGCTAGATTCATCCACCACGATCGCACTGTAATTAAGCTGATTATCCAAGTCTCGTTTAAAACCCATTGAACTCGGGTCAAATTCTAACAGCCGATGTAGGGTTTTTGCCTCAATTCCCGTCATTTCAGATAACCGTTTGGCTGCCCTACCAGTGGGTGCTGCACAGGCAATTTTCTTACCCATTGCCTTCCAAAGAGTCACGATAGTACGAACGGTGAAAGTTTTTCCTGTTCCTGGCCCTCCAGTCAGAATCATCACTTTTTCAGATGCTGCCGTTTCTACAGCCTGCAATTGCTGGGATGATAGTTGAATTTGATTGGAGGCGGTAAATCTATTAATCCAGCTTTTTACGCGCTCGCTGTCCACATCGAGTTTAGCTTTTAGTTTCTGCTGTAATAATTTAGCTAAATGCTGCTCTGAGTAGAAGAAAGTGGGTTTGTAATAGAGTATTTCATCATCTAACTCTTTAATTAACTGTTCTTCAGTCACCATCTCCTTGAGTATGTCGGCGATCGCATCTTCTTCCGCTTGATGTTCGTCTGTCGTCAACAACTCCTTTGTGAAAGGAACGATCTTAGCTTCGGGTAAATAACAATGTCCGTCCTCAGACGCTTTATCTAACACATGAAGAACTCCTGCTTTGTAGCGAAACTTAGACCAAGGGGACACTCCCACATTGACCGCAATCTTATCTGCTGTAAGAAATCCAATACCAAATATATCGATTGCCAGCTGATAGGGATTGGTTGTTACTGTAGCGATCGCACTATCCCCATACTGCTTAAAGATCTTCACTGCATAGGTAGTAGATACTCCATGTCCCGAAAGAAATACCATCACCTCTTTAATCGACTTCTGTTCCGACCAGGTACTCTGAATCATGGCTATTCGTTTCTTGGCGATGCCTGGAACTTCCGATAGACGATGAATCTGATTCTCGATAATATCTAAGGTATCTAAGCCAAAGTGTTTGACTATGCGTTTGGCGGTAACGGGTCCGACTCCCTTAATCAATCCGCTACCCAAATATTTCTCTATTCCCGTCAGGGTAGCTGGTTTTGTTTCCTGATACTGAACAACCTGAAACTGCGAACCATACTGGGGGTGTTCGCCCCAAACTCCCTGTAGCTGTAAAGTTTGTCCTGCCTGAATATTGGCGAAGCTGCCGACGACGGTAATTAACTGTTTGACATTCCCCGTGTTCAACCGCGCTACAGTGTAGCCCGACTCTTCGGAGTGAAAGGTAATGCGTTCAATAACTCCTGTTAGCGTGGATAGAGAATTGGTAATGGCAGGTGGCATCGAATAGAGGTTTTGTTTCTCAACAGTGTAAGCTAAAGAATTTTTTGGGTTCGAGCGAACTGAGGTTTAACCTAGTTAATGATAACTATTGCTGACATTTGTGAAGTGATATTAATATCGGCGGAAAAAAATCTTTAGTTTTATATTCAGCGATCTAGAAGTTTGTAGTCTTAAGGAGTGACAATCAAGTTTATAAGACTGTGGTTTTTTGAAATGTAGAGAAAGAGGTGTAGCTTCATTAGAAGCTGAATTACCTGTATGGCTCAACGGATTGAAAAAACCCAAACGTTCGCTGTGGCTGACTGGACATAGTTTGGGTGGTGCGATGGCTACTCTTGCAGCAGCATGGCTATCAGAGAGGAAAATTCCCTTCAGTGGTGCTTATACTTTCGGTCAGCCTCGTGTTGGTGATGAGAACTTTCAAGTAGCATTTGATGCAAAGTTGATTAAAAGATTTTTCCGTTTTCAAAATAACAACGATATAGTTACCAGAGTTCCTGCCAGAATAATGGGATACGAACACGTAGGCAGATACATTCACATCACGGAAAAGGGAGAGTTAAAAGCAGATGTTTCGTGGTGGCATCTTTTTGTAGATCGCCTTGAGGGAGTAGTCAAAAACATTTTGGACAACGAAATTAAACTAGAATGGATTAACGATCATAAGCTAGAAGAACAATATATAGAAGGCATCAAAGCTTGGGGAAATAAGCCTCCTGACAAGTGGGAGCGTTTTTCTGAAGAAATGTAAAATCTGAAGCGATCGCACTAATGCTTTTTCCAAACTTATAAACAACGCCAGTTCCTATCTTGTTAGATAATGTATTTGTTGTGTGGTGATTAATTGGATACCAACAATGAATCAGACGTGGTTGGGAATCGATCCTGGACTGGCGACAATTGGTTGGGCATTTTTAGTAGAGGTTGAAGAGGCAGAAGTAAGATTGCTGGAGTTTGGCACGATAGAAACTAGTAAACAGTTAACTACTTCAGAAAGACTGCTGGAAATAGAGCAGGACATGGTTGAGTTGATAGCTGAATTTCGACCCGCTCACATAGCGATCGAGATGCCGTTTTTCGGTAGAAGTATCAAAGCAGCAGGAGGAATATTACAAGCTTTTGGCGTAATCAATTTAGTTTGTTACCGCGATCTGGGAGTTTTACCGATTTATCTGCACCAATCAAGTTGGAAATGTCATCTAGGTTATGGCAAAGCCGATAAGAATGAAGTGGCAGGAATAGTACAGGTTTTATTCGATTTAGAAACTTTGCCAATTGATGATAGCGTTGATGCCATTGGTATTGGTTATGCAGGGTTGTGTGGGTTGAGGAACAATATTGGTTAAAGTGGATCGCCTAAAAGCTCTTCGGCGATCGCTCATCTCTTCAATCGCAGCTTGCCAACGTTCGAGTTTTGTTGAACTAGGAATTTCGTAACCTTCACCTGAGCGTAGTTCTTCGGAACTATTCTAGATATCTTTGCTCGAAATCGTCTAGTTTGACCAACGGTCAGAGCAGCGCGAAGTTGCGTTGCGGGGGTTCCCCCCGTTGAGCCCTAAAGGACTAGCTTCGCGTCGCAAACTTCGTAAGAAGGCTTCGTCGTTTTACAAGGGGCTGTGGGCGGAACGGGGTTCACAAGGGCGCGAACTAAATTCGCGCCTCGACCCCTCACCTGTGTCCGCCCTTTATAAGCCCCGTGGCGGAGTAATCTCTGACTCTGATTAGTTCTAGTTTTTCAGTGAGTTCCAATATGCTATCTGATAGCTTTACAACGGGATATAGCTCTTCTGGATATTCCAGGTCTTCTTCTAAATTAAAATCATCAATCATGGCTTTATTAATTACTTAAATATTAACTTCCAAGTCATCGGATAGAGATTCACTTGGTTATCAAACTTGAATTTGTCCTACTACTTCTAAATCTCCTTGAGGGTCAGCTTGTATCACAACTATTTCTCCCTCTTGTGGAGCAATACCACCGATCTCAACGATGTTGGCATAGTGTGACACCATGATAATTACGCCTGAAGTATTTCGATGATTGAGTATTCGTTGACGAACCTGTTCGATCTGTTGAGTGGCGGTAGTGCTTAG
>JAIMKV010000114.1 GCA_020692205.1 Myxosarcina sp. GA_180221_E-2-1-MAG-40_15
GACAAGTTAGATCTTGAGCAATGGTTCGGACAGTTTTATTAACGAACTTGTAAGCCTTACAGGACAATAGTTATCAAAATTTGGCTTTTTTCTCAAGTTAGCTATAAAGCTAACTTTGATTAAATTAAGTTTGCTGATGATAAATGCGAATTCTCTAGGCTTTCAGTCTTTGAAATTATTCAAATTTTGTCCGAACCATTGATCTTGAGGCTACTTTAATTAAATCCCATCCTAACTACTCAAATCTTTATGATTACGGAACTATTGCTGCTTAATTTTGTCCGAACCATTGAGTAATAAACTTGACTAAAAAATATATCAGGCTAGATTGAAGTGAACGGTACTCCGCCTGACGCGGTTACCTTTTAAAAGGTTTTGGCTTGATTTAATGTTTTGCTAATATCGTTTCTGACAAGATGCTGATTTTAAATGAGTTTAAGAAATACACAGGGAGAGCGCGAATCCACAAGATCTCTAGATGAGCCAGCACTGATTGACTTAACTTCATACGATATATCTAATTTTGATCGAGGAAAAGCTAACTGGCTGGTAATGCTGTGGTGGTTAATACAGGCGATCGCTTTTCCTCTCAGCCTGCATAACTTTAATTCTTTTCGTTGTTTTTTGTTACGTCTTTTTGGCGCGAAAATTGGTAAAGGGGTAGTAATTCGTCCTTCGGCTCGCTTTATTTATCCTTGGAAAGTAGAAATTGGTGACTATAGCTGGATTGGCGATGATGTAGTTTTTTACTGCGTTGACAAGATTATAGTCGGCTCTCACTGTGTCATTTCCCAAAAATCTTATCTTTGCACGGGAAGTCATGATATTAACCAAAGATCGTTTGCTTTGATTACTGCCCCAATCAACATTGGTAATGGTGCTTGGGTTGCTACGGACTGTTTTATTGCCCCAGGAGTTGATATCGGTTCAAACTGTGTAATCGGTGCTAGAAGCAGCGTCATGAAAAGTATTCCGTCTCAGCAGGTGGCTTGGGGAACTCCTTGTGTGCCTCGTTATCTTCGAGAAATCAAGTCTTAGTTGGTCAAACACTAGAAATTCGCTTATCTTGTTCTCTTTCTACTGCTTCAAACAAAGTCTTAAAATTACCCTGGCCAAAACCTTTGGCTTCATGTCTACGCTCAATAAATTCTAAAAAGAATGTCGGTTGCTCAAAGATTGGTTGAGTAAAAATTTGCATTAGCAAAGATTGATGGTTATGAGAATCGCGATCGACTAAAATTTGTGCCTCAGCGATCGCCTGTTGTTCTTCGACACTAAGGGATGGCAATGGTTTAAGTGTATGATAATAAGCTTGAGGCACGCTCAAAAATGATAAATTCTGCCCCCGCATTTGGGCTACATCGGCAATTAAATTTTGCGATCGCAATGCCAAATGTTGAATCCCCGATCCCCCATTGAGATCAATAAATTCTTGAATTTGTGAATTAACGGCAGTTGGTTCATTAATATTAAACTGTACTTCTCCAGCGTCATCGATTAAAGCTTGGCTAGTCAATCCCGATTTAGGGGTTTGAATGGCAAAACTCTGCTGAACTTGGAATTTGAACAACGCCTGATAAAGTTTAACTGCCGAGTCTAATTTGCCCTGGGCAACATTTAAAACTACGTGGTCAATATTGGTGATCTGAGATTGAAATTGATTAGCTAGTCTATATTGCTTGATTTGAAAATTCGGTAAACAATAATTATGATGCTCAGTCGTTTCAATCAAAGTATGCTGTAAATCATTCCAGCCAGCAATCCTAGCAGATTTGAAACTTCCTGGGGAATTTTTAGCTAGTTGAATGTTTTGCAGTAGCTTAACGCCCAAACTGCGACTTCGCTCAATAATCGCTGCTAGATTTTGCACTCTAAAGGCAATATCAACTACTCCAGAAGGGTGGGAATTAAGATATTCGGCAACTGGACTAGCAGAAGTTAGGGGTGAAGAGAACACCAGGCAAGAAGAATTGAGAACAATTATTTCGGTATGGGTATGTTGATTAATACAGTTGCCGATCGCTTTAAAGCCGACATTTTGAATAAACCAGTCTCTTGTTCGTGCTGCATTTCTGGTATAGAAATGAACATGATCGATCTTCATAAAGTTATTGCTGGCGTAATTATTAAGCTTACTTACTTACTTACTTAGTACCACAAATCAAACCGAAGCGAATCAACCCTCTGGCATAGCCTCGGCTCATCAAATTGAGGGACAATGCTCCCTGGATTGTTTGCCAACCCGCTTTAAATAAGCCCACAATAGCTTGAGGTGCGATCGCCGAATCAATCACCACATCCCAAAAAGGCTCGACTGCTATTGACCAATCAGCAGATTGTAAATTTGCCAAACCACATTCAGCTGCGATCGCGCGATACTCTGATAATGAGATAACGTAGGGTAGACAATATACGCGATAAATCTCTTTTAAATGAGCAACTTCACTAGGAGTTAAATCCCCCGCCAAAGAATCAGTTTCACGATGGCACCAGGTAGCTAAAATCATTTTTCCGCCAGGTTTTAAGACACGATAACATTCAGCTAGAAACTTAGTCTTGTCGGGCATATGTTCGCCGCTTTCTAATGACCAAACCAGATCAAAAGTATCATCTTCAAAAGGCATTTTTAAAGCGTTCGCTACTTCAAAACGCACTCGACTATCTATCCCCGCTTCCACTGCTCGTTCTTGGGCTCTTGATACTTGAACAGGTGAGAGGCTGATGCCTGTAGCATTGCTGCCAAACTTTTGTGCCAAATATAGAGTGCTGCCGCCAATACCGCAGCCAACATCAATAATATTGTGAGGTGCATTAGCATTCTTTGGCTCATAACCAGCCCAAAGTAACAACTCTTCAATTAGCTCGATTTGAGCCTGACGACGATCTAACCTGTAGTTGCCATTTTTGCCATAGTAACCATGGTGCATATGTTCACCCCAGATTGACTCCCACAGACCACTAGAAGCGTCGTAAAATTCTCGAATATCTTGATATAGACTATTACTCATCTGATAGAAACAAAGATTGCGATTGAACTCTGTTTTACTTTATCTAAATCCTTTGTTTTTCGCCGATAATCATGCTATTTAGTAAAAAATAATGAATAAACTTAATGATTTTCGAGGAGATATTGCACAAGCAGTTAAAACTTTACAAATTTTCGCCGATAATATAGTTAATTCATTTGCAGAAAGTTTAGAAGCAATCATCTAAATTGAAGAATAGAAAAGCTACAATTGCCGAGTTAAGGGTTTAAAATCGTAGTCAAATCTAAAACAAAACCAGGTAAAACCTCTTCACCAAAAATTTGAGGAGGATGATCGAAAGAAAAATTTAAAACTTCTACGTTTTGTTGCGCTCGATAAATTTCTACGAGAGGTGTGTGCGGATCGATTAACCACCCCAAACTCGCTCCATTGTCTCGATATTCCCTCATTTTGCTGCGTAATTTAGCTAAAACATCACTTTCCGAACGCAATTCAATGACAAAATCGGGACAAATAGGCGGAAAACGTTTCTTTTCTTCTTTGGTTAAAGCTTGCCAACGTTCTAACTTGACCCAAGCAACATCAGGACAACGATATGCACCACTGGGTAATTTAAACTCTGTAGAAGAGTCAAAGACTTTTCCCAACTTGGTTTGACGATTCCATAAGTTTAAATCTGTGGTTAAATCAGAATTTCTAATTCCGCTTTCTCCCCCTGTTGGAGGCATAATAATTAATTCTCCAGTTTGGGTAAGTTCTAATTGCCAAGGTTCGTTAGCAACACAAAGTTGATAAAACTGCTCATCAGTTAAACCTACGGCGGGAGGTACGTTTAAGGTGAGGGGTTCTATCATAATTTATTAGGAAGGGGGTTGATTACTATTGTACCGTCCTCCCCAAACTTGATTTGATCGCGGACAAGTAAAGAGAAAGACTGAATAAAATGCGATCGCATTTCAATCAAGCTTAATACGATCATAAGCTGTTTAATAATTAGCAAGTTTAATTAATAGATTTGATGAATCAATTTGACAGTTTAGCTAAATTATATAAAACTACCTTACTCGATAATGTCTTACCCTTTTGGTCACAGTATTCTGTAGATTGGGAATCTGGGGGATATTTTACCTGCCTGGACAGAGAAGGAAATGTCTACGACACAGATAAGTTTATCTGGCTACAAAACCGTCAGGTATGGACATATTCTATGCTGTACAATCGTTTAAGCCAAAAATTAGCCTGGCTTGATATTGCTCGTAATGGGGCAGAGTTTCTCGCCAAACATGGTCGAGACGACAAGGGTAACTGGTATTTTGCTTTAGACCAGTTTGGTCAACCTTTAGTCCAGCCTTATAATATTTTTGCCGATTGTTTTGCCGCGATGGCTTTTAGTCAATATGCCTTGGCTTCTGGAGAAGAAGAGGCGAAGGAAATTGCTTTGCAGGCATATAACAACGTGTTGCGTCGCCAAAGCAATCCTAAAGGTAAGTATAACAAAGCTTATCCAGGAACGCGATCGCTTAAAAGTTTAGCCGTACCAATGATTTTAGCCAACCTGTCGTTGGAAATGGATTGGTTACTTCAAAACGGTCAGCTAGAAAAAATTTTAGACCAAACAGTGCAGGAGATCATGGAAGATTTTTATGATCCAGATACAGGATTGATGTATGAAAACGTGACCACTGACGGTAAACACCTAGATTGCTTTGATGGTCGGTTAATTAATCCTGGTCATGGTATTGAGGCAATGTGGTTTGTGATGGATATAGCTAGCCGTCGCGATAATCTCAAGTTAGTTAATCAAGCAGTTGATGTGGTGCTAAATATCCTTGACTTTGGTTGGGATCGAGAATACCAGGGCATATATTACTTTATGGATGCTCAAGGTCATCCAACCCATCAACTAGAGTGGGATCAAAAGCTATGGTGGGTGCATTTAGAAACTCTGGTTGCGTTATTAATGGGATTTAATTTAACTGGACGACAAGAGTGCCTGGAGTGGTTTCAAAAAGTTCATAACTATACTTGGGATCACTTTGCTGACTCTAAGTATAATGAGTGGTTTGGGTACTTAAATCGAAGAGGAGAAGTATTGCTAAATCTTAAAGGTGGTAAATGGAAAGGCTGTTTTCATGTTCCCCGGTCTTTATATCTATGTTGGCAACAATTAGAAACTTTGGCGTTGGTAATTTGATGTATGACTTACAAAGTATTTCTGTTCTTAGCTATCAGCTTTTAGCTATTAGCTATTAGCTTTTAGCTTTTTAAATTCGATTAAGAGGATGACAATATTGAATCATACTTTGATTTACCAACGCCGAAACTTTAAATTTTCCAGCAAAATAATTTTCTAATTAGAAACAAATTCTTTATCTAATCTAAATCTGTTGTGTTGATAAAAACATATATAATCTTTTAGTCCACGAATTGATAAGATTTTCCAAACTAGTAAAGTTAAAAATTATGGTTAGAAGAGGAACACAAGCGGCAGGCGGATTTTTGTCCAGGTTTCGCGACTTTATTATGCGCGGTAACGTTGTTGACTTGGCTGTTGCAGTAATTATCGGTGCAGCATTTAGTAAAATTGTTGATTCTTTGGTAGCCGATATTATCACTCCCGCAATTTTGAATCCCGCGATGCAAGCTGCGGGAGTAGACAGATTGTCAGAATTATCGGCAGGGGGAATTCAGTATGGTTTATTTTTAGCAGCTGTACTCAACTTTTTGGTAATTGCTTTTTGTATTTATGTCCTAGTACAAGCATTTGAAAAAGCGAAAAAGCGTATAATACGCCAGGAAGCATTGGCTGAAGAAGAAACATCTGATGCTACTGTTTTAGCCCAGGAAAGACTAACAGGTGCAATTGAGCGATTGACTCAAGTCATGGAAACGAAGTAAAGCTAAATGAAGCCTTGAAATTACTTCTTTATTATTAGCTATTGACTTGATAGTTAATCTATTTACAAAAATATACTTTTTATTTCTGAAGAAACTTAATCAACTCTTCTAATTTAGACCAGGCTGCCCCACTGCTAATAACCTCTTGTGCAGTGATTACTCCTTGAAGATGATCGCCAAAAGGTACAAGCTCTCCTACCTGTAAAGCAAGAGAAGCATTCAAAGCTATGGCATCTTGTTGTGCAGATGTTCCTTTTCCCTGTAATACGTTACGTAAGATGGCGGCATTTTCCTCAACCTCCCCTCCTTTTAGTTCGCTTACAGAGGCAGCTTTTAAACCCAAGGTTCGAGGATTAATTACTCCTGGACTGACTTTACCATCATTGACCATAGTGATGTCTGTAACATCACCCAATCCTGCTTCGTCCAGATTTTCTCTACCGTGGATCACCATAGCATTAGAAATATTCAGCAGATTCAAAGCTTTTGCCATACTGTCAAGAAAGGCGCTGTCATAGACTCCAATTACCTGACCAGTAGGACAGAGAGGATTTACTAAAGGACCTAAAAGATTAAATACTGTTCTAATTTTGAGGGTGCTGCGTAAGGGCGCAACGCTCTTCATAGCGGGATGCCAGCCACGGGCAAAAAGAAAGGTAATCCCTACCTCATCAACCGCGGCTGTGACTTTTTCTGGTGGTGCATTGAGGTCAACGCCAAGATGTTCTAAAACATCTGCTGAACCAACTTTGCTGGAGGCAGAGCGATTACCATGTTTAGCGACATGCACGCCCGCTGCCGCCGCAACAAAAGCTACCGCCGTTGAGATATTAAAGGTAGAAGCACCATCTCCTCCCGTGCCACAGGTATCTATAACAGGATAATCGTAATTAATCTCTTGTTGTTGAAGAGATTGACATTTAAGCACCTGAGCCATTCCTGCTAGTTCTTCAGCAGTAACTCCCTTGGCCTGAATAGCTGCCAAAATTGCTCCAGACAATACGGCAGGAATTTCTGATTGCAACCATCCTGCCATTAATTGTGCAGCTTGAGATTGGGAAAGTGATTGTCTGTCTAATAGCTGTTGTAGCAAACGCGAAAAATCTATTGAATTGTGTTCCATGATTGTTTATATTGCTATGGGAATGATTCCTCGCACTGGAGGTAGAAGAGGATTTACAATTAAAGACTGTATTCTTCTAAGCTAAACTTGCTTAAAAATAAATTTAATCCATGAAATATTTTCACCGACTAAGTGCATTTTTGTTGCTGTTGATTGTATTAATTTTTCCCTTACCAGCCATAGCAGGAAGTTCCTCTTCTGTTACTCCTTCTACCTTCAGCGAATTAGACTTCAAAAATAAAGATTTTTCGGGTAAAGTTTTGCAGAGCGTAGATTTTGCCAAAGTAGATTTGGAGGAGGCTAACTTTAGCAATGCAGATATCAGAGGCGCAGTATTTAATGCTTCTAATCTGGCTCATGCTAATTTGTCAGGAGCAGATTTTAGCTATGGTTTTGGTTATTTAACTAACTTTGATGGTGCAGATTTGACTAATGCTAATTTTCAAGAGTCTATTTTATCTTTTTCTACTTTTAAAGACGCAAAGATAGATGGGACAGATTTCTCTTTTGCGGTTTTAGAGAAATGGCAGGTTAAACAGCTATGCGAAAACGCTGTTGGAGTCAATCCTCAAACTGGAGTTGATACTCGCGAATCTTTGGGCTGTAGGTGATCTTCTGACCTTGGCAGTTTTAGTCGGCGATTTTACCAAAATAAAAATCGTCTTGCCAATGCTCAAGATGCTAATAAAATTATTTTGATTAGACCAATACACTAGTACCGCTAGGCGGAAGTCAGCCCTAAAGGACGACGCGAAGCTAGTGGTTTACCATACTGCTTCGCATAAAGTCAGAAGGATCACGCATGGTATAACATCAGAAGTAATCAATCTTAAGGCTTTCAGGATTTAAAAATGGTTGCTTCATTTACGTCGCAGTGTACTCGTACACTTATCGCAGTCTGAGCTACACTAAAAACCTTGTGTTCGATACTTAGAGCAGACTTTTGCTTGAAATCGATGAATAACAATAATATTCTCAATCAGATCGCACTGCTTTAAATAATGTCCCAAACAGTTTGGATTGCCAGACATGGCAATCGTCTTGATTTTGTTAATCCCGAATGGTTTAATACGGCAGATAGACGTTATGACCCTCCTTTATCAGAAGATGGTTTTGTACAAGCCGCAGAATTAGGACAAAGACTAAAATCAGAAAATATTAGTCATATCTTTGCATCTCCTTTTTTACGAACTATCCAAACTGCTAACAAAATCGCCAAAGTGCTAAATTTATCAATTAAGCTAGAGGCGGGGTTAGGTGAATGGCATAATCCGCAATGGATGAGCGAACCGCCAGAAATTCATCCTCCAGAGTTTTTGGCAATTAAGTATCCTTTGATTGACTGGAACTATCAATCTTGTTTAATTCCTCAATATCCTGAAAGCCGAGCGGAAGTTAATCGCCGTACAGCAGAAACAGCCAAGAAACTGGTAACTAAATTTTCTGAAGATATTTTGATTGTGGGACATGGTGCATCAGTACATGGTGTAACTTGTGGTCTTGTCCCTGATACTGAATATTTTAAGGTAGCTCTTTGCTGTTTAACTAAAGTAGTTCGTAACGAAGAAAACGATTGGCAACTAGATTTCTGTGGAGATACTTCTCATCTTAGCCAAACTGAGTCGCAAATTAAATTAAATTAGTTTTTTGAATCTTCAGCTATATTTAATATCAGGTTCGGTTGAATAGTCAATACCAAAGTAAGTTTGAAGTCCGAAGGACTCAGTCCTTCCTTCCATACACGGTTAAATATTAGGAATTAGGGAATTTGGAAATTGGGTTATGATACCAATTCCCAAAAGTAGTGAGAGACTTGGTAAAATA
>JAIMKV010000024.1 GCA_020692205.1 Myxosarcina sp. GA_180221_E-2-1-MAG-40_15
ATCCCCTTCTTAAAAGAGAGGGGTCTTCTCGCTCACGCCAGATAAAAAAAAGCAAAATTAGCCCAAACCATTCCCAAAATCCTACTGTATCCATTATTATATTACTCCTATCCACTTCGCTTTTATTTATTAGCTAGCTCTTCATTTATGCAATAGTTTTGTTCCTATAGTTCCCAATACATTAAGTTGTCGAACAATTCCTGCATAAATTTTACCAACAAAAAAAATGCCCTTCCAAAGAAGAGCGTTATTGAATCTAACTAAATAAGGTTATAAAACTGACTAACCGTTGATAGCAGGAGCAGTCATGGCTACAGGAGCAGCTTCGCCACCAGCCAAATCTAGAGGAAAGTTGTGAGCATTGCGTTCGTGCATTACCTCAAAACCAAGGTTGGCACGATTAAGCACATCAGCCCAAGTATTGATTACATGACCCTGAGAATCGAGGACAGACTGATTAAAGTTAAAGCCGTTGAGGTTAAATGCCATGGTGGAAATTCCCATAGCAGTAAACCAAATTCCGATTACTGGCCATGCACCTAAAAAGAAGTGCAGTGAGCGAGAGTTGTTAAAGGAAGCATATTGGAAGATCAAACGACCAAAATAGCCGTGTGCAGCCACAATATTATAAGTTTCTTCCTCTTGACCGAACTTGTAGCCATAATTTAATGACTCAGTTTCAGTTGTTTCCCGTACTAGTGAAGATGTCACCAAAGAACCATGCATTGCTGAGAACAAAGCACCACCAAAGACACCTGCTACTCCCAACATGTGGAAGGGGTGCATCAAAATGTTATGTTCTGCTTGGAATACCAACATAAAGTTGAATGTTCCGCTAATTCCTAAAGGCATTCCATCGGAAAAAGAACCTTGTCCTAGGGGATAAATTAGGAAGACGGCGGTTGCGGCGGATACTGGAGCAGAATATGCCACGCAGATCCAAGGACGCATACCTAAACGAAAACTTAGTTCCCATTGACGACCCATCCAACAGAAAATGCCGATCAGGAAGTGGAAAATAATTAGCTGATAGGGGCCTCCATTATAAAGCCATTCATCCAAAGATGCTGCTTCCCAAATAGGATAAAAGTGTAATCCAATCGCATTACTAGAGGGAACAACCGCACCAGAAATAATGTTATTTCCATAGAGTAGTGAGCCAGCAACGGGTTCGCGAATGCCGTCAATATCAACAGCAGGTGCTGCGATGAAAGCAATTATGAAACAGATAGTAGCCGAGAGAAGACAAGGGATCATAATAACGCCAAACCAACCAACATAAATGCGGTTGTTAGTGTCAGTAATCCAACGACAAAATTTTTCCCACAGGCTATAATCATCACCTTGACGAATAGTAGTTGTCATAGATTATATATAGCTAAATGTGTTTTACATCATTTGGAGACAATAAAACTGTCCCTATTTCTTAGTATATTTATAGCTCTTTAAATTGAAACGTATTTTTTAGTAAAATAATTTTGCTTTGTATTAAGTTCAAGTTTATATTTTGTTTGATTTATTTATTTTATTAACTAAAATTTATTACTATGAAACAATATTAAAACTATTAGATTTATCTAAAGCTAAGTAACATATCTATTTCTTGAATTGTTAAATTGCGCCACTGTCCAGGCTCTAAACCAGTTAGATTAATTTGCTGAGAATTACTACCCAGAGCAATTCTAATTAATCTCAAAGTAGGAAACCCCACCGCCGCAGTCATTCTTCTGACTTGACGGTTTTTTCCCTCGGTAAGAGTCATTTCTAACCAACAAGTAGGGATAGATTGGCGATCGCGTATGGGCGGAATACGAGGTGGAAAATTAGGCTCAGCAGATAATAAACGTACTTTGGCTTTACGGGTGCAATAGTTTTTAATCCTTACACCGTTACGTAGTTTATTTAATGCAGATTCGTCGGGAATACGCTCTATTTGAACACAATAAGTACGAGGATGGGCAAACTTGGGATTAGCTAATCGGTTTTGGAGTTGTCCGTTATCAGTCAGTAGTAACAACCCTTCGCTATCTAAATCCAACCTGCCTACGGGATAAATTTCTGGGATGGGCAGATAATTTTTTAATGTCGGACGAGGGCGATCGCTATTATCGGTAAACTGACACAGCACTCCATAAGGTTTATAAAACAAAATATATTTCATTTGTTTTTGATTCCTGCTAGAAGTCTATTTCATCACAATTAATACTGCTATGATAAATTCAAATTTAAACATTATCGTCTTCAAATTTGTAGCCAACACCAACCACAGTTTTAATGAACGTAGGGTTAGCCGAGTCTGGCTCTATTTTTTTACGTAGTCTTCTAATGTGGGTATCAACTACTCGTTCATCGCCAAAAAAGTCATTACCCCAAAGTTTATCGATCAGCTGGGTGCGACTCCAAACCCTTCCAGGGTAACTAAGAAAGGTAGAAAGAAGATTGAATTCCAGGGTGGTCAGATCTAATTCTTCAGGAGTTTGTGAGTTTAGCTGTCTGGTGGCTATATATTGATCTAAATCGACAGAGAAATGTTTAGTGCGGTAGGTTTGAGAGTTTTCTTCCTGTACACCATGACGCAGGCTGCGTCGCAACAGGGCGCGAACTCTGGCAACTAATTCTCTAGGGCTAAAAGGTTTTACCAAATAATCATCTGCCCCTGTAGAGAGTCCAATTACTCGATCTATTTCTTCACCTCTAGCGGTAAGCATCAAGATATAAGGATCTTTATCATAGGGTTGCTGACGAATACGAGTACAGACCTCAAGTCCATCTAAACCAGGAAGCATTAAATCGAGAATAACTACATCTGGTTTTTGCTGTTTAAAAATATCTAATGCTGTTAATCCATCGTTGGCAACACGACAAGAAAAGCTCTCTTGGGTTAAAGTTTGTTCAATTAATTGAGCGATTTCTTGTTCGTCTTCAACAATAAGAATTTCCATTTGAGATCACAATCAATGATTTGAGAAAAATTATTTCAGCATTTGCTTATATGATGTCATGTTTAAAACAACTTAAAGTTGAAATAACCAGGTTTTAAAACCAACAAGTTATTTGGTTAACTAGATTTTTTGAGATTTAGTGACTACACCACTAATTGCAGCCAAAAGTATCCAGGCAAATGTATTCACGCGCAAATCAAAAATAGTGACATCAGTAAAATTAAAGAGAATGTAGGAGTTAAAGGCAATCAAATAGCTAAAAAAGATTAGCTGACCATCTTTGCCAGACCAGTTCAATAAAAATCTGACTGCTTGAACCATAATTGAGCCAACAATTGCCATTAATAACAATGTAGTAATGATTCCCGTTTCGGCACTTAACATCAAGAAAAAATTATGGGGATGTCCAAACCAATAATTCATTTTGGCTTCGTAAAGAGGCGTAAAGTTACGTAATCCCCAACCAAACAAAGGACGTTCTCTAATTAAATCCCAGCAAAACTGCCATTGAGTGATGCGGAGAGTTTCTACAGGACGCTGATACATTTGGTCTGATAGTCTCGTCCAAATAAAGGTAGGAACAACTTGGCGTAATTGTGTGCCACCAAAATCAGGAATAAAAGAAGCCCAAAGAATTGCCGTAGCAGCACCAAGAACTCCCCATACTAACCAACGCCAACCTAGATAAACAGCATAAGCCATAAAGCCAAATACAGCTAGTCCCCAAGCATTGCGAGAGCTAGTAAAAACTAATCCGCTGAGATCTACTATTAAAATCAGCGTTAGCAAAAGTAAGATTGGAATTTGAAGTTTAGTAGATTTTCGTTGCCAAGACTGCCAGTTTTCTAACCATAATCCAAATGTTAGACTAAGAGCGATCGCCAGATAAATTGCCAGAAAATTAGTGTAAATAAACACCGATGACATTCTTCCCGTTGGTATCCCTTGGGGAACTAACTGCCAGCCCAAAATAGCTTCGATTAATGCAGGAGTATCCCAAGCTGCAAACATTTGTCCAAAACCGAGAATAACTATTGGCAAGGAGGGAAGTATGAGCAACCATGATAATTGTCTGAGTTGAATCAACTCTGTAATTAAATACCTGAAGGCAACAAACAAAGCAAAAAAAGGCAAGAAATTAGCTAGCCCTAACCACGCTGCTTGAGAATACTCTGCTCGTACTGAACTGATAATGAGAAAACCAGCTATTACTCCCAATCCTTGATTAAGCGGACTATTGATCATCTTGTCATAGCTATTGAGCCAAAGCGTAACTAAAACTAAGATTAATCCGAATGCTCCTAGCGCAGGAAACAAGGGGAAGAAAAGGAGGCTGAGGCTAAAATAGAACCATGTCCAATTTCCAGCAGTTTTTAACTTGCTAAACCACATTAATTTTGAAATTTTGATCGCGATCGCTGCTTAAAGAATCAAGCATATTCCTATAATTTAAAGTTTGAGGTTTAAAGCCATTACTCGTGGCTTTAAACCAATAAATTTGAACAAGAAAAACTGAATATAAAGACTATTAAGGCAAATCCTGCAAGCTATTATCAGGAGTGTTAGAAACTTGTCTTTGTAAATCAACATATGATTGATTGTAATCAGTAATTGAAGAAAGCAAGTTACCCCGTGCCGTAGTTAGCTGAGTCTGAGCATCAATTACGTCGGTTTGAGTGCCTACTCCCGCCTGGAAACGCAATCTAGCCAAGCGCAGACTTTCTTCTGCCAATTCTACCTCTTTGGTCGCCGTACCAATATTATTTTGATTCGACTCTAGTTGAAAATAGGCTTGTTCTACAGCAAACCGAATCTGATTGCGTTGGTTGGCAAATTGAGTTGCCGCAATTTCAGCATCTGTTTCTGCTTGGTCGGCAGCAGCACGAGCAGAGCCTCCGTCATATAGTCTCCACTGTAAATTCAAACCAACGCTGTACTGGTCGCTAAGATCAAAATCATCTTCAAAGTCATCGTCTAGGCTGTAATTAGCATTAGCACTTAGAGTTGGTCTAGTAGTGGATAAAGCAATTGTCCGTTGCTCTTGACCAATTTCTCTTTGCAGTAATAACTGTTCCAGTTCAGCACGATTCTTAAAAGCTTGGACAATAGTTTCTGCTAAAGCTAAATTCCATACACCAGCTTCTTCAATAGCATCGGCTGTAGAAAGATCGGTACTATGGTCGACGCTTAAGGTTTCTGCTAATTGTCGCCGAGCAATGCTCTGATTAGCTCTAGCAGTGGTCAATCTTTGCTGTGCTTGAGCTAATTCTACCTCAGCACGCAAAACGTCAAATCTGGTACCCAATCCTGCCTCTTCTAAAAGTTGAGCATCTTTCAAGGTTTGGGAGGCATCTTCCACCGCAGCTATTTGAATTTCTACCTGAGCATCGCTATTTTGCAAACTATAGTAATCTCTGGCAGTCTCAAAACGAGCTACTTCAACGACTCTTTCCAAATCCAACTCATCGATCCGCAGTTGCTTTTCGGCAGCACGAATGCTTGCTCCTCTTCGACCACCATTGTAAAATTCGTAATTGATGCCCAAACCTCCAGTAAAATTAAAACTGCTGGAGCTTGCATTGGTGAATTGATCTTCGGCTAACTGTCGGGCAAGATCTTCGGTAAGATTAGGGTTATTTTCCAGGGCTTGTTCTACTTCTTGGTCAATATTTTGGTCGATCACACTGTCGAGAAAAGCACTATTACCATAACTCAGTCCGCTAGTCAGATCCAAAGTAGGATAGAGTGCTGCCCTTTCTTGTCTTAAGGTAGCTTCGCCACGTTCTGCCCTTAGCCTGGCTTCGGCGATTTCTTGGTTGTTTTTAAGCGATAATTCGATCGCCTGTTCTAAAGTAATTGGTTTTTGATCATCAACTTCAACTTCATTAGGTTGAGTGGGAAACGACAGAGGATTTCCACTAGGATTTAGCCGCTCTGGATTAGAAATTGGCTGTTGGGCTGGTTGAATAATCTCTTGAGTGGTTTCTTGGGTAGAATCGTCTGCCTGAGCCAATTTTTCGGCAACTAATCGAGAAAAATTAGTTGGAGAACTTGTTGGTTGTTTATCTTGCTCGGCAAATAAAGATAATGAGAAAGCTGACGATGACGATGCAGTTCGCTGATTATCTCCCTGCAAATTACTTACTTTGACCAAATGAGCGTAATTGTTTAAACCCGAATCAGGTTTATTTTCAGCAGTAGCTGGGACTACATTGCTGATTGCTAGAGCCGTACTAATACCAACTACCTGGATGAATTGATTTTGCTTACCCACTCCTCACTCCTTTATTGATTAAAATATCTGTCCGTGAAACCTAGACAATTTTATACTCGCTATTATTTTTATGGCATTAATCTGGTTAATTACAACACTTAAATAAAGCAGTGTATTGCTTCACCATCAGATTACAATCAAACTGTTAAAATTTTTAGAATTAATCTGTCTGTTAATGTTTGAGGTAATTTACTACAGCAATAAAGTTAGTATTTGACTAAGCTGATTAGCGGTACATCGGGTAGTCGATCTTTGCCTTTTAGACCCAGCAGCTCAATTACAAAGGCAAAACCAATTACTTCGGCTTTCATCTGGGACAATAATTCGGCAGTGGCTTTAGCTGTTCCCCCTGTAGCTAATAAGTCATCGACAATCAACACTTTGGCTTGAGGAGCGATCGCATCTTGATGAATTTCTAGCCGATCTATGCCGTACTCTAGTTCATAAGCCACAGAATGTATGGGGGCAGGTAGTTTCCCTGGTTTCCGCACCGGAACAAAACCCGCCTTGAGCTGATAAGCCAGAGGTGGGGCAAAAATAAACCCCCTCGATTCCATGCCCACAATATAATCTGGTTCTAGATTTGCAGTTTGGCATTGCTCGGTTAATCGGTCGATAGTATATTGCAAACCTTGAGGATTATTTAATAAAGTCGTTATGTCTCGAAACAAAATTCCTGGTTGAGGAAAATCGGGAATATCGCGAATTAAAGATTTGAGTTCCATATAAACAGCAATAAATTAGATTAGACTGGTTTTTGAGCAAGATAGCTATGGCATCATAGCACCAGAGATTTATTTGTTATCCTCGACAAAGAACAATCATCGATAACTATAATTTGGACTGAGTTTTACTATGAGCCAATCTACAAGTTTAAAATCCGATTTTTCTGACTCTGTAAATAGCCCCGCCTCGATTTTAAATACTTTACCAGACATATCTCTCCCTTCTAAGGGTTGCTCTCCTCGTACCCAACAACAAATTGATTTGCTGCTGCTGGCTTTAGAAGCTTTAGAACTAGGGGCATCAGAACAAATGCTAGCCACAGCAAGACAACTAGGCATAGAGCGAATTATTAAACATCGTGTTAATCTATGGCGCTTGCGCTGTAGCAATCCCTGGAGACGTTCTTATACGAGAGATTATTTAAGTTTAGATCAGGCTAAAGCACTGGTTGTTATTGCTGCCTACCGAGCTAAACACCTGATGGTAATTATCAGACAGCTATTAGTAGCAGAACAGCAAATGCGAGAGAAAAATCTTCCCTTAGACAATCACTTTCGGCTCTCAGAATATTTAGAACGATTTCGCGCTCATTTTCGTAGTCGAATGAACTCGCGTCGTGCTAAGGTATCAGCCTATATTGCCTCGGAGGAACAGCTTAATGAATTAGCCTTGTCTTTGTTGAATAAGCTATTGTTCTGTACTGGAACTAGAGGAATGCAACGAGTTTGGTTTAGTTTGTTTGATGGAGAAGTGGCTTAAATAATGAATACGAAACGACAGTATAGTTTGCCTAACTGCAATCTAATCTTAGAGGGTTTAGAAGATGCCGACACCGAAAATGTCAATATTTTAGATGGAAAGCCCTCGATGTCTATTTTGATTAATGCTGAATGTCATTTGCTTCACTCCAATCAAAAGTTGAGTGGTGGCAGAGTTTTTTTACAAAACCTTTCTTCCGCTGTAAGTAATTATGCTCAAGGGTTGCTGAGTGGTCTACCTCAAGCTGAGCGCAATACTACTGAATATCCTCAGGTATCGATGACTCATTTAGCCGAACAACATCTTCATCGTTTAACTTTTGAGCCTGAACCTGAAAGTGAACAGAGTAAAACCGAGGTTGATTTAACTACCGTAGAGCTATTTGACTTAGTTGATGCGATCGATCAGTTTTATGCGGATCGTTCTGCCTTACCCAATATGACTCTTGAATTGCAGTCCGTTAGTAAACGTTATCGTCAACCAGAACAGCCTCTATTAGAAAGATTAACTCCTGTGGCAATTGGTTTGACTAGTTTGGCAGTAGCAGCTGGAGCATTTTTTGTGATTCCTCCACCAGAAATTAATTCTCCAGAATCACCCCCAATCAACCAAACCAATGAAACGAATCCTTCGACAACCGAAACCACTCCTCTCAATGAAGAATCAAATTCTAATTAGAACAATTAATCTTTGAAGCTCAACAAGCTAATTGCCTTAGCAAGGTAAGGATTAAAAAATCCACACAATACCTAAACTTTAGTAGTTTTTTGCTCTCTTGGCTAAAATCAATATACTTAAGATAAATCTCAAAATTGCCATAACATAAATATATTTATAATGCCTCAAACTGCTTTAAATTTGATTGCGGTAGGAATCTTTTTGATGACTATGACATCTTTATTAGGACCGATTTTGCAGATTCCCCCTGTTGTTCCTGCTGCGGTTACCTTTGGCATCTTAGGTTTAGCTACGGCAGATACCTTAAGCTGGAATAGTCGAGGCGTTTCGCTTTTGCTAGACTTGTTTGCCTCAAAAGAACAACGTCAACGTATTATTAACCATGAAGCAGGACATTTTTTGACTGCTTATTTTTTAGGCATCCCGATTACTGGCTATACTCTGACTGCTTGGGAAGTTTTGCAACAGGGGCGCTTAGGTAGGGGTGGTGTAAGCTTTGATACACAAGCTTTAACAGCAAAACCATATGAATTTGAAGCCATGCGTCTAACTCTAGAGCGTTTTTGCACCGTTTGGATGGCAGGAGTGGCTGCGGAAAAAATCGTCTATGGCGATGCTCAAGGTGGTGCAGAAGATCGCAAGCAGTTAAAACAGGCCTTGGTAATGGCTGGTCTTCCAGAGGTAGGCTATCCTCAGAAAGAACGCTGGGCGCAATTACAGGCAACTAACTTGCTGACCAGACACCAGCAATCTTATTCAGCTTTGGTAGAGGCAATGAAACAGAGAGCTTCTGTGGCCGAATGCTATGAAGTAATCCAGCAATATTGTGATGCTGACAGTGAAAGACTAGCTGCCAGCAATTAAGCTGAAAATCAGATTTATAATCTACCGCATGTAATCCTTCAAGGATTGGGTTTAGGTTGTTGGAATTGATAGATGTCTTGAATTACCTGTACCCAACCAGCGGCAAGAGATTGTAAAATGCGATCGCCTTTTGCTTGATTAGCTACAGTTGCATCCCCCATCACGCCGCTCTTGCTTAATTCTCTTGTTAGCCAAGCAAAAGGTAGTTTGCCTTCCATATCTAACAGGCTGTCTTGTGGTAATCCTTGAGGATACTCTTTAACTGCGAGATCCATTTGAACTTGTTTGGGTAACAAAGACAGCATAATACTAGTTTCTGCGTCTCCTGCATGAATGCCATATTTTTGTTCTTGGGGTGTCAGTAAATCAGCAGCATTATGAGGCACACACCAGGTAAACAGAGGAAACACGGCAAAATCTGTATATTCTTGGTGGAGATCTCTGGCAGCTATCTCCATAATTTGTGGCTGTCCTCCGTGAGAATTCATCAATACTAATTTGCGAAAACCGGAGCGATAGATGCTAAGAGCCATTTCTTTAATTACAGACAATAGAGTGTTGGCACTAAGGGTAATTGTGCCAGGAAAACCCCAGTGTTCATTTGATTTTCCATAATAGAGACAGGGCAAAGCATAAGCGGGAATATTGGGTAACTGCTCTAGCGCTTTACCCAACACTCCTAAACTAATGGCAGAATCCACCGCAAGCGGTAAATGAGGACCATGTTGTTCGATCGCGCCTATAGGTTGGATAATTACTACATTTTCCTTGTCTGGCATCTGGTCAATTTCTTGCCAAGTTAGATAGGGAAAGTAGCATTGCGGGGGAATAAAACCGTGCATCATAAGGATTGCCTTGATTCATTAAAATTAATTTTATTGGCTAGAAGCGATCGCCAATTTATCTTGCTTTTGATGCTAATGTTACTAGCTAGTCAAATATACTGAACTAATTTTGGCTAATCTTTTTCTCCAGCAGCGTTTTTACGATTAATTATCTGGAAATATTGAGCCAGAAAATCTTGTTCAGGTTTACTTTAGCTTGCTATATCTTAGCTATATAATTTCTTGTCTAACTTATTAGATTCTTTAAAAAATAGATATAAATACCTAGATATAATTGCGACATAATCATAAATACTACAAACATCTTTTTTTGCCTAAGCGAAAAAAGATAGTTATTTAATCATGAAAAATTCGCAAAATAATCAAAGTATATTATTTATACTGCTCAAAAACAGCATTATACAGTTTGTAGCAGGTTTATTATCTCTTTTAATTATCCTTAAAGTAGCTAATGTAATTGACGAAAAAATAATTCAAATTGGCTTAAAATCTCTGGGTTACGGATTCTTTTGCTATTTAACTACCCCTTTGATGATTTACTGGCTAGCCTATGCTAGTGAAGGAGTAGCTACGGTCAAAAAAATGGCGATTACTGTTGCTTTGACTGCCTTATATAGCTACATAATTTGGGATGCTTACTTCTTTTTCCGAGGTGCGATCGCTTCTTTATTTTCAGCAACTAGTTAGACAAATCATTAATTGGAGTTTAGCTCATTGATGATAAATAGCCATGATAGAATAACTCACATCTAATACCGTAGCTCAAGCTGTAAATTTGGTAGAACATGGCAGAGGAAACAAATAAGCAAGATCAGGCAAGGCCATCAGCAGAAAAAAAGGCAGATGCGAAACCTGCTGCTAAAGCGGCAGCTAAAAAAGCTCAACCACCGAAGCTGGAGGACAAACCTTTTAGTGAATTTATTCAGGAGCATTATCTTCCAGCATTAAAAGAAGCTATGGCTGCCGAGGGCATTGAAGACGTTGATTTTACTTTTGTGCAGCAAGGAGTACCAATTAAAGGAGCAAACTCTAATGAACCCTGTTGGCAGGTAGTGGGTAAATGGCAAAATGGCGATCGCGCCTTTAATCTTTATTTTCCTGATGAAGATATTAAAGGTCAAAAAGCATTTTCTTATTCCACTTACGGTAATGCTCCCAGCACCATTGAATCTTTTATGATTGATGAGAGAAGAGTTAATCTTGAACTTCTGGTGATGTATACTCTGCAACGTCTTAATGCTCAAAAGTGGCTGACGAGGAATTAGCTTGGTCAAGGTGAAGTTTGGTAGCGCAGATTGCGGGCTAGAACAATTTTTAGCCCGATTTGTGCCTAATGGTGACAATTTAGCAAACGGTTAATCTTGGTTTACTCATTACGGCGATTTATGTTGTAATTGGCATAAATACAGAATTAGCCTTAGTCGATATGCTGGTATACATTTTGCTATTTAATGCAGGCACAGATAATGAAGGGATTCATACTGTTCAAATGGGCGATCGCAATACCATCTTGATGTTCCACAAAGAAGATGATGCTCTTCGCTATGCTGGACTACTAGAAGCCCAAGACTTTCCTGAGCCGAAAGTAGAAGCGATTGATTCGGATGAAGTAGAACAGTTTTGCCGTCAGGCAGATTATGACTGGAAAATTGTCGAGCCTGAACAATTAGAAATTCCCCCAGAGAAAAACGTAGACGATCTCAGTTGGAATGAAAGCCAACAGCAAGAAAATATAGATACGGATTCAGACACTGAATCAATTCCCAATGATGAGCTGGATCGAATTCGCCGTCAACTCGAAGGATTGCTTTAAAGTGATCAAGAATGAGGTGTAAGGATTAAGCAAAACTCATAAGCTATGAGCTATGAGCATTACTAAGTAAAGCGGTGTTGGTGAATCAAGGTGTGAAAATTAGATTTATTTGCTTAATTCAGATTTCTTAAAAGCTAAAAGCTAAAAGCTACGAACAGAAATACTGTATACGTCATATCCAAATTCACCAACGTCAGTAAAGCTTTTATACATCAAAACTAGCAAAGTCATATATGGATGATTCACAGTCGCGGGGGCATTTATTAACCGAACAAATTAATCCCCAAAGTCAGAACTTAGACAGCTTATCCACTTTAGAAATAGTCGATTTATTCAATCTAGAAGATCAACAGACGCTCAAGGCGATCGCCCTGGCTCGTGTCCCTTTGGCCAAAACTATTGATGTGGTTGCTACTGCGTTTGGACAAGGTGGTAGATTATTTTATGTCGGTGCTGGTACTAGCGGCAGATTAGGGGTTTTAGATGCAGCAGAATGTCCTCCCACCTTTTGTACTCCTCCAGAATTGGTTCAGGGAATTTTAGCTGGTGGTGCAGCAGCTTTGCTCAAAAGTTCTGAAGCTTTAGAGGATCGCCCAGAAGATGGAGCTGAGGCAATTAGCGATCGCCAAGTAAGTAGCGCAGATGTAGTTGTCGGTATTACTGCAGGAGGAACTACGCCATTTGTTCATGGAGCATTACGAGAGGCTAAATTGCGAGGGGCGACAACTGTTGCCATGAGTTGCGTTAGTGCCGAACAAGTTCCGCTTGATGCTGATCTTGATATTCGCCTGTTGGTAGGTGCGGAAATTCTCGCTGGTTCGACTAGACTTAAAGCAGGTACAGTAACTAAAATGGCGTTAAACATTATTTCGACGGGAGCAATGGTACGCTACGGTAAAGTATATGGCAATCGGATGATTGATGTGGCGGTCACAAATAATAAGCTTCGCGATCGCGCTTTACGGATCATTAGCGATTTAACCAAACTAGATCGCCAAGCAGCCGAGGAATTATTAGCCCAAAGCCAAAACAAGGTAAAGCTAGCTCTTTTAATGCATTGGACTGGTTTGGATGCAACGGCAGCAGAGGCTTTATTACATGAGCATCAGGGAAACCTGCGATCGCTAATCGATCAACACTAACATTACCTAAGATACTTAAATAACGAATGATAGACGGATCAGAATCTTTTGCCACTTTTATTCTTTTGGCTGCTGTTGTCGCCATTCTAGTCTGGGGATACAACAGAGCTAAGATCTATGGCAGACTGGGAATTCTAGCTTGGCTGCAATCAATTGTTCTGATGAGTCCTTGGCTATTGTTTTTTGGCTTGTTTGCTCTAGGCATATATCTTAATTTAGTCGGCATACTGTTTTTATTATTAGCTTCAATTGCCGTTTACATCTGGCTAGGCAAAAAACTTAGAGCAGCAGGACAAGAAGCCTTGTTAAAGCAAAAAGCAGCGGAAAAAATCAAACAACAGGCTGAAATAGAACAGCAATCACCTTCATCAAGTTCTAATGAATTTGAGCAAAAAGCCATAGTAGAAGTATCACCCATTCCTGACGAGGATTTGACCGCATTAAAGGGAATTTTTGGCATTGATACCTTTTTTGCGACGGAAACTATTCCCTATCAAGATGGTGCAATCTTTAAAGGTAATCTTCGGGGTGAACCAGATATCGCCCATTCTAAGATGAGTCAAAAGTTAGAACAGGCTTTTGATGATAAATATCGCTTATTTTTGGTAGAAAGTCCTGAAGAAAGACCTGTAGTCGTTATTTTACCCAAAACTAATGACCCTCAAACCACCACCCTGGTACAGAAAAATCTAGCGTTAGTATTGTTGGTTGGCACAATTTTGACTAGCCTAGAGTCCGCCAGCTTATTGCAAGGGTTTGATTTATTTAATGATTTTAGTCGCTATGGCGAAGCTATTCCCCTTAGTTTAGGATTATGGTCTGTATTAATTGCCCATGAAATTGGTCATCGAATCGTAGCCAACCGTTACCAGATTCGTCTCAGTATTCCCTTCTTTTTACCTACCTGGCAAATCGGCTCTTTTGGAGCAATTACTCGTTTTGAGTCTTTGTTACCCAATCGTACAGCATTATTTGATATCTCTTTTGCTGGTCCCGCCGTAGCAGGAGTTGTTTCGTTATTGCTGTTGGTTTTTGGTCTAACTCTGTCGCATCCTGGCAGTATGTTTCAGTTACCCACAGAATTCTTTCGCGCTTCGATCTTAGTCGGAACTTTGGCTAAAGTAATTCTCGGCTCAGCTTTAGAGACGGCTGTGGTCGATATTCATCCTTTGGTAGTGATTGGCTGGCTAGGCTTGGTAATCACCGCTTTAAATCTCTTGCCCGCAGGGAAGTTAGACGGTGGCAGAATCGTTCACGCTATTTATGGACGTAAAACTGCTAGACGTACTACCTTAGCAACTCTGATTATTTTGGGAATCGTTTCGTTGTTTAATCCTGCTAACCCAATACCTCTATATTGGTCAGTATTGATTTTGTTTTTACAGCGAGATTTAGAACGTCCAGTACAAAATGAATTAACTGAACCAGACGATAGTAGGGCTGCCTGGGCTTTGTTGGCACTGTTTTTAATGTTGGCAACCTTAATTCCTCTTAGTGCTAGTTTGGCCGGTCGGATTGGCTTAGGTGCTTAGTTGTGCTGAGGTTACTAATCATAGATAACTTAAGCTACTTAGAGGTTGTTGCCTCATAGAGTTAATTGTCTAAATACTAAAAAACGACCATGACTTTGAAAAGATCATGAATCGCATCTTGAGTAATTATTTTTTACTTTGCTCTTACTGTAGAGAAGTTTATTGGGCGGAGAGGATAGGGCTAGGTTTTAACCAACCAAACAAACCTCCTTGGATTTTTAGCTTTTAAAGACATAATATAAGATTAACTAGCCTTTAAATTGTCCTCTCCTAGGTCTTTTCGCAAACTTAATCAGACTTCCCAATGAAATAGTTTGTAGAGTTGAATTTGATGGTAAAGCGGTCAAAAAAGTTACAACTAATTTATTATGTATCACCGCACAATAACTAAACCTAGTCTTGATACTTCAGCAAATAGCCTATCTGGCTAAGATTACGAATTTTCTTAATAGTATTAGGTCGTTACATAGACCGTAATTATTAATAATAATTCGCCTATTTTTTGCTCAATCTATAAATAAGCTATTGTGTAGATTCATAGCGGGAGGTACTTGCTATAATCTGCCTTGGGAAGAAGCTTGGTGTGCTTCTTTGTACCTATGACTAAATTAGCACTATTGAAAGTGTAAAACCAGTCTTATTTATCAATGTTTACAGTGTTTAACAAACTGAAACATTACCTTTATTTTAATCTTATTTTCTGCTCAAAATCAATCTTATGCCCTCTGCTGTTGTACTTAACTCTACTACTCCAAACAATACTAAACCGCTGCTAATTTTAGTGGATGGTCATTCTTTAGCTTTTCGTGCTTATTATGCTTTTAATAATTCGCGACGGGAGCCATTAGTTACCTCTGCGGGCATCCCTACTAGTATTTGCTTTGGATTTATCAATTCTTTATTGCAGGTATTGGAGGTAGAATCCCCACAATTTATGGCGATCGCTTTCGATTTAAGTGAACCAACTTTTCGCCATGAAGCCGATGACAACTACAAGAGCGATCGCGTCGATACTCCCGATGATTTTATTCCTGATATCCACAACCTAAAAAAGTTACTCCAGGCATTTAATCTGACTATTGTCACTCAGCCAGGATATGAAGCCGATGATATTTTAGGAACAATTGCCACTAAAGCTAGTGCAGCAGGCTATCGAGTCAAAATTGTCACTGGCGATCGCGATTTATTTCAACTAGTAGACGATGAGAGAGGAATTAGCGTTTTATATTTGCACAATCAAGTTTTTAGAAAAGCAGCTCAAAGCTATACTGAGTTTGATCGAGCAGGAGTAATCGAGAAGATGGGAGTTACTCCTGAACAGATCGTAGATTTCAAAGCTCTTTGTGGCGATAAATCCGACTGTATTCCTGGAGTGAAAGGAATTGGCGAAAAAACGGCAATTAAGCTTTTAGGAGAGTATCCAACTTTAGCAGAAGTTTATCACAACCTAGACCAAATTAAAGGAGCAACTAAAAACAAATTAGCCACAGGTACAGAAGACGCATGGCACTCACAGTTTTTGGCAAAGATTGAAATCAATTCTCCCCTGGAAGTCAATTTAACCGACTGTAAGTTAGTTGGGTTTGAGCCAGATAATGTCTTGCCACTGCTCAAAGAATTAGAGTTAAACAAAGCAATCAGCAATCTAAATAAACTCCAGGTAAAACTTGGCGGCGAAGCTGAAATCAAAGTAATTGATGTTATCCCTACAGGAACAAAAGATCAAAATGGTCAACTTAGTTTATTTGAGGATAGTGTCCCTGCTGATCTAGAACCAGAAGAACTTGTGGAGCTATTTAAACCTCAATTAAGCACGCAAATTATTGATACCGAAGCTCAGTTAAAGCAGCTAGTTAAGACATTAAAAAAACATACCGATCCTGAAAAACCTGTGGCTTGGGATACCGAAACTACTTCTTTAGAAACTCATCTAGCCGAGTTAGTTGGTATTGGCTGTTGTTGGGGCGATCGCGATACCGATATTGCCTATATTCCCATGGCTCACACAGAAGGAACACAATTAAACCAAGAATTAGTTTTGGCTACCCTTAAGCCAATTTTAAATAGCGATCGCTATCCCAAGGCGCTACAAAATGCTAAATTTGATCGCTTAGTGTTACTTCACCAGGGGATTAATCTGGCAGGAGTAGTATTTGATACCATGTTGGCAAGCTATGTACTCAATCCCGAAATGACTCATAACCTAGGGGATTTATCTAAACGCTATGGGTTAGAAATTACTGCCAAAAGCTACAAAGATCTGGGTATACCAAAAGGTAAGACGATTGCCGATTTGGACATTGCGGTGGTGGCAGATTATTGTGGACTAGATGCCTATGCAACCTATTATTTAGTGGGTAAGTTAAAAGCTGAGCTAATTAAGTTTCCTCAGCTAGCAAAACTACTGTTGGAAGTAGAGCAACCTTTAGAGCCCGTATTAGCGACGATGGAAAATACGGGCATCAGATTAGATACCGCATACCTGCATCAATTTTCTCAGCAGCTAAATCAAGATCTGCACCAGCTGGAACAATCAACTTATGCAGCAGCGGGAGAAGAATTTAATTTAAGTTCCCCCAAGCAACTGAGCGTAATCTTGTTTGACAAACTAGGATTAGATCGTCAAAAGTCTCGTAAAACTAAGACAGGCTATTCCACCAATCAACAGACACTAGAAAAGCTGCGCGGCGAGCATCCTGTGATTGACAATATGCTAGAATATCGTACTTTAGCTAAACTGAAGTCAACTTATGTTGATGCTTTACCCTTGCTGGTACGCCAAGAAACAAGAAGACTACATACGGACTTTAATCAATCAGTGGTTGCCACAGGAAGATTGTCTTCTTCTAATCCTAACCTGCAAAACATTCCGATTCGGACTGAGTTTTCTCGTCAGATACGCAAAGCATTTATTCCTCAAGAAGGTTGGCTGCTAGTAGCCGCTGACTATTCCCAAATTGAATTGAGAATTCTGGCGCACCTAAGTCAAGAGCCAGTTTTAGTCGATGCCTACCGTAATAGCAGAGATGTCCATCGCGTGACGGCTCAATTATTGTTTGACAAAGAAAACATTACTTCAGAAGAAAGACGCTTGGGTAAAATTATTAACTTCGGCGTGATCTATGGCATGGGAGCGCAAAGATTTTCCCGAGAATCTGGTTTAAAAGCCGATGTTGGCAAACAGTTTATCGAGAAATACCGTCAAACATACGCCAAAGTATTTGAGTATTTAGAAGGAGTCAAAAAACAGGCGATCGCCCTAGGTTATGTTAATACTATTCTCGGCAGAAGACGATACATCAATCTAATTAGCGACAGTCTCAAACAGCTACGCGGTAGTAACCCTGAATCCATAGATTTAGCCAGCTTGAAGTATAGCCATACCGATGCCCAGATCTTAAGAGCAGCAGCGAATTCGCCCATCCAGGGTTCGAGTGCTGATATCATTAAAATTGCCATGATTAAACTACAGGGTATTTTGCCAGACTATCAGGCTAAATTATTACTGCAAGTACATGATGAATTAGTGCTGGAAGTACCTCCAGAAGAGTGGTTAGAATTACAACCCATCATTAAGTCAACTATGGAAAATGCCGTAAAGTTAAATATTCCCCTAGCTGTAGATATTAATGCCGGTAAAAACTGGATGGAAGCAAAGTAATCTATTGAAGTTAAAGCTGTAAATAGTAAAGTCAGTCCTAAAAAGCCTGAAGGAGCTTATGAGTGAAATCATCTGTAGGACTGACAGTAATTAGAATATAGAATGGTTGTGGCTTTCGTATGACAAAGAAATGAATTTTTGATGACAGTTTTTTGATGAGTACTGTAGAAAATCAAAAGTTATCTAAGAACTTAAATTAGACTGTTATTTACCTGTGATAATGATATAGATTGAGAAGTTTGCGGGAAGTATAAAAATAGATGCTGATCGAACTCTACTGCATTTGATTTCTAATCATTTACTCATATAAATCACCACAATGCGTCAATTTTTAAACCAAATTTTTGCTAGCACTATTGGTAGCATGATTGGCTTGCTTCTTTTTATTAGCCTGGGTGCTGGCGGATTATTCTTGATCTTATTAGCTGCAATTTCTGATAAAAATACTCAAGGAATTAAAGATAAGTCAGTTTTAGTATTTGATTTATCAACCCAGATCAAAGATGCTCAATCCCCAGCTAATTTAGCTCAGGCTTTCTCTGGCAAAGAGCAAGAAATTATCACCCTACGTCGAGTTTTGCAGTCTATTAACCAAGCAACCAAAGACGATCGCATTGTAGCCTTATTTTTAGACGGTAGAAAAGGTGATAGCCCCAACGGTTATGCCACTACAGAAGAAGTTAGAACTGCGTTAAAAAAATTTCAAGCTGCGGGCAAGAAAATTATTACCTATGACGTAACTTTGAGTGAGGGTGACTACTATCTATCTTCTTTGGCCGATGAGGTAATTATTAATCCTATGGGCATGATGGAGTTAAATGGCTTAAGTTCCAAGCAGATGTTTTTCAAAGGCGCGCTAGAAAAATATGGCGTAGGGGTGCAGGTAATTCGAGTTGGCGATTATAAAGCCGCCGTAGAACCATATATTCGTAACGATCTTAGTCCAGCTAATCGAGAACAAACTCAAGCCTTGTTAATCGATCTTTGGAGTAAGTTTCTCGATACCGTAGCCGACAGTAGAGGGTTAAATACCCAAAGGCTACAACAGCTAGCCAATGCTGAGGGATATCTCGAACCACAGGCAGCTAAAAAAGCAGGTTTGATCGATCAGGTTGGTTATTATGACAACGTAGCTAGCAGACTAAGACAATTAACTGGAGAAAGAAAAGCTGAAAGCACAGAAAGCTTTAGACAGATTGATTTAGGAACTTATGCCGATCGCACTATTCCCACCACCCCAGCTTCTGTCACCGCAGCCCAAAAAATTGCCGTGATCTATGCTGAAGGCACAATTGTTGAGGGAAAAGGCAGTTTGGAAACTATAGGTGGCGATCGCTTTGCGGAAGAATTTCGTCAATTAAGAGAAGATGATAGCATTAAGGCGATCGTTTTGCGAGTCAATAGTCCTGGCGGTAGCGCCACCGCTTCCGAAGTCATTTTACGAGAAATATTGCTCACTAAAAAAGCTAAGCCCGTAATTATCTCTATGGGTAATATGGCTGCTTCTGGTGGCTATTGGATTGCTGCTGGTGCAAATCATATTTTTGCCCAAGAGAACACCATTACAGGTTCGATTGGGGTTTTTGGCTTACTGTCTAACATTCAAGAGATTGCCAAAGAACATGGCGTTACCTGGGATGTAGTTAAAACAGGAGAATTTGCGGATATTGATTCGAGTATACGTCCTAAAACTAAAGCAGAGTTGGCAATTTATCAAAAGTCAGTTAACAACACCTATGACTTATTTCTGAAAAAAGTAGCTCGCTATCGCCATCTCCCTGAAGCGAAAGTTAAAGAGATTGCCCAAGGCAGAGTTTGGTCGGGCAAAGCAGCACTTAAAATTGGTTTAGTCGATCGCATTGGCGGTTTAGATGATGCGATCGCCTACGCAGCCGAAAAAGCCGAATTAGGCACTAGTTGGCAATTAGAAGAATACCCCCAGAATCGCTTTGACAATAAGCTGATTCAACATTTGTTTGACGTTAAAGCTTTAGAATCCCAAGCAGCGATCGATCCAGTGATCGCTGAATTATTAAAAATAAGACAGGAATTATCCTTACTAAATACATTTAATGACCCCAGCGGAGTTTATGCTCGTTTACCGTTCAATTTTGAAATTGAGTGATTATCTCCCCTGGCACAAATCAAACTAACTTAATCGAATCTTCCACAAGCTGTTTAACTAAGATAATTACAGACTTGGGTTATCCTCGAAAAATTTAGACTAGGGCAAATTAGCTGACATTTACCTACAAATTGGCTGTAATTTCTCGACAAAATAGGTTATCAAGATATATGTTCGGCTCAAAAATAAAAGGATGCAACTATTAGAACGAGTTCGTTTGGGTTTGGCTGTAGGGATAGCAAAAACAGTTACAGGAGTAGTGCGATCGCTTCGTTTAGGTGCTGCTTCGGTTTTACCAGGAGAAATATCTCGTCGTCTCCATCCTCAGCTTTTACCGCTGTTGTTTGAACAGGTAAGCCAGGGGGTAATTTTAGTAGTCGGGACAAATGGCAAAACCACTACCGCTTTATTGTTAAAGCAGATTTTGAGCGACTGCGGTTTTGAGGTAGTTCACAATTCTAGCGGTGCTAACTTAATCAACGGTTTGATTAGTGCTTTGCTTGGTAGCGCCGACATTACAGGCAAAATTTCTGCCGATTATGCCATCCTCGAAGTTGATGAAAACATTTTGCCTCTGGTATTAAAAGATTGTCAGCCAAAATATATTCTGGCGTTAAATTTATTTCGCGATCAGCTAGATCGATATGGTGAAGTCGACACGATCGCCCAACGCTGGTTTAAAGCAATAACTTCTTTGTCAGCAGACACGACTATTGTTTTGAATGCAGACGATCCTACCTTGGCTAATTTGGGACAGCAACTGAGTCAACCAGTACTTTATTTTGGACTAAATGAACCTGAACTATATCTTGATGAGATTCCTCATGCAGTTGATTCCATCTATTGTCCTCGCTGTGGACATCTTTTAGATTATCAAGGAGTTTATTTATCCCATTTAGGTGATTACCACTGTCCCAGCTGTGGTTTTGCCAAGAGTCAAATTGCCTTAGATAGCCAAGAACATCCCCAAATTTTAATTGGCGTATATAACAAGTATAATACCCTAGCAGCAAGTGTATTAACCCAAAAAATTGGTATTAAAACCGAAGCTATCTTTGAGACGATTAAAAACTTTAAAGCTGCCTTTGGTCGTGCCGAAGAACTAGAAATTGACCAAAAGCAAGTCCGCATTATGTTAGCCAAAAATCCTGTAGGAATGAATGAAACTATTCGAGCCGTTAATCAGATTAAGAAGACAGGTAAATCCCCTGTAACTCTCTTAGTCTTAAACGATCGCATTCCTGATGGTACTGATGTTTCTTGGATTTGGGATGTAGATACAGAGGAGTTGGTGGAGTTGGGGGAAACTTTAATTGTTAGTGGCGATCGCGTTTATGATCTAGCATTAAGACTTACCTATAGCTCTGAATCAATCGATGTCGCCCAAACCAATTTTGAACTAATCGTCAAAGAACATCTCCCAGACGCGATCAATACTGCATTGAAATCCACAAAACCAACGGAAACGTTACATATTATCCCTACCTATTCCGCCATGCTAGAGGTTAGGGAAATTCTCGTTGGACGTAAAATTCTTTGATGTTTAAATGATCATAATCTATATTTCTACGCGAGAGCCAAATATTTACAGTCTTCCCTCGACTGTCTTAGTTGAGGAAGAATAATTTTCCAGCTGTCAATTATTCTCTTAGCGGATTCACCTTCAGCATATAATTTCCTCTGCCAGCTTCATCATAAGTGTTAACAATAATGTTATAAACGCCGTCTTCTGGAAGAGTTACTTGAATCTGAGAATTGCTATTGTCTGGACTAATATCGTCATTTTCTTTGATCGTGTTGCCATTAGTGTCAACTAAAGCTAAAAAAGTATCAAATTCATCGCTTTCTAAATAGATAGTAAAAGAATCACCTGCTTTACCTTCCAAAGGATAAAAATCATACAAACTACCATCATCAGCGATGACGCGATCGCCCTCTTCTAATGCACCTCGCTCGACTTTTGCTTCGAGGAATGAATCAGAGTTAGTTGCAACTTGCTCGGAATTTTCATCGATTGACTCACTGACTTCCGTTTCTGGCTTCGCTGCTTCTGGCGATGCTTCTAGTTGTTCCTCACTCGACTCTGGCTCAGATTCTGACTGGGGTGATTCTGCTTCACTCTCACTATCGGACAATTCTGCGTCTATCTCAGACTCAGCCTGAGCAATTTCCGATTCTGATTCCTGACTAGGGGTTGCTTCACTGCTAACAGAAGGTGTTGGAGGGGCTTGTGGTTGGGGTGGCTGAGGTAATTGTACCACAGCAGTATCGGTAGCTTCTGAGGAAGGGGTGACGGGTGTTGCTTGAGGTTCAGGAGTTGGTTCAGCATTGGGTTGCGGCTCGTTTGTAGTTGCTGTATTGGATACCGCAGCCTCGCTGTCGGTTGTTACTGTAGCTTCTGGTTTGACCTCTGCCACATCAGCGATCGCCGAATCCGAATAGGCGATCGCACATACTTTGGCGTATCTCGGATCGGGCTTGCAAACAACTCCTGTATTTTCGGCCTCTGGACTCAAAAGACTCTGACGACGACGACGATCTGGAAATAAGTCATCTACCACCAATCCCATCACTATCCCCGCCGCAGTTTTTCGACCGTAGCTAAAGTATTGAATATTGTTAGCAGTGGCGAAATTTTCTAGTTCAGATGTAGCATTAGCAGCAGTTTGCGCGGAAATTTCTAGGGGAGGTAAAGGGGGTTGCTCTTTAAGTACAGCGATCGCTTCATTAAGTGCTGTTCGTCCTTTATTGGTTCTAATCGGCTTTTCTCCAGGAAATCTCAGCCAAATGCCATCATAGTATTGTTTTTGGTCTTCAAGCCACCGAGCATAACCTTGAGGATTGGTTCTAACCCGATTAATTTCTGATAAGATTTCAGGCTCTAAAGCAGTTGAAGCGATATTGGTATTAGCAGCCTGTTTACTATCTAACTGATTGGTAACGACTTGGGCAATTGAGCTAGATGGTTGAATTGTCAAAGCCAAATGAACTGTGAGACTAAAGATCCAAAGTTGCCAACCAGGAAAATAATCTTGAATCATCTTAGTTTTACGCATTGTCTAACCTCTTTCACGATGAAGCAAAAGCCCTCTTCGTACAACAAGCCTATGTTAGCTCAAGTTTACTCAGCAGATAAGTATTAAACTATTCGTGACAAGTTAAGTAAGGTACTGCGATGTTTGTCAACTAATTTTAAGCTATTAGCTATTAGCTTTTAATTGCTTTAATCAATCTCGAGTTTAGGGTAAAAATCGATTCAAAGCGTCTTTTAATTCTTTTATTTCTGCTTCTAGATTTCCTTGATCGGCTGCACGAACTAAACACTCTTCCAGATGATCTTCCAAAATAATTTTAGCCACGCTAGAAATTGCTCCTTTTACTGCTGCAATTTGATTGAGAACCTCTGGACAAGGACGATGTTCACTAACCATGGTCTTGATGCCACGAACATGACCTTCAATACGAGATAAACGATTAATAATTTGTCTTAAAGATTCTTCATCATGAACGTGAGGCGAAATATTCAAAGTGTTAAGCGAAGAACTTTTAGAAGAGTCTACTTTTTTAGTCATGCAATTATCTACAATCTCTAAACAGCAAAAAGAGGTGAATTTCGGTTAACGTAAGGGTCAATCAAGATAAAAATGAATGGTTTAGAGAGCAAGCGATCGCCATAGTCTGAATTTGGTGTTTAGCCCCAAAGGTTCAGCAATTATTCTTATATTGTAGATAAATCTACAGTAAAAAAGAGCGATACAATGATGTCTTAAAGATTACTCCTTATTCATCGTCACATCGCTCATAATAAATTTCTTTACCAAGGGCGGTAGTCGTAGCTATCCCCTCGCAACATGGACGACCTGCTGCCTTTAATAGTGAACAGTACGCCCCGCAGTCGTATGATTTCAATGCCCGCCTACTTTTTAGGACAATATATCATTGACTAGCTCGGGGTTAAAGATGGCACTAGATGCTATTTCTGAGAATCTTTCGCCTAGTCTGGCGAGCCGTCTAAGCCCGTTGCCAAATCTCTTGCTGTTTGATCATCCAAAATCATGTTTTCATCATCACTCAAATTTTTATAAGAGCGACGAAGATCGGTTTCTGAATTGTTATTTAGCTCTTCTGCTAGGCGATAAGATTCAAAATCATCACCATAACCATATACCGCATTACTCCGCATTCCAGAATCTAGGTCACTACGACTATTCATCGGTTCTTCTGTAGTATTAAAGCCAGTTCCCGCCGGGATTAGACGACCGATAATGACGTTTTCCTTGAGTCCTCTCAACCAGTCCGATTTGCCTTCAATTGCTGCCTCGGTCAAGACTCTGGTTGTTTCTTGGAAAGAAGCTGCTGAAATAAAGCTATCAGTATTAAGTGAAGCTTTAGTAATACCTAATAATACTGGGGTGTACTGAGCTGGCGCTCCACCAGTAATTGACATCGCTTCGTTTACCTGCTCAATCTGGCGTAGTTCCAGCAGTTCGCCTGGAAGAATAATCGTATCTCCTCCATCATCAATTCTAACTTTAGCAGTCATTTGTTTAACAATCACTTCAATATGTTTGTCTGAAATATCAATACCCTGACTCTGATATACGGACTGTACTTGGCGCACTAAGAATAACTGTGCTTTCTGTAAACCAATCATCGAAGCTTCATAGCATCCTTTTTCTGGCAGATGATAGTTGAAATAAGTCTCCAAAATTTCATGAGGATTTGCAGGTCCATCGGTCAATGGTTCTCCCGCCTCGACAATTTGACCATCACTAACTATGGCATTTTGTCCTGGTTTAATCGGATAGTCGCTGATCACGCCATCCTCTTCAATAATTTTGATATCTACGGTTTCATTTTCTTCATAGACTACCTGACAAACTCCCGAGCTACGGCTGAGGATACACCCTTCTTTTGGTTTACGAGCTTCAAGCAATTCTTCAATCCGAGGTAGACCTTGAATAATATCCCCAGTTTTTGAACGTTCAAAAACCAGTAATACCAGATTATCGCCACGTTGGACTAAATCACCATGGTCAATATGAAGTACTGCACCCTGAGATACGCGGTATGGGCGAGTATGACGCAAGACTACAGTAGTTTTACCAGCTTGCTCGCTTATTGCGACCACTTGACCCGAATTTTCTAACCTTACTCCATCAGCAATCTGAGTATTGGAAACCAGCAAGTCTCCTTGTTTATAGTTACATTCACTTTGAGGAATATCCAATTCATAAGTAACTACATCGCTATCTCGAACAATCAGGATGCGGCGAATTGCCTCAGCTCCCTCTTTGATACCTTGAACCTCTCCCGCAGATTTACAGAGAATTTCGGTGCGAGCAATAGTTGCGCCTTTGGCAATCTCTTCCCCGTCATGTACTAACACTCTAGTTTGAATTTCGCCACTATGAGGATCAACATCAGTATCTCTTCTCAGAACCAAAGATTCCAAAATTACCATTTGGAGTCTTTGAGTATCCGAGTTGTCTTCATCAGGCTGTAGCTCAATATCAGCACTAAGGTTAGCGATCACATCATGTTCTTCTGTCGTCTCAATCTCTAGAACCAATTGAGTACTTAATAGTGACAGGCTACTAACAGATTTAACCCGTTCTCCGTCTTTGTAAAAGATTCTTTGAACTGAACGCAGTTCGATCTGACGACCATCATCTTGATTGATCGAAGCCTGAGAAGGAATTGAAGGTTGATCTGCCACCTCAAATTCTTGAACAGGACGCAAAATCAAGGCTGTTCCTTCAGTCGTCTCAATGACTTCGCCATACCTTAGCTCTTGAGCGACAACTCCTGGCAATACTTCTGTACCTGGCTGAATTAGTTGTTCATGCCATTCATTTTTCGGATCGTCGATCTGGTGAATTTCTCCAGGTTTAATAATAATTTCTCGTAAAATATCATTCTTTTGAACCACCTCGGCAATCCCTGAAGATTGACAGAAAATATCTTTGACTACTTCTGTCCCAGCCTCAACATATTCACCATCTTCGACAATCAACAAGGAAATATCTTTATTGACTTCATGACTTTCTTCTGGGATCCAGAGTAAAGTACCGCCTTGTTCTACTTCATAACCTTGTTTACGGTTACCTTTGCCAACGGTAATACCACCATATTTAATGATTCCGCCCGTTTCAGTACGATAAAAGTCGTCAATTAGCTCGGCAACAACCTGTTTGTTTTGCACCTTAGTTCCAGGAGCCGCCTTAAGCAAGAATTTGCGATCGTCGGCAGTGTAAATAATATACTGCTCGCGACCACCATCACTTTCAATTTTGACCTTTGCCTGATCTAAAGATACCGAGGCGGTGACAATTTCAATTTCACGGCTATCAGAAACCATTCTGACCACACCACCATTGGCAGCGGTAAGTCTGGTTTGAGCCAAAATGTCGCCTGGCTTGACTTTATCGCCATTTTTCACACTTGCTTCTGCTCCAGGAAGTAGATTATACACTTCCCCTGATAAAACCCAAAGTAGCCCAGGTCTTTGAGCTATACGAGTAGTATTACCCTGACGATCTTTTTTGTCTTCAGGAACAAGATCGGCAAAGACAATTTCTCCCGCCAAGTCCGAAGTTACGTCTTTGGCTGCTTTCTCGGTCGATTTTTGTACCTTGGCTTTAGCAACTTCCACTAAGAGCTGACCTTTTTTGACCTCTTCCCCATCTTCGACATAAATTAAAGAACCAGCAGTTAGGGCCGTATTCACTGCTTTACCTTTTTTAGGAACTAACCTAATGTCACCAATGGTTTCTACCTGATTTCTTTCATCACCATGACGGGTACGGATTTGACGAGTGGATAAACCCTTGCCAAATTCAACTTTTCCATCGGCTTTGGCGCGAATTTGACGGGCGACCTCTCCTGTAAATACACCGCCAGTATGGAAGGTACGCATGGTCAACTGAGTACCAGGTTCTCCAATGGATTGAGCCGCAATAATCCCTACGGCTTCTCCCATATCCACCATGTGTCCGTGAGCTAGACTCCAACCATAACAGTGTTGGCATACAGAACGAGCTGCTTCGCAGGTTAGAGGCGATCGCACCATCACTTCTTCAACGCGATCGCCGATCTCTTGAGCCAACTCCTGATCCATATGCTGGTTACGAGTCGCAATTACCTCCCCTGTTTTATCGTCTACTGCATCTCTAGCAAGCACTCTACCAAGAAGACGATCTGAAAGCTGAATTAAGGTGCGATCGCCATCTTTCATCGCTCGGAGATTAATCCCTCGTTCTGTACCGCAATCTACCTCTCGTACAATCACGTCTTGAGCAACATCAACTAAACGGCGAGTTAAATAACCTGAGTCCGCCGTGCGTAGTGCTGTATCAACCAAACCTTTTCGCGCACCATAAGAAGAAATAATATATTCAGTTACAGTTAGTCCTTCGCGGAAATTGGTTTTGATTGGTAAGTCAATAATTTCTCCCTGAGGATCGGCCATCAAGCCACGCATTCCGACCAGTTGACGTACTTGAGAGAGATTCCCCCTTGCACCACTAAACGCCATCATATAAACAGAGTTAAGCGGATCAGTAGCACGGAAATTAGTTACCACCTCATCTTTAAGATTCTCTGAAGTACTATTCCAGGTATCAATCACCTTTTGGAAACGCTCTACCTCAGTAATTTCCCCACGGGCATAACGCTCCTCGGTCTCTCTAATTTCTACTTCTGCTGCTTCGAGCAGTTCAGCTTTGATTGGTGGTACTTTCAAATCGTCTACGCTAATTGAAACTCCCGCTATTGTGGCGTAACGGAAGCCCAATTCTTTTAGAGAATCGGCTACGGTAGCGCTATGCGCCGAACCATACTCCGTAAATGCCAACGCCATCAGCTTTTTAAGACGACCTTTATCAACGATGTGATTATAAAATTTCATTCTTGGTTTTCCAGTTTCTAGCTACTAAAACTTGTTGATTCGAGACTGGCATTTTGCCTATACTGCGGTAGTTAGGGCCTCTTGCACAGTTTTGTTGTAAATAATTCGACCAATAGTGGTATTTATATACTGAGAAATTTGCTCCCCTTCAGCAGATTTTCTGACGAATCTGTGGCGATAATACTCAATTTTGCTACCATCTGCTAAGTTTTCTGATTCCACAACTTCAATATCGGGATCTTCGGTCACCACTTCACCCTCATAACGTAACCAGACATGAGCATGAAGATCTATTTGTCCCTGTTCGTAGGCTTTAATGGCATCATCTAAATTACCGAAGCGCCGACCTTTTCCTTTGACTGCCTTGGGGTCTTCAGCAGTTAGGTAATAACAGCCCAAAACCATATCTTGAGATGGAGCAACAATTGGTCTTCCTGTTGCAGGAGACAGAATATTATGGCAGGCTAGCATTAACAATCTGGCTTCAGCCTGGGCTTCCAAAGATAAGGGGACATGAACCGCCATTTGATCTCCATCAAAATCGGCGTTAAATGCAGGACAAACTAAGGGATGGAGTTGAATTGCTCTTCCTTCTACCAAAATTGGCTCAAACGCCTGAATACCTAAACGGTGTAAGGTAGGAGCGCGGTTAAGCATTACAGGATGACCGGCAATTACTTCTTTTAAGACTTCATAAACGCTAGGATCGTTACGCTGAATTAGTTTTTTGGCTGCTTTGATATTATTGACCATCCCGCTATTAATCAGACGATGGATGACAAAAGGCTGGAAGAGTTCAATTGCCATTTCTCTAGGCAAGCCACACTGATAAATCTTTAATTTAGGGCCGACCACGATTACCGAACGCCCAGAGTAATCAACTCTTTTGCCTAATAAGTTTTGACGGAAGCGCCCTTGTTTACCTTCAATAATGTCTGATAGAGATTTAAGAGGACGATTATTTGCGCCTACCACCGTACGACCTCGACGGCCATTATCAATCAGAGCATCTACCGCTTCTTGCAGCATCCGTTTTTCGTTGCGGACAATAATTTCGGGGGCCAGAATTTCTTGTAGTCTAGCCAGACGATTATTGCGGTTAATTACTCGGCGATAAAGATCATTGAGGTCAGAAGTAGCAAATCGCCCACCATCTAACTGCACCATCGGGCGCAAATCTGGAGGAATTACAGGAATAGCATTTAGTACCATCCATTCTGGACGAGAACCCGTAGCTACAAAGTTATCAATTACCCGCAAACGCTTAATTAGCTTGGCTCTTTTTTGTCCTTTAGAATCGTTGATTTGTTCTCGCAATTTTTCTGCTTCTTCTTCTAAAGCAACTTCTTCTAAAAGTCTTTGAACTGCTTCAGCACCGATACCAACCTCAACCCCGACTAATTCAGATTCTTCACTGTAGAGCTGGTCTTCAATCTCAATCCACTGATCTTCTGTCAACAGCTGTTTAGCTGATAAATTTCCTGCATTACCAGGGTCAAGCACCACATAAGCATTAAAGTAAACTACCTGCTCTACATCTCGCAGCGGCATATCCAAGAGAATACTTAGGTAACTGGGAATACCTTTGAGATACCAGACATGAGTTACAGGAGCGGCAAGCTTAATATAGCCCATACGATGCCGACGCACTCGCGATTCGGTTACTTCAACACCACAACGTTCACAAACAATACCGCGATGTCGCACTCGCTTATACTTACCACAGTGACATTCCCAGTCCTTAGCTGGACCAAAAATGCGTTCACAAAACAACCCATCCATTTCTGGTTTGAGAGTACGATAGTTAATTGTTTCTGGTTTGGTAACCTCGCCAACTAATTGCCCATTGGGTAAAGTTCTTTCTCCCCACTGACGAATTCTTTCAGGAGAGGCTATACCGATTTTGACGTAATCGAATCTTTGTTCTATTTGATTTCTCATTGATAATTGAAGATTAGGTATTAGGTAGGGAATGCGTTGCGACTCCGCCTCCTTGCCCAGAACTTGTCAGCAGGCTCAAGAGAAGGTGGAGCGTCGGAGATCAAAAGAAAGATAAAGACCAAATTAGCCGATCTTACCTGGATCCCCGAATTGCTAAATTGGAAAAAGAATTAAACAGCTCTAAACTTCTTCGATTGTTTCCTCTCTTTGTAAAGATTCGTAGGTCGGTCGGTTAGGAGTGCGGCGAGGAGTATCCGCCATTAAATCTACTTCCACATCACGACTACTACCATCTTCTAATGATTCTAGTTTGTGTACTGCTATATCCAAACCTAGAGACTGTAGCTCGCGCATCAGCACTTTAAATGATTCTGGCGTACCAGGACGAGGAATTGGCTTACCTTTAACAATTGAATTAAGAGCTTCATTACGTCCCTGCATATCATCAGATTTGACCGTCAACAGTTCTTGTAAAGTATAAGCTGCCCCATAGGCTTCTAATGCCCATACCTCCATTTCGCCAAAGCGTTGGCCACCCTGTTGTGCTTTACCACCCAAGGGCTGCTGAGTCACTAAGGAATAAGGTCCCGTAGAACGAGCATGGATCTTATCATCTACGAGGTGAACCAGCTTGAGCATATAAGCTTTCCCTACTGTCACGGGACGGTCAAACGCTTCGCCGGTACGTCCGTCAAATACCTGAATTTTTCCTGGGTTGTTTTCATCGTATACCCAAGACTTGCCTGGTTTACGAGCAGCATCCTGAATTTTGCCATGAACAGTTTCTCTAGACGCTTCTTTGCCGTACATTTCATCGAAGGGCATTATTTTAAAGCGTGTAGCTAGATTTTCTCCAGCCCAGCCTAGAAGACACTCAAACACCTGTCCCACGTTCATCCGTGAAGGAACCCCTAACGGGTTCAAGGCAATATCAATGGGAGTACCATCGGGTAAATAGGGCATATCTTCAATGGGTAAGATCCGAGAGATAATTCCTTTGTTACCGTGACGACCAGCCATTTTATCTCCTACTTGAATCTTACGTTTTTGAGCCACATAGATTCGTACCACCATATTGGCTCCTGGTGGTAATTCATCACCTTGTTCTCTAGTGAAGACACGGACATCAACAACCCGACCTTTCTCTCCGTTAGGAACTCGTAAGGAGTTATCCCTTACGTCTCTAGCTTTCTCACCAAAGATTGCTCTTAGCAACTTTTCTTCAGGAGGCTGATCAGATTCACCTTTAGGAGTTACTTTACCTACCAGAATTTCTCCTGCTTCTACCCAAGCACCAATATGAATAATGCCTCGTTCATCTAAATTACGTAAGGCATCTTCACCAACGTTAGGAATTTCGCGAGTAATTTCTTCTGGACCTAGTTTGGTTTGTCGAGCTTCAATTTCAAATTTCTCAACATGAATACTAGTATAAACGTCGTCATAGACTAAACGTTCGCTGATTAAGATTGCGTCCTCGTAGTTATAGCCTTCCCAAGGCATATAGGCGATCAAAACGTTTTGCCCCAGGGCTAATTCTCCACCTTCTGTAGATGAACCGTCTGCAAGTACCTGACCTGGAACAACGTCTTCTCCTGCATAGACTAAAGGACGTTGGTTTAGACAAGTATCTTGATTAGAACGTTGATACTTTTGTAGTTTGTAGATAATTTCTTGCCCAGGTTCTGGTGCATACATCCCATTGTTACCGTCTTCTACTCTGACTCGGACAACTTCGGCATCAACGTAGGTTACAATCCCGTGTGTGCGAGAGACAACCACCATTCCTGAGTCACGAGCTGTTTGGGCTTCTAGCCCAGTTCCTACCAAGGGTCGCTCAGGGCGCAACAAAGGTACAGCCTGACGCTGCATATTAGAACCCATTAAAGCGCGGTTAGCATCATCATGTTCGAGGAAGGGAATTAGACTAGTTGCTACAGAAACAATCTGCACAGGAGAAATAGCTACATAATCGACCTCATCTGGATCGCAGGTAGAAAATTCCTGACGATATCTAATCGCAATGGTTTCGCCCAGAATATAACCATCATCATCGGTTGCGACATCCCCTGGCGCAACTCTCATGTCATCTTCTTCATCAGCGGTAAGATAAACAACATCTTCATGGCGCAATACGCGACCAGCTTCTACGCGGTAGTAAGGAGTGGCAATAAAGCCATAAGGGTTTACTCGTGCATAGGTCGCCAGAGAACCAATTAATCCTGCGTTGGGTCCTTCAGGAGTTTCTACAGGACAAATACGACCGTATTGAGTAGGGTGAATATCCCGAACCGCAAAACCTGCTCTTTCTCTAGTTAGACCCCCAGGTCCCAAAGCTGAGAGACGGCGTTTGTGGGTCAACTCTGCCAACGGGTTTGTTTGATCCATAAACTGAGATAGCTGGGATGAACCAAAAAATTCTTTGATCGCTGCCACTAAGGGCTTGGGATTAACCAGTGCCGCTGGAGTTAAGCTGTTGGCTTCGCTTACCGTCATCCGTTCGCGAATTATTCTTTCTAAACGATTTAGACCTACTCGAACTTGGTTCTGTAATAGCTCTCCTACAGAGCGAACCCGACGGTTACCTAAATGGTCGATATCATCAGTATTACCGCCATCAAACTCTAGGTTAATTAAATAAGCAACCGCTGCCAAAATATCAGTAGTGGTCAGTACTCTAGTGGTATCAGGAACAGTAAGACGTAACTTTTTATTAATCTTGTAACGACCAACTCGACCTAAGTCATAACGTTTGGAATCGAAGAAGCGAGACTCCAGCAACTGCTGCCCACCACTTACCGTGGGAGGTTCACCAGGACGCAATTTGCGATATAGCTCTAGTAAAGCTTCTTCTTCGCTAGGATTACCTTCTTTGTCTAAGGTTTTTTGGTAGAATTCGGGATGGCGAATCCCATCCATAATTTCGTTATCACTCAAGCCGATCGCTTTGAGTAATACCTGCGCTGAAAGTTTACGGGTTTTATCAATTCTGACCCAAACTAAACCGTTTTTGTCGGTTTCAAACTTAAGCCATGCGCCGCGGTTGGGAATTAAGGAGGCAGAATAAGTACGACGACCATTTTTATCTGTTTCTGCTTTGTAATATACGCCAGGCGATCGCACAATTTGGTTGACAATTACCCGTTCTGCACCATTAATAATAAAGGTGCCGCGATCGGTCATCAAAGGAAGATCTCCGACAAAGACCTCCATTTCTTTAATTTCCCCACTTTCTTTATCGATTAGACGGGTAGGTACGTATACCTGAACGTTATAAGTGCTATCTCGGCGTTTTGCCTCCTCCATTGAGTATTTAGGTTCTTTGAGGCGATAGTTCTCGCCCATAAAATGCAGCTCAAACTTACCTGTATAATCGGTAATGGGAGAAAAACTGTTGAGTTCTTCAATTAACCCTTCTTCCAGAAACCAACGGAAGCTGGAGCGTTGGATTTCAATTAAGTCTGGTAGCAGATTGTAAGTAAGATTAGTCATGAAGATGATAGCTTTTGTACTTATGTTTTAGTTTTGTGGCTCGGAAATAACTAAAGAAACTGAGATTGAGAAAAACTTGGTTTATTATTTACTATTTAGTTAATTGAATACCAAATAAACGACAGGCATTAGCCGTAGTCTGCTCGGCAATTGTTTCGACGGATGTCAGACGCAGTTGAGCAAGCTGTTTTGCTACTTGCAGCACATAAGATGGCTCGTTGGTTTTGCCCCTATAAGGCACTGGCGCCAGAAAAGGACAGTCTGTTTCGATTAATAAGCGATCGCTAGGAACTATTTTGGCTGCTGCTTGAACCTGCTGGGCATTTTTAAAGGTGACAATTCCACTGTAGCTAATATAAAACCCGAGATCCAAAAACCACCTGGTTTCCACTTCATTGCCTCCCCAGCAGTGCATCACTCCCTTAACTGAACCTTCATGCTGGCAAAAATCAGTTAATACTTCTTTCAATTTTTTCGCTGCATCACGACAGTGAATAATGACTGGTTTGTCAAGTTCTTGAGCTATTTTTAACTGTTCTTGTAAGGCTAAAATTTGTTCTGCTTGATTATTGGCTTTATAAAAGTCTAATCCTGTTTCTCCAATAGCTACCACCCGAATATCTGAATCAGCTAAAGACTTAATTTCTTTAGCCGTATCATCTTGCCATTTGTCAACGTCCAAAGGATGCAAACCAACTGCAAATGAGAATTCAGGGAAACGATCCGCTATGGATTGTATTCCCTGAAATTCTTTTGGTTCTACACAAGAATGTATTAAATGAACTACACCTGCTTCTTGCCAACGTTGCCTTAACGAGCTTAAATTCCCTTGAAAAACATCAAAATTGATGTGAACATGGGTATCTATTAACTGCATCTATACTTGGTATATTGCTGATTATTGTAATTGATTATCTCTTTTGGCCGTTAATCTAACACCAAAATGAAATCTATTTCGTTGGAGTATTTTAACCAACAGGTTGCCTATTCAAACAACTTAAGCAGCCGTTGCCTTTTGTAAAATTCTAGCTATGCGGGATTTTTTCCTCGCCCCATTGTTTTTGTGGAGAACTTTACGCTTAACTGCTTTATCAATTTTGCTGTATGCTGCCGACATACTTTGCTTTACAGCTTCCATATTTTCAGGGGTGGGTTCGGCTGTATAAGTTTCTACTGCACCAAAATACTTTTTGGTCAAAGTTCTAAGTGCAGACTTATATGCTTTATTTCGCAGTCGATTGCGTTCTGCTGTTCTGATACGTTTGATTGCCGATTTTGAGTTAGCCACAGTTTTTTAAACAAGAAGTATTTGCTTTGTAAGTAATTTTGGAAATATATATAGAATTGGATTTTACAGTCTAGCAACTGTTGCTAATCTGTGTCAAGGAAATTAAAATATGTAGTTTGGCAAAGCTGAACAAACAGGTTGACCTAGCCAAGATAGGCGTACCAAGACAAATAGATTCACGTTAAGCTAGAAATGTAGTGATTTTCTTACTGTAAAGATTTATATAATAAATTGAGAGTCAGAGATTAACCCTTGGTATCGGTGTGACCCCGACAAATAGTACTAAGTTTGAGGAATGTCTATCAATAGTAAATAGACTCAGTCTCGTAGGCGAAATATCAAGGTAGATATAAATTCATAAGATGTTTACCGAAAACCGCATGAGATAGTTACCAACCATGCAAGCACAAAATCGTATTGCTGTGGTTACCGACCTCGATCCAACTTAGTAAGCAAGCTTTAGCTGTATCTAGTTTTGATCTCTGACTGATAGTAAAATCTCGCTTTTGTGTAATTGCTCAAATGGATATGGGGATCTCGATGCTGCGAATAATTGATCGGCAAACTGAGGCACAAACAGAACTAAAGCGTATCGGCGATCGCAACAGTGGTGACGACATTCAGCCTAAAGAAAATGTCGTTAGAGAAATTGTTGCCAACGTCAAAAAAAATGGCGATCGCGCTTTACTAGAATACACTGAAAAGTTTGATCGACAGCTTTACACTGCTGATCAATTACGAGTCAGAGGTTCAGAATTAGATGCTGCTTATCAGCAGGTATCTAAAGATTTACTCCGTGCTATCCAGGTAGCCTGTCAAAAAATAGAGGCTTTTCATCGCCAGCGAGTCCCCAAATCTTGGGTGCAGTTTGAAGAAGATGATGTGGTACTAGGAAAACGCTACACTCCTGTAGATCGAGCAGGGCTTTATGTTCCTGGGGGACGAGCCTCTTATCCCAGCACGGTACTAATGAATGCCATTCCCGCCAAAGTAGCCAAAGTGCCTCGAATTGCCATGGTTACGCCACCTGGCCAAGATGGCAAAATCAATCCTGCGGTACTAGTCGCAGCCCAAGAAGCTGGAGTTGAGGAAATTTATCGAGTCGGGGGAGCGCAAGCGATCAGTGCTTTGGCTTACGGAACCGAAACCATACCCAAGGTAGATGTAATTACTGGACCTGGCAATATCTACGTTACTTTGGCTAAAAAACTGGTATATGGCACGGTTGGAATTGACTCTTTAGCCGGCCCGTCGGAAGTATTAATTATTGCTGACGAACAGGCTAATCCAGTTTATGTTGCTGCTGATTTATTAGCTCAGGCAGAACACGATCCAATGGCGGCTGCCATCTTATTGACTACTAGTAACAGTCTAGCTCAACAGGTGCAGCAAGAGGTTAACCGACAGCTAGCCAATCATCCACGCAAAATGCTTACTGAAAAGGCGATCGCTCATTACGGTCTAATTGTAATAGTCGATTCTTTAGCAGAAGCAGCCGAACTATCTAATTTGTTTGCACCAGAACATTTGGAATTGGAGATAGCAGAACCCTGGAACTTAATCGAGCAAATTCGTCATGCAGGAGCAATTTTTCTGGGTAATTCTACCCCAGAAGCAACTGGAGATTATTTAGCAGGGCCAAATCATACCTTACCTACTTCAGGAGCGGCTCGTTATGCTTCGGCACTAGGAGTAGAGACATTTATGAAGCATTCGAGTTTAATCCAGTATTCTTCAACAGCCCTAAAAAAAATGTCTAGTACCATTCAAATTTTGGCTCAGGCAGAAGGATTACCATCTCATGGTGATTCGGTAAAATTTAGAACTGAATAAGCGCAACCCATAAAGAAATTATCTTCTTGTTTAGCAGCTCAAGATTGGCAATCAATAGCCTTAAAATACAAAGTTTAAACAAAAGTTAAGTTAACCCACAATTTGGCTTTAATTGCCGTCAGCCGAAATAAATCTGTTATAATTCAAAGTCGATAAGCTCATGGAGAGGTGGCTGAGCGGTTGAAAGCGGCTCCCTGCTAAGGAGTTATGGGGTGTAAACTTCATCGGGGGTTCGAATCCCCCCCTCTCCGTACAGAGAAAGTACTAATAAAAAACGTTTTTTTTAGCTTTTTTCTTAGTACTGTGCGGAATATCTTAAATTTTTCGAGTACAATTCCAATCTATTGAACTAGATTGGCATACAGCCGAAACTTTAGAATTATGAAGCGTTTTAATTTGTTGTTTTCCCAAGGCGATCGCCAAAAGAGCGAAAATCATCGTTCTAACTCAGCAATGATGCTAGCTTTAATGTCTTTGAGTGCAGGCGTGTTACTTACTTCCTGTCAAGGAGGAGATTCGGCTGCTGGTGATGGTCTGAAGCTAGGTGTTTTATCCCCGACTACGGGAGATCTTTCTTCTATTGGACAAAACTGGCCCGCAGCTGTTCAGCTTGCCGTAGACACAATTAATGAATGTGGGGGCGTTAATGAAGCTCAAGTTAGCTTAATCGCAGAAGATGATCAGACAGATCCTAGCGCGGGTAGTAGTGCTATGACTAAGCTTGCTGAAGTAGACCGGGTAGCTGGAGTTGTGGGATCTTTTGCCAGTAGTGTTTCGGGTGCAGCAGTTGATATAGCGGTTCGCAATAAAGTCATGATGGTGTCTCCTGGTAGTACTAGCCCTGTGTTTACTGAGCGAGCGCAAAATGGCGAATTTGATGGTTATTGGGCGCGTACTGCCCCACCTGATACATATCAATCTCAAGCTTTAGCAGCACTGGCACAAAAACAAGGCTTTAAAAATATTTCTACCGTCGCCATCAACAATGATTATGGTGTGGGATTTGAGCAACAGTTTATTGATGCCTTCACCAAAACAGGAGGCAACATTGTTGGCAAACCAGTGCGTTACGATCCTAAAGCAGCGACTTTAGATAGCGAAGCGAAATCAGCTTTTGATAGCAAACCCGATGCTGTAGCAGCCGTTTTGTACGCTGAGACTGGCAGCGTACTGTTAAAATCGGCTTTTGAACAGGGATTGAGCGATGGAGTAACTATTTTACTGACGGATGGGGTTTACTCCGATGATTTTATCGAACAGGTAGGCAAGACTGCCGATGGTAAATCCATTATCGCTGGAGCATTAGGAACTGTACCAGGTGCAGATGGCAAGGCTCTTAAACAATTTACATCGTTGTGGAACGAGAAAACTGGCAAAGAGCTGACTGCTTATGTTCCTCATAACTGGGATGCAGCGATTTTAATGATGTTGGCAGCCGAAGCGAGTGATGCGAATACAGGGGATGGCATAAAAAGCCAAATACTACAGGTAGCAAATGCTCCAGGAACAGAAGTTACTGATGCTTGCCAGGCTATGGAGTTAGTTCGTAATGGAGAAGAGATTAACTTTCAGGGAGCAAGCGGCAATGTCGATATTGACGAGAATGGCGATGTGGTAGGCAGTTATGATGTTTGGCAGGTAGCAGAAGATGGAACTTTGAGCGTGATTGATAAGGTTAATCCTGTTAGTGGTAATTAATCTCTTTGAGTTATAGAGGTCTTTGAATGTACTCCAAAAGGGTTAAACTTAATAGTCAACATTAAAGATTCTCAAGCTTGCAAACTAACCCTAAATCGAACTAAGCTAAATGAAGATAGAGAAAAGGATATATCAGATATATCATTACACTCTATATCTTTTGTGCATCTAAATTAATAGCCCTAATCGAAAATTGTCGCTGTTCTAAGTAAATTCGTTCACAGAAGTACATTCTATAAAACGAACACCATAAACTATGATCTTAAAACAAGTTATTTCTCAAATCAAAAGAATCTTTCCAGCACCTGAAGTTCATGCTCATTGCGATGGTCCTTGCGGTGTTTATGATCCTGCTTCAGCGCGTATTACCGCCGAAGCTGTGCTTTCTATGACCAAAAAAATCGTGGATTTAGAAGTTCCTCCTGCTAATGATAAAGCGGCAAATATTGCTTATCAGAATACAATTTCTCGCTATGTTGCGATTAAGGAAGAACAAGCTCAAAAAACTAAAGAGGATTTGCTGATTCTTTGGACAGATTACTTTAAGCCTGTGCATTTAGAAAAATATCCCGATCTTCATGATACTTTTTGGAAAGCTGCTAAACTCTGTTCTGCTTGTAAGGTAGAAGTTAGTGTTGAACATGCTAATGAATTGATGGAAGCAGTGCAAAAGATTCATGAGATGTTTTGGGCAACCAAAGAACGTGATGTTAGCTTCGTAAAAGCTAGCTAGGTATGATATCTAACACTAAAAACTAGTATTTTCGAGGGTGAGTTAACTATATCAGGCTCACCTTTTTCGCTCCTAGTTTTGAATCAATTGTCGATCAATCAATTTCAGATAAACACCAACTAATTTGACGATTGAATTGACCAAATTTTCTGATCGATAATTCTTCAAAATAATGTATGATTATATATTTGGAGATATTTTTAAGTGCAATTTAGAGAGGAAATAGTATATGTCTCGTTATAGAGGTCCGCGCTTGCGGATCGTTCGCCGTCTAGGAGATTTACCAGGTTTAACTAGAAAGAGTGCGCGTAAGGCTTACCCCCCTGGGCAGCACGGTCAAAACCGTCGCAAACGCTCTGAATATGCAATTCGTCTGGAAGAAAAGCAAAAGCTACGTTTTAACTACGGAGTTACTGAAAAACAGCTAGTACGTTATGTTCGTAAAGCTCGTCGAGTAGCTGGTTCTACAGGTCAAACTCTACTAGAATTGCTGGAGATGCGTTTGGACAATACTATCTTCCGCTTGGGAATGGCTGGTACTATTCCCGCAGCGCGCCAATTAGTAAACCACGGACACATTACGGTAAATGATCGCGTCGTCGATGTTGCTAGTTATCAATGTCGTCCAGGAGATGTAATTAAAGTAAGAGATCGCGATCGCTCTCGTAAATTAGTTGAGACCAACATGGAATATCCAGGTTTGGCTAATTTACCCAGTCATCTCGAATTTGATAAAAATGCTTTAACAGGGAAAGTCAATGGCGTGATCGAGCGTGAATGGATCGCCTTACAGGTAAATGAACTACTCGTTGTTGAGTATTATTCACGGATGGCATAACTGGAGTTTTGGGTTGGTTTCGTCCATTGACTATGGCAAAACAACTATAAACTGCTAGCTTGTAGATTAAAACGAAACTAGCGCCAAATCTTCCTTAATGCTTCATCCTGGAAAAGTTATCCGCCAATTTGGGACATGGTACGAGTATAAGTTCCATTAGTACCAGAGTCCCTGTCTTTGAAGTTAATTTCAGATTTAAGCAGTAATAGCCGCTCAACCTGTGCTTGTAATTGAATGAGATCTGCACCGTTACGCAGAGCAGTTTTGAGATCAATCTGACCAGTTTCGTTCAAGAGACAAGGACGTAACCAGCCATCTGCTGATAATCTGACTCGGTTACAGCGATCGCAAAAACATTCTGACATTTGTGAAATAAAGCCCAGTGTTCCTTTAGCGTGAGGAATTTGAAACACATCCGCAGGGCCATTACCTTGTATATTAGATTCAACCAAACCCCATTTTTGGCGAATTTGGCGGCGTAACTCTTCAGAATCAATCCATGCCTTATCGCCGAATAACTCAGGATTGCCAATCGGCATAAATTCAATAAACCGAATATGCCATTGACGCTTAATGCTTAACTGAGCCAAGTCTAACACCTCGGTATCGTTAATCCCAGGAATGATCACCACATTGAGCTTGAGCGGATTAAATCCAACTTGATGAGCCGTTAGTATTCCCTCCCAGGTTTGCTGCCAGCGAGTCCGCCCTTTATTGCCAATGATTTGATCAAAAGTTTCTGGGTTTAGGGAATCCAGGCTGATATTAATCCGTCTCAACCCAGCTTCATAAAGGGGCTGAGCTAAATCAGCTAGTAAAAAAGCATTGGTAGTTAAAGCAAGATCTTCAGTTTCTGGCAGCCGAGCAATATCTCCAACTAACTCCACCAAATCTTGGCGCAGTAAAGGTTCTCCTCCAGTAAGACGAAACTTAGTAAAGCCTAAAGGAATAAAGACATCTCGGACTAAGGTCAAAATTTCTTGATTAGTTAATAATTCTTGGTTCAAAACATAATTTAGCTTCGTCCCATCTGGCATACAGTACTGGCAACGAAAATTACATTTATCAATTAAACTGATGCGTAGATAGTCTATTTTAGGCATTAAGCAGATCGATATAAATCAAGTTAAACACTTAAACAAGCTCAATAGCTGAGCGCTAAAATCAGTAAATCTGAACGCAGCTAATTTACATCAAGCGTATATTAAGAATAAGATGATTTTTTCAAAACAAGCAATAATATCATTTTAACAATGAACTTTAATGAAGAGTTTTCTCTCCTGTTGCGTGCCTGTTATCCCCTAATTTATTTGCCTACTAACGAAGAAGAAAGAGCCGAAAAAGCGATTGCGAAGCTAGTCGAAGACATCGCCACCGCTACAGAAAAGCTAGGTAAGCGTAATATTTACATTTGGGACTTTGTTAACGGCTATCAAGAAAATCCTAATTATGTTGGTTTTGGTAAGCGTAATCCTTTACAGGCATTAGAATTTATTACTAAAATGCCTAAGAATGCGGGAGGGATATTTATCCTCCGAGATTTTCAGCGTTTTTTAGAAGATATTGCCGTTTCTCGTGAATTGCGTAATCTGGCGCGAATTTTAAAGTCTCAGCCCAAAAATATTATTATTATTGCTCCTAAAGTTCAGATTCCAGAAGAGTTAACGGAAGTTATTACTGTACTTGAATTTGCCTTACCTACCGTTGCCGAAATAAAAACCGAGATCGAACGTTTAATTTCGGCAACGGGTCAAAGTTTATCCGAACAACTATTAGATGAATTAGTTAGAGCAGCCCAGGGACTATCTTTAGAAAGAATTAGAAGAGTTTTAACCAGAGCGATCGCCACTAATGGTAAGCTTGAACCAGACGACGTAGAGTTGATCCTGGAAGAAAAACGCTCTTCAATTCGTCAGACCCAGATTTTAGACTATTATCCCGCAACTGAGCAAATTTCTGATATTGGCGGTTTGGACAACCTCAAAAGCTGGTTACTAAGGCGTGGTGGAGCATTTAGCGCACAGGCGAGAGCCTATGGTTTACCTAATCCCAGAGGATTATTGTTAGTCGGGATACAGGGGACAGGTAAATCTTTAACGGCAAAAGCGATCGCTCATCATTGGCATCTACCTTTATTACGATTAGATGTCGGACGTTTATTCGCGGGTTTAGTTGGAGAATCAGAATCTCGTACCCGTCAAACTATCGAATTAGCCGAAGCTCTCGCTCCCTGCATTCTGTGGATCGATGAAATTGATAAAGGGTTCGCGGGAATAGATGGGAAGGGGGATTCAGGGACTACTAGCCGTGTTTTTGGGACGTTTATGACTTGGTTAGCAGAAAAGAAAACCCCTGTATTTGTTGTAGCTACAGCCAATAACATTCGTGCTTTACCGCCAGAAATGCTGCGCAAAGGCAGGTTTGACGAAATATTTTTCGTTGGGTTACCTAATCAAAGCGAACGAGAAGCTATTTTTAAAGTTCATTTAGCCAAATTACGCCCCCACAATCTAGGCAATTATGATGCTAAACGGTTAGCATATGAAACACCAGAATTTTCGGGAGCGGAAATTGAACAAACTATCATTGAGGCAATGCACATTGGCTTTAGCCAACATCGTGACTTTACCACAGATGATATTCTAGAAGCTGCTAGTCAAATAGTTCCTTTAGCCAAGACTGCCCAAGAGCAAATTGAATTTCTCCAAAACTGGGTAGCAGCGGGAAAAGCTCGTCTGGCTTCCAAAAATAATAATTTAAGCGATCGCATTCAAAGTCAACTGAATTAGGAGATGACTAAATCTATTTTTCTCAAACGTCTATCGGCTACTGTTCAGTTTATTTTAGGTTTTGTTTTGGGCGTTAGTCTCATTGCAGGAATATCAGGCGCGGCATTGTTTGCCTATTATAAAAAGATGTCTGTTTTGCCCAACAAACCAGTTTTTTCTAGAACAACAGTACCGCAAGAGTCTGCATCAAGCTCAATAGAACCAGCAACTAGTATTGAACCTCTAGAGTCAACTACTACTCTAGAAGACGAAGTAGAAGAACCTCAAGCTGCTTTAGAAAAACCAGAAGAGGTTGCAGCTGAACCAGAACTTCCTCCTAATGCTTATCGTGCCGTTGTCACTTGGCCACAAGGTTTAAGTCTGAGATCCCAGCCCAGTACAAATGCTGGTAAAGTTGGCGGTATTGATGCTAATAAGAGTATTATTATCCTCGAAGATTCTGCTGATGGACAATGGCAAAGGGTGAGACTTCCCTGGAGTAATCAGGAAGGCTGGGTTAAAGGCGGCAATACCCAACGGACTTCTTATTAACAACGATTCAAGCAAGTTAGCTGCGTTTAGGTAAACTTTTGTTTAGCTCTTAGCTTTTAACTACAATTCTTATTACTTCAAAATATAGTTAGTCGTACTTTGATGTTCAAATATGTACTATTGACTAAAAGCTTTAAAAGTTGTTATCCCTGTCAATGTTGTCACAAAACTACGTACTTTTGACGAGAATATTTGTAACTAGACCCAAGGCAGATGTATGCTAAATAAATATATCTATTATCTATAAATTTAATAATCAACTGGAGATTGGCATTTTGGAAACACACGAATTTGATGTTGTTATTATTGGAGGAGGGCCAGCGGGCTGTACCTGCGCGCTTTATACATCAAGGGCCAATCTCAGAACCGTTATTCTCGACAAAAATCCTGCGGTGGGAGCATTGGCTATTACCCACAAGATTGCTAATTATCCTGGTGTGTCAGGGGAAATTAGTGGCGAAGAATTGCTCAACAGCATGAGAGACCAAGCAGTGGAATATGGTACTTCTTATCAACGCGCTCAGGTTTTTGGCATTGATGTTAGTGGTGAGATGAAAAAAGTTTATACTCCAGAAGGTACTTTTACCGCTAGAGCTTTGGTACTTGCTACAGGGGCAATGGGACGTAGTGGAGCGTCTTTTGAAGGGGAATCAGAATTTCTAGGTCGTGGCGTGAGTTACTGTGCTACCTGTGATGGAGCATTTTATCGCGATCGCGAAGTGGCGGTAGTCGGTTTAAATCAAGAAGCAGTAGAGGAAGCTCAGTTTCTGACTAAATTTGCTTCTAAGGTTCACTGGATCACTTTTAAAGATCCCAATAAAGAAGATTACCATGCTCAAGACCTGCTGAGTATGTCCAATGTTAAGCACTGGCGACGCTCTCGTTTAGCGGCTATCGAAGGTAATGACGCGGGAGTAACAGGAGTTAAGGTAAAAAGCAAAGATGCCAGCGAACCTCTAACTTTAGAGGTTGAGGGAGTTTTTGTCTACCAAAATGGTTCTAAACCAATTACAGATTTTGCTGGCGATCAGGTGGAATACAATCGGGATGGTGGCGTTAAGGTAGATGATTCAATGTCTACAAGTGTCCCTGGGGTATGGGCAATTGGCGATATTCGTAATACTCCCTACAAGCAAGCTGTAGTAGCTGCAGGAGACGGATGTATTGCGGCGATGTCTATCGACCGTTATCTCAATCATCGCAAAGCAATTAAACCTGACTGGGATCATTCTTAAGTATTGACTAAATTCAGCGCTTTTTTTAAGCAAAATTGTCAGCATCATTGAATATATTTGTAGGTTTTTAATTACCCAGAATTGTTGAAAAACTATTTAGCATTGGACAACTGATCAGTTTGTTTAGTGCTATTTTTGCTTAGGATCTATTTTGGCTTGCTTGACCATCACAACAACCTAAAATAGACATAGTAAAGCGATCGCAATCTGGCAATTACAGCTTTAACTATTTAAATTGTAGTCGCGTTCAAACTCATCAACGATCAATGAACGCCATACTTCACAGACAACAACGGTTTGTTCTTGATCTAGTTAAAATAAGCCAGATTTTTTATGTTTGCTACCGCTGCTTTTTCTTCAGTTTGTTGGTAGTATTATTTTTCTTAACTGAAGATAGAGAGATAGATTAGTAATTTGAAGATAATAGTTTTTTATACTAATCAAGCTGCAATGATTCTTGTTATCGGTTTTCACAACTTAATATTTTGTCCAACTATTAATTAACCAAGGTAAGAAAGTAAAAAAGATGGCGATCGCTTGTCTAGATCCAAAATTTTCTAGTAAAAATAAGCTTGTTGTAAGAATTAAATACTATTAGTGATTAACTACCAAAAAAATTTTAGTTAGCTTAATGATTATTTTTAGCTATTTTAATAATGCCAGTGGTTAAAATCAAAGTAAGTTTTTATATATTTATGCAGTTAAACTAAATCCAAGGCTGCAAATCCTTTAGTGACAAAAATAACTTGCTTATGATTAATCCTACTCTTTTTTGGATAATTGTGGCGGGAATTCTCTGCTCGATGGAGTTCGTTTTTCCCACTGCGTTTGTCAGCTTTATGATGGGTATTGCTGCTTTTTTAGTGGCGATAGTGTCCTTATTTTTGCCGCAATATACTTTATTGATAGGCTTGTGGCTAATTTTCTCGACTGGATTAACTATTCTTTCACGTCGTTTATTTACACCCAAGCGTAAAATATCAATTACAGGAGATGATTTAGAAGCTACTGCAATTGGTGGTATACCTGCTGGAAGCGCAGGGCGAGTTTTATATGAAGGTAACTCTTGGCGAGCCAAATGTGCTGATGAAACTAGAGATATTGCTCCTAATGAACCAGTTTTTGTAGTTCGCAAGCAAGGAAATACTTTAATTGTTTTACCCAGCAAAATGTTGGAGCGAGACTGAATTAAGTAAGATGGATAGAAGCTTAACCTTCAAATAAGAGTTATAACTAAAGCATATTAAATTAATATTTAGGAGAAGTTAATTATGGGTCAGTTTTTAACCCTAATCTTACTATTACTAGGTTCTACAACATTAGCAGGATCGGTCAAAATCGTTAAAGAAAAAGAAGAATATTTAATCGAAAGTTTAGGTAGTTATAAAAAGAAGTTAGAGCCGGGCTTGAATTTTGTTACACCTTTTATCGATAAAGTAGTCTATAAAGACACTGTTAAAGAAAAAGTGCTAGATATCCCGGCTCAGTCTTGTATTACTCGTGACAATGTAAGCATTGTCGTTGATGCCGTAGTCTACTGGCGCATCATGGATATGTATAAAGCTTTTTATAAAGTAGAAAACCTGCGAGATGCGATGGTAAACATGGTATTAACTCAAATTCGCTCAGAAATGGGTCAATTAGAGCTAGATCAAACCTTTACTGCTCGTAGCGAAATTAATGAAATTCTCTTGCGGGAACTAGATATTGCCACTGATCCTTGGGGAGTAAAAGTAACCAGGGTAGAATTACGAGATATTATGCCTTCTAAAGCTGTACAAGATTCAATGGAATTGCAAATGGCGGCAGAAAGACAAAAACGAGCTAATATTTTGACTTCTGAGGGACATCGAGATTCAGCGATTAATTCGGCTCAAGGGGATGCTCAAGCTAGATTATTGCAGGCGGAAGCAGCAAAAAAAGCAGCTATTTTGAATGCAGAAGCAGAACAGCAGGCAATTATTCTGAAAGCCGAAGGTGAACGTCAAGAACAAATCCTGAGAGCAGAAGCAACTGCCGAAGCTATGAGGATTGTGATCGAAAAGCTTAAAACCGATCCTAATGCTCATGAAGCTTTGCAATTTTTATTAGCGCAAAACTATTTAGAAATGGGCAAAGAAATTGGCAATAGCCAAAGCAGCAAAGTCATGTTTATGGATCCTCGCAGTATGATTTCTACTATTGAAGGGGTACAATCGGTAATTTCTCAAAATAATAACAACGGTAGTCAGAAACCACAAAATCCAGTGGACTTAGACATCAAAAAAATCGAGCGTGATTTTAATCGCTAAAGAAAAGCAAGAAGCAGTCAAAAACCTCAAAGCGATCGCGCTATATTGCTGCTACAACTCGCGTTGATGTATTCAGACGAGACAACCATCGTTGCTTATTTTGCGGGGTGTTTGCTCACAAAGCAGAGTTAGAAGTAGACCATATTGTTCCTTTTTCTCAAGGTGGAGGCAACGCTATGAGTAATCTGCAAACACTCTGCAAAGCTTGTAATCAAGGCAAAAGTAACAGGTTTTCTGGTTAATTTTTGCTAGTACAATAGTAAATCCTTCACTTCTACAGAAACATTAGAAAAGGATTGAGGAGAAATGCTTCCCTGGATAAATTCTTGAGTTTGGCTGTAGCCTTGTTTTTCTGGTTGAGTGAATACCCAAAGTTTTCTATTAGGTAGATCGATTACCCAATATTCGGCAATACCATTACGGGCATAAGTAATGGTTTTTTCATTTAAATCTTGATCTAAAGTTCGATTAGCAATTTCCACTAACCAATAAATGTCTTCAGGATAAGGATGATGTTGTTTATATATTTCTTTGGGCAGACGAACGATCGCAATATCGGGTTCAGGCTCAGAGTTATCTAAAGTAATTGGATGAGCCTCGCTAATAAATGCCAAACCAGCTAAAAGAGTCCTTAAGTAATCGGCAACGCTACGATTCGTATAGCTGTGGGGTATTCCCTCTGGACTCATTTCAATCAGTTCTCCTTCCAAAAGTTCCACAGGTTTTCCCTCTAGCAAGCCTGTTTCAACTAGCTGATGATAATCCGCTACCGTCCACTTATATCGAGTTTTCATAACCTATTACCGATAATTTAATGGCACTGCTGGCATAAACCAAAAAACTCTAAGGTGTGATAATAAACCTTAAACGTATGAGACTTTTCTAACTGTTGTTCTAAATCATGTACGGGACATTCATCAATTGGAATCGACGTACCGCAGTTAACGCAGGTAAGGTGGTGACGATCGCTTTTAACAGAACTATAAACAGATTCGCCATTACCTAAGGTACGTACCTGAACTTCTCCCTGAAGTTTTAAGGCTTCTAGGGAACGATAAACCGTAGCTAAACCCATATCCTGTTCACGGTTGCGTAGTTCGATATAAAGATCCTGAGCCGAAATAGAACGCTTAAGACTTTGAAGTACTGTCATAATTCGCTCTTGAGAGCGGGTACGTTGCGTTTTCATAGTTTGCTTTTAGATATCGAACCTAAATATATCTTATGTTGGGATGAACTTATTTGATCTTAACTTCTGCTAGCAGACAAATTGATCCTCACTAAATCTTGAATTTAATTTATTACTGTCAAGTAAAACTATAAAATCATAGAGACGATTAGCTTTTAGTAATCATTAACCACAATTCCATGGCTACCAAATATCACGCTCGTATTTATGTTACACTTCGCTCTTCAGTACTAGATCCAGCAGGTACGGCAGTAGAATCGGGACTGAGGCAAATGGGATATACCGAGGTAGAGTCGGTCAGAATTGGTAAGTATATTGAAATGCAGTTAACCGCAGCCAACGAAGAGCAGGCAAAACAGCATTTAGATGAAATGTGCGATCGCCTATTGGCAAATACGGTAATTGAAAATTACTGCTTTGAATTAACTGAATTGGCTACAGCGTAAGATTAACCATAGGAGTAGGGTATGAAGTTTGGGATTATAGTGTTTCCTGGCTCAAATTGCGATCGCGATGTTTTAACGGTAACTCAAGGATTATTATCTGTACCTACCCGCATGGTATGGCATCAGTCAACAGATATCCACGATCTTGACGTAGTAATTGTTCCAGGGGGTTTTAGCTACGGCGATTATCTGCGCTGTGGTGCGATCGCACAATTCTCTCCTGTGATGAACAGCGTCATCGAACACGCTAAACAGGGTAAGTATGTCTTGGGCATCTGTAATGGCTTCCAGGTACTGACAGAAGTTGGTTTGTTACCAGGGGCATTAATTCGCAATCGTAAGCTGCATTTTATTTGCGATCGCGTTCCTGTTAAAGTTGAACGTAATGATACGATTTGGACAAAAGATTACCAAAGTCAACAGGTAATTACTTTGCCTGTAGCTCATGGAGAAGGCTGTTACTATGCCGACGATGATACTTTAAAAGCTTTAGAAGATCATGAGCAGGTATTGTTTCGCTACTGTAGTTCAGCGGGAGAAATTAACGCCGAGCATAATCTTAATGGTTCGATGAATAATATAGCGGGAATTGTCAATCAGCAGGGAAATGTCTTGGGCATGATGCCTCATCCAGAGCGAGCTTCAGATCGGGCAATCGGCAGTACGGATGGTTTAGCCGTGTTTCAAGGATTACTGAACTCGATGGCTGTAGTTTAGTAAGGTACAGAATGTTAGTGGGCTTTATTCTCTTTGGCTAGTTTTTTAGCTAATAGCTCTTGATACATAACAGATCATTTCCTGTCTCCAATTACAAAAATCTACTTTTAAAACTAAACGAGGTCTGAAAATAAAAATGAATATCGAGCAGTTGAACGCGGATTACGGCATTGCCAACAAAGTTAAGTTTATTGAAGGTAAAGGTGGTTTTCCAACCATCGAGATCAGTAACGAACACGCCCAGGCTACAATCTCGGTTTATGCAGCTCAGGTATTGTCTTTTAAGCCCGTCAACCAGTCAGAAGTCATGTTTTTGAGTAGTCAAGCCTATTACCAGTCGGGTAAAGCAATCAAAGGCGGTACGCCGATTTGTTGGCCCTGGTTTGGCCCCGATCCTGAAGAGAAAGGACGCTCTAGTCATGGTTTTGTGCGTAATCGACTGTGGCAAATGCGCGATGTAGTCAGTACTCAAGACGGGGCAACTCAAGTAATTATGGGGTTAGTAGATACGGCAGAAACGAGAGAAATTTGGGACTACAGCTTTGATATCGCGATCGCAATTACTGTCGGTAGTTCCTTAACCATAGAATTAATTACCCAAAACACAGGGCAAGAGCCTTTTTCAATTACTCAGGCTTTACATACTTATTTCCAAATCGCAGACATCAATCAGCTAGCGGTATTAGGTTTGGCAGGTAAGGCTTATCTAGATAAAGTTGATGATGGTAAACAAAAAACTCAGGCTGGTGCAGTTACTTTTTCTGGGGAATGCGATCGCATTTATTTAGATGTTCCGTCAGAGTTAGTTATTGAAGATCGGGCAGGGAACAGAAACATCAAAATTACCGCCACTAATAGCAAGACAGCGATTGTTTGGAATCCTGAGGCAGATATTTCGGCGAACATGGCGGATTTAGGCGATCAAGATTACATTAACTTTGTCTGTGTCGAAACTGCTAATGCTGCTAATGAAATTATTGAAGTCGCTGCTGGCGATCATTATAAAATAGCTGCTAACTACTCTGTCGAAAAGCCTTAAATAATATATGCAAGATAACCAATACAGAGTCAGAAAAAATTAGAATCGAGCGAAAAATAAATTCCATCTTCTTGTAAAGAACTATTTTCTGCCTCTACCGTTGACAAAGGAATCCCCCAATCCAGACGGGCGTTAAAACTATCCCCCAGGGAAAAGTTCAAGCCAACTCCTAAAGAAGGTAAGGTGGAGTTAGTAATTTCGACATCGTCACTATTCCAAACTGTTCCTACATCAAAGAAAGGGGCAATTTGCACTAAACCATCGATTTGTTTGAATCTCAATATAGGTATCCGCAGTTCGGCAGAAGCAAACACGCCATTGTCTGCTAAACTAAGATCCTGGCGATAACCTCTAGCACTATTAGCACCACCTAATCTAAATTGCTCTAGGGGTACTAGACTACCTCCCGATACTTGAGCATCTCCCCGCAGCAACAGTAAAAAATCTTCATTTAAGCGTCTTATCCATTGCCCTTGTCCACGCCAAGCCAAAAAAGTATTGTCAGGTTCGCCATCATCATTGATTGTTGGATCAAAAGCATCTACCCCAAGACTAAATTGAGAACGAAAAGCCAACACCTCTTTTTCGTTGCGGTTAACAAATTCTTGAAATAATCTGATCGCGCTAATTCTAGTTTCGCCATCCTCATTAGCACCACGGGAAAGCTGAAAACTATCTTCTAATAGAAAAGTCTCACTTTCAGTACGGGTTAGGCTCATGCCGACAGAAAATTCTTGGGTTGGCTGTTGTATGATGGGTTGACGTAGACTTAGCTCATAATAACGAGATTTAGATTCAATATCGAGCGCAGTAAAGGGTTGTTCAATTACGTTGTTAGAATTGCTGCCGTAAGCTGCTTTGATCGTACCGTTTTTGGAGTTGATCGGTAAACTATAGGCAAAATCTAAAGCGTTACTGCCATTAGTGTTGGCATACTCTAAGTTAAATTGATCGCCAAATCCCAACAAATTACCGTGATTAATTCCAATCGATCTTTCGTTAGCGCCGACACTGGGAGATCTATTATTATTCAAACTAGTAGCCACATTAAATACATCCGCCTCTTGAATTTTAATATCCAGCAAGCTGGTTCCTGGGCTGATTCCTGCCGAGAGTTCGGCAGATACATTTTCAATTAAGGGATTGAGACGTAATAATTGTAAAGCAGACAGTAAAGTATCAATATTAATCGGTTTTCCTGCTGCTGCTTCGATTCGAGACGAAATGTAATTAGCAGAAAGATGTTCGGTTCCTGAAACGTTAATCTTTTCGAGTTGTCCTTCTAAGACGGCAATTCTAATCGTGCCATTAGTTAATTTTTGGGGAGGAATATAAGCCCCCGAACTAACATATCCTTGTTCGGTATAGAGTTTAGTAATAACACTTCTGGCTTGAAATAACTCTGGTAAGGTTAAAGGACGATTACGATAAGATTGAATGGCTTGATCTAGTTCTTGTTTACTAAAGACGCTGCTGCCAACTACATTAAAGTTTTTGACGATAATATGCTCAGAATCATTAATAACAATTAGATCGTTGTTTTCTTCGGCACTCAAAGGCTGTAAACCTACAAGTGTAATCGCGATCGCTAATAAAGAATAGAAATAATTTGAGTTTAACTTGCGCCAAAAATCGTCGGAAATTGACATATTGATCGCTATGCTTTGAGACAGTCTCTTTTATAAAGTTCCCAAAAACAGACTACAAATAACGCGATCGCTGACATTAGTTACTTTTGTGCTTTAATTTCTAATTTGATAGCGCATTCCTGGTAGCTGCAATACTAAATCCATTAACTCTAGCTGGGATAAAGCCGATAAAACTTCGCTGATGTCTAATCCTGTTTGTTCGACAATTAAATCTAAAGAAACAGACTCGCGATCAATCAGACGATAAATTCGTTCTAATTTTGGATCTAAATCTACTATGGGCATAGTGGGAGTAAACGGAATACGATCTAAACAGGGCATTGTACCTAACATTTCTAATAAATGTTCAATGCCTAAAACTACGTGCGCCCCAGAATTGAGCAGTGCCAAACATCCCAAAGCTTGAGTATTATCTAAAGAGCCAGGCAGAACATAAACATCGCGACAAAAATCATTGGCAAAACGAGCCGTAATCAAAGCTCCAGAACGCTGAGGGGCTTCCATAATTAAGACAGCGCGACACAAACCCGCAATGATGCGATTACGTGCGGGAAAATGATTACGATCTGGTGGAGTTTGGGCAGGATATTCACTAACGATCAAGCCCTGCTCGATTAATCGCTGATAAAGACTACGATTACTGTACGGATAAACTGTATCTACCCCCGTGCCTAAAACCGCGATCGTTCTACCGTTGGCTTCCAAGCAGGCTTGATGCGCCACGGTATCAATTCCTGCTGCCATACCAGAAACAATTCCAAAGCCATGACTAACAAGTGCTTGGGTAATTTTTCTCGTCCAGCGTTTGCCGTATTCTGTAGGGTTGCGAGTTCCGACAATGCCAATCATCGGCTTAATGCCCTGATTTTCGGTTAGCTCAACCTGCCCTAGATAGTAAAGTAACGGTGGCGGACTAGGAATTTCTAACAGTAGTCGTGGATAAGCCGTTTCTGCTGGAATCCAAAACTGAGGATTTTGGGTTAAATGCTGAGTGATTAATTCTGCGGGATAGTGTTTGACTCTTTTTTGCTGGATGGCAGTAACAAATTTATTACTTAATCCCTCGATTTCAGCAAAGGCGATCGCTGGAGCATTCCAAGCCTCCTCTAGCGAACCAAAATGCTGATAGATTTTTTTGAGCGTAACCGCGCCAATGCCTTGAAGTTGTGACCAGGCTAACCAATAAGCTCGTTCTTGTTCCATGAAAGTTATCAGCGCGATCGCAGTTTTAGTCACAGGCAATTATTGATTCTTACTAATCGATTGTCAATTAGTAAAACCAGTCAACAAATTGAAAACTTAGATTAATTTGTCAGGGTAACTACGGAAAATATTGACGATTAAATTACGATTGTTATCTAGATTCGTTCGCTTCAGCCTAATGTAGTTAGGATAATCAGTGACGCTTATTTAGGCTATTGCTGTGGAATCTAAAAATACCTCTATTGAACATCAAAACGTTCCGATTGAACATCAAGGGTTACATAGCTTTTTGTATAGTTCTGATGATGAACACAACGCCGATTCTGATTCAACTATAAATTCTGATGGAACCACGGTAGTTGCGGTGGCAAAATGGTTACAACAAACTGAAAATATTAAGGTTGCAGGAGTTTATGCCGTTCTCGATGGCGATCGCATTTATCAGTATATTGGCTATTCTAGAGATGTTCTGCGTTCTCTTAAAGGACACATTGCTCAAAACGGCACGCAAGTTTGCTCTTTGATCCGCGTTAAAACTTTTAAATTTCCCCAGCGACAAGCGATGGAAGCACTAAAAGATAACTGGATCGCTGAGTTAGATTATCTCCCTTCAGGAAATTCTGGTAAGAGTGAAACCTGGGCGCGTACGATTGGTGAAGCTGCTAAGGCAACCATGACAGAAAGTGAGAGAAATGCTTATGAGTCAAAGAAGCTAAAGCTGCGTAAAGCAATGGCAGATGCCGCTTTAATCGATGAGTTAACCGCGCAGGATACCCAAAGCGAAGCAGAAATTCAGCGTCGACAACAGCTTGAAGCAGCGGTTAAAAATGATGATTGGAGTTCGGTGATTGAATCCCAAGGATCTTTATAAGTCAAAAGTCAAAAGTCAAAAGTCAAAAGTTAAAGTCTTGCGATTAAAAATCTTAGGATGACTAAATATTGATCTGTATTAGGGGTAACGTGCAGGCACTCCTTTGTATAAAAGCATACCGTGTGACGAGCGTTTTACTCTTTAACTAATTTCAACCAGTTAACTTTTGGCTAACTATTATTATGATTAATTATCAAATAGTTCTTTTAAACCGATAAAGCCGACAAAAAAAGTATAAATACCATAAGTAAACGGATTTTGATCGCCAGAACTAGCTTTGATAGCAGCAATGAACCCTTCAATACCATGAGCAGTTAAAGCAATACTGGCTAACCAAAAAATAGATTGTAAGTTGGGAGGTAATGACTGATTATTTAGATGCAGAGATAGATTCCATCCTACTAAAGCTAAAGCACTAGTCATTGCCAGAGTAGAAATTATTTTAATTGTGTTGGCTATTTGTGGCTTCATTTAATTTTGCGATTAAGTAGTTTTAATTTAATCCAGACATGGCTACTGCTAAGGCTAATTTTAGCTGAGTAGAAGCTTTTTTCGTTGAAGTAAAATATTATTTTTGATGCTAATTCTCGAACTCTAGCTTAAATTTATTAAATTTATGAATTAATCATTACTTGACTCGATATTGGAAAATAATTTTAGATTAGCTATTTCAATAAATCTCCCAATTAAAAGATCAAGTAAGTTTTTCACAAGCTTTAAGTAAAAATAATGAATCTTCACATTAAATTCACCTGATTAATCACTAAGTAGGTAAACATTGTAATCAAGAAAATACAATTATTATACAACCAAGGTTTATTACCGATAAGTGTAATAGTTGTGCTTAATTATTCTTATTTTTAGTTAAATACTGTTACTTACATGATTGAACTTTTATACTTAGCATCTCAATTACAGTGTGGTTCAAACAGCGCTTTATTAAATATCAAAGTTGATATTTATCAAAATCAACAGCTAATTAAAACTATGCTGAAAAACGATCGCGTACTATTACCTGTTGATTCTGTAGGTGAACTTACTTTTAGATACAGCATAGTCAACAATACTACTCAATGCAACTTAGCCACTCCTACCCAGCAAGTGTTATCTCCTAAAGATAATCTGCCCAGCATGGCTGGAATTTACCAGCAAGATTCAGTTCAAACGCTGCTCAATGGTTTGGATGACTACGAGGAGTTGTTTTTAGTTGAGCTAGGCACAACTAATCAACAAAGTGCTGCATTTGATCTGCAAGATGTAGTAATTAAAGTAGATAATAACCCTACCGTTAGTAGTCTTTATGCTGACTAAATAAACGAAATATATTCAGCATATTTAGATTTTACATACTCTTCTGCTCTAGAGCGATCGCCTATCTTACTATCTAGAGTCGCAACTAAAACATCATCTAAAATCTGTTTATATAATGGCCCTGGTTTAAAACCCAGGGTTTTTAGATCGTTGCCGTTTAATAAAGGTTTTACTTGAGATAAGCTGGTAATATATCGCCAAACCAAACGACGAATTTGTTTATTGCTTCTGGCGGCAAACAAAATTAATCCCAAAGGTTGATATGAATGCAATAACTGATAAATTTGGCTAGGAGAATTACTTTGAGCTAGCTGAGTTGCAACCTCAGTCTCTAACATTTCTAGCTGTTGAAGTCGTTGCAGGCTATCCTTGGGCAACTGCAAATTATTTGCCACCATCATTCTCGACGCAGGGGCTAAATGAGCAATTAAAGCTTCTAGTCTAATTAACCAAAGATCGGTAGTTTCAGGTTCAAAATAAACTAACCATTTAGCCACACAGTGTATCTGCCACTTTAGGGCAGGAGTCAAGGTTAAGTCTTGATGTAAACAGCTTAGAGCGTTGAGATCATCAAGCAGCCGTAGTGCAGGTTGACTATATTGAGCCTGGAGAATATATTTTAATTCGGCTCTTAATCTGGTGGTTAACGCAGGAGTTTGGCGATCGCTAATTCTTAACTGTTCATATACCCCGCTTTTAATTGCATAGCGAATATATTCCTCTGTTTGAGGTTCAATCGTAAAGCCTAAACGCACCGCAAACCTAACCGCACGATAGATACGAGTTGGATCTTCAATAAAGCTATTCGCATGAAGCACACGAATCAGGCGCGATCGCAAATCTAATAAACCACCAAAAAAGTCCAATAAATCTCCTTTACGGGAATTTTCTCCTCGTTTAGGTGGAGTCAGGCGCACTGCCAGAGCATTAATCGTGAAATCTCGGCGATACAAATCCTGACGGATTGAACTGGCTTCTACTTGAGGATTAGCTGCGGGATAGGGATAAAATTCGGTACGTGCAGTGGCAATATCTACCAGAAGGTTACCCAATAGGGGATCTTGATGCCAAGTTAAAGCTGCGGTTTGAAATTCCCCGTGTATGGCCACGCTGGCTTGAGGGTACATCTGCTGAATCACGGCGGCTAATTCTACCCCCGCGTGATCTTCAGTCGAACGATGATAGCCATCAACCACTAAATCAATATCCTGCAACAGTAAAGGCTCATCATCGCTGGTGAGCAAAACATCTCTGACTCCACCCCCGACTAAATAAAGATTCCAACCCCTAGCTAATGCTGCTTGCGTTACTTGCTGAAGGAGTTGCCAAATTGCTGGTTCTAAGCGGTTGTGGAGAGTGGGTAACAGATGAGAAGTTAGATTCTTTTGATTAGCTGGATCGCTTTGTTCATCATGATGCTGATCGTGAAGCTGACGTAAAACATCAGTACGAGTCACAATGCCAATTAACTCTCCTGATTCAATTACGGGTAATCTACCTACGTCGTAAGTTACCATGATTGACTGTATTTCAGGCAAAGGCGTATCGGGAATAATGGTTTTGAGATTTCGACTCATATAGCCTTTAACTGGGGCATGATTAAAGCCATGATGGATAGCTAAATCTAAATCGCGACGCGAGATAATGCCGACAAGGCGATCGCTTTCATTGACCACTGATAGCCCAGAATGACCATAGCGAAACAAAATTCTTTGTGCCTGTTCGATAGTTATATCAGGACGAATAGTTCTGACGGGAGAAGACATCAAATCTCTAGCAGTAGGAGACTGGGGAATTTGTGACTGTAATTGAGCTAATAAATCAGCAAAGATTTGTTCTGGTTGCTCGGTGGAGATAGACATCGAAGCTGCTTGAGCATGACCACCACCACCGAAAGGCTCGAAAAGCTGATTGAGATTGGTTTCAGCTAAACGCGATCGCCCGATTACCACTAGTTTATGCTGATTACCTAACCGAAACCGATGACCTAATAGCAGGACATCACTTTCGGTTAGGTTAATTAATCTTGCTGTTAGAGTAGCCAAACCACTGACAAATTTATCTGTCTGCAACAACACCGAAGCAATTGTATAACCGTAAACGGTAGTGCGCTCAAGACTATCTAAACTATATTTCAATAGTTCCTGTAGCTGGTGAGATAGACCTGGATCATTGTATTCAGCAATGATGGAAACATTTGCCGACTGTTCCATCAACCAGGCGATCGCTCTAGCATCACGAGGTGTTGATTGATCAAAGGTCAAAGAACCTGTATCGACATGGATGCCTAAAGCCATTGCCGTAGCTTCAAAAGGCGTTAGCGTAATATTCTGCTGCTGTAATAACTCGACGATGTAAGTTGTAATTGCCCCAACTGCTTCGGTATAAATCTGGGTTACAGCAATGTCTGATTCAAGATCGACATGATGATCGAACACCTCAATGCGCTGCACATTAGGTAAAGCTAACCAGTCGGCTGCTGTTCCCAGGCGATCGCTTTTTTGAGCATCGACAATATAAATATTGGCGATCGCTTCGGGAGTAACACTACGCATTTCGACAAAGTTAAACTCATCTCGATACAATGCCAAAAAATTTTTAACTGAGGGATGTGCGCCTCCTGTTAACACAATTTTTGACCCCGATTTAAGTCGAGATAGACCAATTGCCGAACCCAAAGCGTCAAAGTCTACAGTTTGATGGCAGAGAATTATGTCCATGGTTTTAATCACGTTGCTAATTTGACGTAACAGCGATTTTTAATTGAATGAATTACGCTTGCAATTAGCTTATTTTTAGCTTTTAGACAATTATCAGGTTTAATCTATTTAGTCTACCCAACCCAAAAGCTGAGTAAAGCACTGCCTGAACCTTACCAAAGCCTTTGGGCTAAAGTCACTCATTCAATCATTACATAAAGCCCGAAGTTGATCAGCGCTCTCAAGCCTTCTCATTCACAAGGAAACAGAAGAAAAATTTCTCATCACTTGAATCCTCGCCGTGAGGCAAG
>JAIMKV010000025.1 GCA_020692205.1 Myxosarcina sp. GA_180221_E-2-1-MAG-40_15
ATAAAATACTTTTTAGCAGTTTTGGCGATCGCTTGAGTAATATTATTATTTACCCGAATGAATTCACCGCCAAATTGTTCGCATAGCTTTTCGCAGGTTTCCAAATACAAACTTTCTTCTCTAGTTAAAAAGCGATCTGAATTACTAACATATAAAACATAAAGAAGCGATCGCATTTGACTGGCAAGTCTTGCCAACTCCTGGAGACATCCCAATATAGATTCTGTGTTTACCGCGATGTTGAGAGTACTCGTAGGCAAAAGAAGCGTCTATTTCATTACTTTCAATCATGATTTAAGTTGTCTTTAATTGATTAACTTTTCTGCTGCATATTTATTGATGTCCCCAATATCTACAGTTTTTGAAAGTGTTAAAATCCATTCAATTGCAGAAATTATATCCGCAAGTTGAGCTACGGCTGCACCAATACCTCTACTAGCTCCTATAACGTAGTACTAGGACGAGAGATAAAATAGCGATCGCTTATTTTTTTTATAGTGTAATACCTGTTTGATTTTCTCTGGGTCGAATTTCAAAAGCTAACTCATGCCGATAAAAACATACGTTGAACTCTAAGAAAAAATTCATGTGTCCAAGGATTACAGGAACATCTCTCGATTGAGTCCAGGCAAATGCTAGCAAAACAGGTGAAAATTGAGCAACTATAGCAGACAAAACCAATCCTCGCGATTCACTACGAGCTAAATTTCCGCTTAATGGAATGGAAACGCTTTGAGCTTCCCAGACTGCTCCTAACTCGACACCAACATTATAAGGCAGAACATTTACGCTTGCACCAGTATCTAACAATGCCATCACTTCAACAGTACGCCTTTCGTTAGTGAGAGTTAATGGTAAATACGGCATGATACTTATCTGCCCAATGTTATTGGTTCGTTCCGTAAAAGAAAAACGTTGACCATCAAGCATTGGCTTCTTTCTTGGCTGTAATTAGAAGATCTGATAATGCTTGAACTGCTGTATTATCTGCTTGAGGAGACCAGACAACTGCTTCAGTTTCTGCTAATTGAGTCAAAAGCGTATCCTTTGAATTACTATCTTGATTAGATTCCAAGCTGCATCCTTCCTCTTCAGCAACTGCAAGAAGGAGAAAATGAATTAGTCGCAGTTTGTCTTGATGAGATAGTTGACTGACAGTAGGTAGAACTTCGTTAAGAGACATATTAGTTTTCTTTCTACAAAGCTTTGGATACATCTGTAGTTTAGCTCAAAACATACAATGCCTCATAGCTCAATCACGATCGCTAATATTGCTTTCATACTGCTAGAAACTGACGAGCGATCGCATTTTTAACTTTCAATTAAGCGAACATCGCTCATCACCAGGTATATTACAATTGTTAACGGCTAGGAGTTGAGCGGCGGCAAATATCCTTGAACTCTTACCGATAGCCTCTGTACCGTCCGCACCAACGCATTGTTAGCCACTCTTCGCAACTATACCCTAGAATTGAAGAAGCGCATTTTATGGATTCTAGCCGCATGGAAAAAATTACAGTTGATCCCCAAATTCACTTCGGCAAGCCTTGTATTGCTGGTACACGTATTCCAGTGCAAAGCATTCTTGAACTGCTAGATGAAGGTCTTTCTTTCACTGAAATTATCCGTGACTACTACCCTGACCTGCAAATTGAGGATATTCGTGCATGTCTACGATATGCTATCGCACTGATAGCGTCTGAAGACATTCGCCTTGTATCGGCTTAATTATGAGATTCCTGCTTGACCAAGATGTTTATGCTATCACTGCAAGATTTCTGTCCGATGGTGGACACGATGTAGTTCTAGTTTCTCAGATTGGCTTATCACAAGCCAGTGATGAAGAGATTCTTAGGACAGCTCAGGAGCAGAATCGAATTCTTGTAACCAGGGATAGAGATTATGGAAACCTTGTTTTTGTCCGAGGGATAGGTAACGGTGTACTCTATCTCCGAGTCTTACCATCTACTGTAAATTCAGTCCATGATGAACTTGCACGAGTTATACAGAGCTACTCTGAGAAAGAACTGGCTGGTGCATTAATTAATAGTTTTTAGAGGTAAGTTTTAATCCATTGATTGTTAGTCGGATCGGAAAATTTATAATATTCCTAACTATCATTAAATCTAACTTCAATTTAAACTATCCAACGCCAAATTTAATTTCAAAACATTAACTCCTGGTTCGCCGAAGATACTTAAAAATCTTCCTTCTGTATTTTTAGTAACTAAAAGTTCGACTTGATTATTATCTAATCCTCTTGCTTGAGCAACTCTTTGAATCTGTGCTTTGGCTGCTTCGGGGCTAATATGAGGATCTAAGCTAGAGCCAGAAGTATAAACTAAATCGGCAGTGGGTTTAATTCCTTGTTGTTTCAGTTGGGTAATAGTTTCTTGAACTCTTGTTTTTAATTCGGGATTGCCAGGGGCTAAATTACTTGCACCACTAACACCTGTGGGTTTGGCATCATCACCAGTGCTGTAATTACTAGTACTAGGACGACTGAAAAAATAGCGATCGCTTGTGAAATTTTGTCCAATTAAAGCCGAACCAATTATGTTACCTTCGGCATTAGTAATTAAACTACCATTTGCCTGATAAGGAAATACAAATTGCCCTATTAGTATTAACAGAAATGGATAAATTAAAGCAGTCAATAACCACAAGATAAAAGTGGTACGAATTCCTGTTATTGTTTCTCGAATAATATAGCAAGCCTAAATGATTATGGAGAAAAAGCCGTAAAATAAATAGAAAAAGGATGACCCTAGAAGAGCTAATCGCAAGCAACCCTGATCCAAGAGAACTAAAACGAGCCTTAGTAGTAAAAATGCGAATTCAGGGAATGAAGCATCGAGAAGTTCGAGCGATTTTGTCAGTACATTCAAGTTATCTCAGCCGTTGGGAGAAGAAATATCCAACAGAAGGAGTAATCCGCAGCCAAATCAGCAGTTTTAGAAGAACTCGTATCACGGAGCCTAGCATGGCGATTGATCGCCTAATAAACTCGTTTCAAAACAAATGTTCTCAATCTGTAACGGTATAAAAGCGATCGCAAGCAACATTTAATCTTCTTCTAAGTCTTGTTTTAGTATTGCCTCAATATCCCTTTTACCATGAATGACTCGAACGATCTCAACTTCAGAATCAGTAAGGCGATAAAAAATAATATGTTTTCTAAATCCTTCAATAGCTTGTTGTCTGACATCTCTTAGTTGAGGATGAGTCAAATTTGATAGTTTTCCTCTCTGGGGAAATTGTGATAACTTCTGAAAAGTCTTTTCTGCTGCAAATAAAAAACGTTCTGAAACATCTAAGTTATCTTCAGCTAAATATGTTGCTAATTCAATCAAATCCTTGATAACTTGGGGTCTTTTAAGAATTCTCATTAACCCACAGGATTGTTTTTCCGCGCTGCAATTTTATTTGTCACTGCCTGACGAATTTCTGCCCAATCTTTTGCTGTCATGGGGGTAGCTTCACCAGAATTTAAACCCTCTAATAATAATTGTTCGAGTTGCTTTTCTGCTTTTTGTTGGCGATCTTGACGAATTAATTGGCGAATATATTCACTGGTGGTACTATAGCCCTCACTAGCTACTTGTTCCTCTACATATATTCGCATTTCTTCTGGTAGAGAAATATTAATACTTTTCATGGTCAGATAGTTTTAGCCCTACATGACAGATTATGACATTTTTTGCCATTTTTGGATAGAGCGATCGTAAACTAACTATTTTTCTGCGTGTTTTATCGCTCTATTCAGAATCAACCGAGTCTATACAAACCAGAATATGTCTTCATTTATCTTTTACGCGATCGCTATTAACGATCTAACTTACTTAAAAACGAGTTTTTTAAAATTTGTAACGGAAGAAAAGCGATCACCGTATTTAAAAACTATTGATTTCAATCAATTCTCCTGGTTTAAGAGTAAACAAAATTTCGCGTACTTTTGGGATTAATGGCAATAAATCGGGAAGGCGATTTGTACGCGCCACCATAACTATTACTGCAATACCAGCTTGTTGTAGATTTTGCTCGTAATTGGTAGCCATATGAAGTGACTTGAAATTTGTGCAAGTTTTTCTACAAAATAACGCACAAAGTTAATCTATTTAGCGATCGCTTTTCTAGTTAAATTCTCTATTATAAAAATTAAGACGATTGTGCTACTCAATAACGACCAACTTCAATTTGTAGTCAATAATGCGATCGCCTATTATTAAAACTGTGAAAGAAAATAAGTATTTTAAATTTACTAATCGCCTCGATCTCATTGTTTGGCTAATTATTCTTACCTTTGTGATTGTGATTTTGTTGGAGTATAGTACACCACCAGAGTATGTTTTTGGTTATTTGTATATGGGTACTATTTTGCTGGCTAATTATGGTTTGGCAAAAAAAACCATTTGGCGGATTACTTTAGCAGCGATCGCACTAACTATTTTTAATTTATTTTTTCCTAACTTTGAACCTCACAGCCCTGCTACTATTGCTAATAGATCGATTGCCGTAATGGCATTAGCAGTAACAGGATGGTTGAATATCCGCAATCGTTACTCTGAAGAAGCAGTAGCCCGTTCTCAAGCACAGTTGCGTACTCAAGAACAATTAGCTATTTTACGAGAAGACTTTGTTTCTACCTTAACTCACGATCTCAAAACTCCCTTACTAGGGGCAATTGAAACAATTAAAGCCTTTCAAAACGGACAATTTGGCGCAATTACTCCCACTCAAGCCAAAGTTCTAATTCATCTAGTCAAAGTTATCGACAATGGCAAGGGATATTAGCACAACAGAATTGCCTCATTTATTTGAGCGTTTTTATCAAGGAGGAGGAGAAAAAGTATCTTTTTCCTCGCGTGCTTCTACTGGTTCGGGTTTGGGATTATATTTAGCCAGACAGATTATTAACGCTCATGGCGGTACAATTTGGGCAGAGAATCGGTTACCTCAAGGTAAGGAATTGAAGCCGAAACCTTAATTTTAGCTTTGCGTTCCGTGGCTGCGGGTGCTTCTTGGTGGGATGCAGCTACAACCGCAGAAATTAGGTCAGCGTTTAAACCTACGTCAGCTAGAGAAATTAAAGAAACTAATTCTTTAACTAGCAGAGAAACTGAAATTTTAACTTTAATCACAGCAGGAAAAAGCAATGGTGAAATTGCTCAGCAACTACACATTACAGTTGGTACGGTTAGAGTCCATGTCCATGCAATCTTACAGAGGGGATTCAAACTCAAGTCTTCACTTCAATCTTGGAAAAGATCAAGACAAGCAACACCTGCCCAACCCATCAAAACTATACCGCCCAAGAAAGAAGCAACATAAGCAATTGGTCCCCAACCCAGATCTGTAGTCATGATTAAACAGAAAAAACAGGTAGAAATTAATAGTATGACGATCGCTACCAAAAAGTTGATTAATTCCATATTAGGCACGCACTAATTTTTTTAGTTGATTTAAACCAGGGATTATAGTTTTTTGCTCTTGGACTAAGGCCACTTCTTCCAGAATTAGATTAGAAGAGTCAACTTCTTCTAGGTCTCGGCAGCGTTGAGTTTTAATCATCGAAATTTGGCTAGTTAAGACAAAACTCACAAAAGAGGCGATCGCAATTACGGGCAGCATTGCCGTTCCCGAGAGTACGCTGAGGATAATACTGGTACTTACTGGAGTCTTGGTTACAGCTACGTTTACTGCTGCCATCAGACATACCATACCTACTGTGGGATGAACTTGAGGTACTGCTAAAGAAACAGCATAGCCTACATTAGCACCGATAAAAAACAGGGGGAAAATAAAGCCACCCAAGAAGCCAGAATGCAGCGTGAAACTAATTGCTAACATCTTAGCCACAGCGATCGCTAGTAACATACTAATGCTTAAAGTAGCTCCAGTTTCAATTACAGTTTGAATTTGCGCCTCGCTAAAAAATAGGGTTTGAGGAAAAGCCAAAGCAATCAGACCGATTGACAAACCACCCAAAGTTGCTAAAATAATCCGATAGTGTTCTAAGGGTTTGAGCAGTTTGCCGACCACACGAAAAATCACGATAAACATCACTGCCAAACCCGCCCCAATAATACCCAAAACCAAGCCTTCAAACAAGTTTTGGGGAGAAAGGGCGGGAACTTCTTCAAAGTGATAAAAACCACCGATAGTTATGCCCGTGTTAAGTCGAAATACAGCAAAGGAAAAGATAGCAGCGATTATCGCTGGGGCGATCGCTTCAAAATATTGCAAACCGCGACGGTGAGGAATTTCTAAGGCAAACAAAGCAGCACCGATGGGTGCGCCAAAAAAAGCTCCTAAAGCCGCACTCATGCCGCAAAAAGTGAGAATTCTGACTGAAGTTTTAGTTAACTTCAACTTATCCCCTAACCAGCTACCAAAGCTGCCATTGACTTGAACCAAAGGTGCTTCGGGTCCCGCACTGCCACCAGAGGTAATGGCGATCAAAGAAGCAATAATCATCGCTGGAGTTTTACGGATATCAATCTTGCCTGGATTATGAATTTTATCAACTACCTGAGCCATTTCTCCAGGAAGTCCTAAGAAATAGATCGCTAAACCGACAAAAAATCCCCCGATAGTGGTAGCAATCCAGACATAGTTACCAGTAGGAAGCCAGCTAGGAAAATAAGGCTCAATTTTTTCGGGCAGTGTCTGCCACATAACGTGCATCATAGCCTCTAGCACGAAGTAATATATGGTAGCTACAAAACCGCCAAAGATACCAATAACTACAGCACAGAGAATAAGCTGAGAATAGGTCAATTGTCGATCATCGTGATCCATGTAATCCACTGAGCTAGGAGAAGCGTAATCGTTTTCTATTTGACCATTCGACGACATAATCGCTCCTAATATTTGAATAAAATCTGTGTAATTCCTTACTTTTTTATTTGGAAAAATAGTAACAATTGCTACATTTTTTTCGGTTATTTTTGTATGATTGAGATGTATGCTGCACGCGCTATTTCCGAAAACTTGTTGACCGATCAAAGAGATTGAAATGAAATCCCCAAAAATGTCCCGCGATGTGTTGTTTGTTCCCCTTTATTTACGCAGTTTCAACGTTAGCGAGAAAATAATCGTAACCTTGTTGATTTTTATCAGCTCAGTTACTGTGAGTTTAATTCCATTTGCTTGTGCCTTAACTAATACGGCAGAACCAACTACAAACTCCATTTACAGTAGTGAAGCCGAACTTTGGCGAGTCTTTGGGTAAAGTAATTAGAGTTAGATACTCGTTCTGAACCTAAACCAAAGTTTGTATCCCCAAAGTCAGTAATCCTAATGTAGAGTAAATTACTGCCGATTTACCCCAGCCTGATACGCCATTGATTCTTCTGAAGAAGGGTGTACTGCTTCTGGTTCACCATGACCTCCAGTAGGTTCTTTGAGGAAAAAGGCACAAAGACTAGCCACAATCAAAGCTACTACTCCTAGCATTTGGAAAAAGAATTTATCGCCACCACCCCCTTCTGGAAGCAAGCTATAGATAGTCAGATAAGCTACTGCCCCCACATTGCCGTAAGCTCCTACATTACCTGCTATTTGACCAGTGACGCGATGTTTCACCAGAGGAACAATAGCATAGGTCGCACCTTCAGATGCCATGACAAAGAACGAGGCAAGCATAGTCATCATCACAATTAAGGGAAGAGCTACTGTACCGAGACTGCTAAAAATTAGATAACCAATACCAGTACCAGCTAGGGTTACAGCTAGTGTCCACTTACGACTGCCAATTTTGTCAGAAATAAAACCACCACCAGGACGAGCGACTAAATTCATAAAGGCATAAGTTCCAGCAATTCCCCCTGCCAGTGTTGCCGTTAAGCCAAAAGTACTTTCAAAAAAGGCTGGGAGTATCGAAACAACGGCTAATTCCGAGCCAAAGTTAGCAATATAAGCAAGTTCTAAAAGCGCGACTTGGGAAAACTGATAGCGGTCTGCTGCTGGATAGCGTTTTGCTCCAGTGATCAGTTTGCGATTGACTTTGTAAATATTGAACGCCTGAAATAAATATAGAGCCACTAGACTAACCCAGAGCAAATACATCGTAACGCCGCCATACAGCCCTGCTTTTTGTAACCGCCAAACAATTACACCTAAAATTCCTACTAGAGGTATGTTCATTAAAAGTAAAAACCAGAAATCTTTTTTGCTGGTTACTTCTAGTCCTGCACTACTTTCTGGTCGCTGATAAACTTTGCCTGGAGGGGTATCTGCGACGTTAAAAAAATAAAAGACTCCATAGAGAGCCGCAATAATTCCTGTCAGAGCGATCGCCAATCTCCAGTTGAGTTGACTAGCGGTAAAAACAGCAGCTAACGTAGCAATAGTCGGTAGCGTAAATGCCGATGCTGCCGAACCAAAGTTACCCCAACCACCATATATTCCTTCTGCTAAACCAATTTCTTCTGAACTGAACCACTCGGCTACCATCCGAATCCCAATGACAAACCCACAGCCGACAATACTCAAAGCCAAACGACTAATAATTAACTGAGTAAAGTTTTGCGAGAGTGCAAAGGCAATAGAAGGAATAGCTGCATAGATCAGCAAACAAGAATAGGTGATTCGTGGGCCAAGGCGGTCTAAGATCATCCCGACAATAATCCTTGCGGGAACTGTAAGAGCGACATTACAAAGAGCGATCGTTCTTATCTGTGCTGGCTCTAGACCAAATTCTGCTTGCACTGCGGTGGTAAAAGGAGCAAAGTTAAACCAGACGACAAAGCTTAAGAAAAAAGCAAACCAAGTAAGATGCAAAATGCGGTAGCGACCACTAAAGGAAAAAATTCCAGACATAGTAATGTTAGATTGATTATTCTTTTGGCGATTTACGGTTTTTATTGTCTATAGTGAATCGTCTATTTGTTCTGATCTTTGAAAAACATTAGAACAATATTAATAAAACACTAATTAATTGACAGTAAAGTTTATTACCGTTTGCCAATCAATATAGAAAAATCTCAATCGAACAAAATGTATATTTAGTTACCCTTACTTGGTCTAACAACTCTTTTGATGCTGTTTAGGTTGGCTATTGATGCGATTATTGAATTAAAACTAGCAAATAATTTAAACCAGTATTGCGCTGAAACGCAATTTATTTACTGGTTTTTTCTTGAAATATTTCTCTAATCTCTTGCCAAAGCTCTTTTAATAGCTGTTTTACCTGCTTTTCTTTGCGGGCGACTGCACCGCCAGTTGCACCTAGCTTTTCCTCAAATTGGGCTCTTTTGCGTTTAACGGGTTCGGTAAAGACTTCTGGATCTTCTTTGGCTTTGTCATACCAGACTTTGGCATCATCCAGATATTTCCCAACATCGCCTTCACCGTAACGACTAGCTAAATTTGCCTGTAATACGGCAGTTTGAGCTTTTAAGCGAGCATAATGTTTTTGCAGGATGGCAAACTCTTCGCTATTGCCGATATTGATGATCGCTTCAGCGATCGCCTCTTTTATTTTATCTGGTTGCGACTTACTTTCGGTTTCAACTTCTGCTAAAGCCTGATCAATTTCCTGCTGTAGTTCTTGTTCTTCTGAGACTACTTGAGCTTCTAAAGTAGTAATTTCTGATTGAGTTTGCGCGATTTTTTGTCTTCTGGCTTCGCTGATGCCATCAATTACACCTTGAATAGACGCAGTGACTTCTTCTTTTACTTCACCACCTGTTTCTTTAGCCGTTTCGGTAACAGCCGAGATCGCATCTTGGACTAAGCTGGTTATTTCGCCTCTACCTGATTTGATTTCTGAGACTGCTTCAGCGATCGCATTTTTGATAATTTCGCGAATCTTTTCAGTTTTTAATTCTCCAGTCTGTTTTGCCTGTTGCAAATCAGCAATGATTCTTTGTTTTCTTGAGTCAGACATAATCAACCACCCTGGTTATCGATTAACTTGAATTCATCTTCAAGTCTTGTATATTCATCTTAGGATTGAAGCAGTGCCTGTCGTGTAGTACTAATGGTAGAAAAAACCCCACCTTGAAGTCAGGAGTCGGGAGTCAGTGGACTTACGGCAAGAGAAGCGATCGCTTTTGTTAGTTTGTCGGCGGCAGAGATGGCTTTTGGCTTGAGAATTACCTTATTGATTCACCCTTTTAGTCTTATTGTTTATCGAGAACAATTTTATTTTCAACCAAGATTAAAAATAAATAACCCCCGACGCTCAAAATATTTTGATTAGAGGTAGTCTAAAAACAATGAGACTAAATCACTACGATACAAAAGACTGCTATGACGAATATATGCTTGCTTCTGGAGAATCACGCTCGGAAGTAGTCCCTATTGTGAAGTGGATTCAAGAACTTGCTTCTGGAGAACTTCAGCATCACCAAGAAGCTGCCCAACAGCTCTTAGCCGCCAAAAATGTCACTTTTAGAGTCGGAGAAGAAGAGAGAGTGTTTCCTTTCGATCTGATTCCTCGCGTTATTCCAGCAGCCCAATGGCGCTATCTTAAACAAGGACTTCAGCAACGAGTTGCGGCCCTTAATCTTTTCTGTGCTGATATTTATCACCGTCAGCTAATCGTTAAAGACGGCGAAATTCCGCAATCAATTATTGATTCAGCCGTGAACTTTATTCCTGAATGTCGGGGTGTAAAACCACCAGCAGGTGTTTGGTGTCATATCAGTGGGACAGATCTGGTGCGCGATCGCCATGGAATCTGGTATGTTTTAGAAGACAACCTGCGAGTGCCTTCTGGAGTATCTTACACCATGGAAAATCGTCAGGTAATGAAAAAATTGCTGCCTCAGCTTCTAAGCAAATTAGCGATCGCTCCTGTAGATGATTATCCTCAACAGTTGCGCAAAACTCTGCTTAATTCTACTCCTGATGGAGTTAGCGAACCTAATATCGCTATTCTTACCCCTGGTAAACAGTCGTCCGCCTATTTTGAACACGCTTATCTAGCCAAACAAATGGGGGTTTATTTGGTGGAGGCAAAGGATATAGTGCTAGAAGATGGCTATCTGCACATGCATACTGACCAAGGACTACAACGAGTTGATGTAATTTACCGACGGGGAGGAGAAAAACTTTTTGACTCTTTAAAGTCAGGCGGGAATTACCCTTCTGGTACTGCTGCGATCGCCGATCTGTGTCACCAAGGCAAACTCTCTGTAGCTAATGCTTTGGGTACGGGGGTAGCAGACGATAAAGTTGTCTATGCTTATGTCCCTAAGATGATTCGTTATTATTTAGGTGAAGAACCAATTTTGCCTAACGTCCCTACTTATTTATGTTGGCAGGAGTCAGATTGCCAGTATGTTCTCGAACATCTTGATGAGTTGGTGGTAAAATCAGCCAGCGAAGAAGGGGGACATGGAATGTTAATCGGCACTAAGGCTACTAAATCTGAACGAGAAGCATTTGCTAAGAAAATTAAATCCCAACCTCGCAGTTATATAGCACAACCAATAATTAAGCTTTCTAGCATTCCTACCGTCTTTGGCGATCGCTTAGAAGGGCGACATACAGATCTACGCCCTTACATTATCCATCAAGGGGAAGAGATTTATGTTTATCCTGGTGGACTGACGCGGGTGGCAATGGAGTCAGGACAATTAGTAGTTAACTCTTCTCAGGGTGGCGGGAGTAAAGATACTTGGGTACAGATTAATTGAAGTCAGAAGTCAGAAGTCAGAAGGTAAAATATAAATGTAGTTGCTTTAAATTATACTATAATTTAAAATCGTTTTCAGTTGCAGTTTGCTACTTAATTTTGCTCAGTCCTAATAATCCACCCAGCAAAAGTAATGTTGGGGTTAGCCAGTCTCCCCAACGCACATATAAAGTTTGGTTTTGCCGACGGTAGATAGTGTGTTGGTGAATTGCATACTGATCTATCTGGGAAATCCACAAAGTATTGCCGTGAGGATCGACGATCGCTGAATAACCTGTATTAGTTGCTCTGGCTGCCCAGCGATCGCTTTCTATGGCTCGCATTACGTCATGGGCATGGTGTTGAGTTGGCATCACTGTACTATAATGGGCATTATTCGATGCAGTAATGATAAACTCTCCCCCCGCTTTTGCCTGTCGCCAAAAGTGTTGCGGAAAGGCTGATTCGTAGCAGATAGCCACAATTGCTCGACCAAAGGGAGTATCAAAGATTTGCTTGGGTTTACCTGCTGCTAGATGAGCTTCTAGAGGCGATAAGCGATCAATCAATTCTCCTAAAACTGATTCAAAGGGAATATATTCCCCCAAAGGTACAAGCTTATATTTATCGTAACGACTATATGTTTCTCCTGCGCCTGTTAGGGTAAATAAACTATTGGTATAGCTATCACCATCTCTACCGTTTGCACCAACCCAAGCAGGTACTTTTTGCGTAATTACTGCCTGATAAAAACTAGAATTATCAATAATATCCTCCCAATAAAAAGGTAATGCTCCTTCGGGAGTTAAGACTACATCTACACCTTGTTTAGCTAGTCTTTGATAGCCAGAAGTATAGCCAGCGATCGCTCTACGCCATCCTTCGGAATATAGTTTGATTGCATTGGGTATATTGCCTTGAATCATGCCAACTTTTAATGGGGCTAAGTTATCTTTGGCTATTGGTATTTGGTAGATGTAGAAACCTAATACATGACTAAATATTAATACTATTAAAGCAAAAAAAAGTAAGACTTTACTTTTTGACTTAATCTTATATTGCCAAGCTAAAATAGATTCAGCAATAAGTCCATTAACGGCAATAATTACCGCAGTAACTGTATTAATTCCTGATATTTTTCCTAGTTGTAGGATTACTAAATTATGGGGACTTTGAGTATAGGAGATCGCTGGCCACCATAGAGGGGTATAAGTCCACAAGGTTTCCAAACCACACCATAAAGCTATTCCCATTAAAACTCGAATTAAACTACTTGCAAGATTTTTACCTGTAATTTTTTGATTAATTAATCCCCACAAAAATGACCAGCTAATTACTACTCCCGCACCCCACAAAGTAATAAAAACCCAACAAAAAAGTGCAATTAATAAACTGGATAACCAGGGTACTCCCATCCAAGTCATAGGATGGACTCCAGTAATCCAAAATAAAGCTAAACCATCATAACCAACTCCCCAAACTAAACCCAGAATAATGAATTGTTTGAGAGATTTTTCTTGTCTAATTAAAATCCATAAAGGTACTAAAGCAACCCAAGCAAAATACCAGGCATTAAATGGTGCAGGTGCTAATCCCATTAGAATTCCACTAAGTAAAGATATGATTGTTGGTTTAGTTTTTAATGACATGAGGGAAGTCTAATAATTTGTCAACCACTATATCCACGGCTTACATTCTTTCTAATACTTCAATTCCTAATAAAAATAACCCTAACTTAATAGTTCTAGCGGTTAAATCAGCCAAGATTAAACGATAAGTTCTTTGAGGTTCATCTGCTTGTAAGACAGGACATTGGTCGTAAAATTGATTAAATTTTTGACTTAACTCAAACAAATATAAGCAAATACGGTTCGGTAATAAATCCTTTTCGACATCTTTAATATTTGTCTCAAATTGCAAGATATGTTTAGCCAAACTTAATTCAGCTTCTTGCTCTAAAACAATTTCGACATTACTTAACTTAGAAAAATCAATGTTGCCTTTACGACTAATTCCTTGTACCCGTACATAAGCGTAAAGTAAATAAGGAGCAGTGTTACCTTTAAGGTCTAGCATTTTATCGTAGCTAAACCTGTAATCTGACACACGATTGTGGCTAAGATCTGCATATTTAACGGCACTAATACCAATTACTTGCGCAGCATGGTTAATAAATTCTTCTGTTTCGTTTCTATTTTCTTCAGCAAACCTAGCTTCTAAGTCAGCACGAACTCTTGCTATGGCTTCATTTAATAAATCTTGCAGCCTAACCGCCTCTCCTGAACGAGTTTTGAGCTTTTTGCCATCTTCTCCTAAAACTAACCCAAATTCCGCGTGAACAAAGTCGTGTTGTTCTGTAATCCAGCCGGCACGTTTACCCACTTGAAAGATTTGAGCGAAATGATTATTTTGTTCTGAACCTACGGGATAGATAACTCGTTGAACTTTGTCTTCTCTAACTCGATAACGAATAGCTGCCAGATCCGTGGTGGCATAGTTATATCCCCCATCAGATTTTTTGACAATTAACGGTAAAGGATCACCATCTCTATTGGTAAAACCTTCTAGAAAGACACACATTGCCCCTTCACTGGCTTCTAAGAGATTTAACTGATCTAGCTCTTGTAAGGTATCGGCTAAAAAAGGATTGTAAAAGGATTCGCCTCGTTCAATGAACGTCGATAATCCCATCAAGTCATATATTTGGCGATAGGAACGACTGGATAATTCACAGACAATTTTCCAGGCTTTAATGGTGGCTGGGTCTTCTGCCTGTAACTGCACTACCGCTTGTCTGGAAGCTTCACGGAAATTTTCATCTTCGTCAAATCGCTTCTTTGCTTGACGATAAAAAGTGCCTAGTTCTCCTAAATTAAGTTCTTGCTGGCTTGTCAAAGCTTCAGGATAAGCTTCTCTTAAATAAGCAATTAACATGCCAAACGGAGTACCCCAATCACCTATGTGACTAATACGTAGAACATCGTGACCCACAAATTCTAAAATTCGACTGAGACACTCACCAATAATTGCCGATCGCAAATGTCCCACGTGCATTTCTTTGGCAACATTGGGACTAGGATAATCGACTATAATTCGTTGCGGATTTTTGGTTGTTTCAATACCTAGTCTGGGATCAGAGTGGATTTTACGCAATACTTTCCCAATATAATTAGATTTTACCATAAAGTTGATAAATCCTGGGCCAGCAATTGTCGGTGTCTCACACATCTGCTCAATTTGAAGTTGGTCAATAATCGCTTGGGCGATCGCACGAGGATTTTGCTTGAGGGGTTTGGCTAGAGATAGAGCTATGTTAGACTGATAATCGCCAAATTGAGGATTATTAGTTGGCACGACCAGAGGATCGCTATCCTCAAATTCTGAACCAAAAGCAGATACCAGAGCTTGGCTAACCGAATCTTGAAGCTGTTGGAGAATGGAAGTCATGATGTTTATTTATTTGAGCCAGAAGACAGTTTTAGCCGATCAGCAGCTATTCCCAGGATAATTAATTTACCATCAATTTGTTCCAAGCCGATCTGCCGTAGACATAAAAATTGAACCTGTATGGGCTTGAGGGGCAGATTTGTCTTCTACCGTAATCGCAATTTGATTAATCGTCCTCGGTTCGAGATGTGGTTGGGGAACAGCAATTTCTCGATTAAAATCGCCTGATTCGTTTACTTGAAAAACCGCAGTCAAAATTGCTCCTTTATCATCTGTGGTATACGGAACGTCTTTACCCACCACCGTCCATAAAGCGTAAACTTTTTCTGGAGGTAAAACTGGTAGATTATTAGCGATCAGAGTAGCGTTTAGTTGGTTAGGGTTAACAACTAGCTTGGCTGTTGTTGTCTTGGGTAAATCTTCTCCCTCCAATAAGTAGGTATTTTGAGCGATCGCTGAATCGACATCAGTTTGAACCGTTTGGATCGTGCGCCACAGACGATAGTTAGCAATACCTAGTATGGCAATTGTTGCGCTCGCGATCGCGCCTAGAATTTTACCCAATAATTTGGGCTTAGATGATGTGGTTGCTTCTAAGTTATTAACCGCAGGTTTTGCTGTTGCCACATCAACTTTTTGAGCATTGGCTGCGGTTAAAACGCGATCGCGCAAAGCAACTGGCGGTGATATTTCTGGAGAAGTGTAAGTTAAATCTAAAGCCTGCTGCATGGTTGTTACCTGGTCGATCAGGTGAGGATTTTCGCTTAACATCTCTTCAAACAATAAAGCTTCGGCCGGACTCAAATTTCCCAAGACATAACCTGAAATTAGTAGCTGTTCGCAATCTGATGGTAGTGTTGACATAATGCTAAGACTGCCCCCTCAACTTGATTAGGGCTTGACGCAGTTTGAGTAAGCCACGGCGCGATCTTGATTTAACTGTTCCTAGTGCAATATTTAACTGGTTGGCAATTTCTGACTGGCTTAAGCCTTGATAGTATGCCATTTTCAACACTTCTTGTTCTTGAATTGATAGCTGTTTGAGAGCCTCTTGTACCTCATGCGATCGCTCTAATTGAGCAACTTTGACCATCGGGCTTTCGGACAACACCTTAGTGGTTTCATCTAATGATTGATTGCGGAGCTTTTTTTGGTTTCTGCTACGGGATCTCAAACGGTCTAAGGCACGCGATCGCGTTAATATTCCCAAATAAGTACGTAAAGTTCCTCGCTTGGGATCGTAAGAGCATTTTCTAGTCAGAAGCAAAAATATATCCTGGGTCAAGTCTTCTGCTTCAGTAGTATTTTGAAGCAGTCGTAATGCTACCCCATATACTAAAGCAGCATGGCGATCGTATAAAATGGCTAAAATATCAGTCTGCCCATTCTGCAAGAGCAAAAATAAGTCTGCATCAGCCTGAGAAACATGGCTGGGTGATTCAGAAGACATATATGAAGACGAAGAGTAGCATACTTACATAATATCTTCTCTTGACCAAACTAGAAATGTAGGATAAAAAGCTTAAATCAAAGCAAAGTAACCTTGGTTGTATATCCTAAAATACTGACATGGCATTACAATTCAGCAATGCCCTCAAATTTTGCTGCGCTCAATTACTTATCTGGGGAATTGAGCGCCTTTCGATGACGATAATTCCCCAGATCCTGCTACCAATTAATTACGGTACTTGAATCAATTATTTTAAGCAAAATCAAATTCAACAACCAAATCACCATAATCTAGATCGCCACCATTAAGCGCATCTTCAAATCCGAGAATGTTTTCTCCCAAGCTACGAATATGTTCTGTGTTATCAGAGTTGGCGCCTAGGAAGGGGAAATACACAGCAGGATCGTTACTGCTGTCTCCATCTTCTAGCTGTTCAATTGTGCCGTCAACTACTAGGAAAGGTGCATAAATCGCACCGCCCGCCAACTCTGAGGTAAACTCGCTTGATGCTCCATTGATTCCATTGAGGCTGATATCAGAACGATTGGCGATCGCAGCTGCAGTATAATCTTCATCTCCTGGGGCGATCGTATTACCAGATACAGAATCAGTGACATTGCCTTGGGGGTCTACTTTGTAGAAACCAACGGTATTTTCCAACCCAGCATCTCGATCAACAGTAAAGTTAATTGTAGAATCGTTGATGTCGTTAAGATCGAGCAGAGGCTGATAATTTTCCGTATGAGCGTCAATTTCTACATTGCGATCGCTGTCGTGAGAAACAATAGTTAATCCCTGTAAGTTAGCATTATCTGAAGCGATCTCACCCACACTAAACGCCATTCCCGTATCAAGATCGACAGTATATAAGGTAGAGTCAGAAACGGCAAAAGCAGCGTTGTCACCATTAGGAGAAGAAAGAATATCGAAACCGCCTAAAGTATCAAAATCAATTTCCAAATCTCCTACTGTTACCAACGTTCCATCATTGGGTGGGTTTTGTAATACCAGGTCATTTAATAAAGTGTCGATGTTATATAGCTGAGTGCTATCCGTACCGTCAAAGGAATTGGTATAGGCAGCAGCAGTAATGTTAGGATTGACACCCTGATTAGCATCTCCTTCGGCAAAAGCCAAAGTACCATCAACGGTTACTTCTCCCGTGTCGACGTTAATCCGAAAGTTTTGGTCATTATCTCCGACTAGACGCAAGCGATCGGCAACAGGATTAAAGTCAAATCCCGATATTGTTCCCCCCTCAAAAGGCGTATCCAAAGTGCTGATATAGGTCACTGCACCGCTATCGGCATCGATCGTGTAGATATTATTAGCGGTAGTAATACCATAAATTAAACCATCTGCTGGGCGAGTATCAATACCTAGTAATGCCCCGTCAGCTCCCGTAACTGCTACTGAATCTGTATCTGTAGGGTTGCTCGGGTCAAAAGAGATTAAAGTGTTATTGTCAGTTAAAGCGACAAATTTTGAGTCTAGAGCGACTTCAGGTATGGTTGGTTCTGAACCGTTGAGGGTGTTTGAATCTGCGGTGTATTGCATAAATTACTAATTTTTACGATGTTTTTTGCATAGCGAAGCCAGCCCCATTCAATTAGTAAATAGGGCAAGCGATCTCCTTTTTATATAGCAGCCATAAAGCACTACAGCGCTTTTGACTGACAAACCTGTATCCAGCTATGGGACTTAAGTTAATTGCCGTAACAACCCTAAAAGGTCTGAGTCACAAATAGTATTAGCTAATCAGCTATTCCCTGACTTTTGCCTAGTCCAGTGAGCCAAGTTAATACTGTTACGGCTGACAGAGATTAATTTTGCCCTGCCTGTATTATTAATACGCCAAAGTAACGAGATTGGATTCAGCTAAAATTTACATTAATGAAAATCTGCTGCCCAAACCGCCATATAGATACGGTCTTGTTGATTACGCTGAATAATTCCTTCTAAGCCACCTGCGGTAAAGTTATGGGTAGCTTGTTGACGCTGATATACAGCTTTTAAACCTGGTTCGAGATCGGCGGGGAGTGTTTCTGCGGTTAATAGCGAATCTAGAGCAGAACGCACTGCACTAAAGTTAGTTGAAGGGGGAACTGCTATTTCTGCCTGACGTAGTTCATTGGTTTGGCTGTCAAAGATATATCCCAGGTCAATTCCTTCAGCAATAACATCTTCATAAGACCAAGCAATACTGTTTGCCCAAAAACCTGGTTGGCGCCAAACGGGTTCGCCCAAAGCTTGAAGAATTTTGTTTTCTTCAGTCCCAGGAGTGAAAATTACAGCTTGAAGCGCCTTATTTTTAGTTGCTAAAATTGTCGCTTGGGCATCATTCTCAATCTCAGCTTCAGTTGGCAGGGGCAATTGTGCTTGAGGTAAGTCGGCAAAATTTATTGGCGGTTGCTCATTTAGTTCCGCAGTTAGATAACGCCAACCAAGATACGACCCAGCAAGCTGCATCCCGATCAATAGGCATATTCCCCATGATCTTGGATTAAATTTACTAGTATTGGCTTTAGTTGCAGATGATAGTTCCTCTGAATACTGCAACGCCGATCTCATCTCAGTGGCAGAGGCAAATCTTTGCTCGGTTTGAGGTGCGATCGCCCGCTTGATCACGGTCATGAGATTACGGCTAAAATAAGATTGATAATGCTCCAAATTAATATTTTGAGGCGGTTTTCCTGTCAGCAGATGAATTGCCGTCAAACCCAAGCTATAAAGATCATTGTCATAGGCTGCTTGACCCATTGCTTGTTCTAAGGACATATACCCAGGAGTTCCCACGATAATTTTCGGTTCACGGCGATCGCCAATTTGAGCAACACCAAAATCAATCAATACAGGTAGATTATCTTCTGACCGTAAAATAATATTATTGGGTTTGATATCGCGGTGAATAATCCCCAGGCGGTGAATACACTCTAAAACAGATAATAGGCTGAGTAAAATCTCTTTGGTTTCCGACTCAGATAGCTGGTGCTGCTGGTGCAGCTTTTGTTCTAAGGTGATGCCTGAAATCCATTCCTGCACCAAATATAAAGCATCATGATCCCTAAAATAGCCGTAAAACTGACAAATTTGTGGGTGTTTGCCAGTCAGCTTGTTTAATATTTGTGCTTCTTGCCAAAACATAGATTCAATTGCTTGCTTTGCCTTGGCAGGACACAAATTAAGACACAACTGTTTGACTACACATTTTCGATTTCCCACTAGGTCACTAGCTAAAAAGACTTGGGTATAATTGCTTTGAGCAATTAAGTCATGAAGATAATAGCGATTATTTAATAATTGACTGCTTAAATCTAAGCTAGAGTTGGTCATGTTTAACTTCGTATGGTCGCAATTCTAGTTGATGGCAATTGTGTTTACATTTAATTATTACGCTGATTAATCGCAATTGGATTGACTCAAAACAACTAAAATAAACCTGGCTGGTAAATATTTCTAGAAGCTGGTGATTGAAATTGATGAATGAAGAATTAGAATCCTTGCTTTACCTGGCATCTCGCCGAGGAATAAGCCATGCAGAAGTTTATCAGATCACATCCCAATCTCAACCAATTTTTTTTGAGGGGAATCGCCTCAAGCAACTAGAAAGTTCTCAATCTGTAGGTACAGCTTTAAGATTGTGGCAGGATAGTTGTCCTGGTTTGGCCGTGGCCTATGGCAAAATTGAACCAGAATTATTAGTCGAGAAGGCGATCGCGCTATCGCAACTAAACGAACCTGAAATCATTGAATTAGCACCACCACGCCAGGCAATTCACGATTTGACAGGGGTAACTGTTTCGGTAGCGGATCTGATCGAGTTAGGTAATCAAGCAATTACTAAACTACGAGAAGAATATCCTGATTTAGTTTGTTCGGCAGAATTAGAATTTGAACAAGAAACTACAACTTTAATCAATTCTCAGGGGTTGCACTGTCACTATAAAGAGTCTGGTTCTAGCTATTCTCTTGGTGTAGAGTTAGTCCGCGGGGAAGACTTTTTAGGTATTTATGACGGAGAATACAGTAAACAAAAACTCGATGTTGATCCAGTAATCGAGCAAATTATCCAGCGTTTGGATTGGGCAAAACGCAACGTTGCCCCACCTCAGGGGAAAGTTCCCGTATTACTTACTGCTAGTGCTGCAACCGTCCTTTGGAGTACTGTCGCATCGGCTTTAAATGGCCTGAGTGTTCAAGAAAAATCTTCTCCCTGGAGTAGTCGGCAACAAGAGTTGGTAGTTTCGGAACTAATTAGCTTATCGCAACAACCAAACTTGCCGCCCTATGACTGTCCCTTTGATGATGAAGGAATGTCAACCCAGAAGCTAACTCTAATTGATCGAGGAGTATTAAATCAATTTTATTGCGATCGCACTATTGCCAGGGAGTTAAACCTTAAACCTACAGGAAACGGCTTTCGTCCCGATTTAGATAGTTATCCTAGTCCCTCGTTGGTTAATTTGATTGTTGCACCAGGGAACAGTTCTTTTGCTGAGTTGCTTGCTAAACTAGATAACGGCATTATTGTCGATCAAATGCTTGGTGGTGATGCCGATATCAGTGGCGACTTCTCGGTTAATGTCGATCTTGGTTATCGAGTTAAGCATGGCAAAATAATCGGGCGAGTTAAAGATACGGCGATTGCCGGCAATGTTTATCAAATTTTAAACCAGGTAGTTGCCTTAGGCAGCGACTTAATTTGGAATGATTCTTGTTACACTCCTGCTTTAATCGTCGAAGGGATTTCTGTAGTGGGTTAGTGATTAAATGCTCATCGCAGTTTTCACTTCTCAAGATTTATTACCTAGTGCGATCGCCTGTGAGTAAAGCAATAGACTAGTAGATACAATTGTGCAGCAATGCTTGAGCGCGAAGACAACTTATGGCTCTTAAACGCGGTGATGTTTGGTTGCTAGACCTGTCGCTTATCATAAAATAAAAAGTACAATCGTATCCAGGTAAGATAAAAACTATCTTTTCTGAGTAATACTGTATCTATTCAACAAGTTATTGAAGATTTTGAAACCTCATAAATTAAGTGGTCACTTGGAAGGTTTATGGGCTTGTTCTGTAGCTTATGATTCTCGAATTGTCTATACTTTTAGACGAGAGCGAGATACAGATAAGGAAGCAATCCTATTGATTGATATTGGAACTCATGACGAGGTGTATTAAAAAACTTAGGTGTATCCTACTCTAATTCTAAGGATTTATTGCCTGGTGCGATCGCTTGTGAGCAAAGCAATAAACTAGTAGCTACAGTATAGTACTAGTCAATACTTATATTTTGAAGTGGACGGAACAGAATTTTCATAACAAACTAGATGGTTGCAGAAAATTTCTAAAATGTTAAGTGTGGGATGAATAATTTAAGTAATGGAAATTATTTCTTTATTTTCAGGGTGTGGAGGATTAGATTTAGGTTTCTCCCGAGCAAAATTCAAGATTATCTGGGCAAATGAATATGATAAGTCTATTTGGAACACTTACGAATTAAATCATCCTCAAACTACTTTAGATCGCAGAGATATTAGAGATATTAATTCTTCAGAAATACCCGAATGCTTGGGAATTATTGGCGGACCACCATGTCAAAGTTGGAGTGAAGCAGGTGCAGGCCGGGGAATTAATGATTCTCGCGGGCAATTATTTCATGACTATATCAGAATTGTTGAAGATAAACAGCCTCTTTTCTTCTTAGCTGAAAATGTTAGCGGTATTTTAGCCCAAAGACATACAAAAGCTTTTACTAATATATTAAATCAATTTAGAAATATAGGATACGAAGTTTCTTATCAACTTTTAAATGCTAATAATTTTGGTGTTCCGCAAGATAGACGAAGAGTAATTATTGTTGGATATCATCATAAACTAGATGGTATTTTTAATTTCCCATCAGCCGTTAAGCCTGGTTTAAAAATCAAAGATGCTATATATGATTTAAGATTAATCGAACCAATTAGAATAAAAGATAAGCTTAATAAAACATGTAAAGTAGTTCCAAATCATGAATATTTAGATACAAGCTTTTCTAGTATTTACATGTCTAGAAATAGAGTGAGAAGTTGGGAAGAACCATCTTTTACTATTCAAGCTGGAGGAAGACACGCGCCTTTACATCCTCAAGCTAATAAAATGATTTTTTTTGAGAAAGATCAAAGAATCTTTGATCCTTTATCTCTTAAGCCATATCGTCGATTATCTGTCAGAGAATGTGCCAGAATACAAACATTTGCTGATAATTTTATTTTTAAATATGACCAGATAAATAATGGCTATAAAATGGTTGGTAATGCTGTACCCGTTAATTTGGCATATATTCTAGCTCAAAAAATATTTATAGATATTCAAGAATATTTGACTACAGGAACTTGTAATAATTTACGCAAGCTGGAAGATGCCAAACAATTAACTTTGCTTAATTAAATGCAGATTGCTAGTTAATACTGATACTTTCAATTCATTCGGTTTTAATTCCAATAAATCTAAACCTTTTTCAAATATTTCATCAATAGGTAGCATTTGCCCATCAGAGGTCATAAATTTATGATCTTTAGTAGCTTTAATTGTTGCACCATTAGCTAAAGTATATTCAAATATTTCTTGCGTACCGCGATCGTGCCATTGAACAATTGGTTGAGTATAAACAAAGCCGTGGCGATCGACACTATAAATCGAACATTTTATTTGCGATTCGACAATTTTGCCAATAGGTAGCGCACCATACTCAACAGTATACACTTCCGTGTCATAACTTAGACAATATTCGGCAAATAAGACCATCTGATCGAATAGTTCGTTAGCTAATTCTTTTCTCACCCCGTTTTTAGCCGAACCATCAATAAACTTCTCCCGATGCTTTTCCATTTCGGCTAATTTCTTCTTACCCATACAGCGACGAAGTAGATCGGCTTCGCCCAACGAATAGCCTGCCAATTCTTGAGCAATTTTCATAATTTGCTCTTGATATACAATCACGCCATAGGTTTCTTTAAGAATTGATTCTAATAAAGGATGTTGATAACTAACCTTTTCTCTGCCATGTTTGCGATTAATAAAAATTGGAATTAATCCTGCATCTAATGGTCCTGGACGATAGAGAGCGGAAATGGAGGAAATATCTTCAATACCTGAAGGTTTTAAGTCTCTGGTAATCTGCTTCATGCCATCAGATTCTAGTTGAAAAATACCTTCTAAGTTTCCCGCACGGAACAGTTTATGAGTCTCTTGAATATCTGCTGGCAGTTTCTTTTGCTTGCCTTTAGCCATGATTTCTAAAGCTTTTTTCTCATCCAAAGGTATTTGATCTAAATCGAGAGTAATCCCTTTAGTTTTTTGAACTAAACCTGCCGCCCGTTGGATCGTCGTCAAATTTTTTAAGCCTAAAAAGTCCATTTTTAATAGACCTAAAGCTTCAATATCCTCCATATAATATTGAGTAATTACTGACCCGTCATTATTTTTTTGTAGAGGGACAATTTCATCTAAAGGCTGGGAAGAAATTACCACGCCAGCAGCATGAACGCCAAAGGTTTTATTAGTACCTTCAATCCGAATCGCCATATCAACCCAGTTGCGAACTTTAACCGAACCAACTTCTTCTTTGTTATCGTTATAAACTTTGACGCTTTCGCTTTCGTACGCCTGTTTAAAAGCAGGTTCTGGAGTACCATCCGAGATCATCACCTGAAGTTTGGTTGGTTTACCCCGCACTACGGGAATCATCTTGGCAATACGATTTTGCTCGCCAAAGTCGATGCCTAATACCCGCCCTACATCTTTTAATACCGCTTTAGAAGTCATGCGGTTGAAGGTAATAATTTGAGCAACGTTAGCTTCACCGTACTTGTTTGTAACGTATTTAATCATATCGCCACGGCGATCAGGACAGAAATCTGTATCCACATCAGGCATCGATTTGCGTTCGGGATTAAGAAACCGCTCAAATAATAAGCCGTGATGGATTGGATCGATGTTAGTGATTTTAAGACAATATGCCACTAATGAACCTGCTGCGCTTCCCCTACCTGGCCCAACAGGGATTTGATTATCCCTAGCGTATTTAATATAGTCCCAAACTACCAAAAAGTAGGTGGAAAAACCTTTTTCTTGCATTACTTTGAGTTCAACCTCAAGCCGTTGCATGTATACAGGATCGACTTCGTTATGATTACGGCATTTAAGTCTTTCGAGTAATCCTTGGCGCGTAACTTCTTCTAAATAACTATCAGCAGTATGCCCGGCAGGAACGGGATAATCTGGAATACGGGGTTCCCCTAAAATATTGTAAGGCTGAATTTTATCAGCAACTTCTAGAGTATTAGCGATCGCTTCTTCGATTACATCATCCTCTAGGTGATCGCGAAACAGCAGCCTCATCTCCGCCGCAGATTTAAGGTACTCTGTACCGCTATAGCGCAGCCTTTTGTCATCGGTAATTCGTTTCTGGGTAAGGATGCATAATAGCGCGTCATGGGCTTCTACGTCATAGCAAGAAATAAAGTGAGAGTCGTTAGTTGCCACAATCTTAATCCCTAGTTTACGAGCAATATTGACAATTGCTACGTTCACCATGCGATCTTCTGGCGAACCATGATCCTGAATCTCTAAGTAATAATCATCGCCAAATACATCTTGATACCATTTAGCTACCTTCTCGGCATGGGCTAAATCTCCTTTTAAAATCGCTTGGGGTACTTCTCCTCCCAAACAAGCACTAGTGACAATTAAATCTTCGTGATATTGCTTCAATAACTCTTTGTTAATACAGGGACGAGCAAAGATACCGCTACCCTGATAGCCTTTGAGATGCGAAATAGTGGTTAGCTTGACTAAGTTTTTATATCCTTGAGTATTCTTGGCTAACACCACCTGATGATATTTTCGGTGACGTTTTTTCTTTTCTGTAATATTGACTTCGATATCGCCATTAATTACATACATTTCATTGCCAATAATTGGCTTAATACCTTTGTTGCGACAGACTTTAATCAGTTCGATCGCCCCATACATTACCCCATGATCGGTTAGAGCGATCGCTGGCATATCTAATTCTAAAGCGCGATCGATTAACTGAGGTATTTGAGATGCACCATCGAGTAAGCTATAGTCGCTATGGATATGTAAGCCAACAAAAGACATAAATCATTTAACGCTCAACAGTAAACAGTTATTAATTATCAATGATTTTTGCTGTTCATGGGGATAAGAAGTGAAGATATTTAAGATTGACGAAGTCAGAGTCAGCCCCGTCGTTTAACACCCCAAGGCGATGGGTGCAAGCGGCGGGGTTTCTCTAACCGTCTATGGCGATTGCTCTAGGCATTTTATCCTAATAATTATTTAATATTTAAAATTACCAAGGCGCAAATAGTAATAGTTTGCGCCTTTGAATTAGCCAATTTAATTATTGAGAATTATTCAGTTAGTCCACCAAATGCGCCTTTTAAAGCGGCGATCGCATCATCAGCAGCACCCCAAATGTTAGCTTCAGGTTCTTCTCCAACTAGTTCACGCACACCATAATAGTAAATAATAGTTTTTAGCTGTTCTTGATGAGCGCGGTTTTTAAAATTCACTTTATTAATGGGGTCAATTGATTTTTGTAGCACACCATCAGTTGCTTGTGCTGCTTTATGGATCAATAAACCTGTCATAACTAACTGGTGTTTTAAACCTTCATGTTGCAGAATTTTTTCATACAGATCAAGCTGGGTTCCTGACATGATTTCTTCAATCTTTTGAGACATATTAGTCACTGTATCGCTTGGCTCAGAAGACACTTCTAATTCTACCATGGCTTCATCAAGCGCCGTGATACTTTTGCGATCATCTTCCAACATATCAGTGATTGCTTTAGTAGCTCTTTCATTGCCTTGGGTTGCTTGTAATAGCTTTTCTTCATTAGAAATCATCAAGTTTTGCAGCACCTTCATGTCTGCTAATTTGGTAGCGATCGCCTTTTTTTGAGTTGCATCTAATGTAGCTGCCATAGTTATATATTGCTCCTATTAAAACCGTATTGCTGAATATCTACAGTGTTACGTGAAATTCCAGCACAAGCATCTAACTTACGGTTGATCGCAGATAATAGATGGTTTTTATGCCTCTGGGAGGAGGGAAAAGACGCTGTCAATGCTGTTTACCTCAATTTGTAGACTTTTAATCAAACCATTCATTGATCACTCGCTGCTTGATGAGCTTGAGGTAGCTTATACCATGGTAAATATGGATATTGATGATGTTCCCAATGATAACCAAAATGGTAACAGCTAAGAAAAGAAACCAAGACTGAATAGTTACTGCTTTTAGCTCGATGGCGATCGCTATATCCTGATTTTCTAGGGCAGTGGGGTAAAAATATGCCAAAAGTAAATAGTTGCAGTGAACTAATGATAATTGGAATTACCCAAAACAAAAAGATGTTAGCGATAGAAATATGTAATAAAATCAAAATCCAGAAGATAATTGTCATGCCCCAAAACAAAATCCAAAACTGCCTACCCTTTTGATAATCTTGCATAAAGCTGATGTACCAAAGTAGAAAGTTATGTGGATTTGCAGCATAAAAATCTGGATCTTGTTCGCTAGCAGGGTAATTGTGATGCAGCCGATGATTTGTGGCTAGTGTTTGATAAGGCAAGATGGCATATAAGAACGAAGCAAGATAGCCCATCAAATTGTTGATCTGCTTATTTTGGCAAACTACACCGTGGATCGCATCGTGAATGATGATAAATATTCCTGTGTGCAAGAAAACTCTTAACCACATTGCTAAGATAATCAAGATCACAGGCAGATGGTTGAGATCTAGCTTTAACAAGCCGACCAAACTTACTGACCAAAGAACTATAATTGTAATGGCGATCGCCATGCTAAACCAAGAATTGGTTTTAGTCTTGAATAAGATTGAATTAGGTTCACCAACTATGGGTAGACTGATTTTAGCTGGCGACATTTTCTGCCTTAGCCTGGGGATCTTGAGTAGACATTGATGTCAGTAATTTTTTCAACTTTTGAAGTCTTAAACCTTTCAATTCTTGTTCTTGAATGGTCAAAGCGACTAGGTGAATTACAGATAAAGAGATCGCCACTACGGATAAAATATAGCCATGAATGGTGTAGAAATGGACAATTGTACTGGTATTGATCCCACCACCTCCAGTGAGGATATTTTTAATTGTTTGTCCGACTAGAGGAATGGCAGCGATCGTTCCTAGTTCAACTTTCAAACGCCAAAAGCCTAGCTGAGTCCAAGCAAGAATCATTGCTGTCCAACCCAAACCAATAGTGGATAAGGTTAAAACAATCCCGCTAATCCAGGCAGTGAGCCAACTACGTTTAAACTGTCTGCCTAAAAACATCACAACTAGCTGAACCAAAGAAACTATAATAATTCCATTCCCTGCCCAATTGTGTAGTCCATAGATTAGTGTTCCTTGTGGTACGTCTTCAACAATTGTGGCGAGAGATTTGTAGGCATTTCCTGCTGCTGGTTCATAATAAAATCCAATTAATATACCTGATACAGCTGCAATAATTGCCAGGGTTAAAATTGCTACAGATAAAATAGTTGCACTTCGTCGTAAGATGAAGCTGTATTGTAGAGAAGTCATTTATTGTTGTGTGCTAGCGAATCTATTAGATTTAATTGCAAAAAAATAAGAGATTTCAGTCAAATTAAACTTTGATTAACTTACTTTCTCTTAACTTTTTGTTTGAGTTAAATATTAATAGCCAATCCCAACTGTAAAATAATCGAATTAGCTAAATAAATGCCTGGTTACATAATACCTAATTGTCCAAGGATGCCTTGACCAGTAGCCATTTCTACCACAATAGCGGAGACGAACCCAATCATTGCTAGACGGCCATTCCATAGTTCAGCGAATCGAGTAAATCCTAGTTTTGGTTCGGGTGTTTGAGCTTGCATATTATTAGACCTCGTTAAAGTTAAACCTTACTTATTGCTAGTTGCTTATTTACAATGTAACGAAATGTTATGTTGTAAAACTCTATCATAAGTAGTATTGTTTAAACAACCTAAATGTTCAATCAGAACAGTTTTAGAAGGCGTGTTCTCGACTTCATGATTACTACCGAACCTGATATCATTTATATACTCAAAAGTGATCGCCAAAACCAAAAAAAGGGTCAGCATTGCCAACCCTTTTGTACATATTTCAGTTAGTTAACCTCTTAAGATTCAGCTGGAGGCACAACTTTCACGTCCCTAATAATTACTTCATTAACTCCTTGGATTTCCTGTGCCAAAGGCACAATACTGTCATAATCTTGCTGGTTAGGAACTGTACCCACAATTATTACGCGACCATTTTCAGCTTCTACAGTTAACTGGCCTTGAGTAATATTAGCTTCTAACTTAGCTCTAACTTGACTTTGAAGATCAGAGTCGGCTCTCGCTTGTTCGTCGTCTCCGAAAACCTCGTCGCGCTCTTCTCTAGCGCGAATATCGGCATCTAACTGCTCCCGACGAACTTCGCTAGTAGCATCGTCTTGAGTTGCTTCAACTTGAGTGGGGTCGTCAACTTGCGCACCTTCTTCAACAGTGGTAGGAGCATCACCGCTAGTTCTAGCAACGTCATCGCAACCGACTCCAGCAAACAGTAATGTACCGCTGAGGACTAATAATGTTAGTTTGTTCATTTTGTTTTTGATTTAATTAATGTTTAGTTTGTTAGTCTGGGACACTATAATTTATAGTTAAAAGTGTTTTTAACTTACCGTAGCCACTGAACCACCATCTACCCGATAATTTGCACCGACAACAAAGCTAGAATGTTGCGAGCAAAGAAAAGCAATGACCGCAGCTACTTCCTGTGCTTTACCGCGACGATGTAGCTCTAGATGAGGACGCTTCTCATCGAGAAAAGTCTCGATCGCCCGTTCAAAACTGATGCCTTTTTCTTGCGCCCGTTTTTCCATCATCGCGTCAGTCATCGGCGTTGCGATATAGGCGGGAGAAACAGAGTTAATTAAGATACCATCTTTGGCGTAGGCTTTCGAGAGATTTTTGGTTAGATTAAGGATTCCTGCCTTAGCGGCACAGTAAGGCATTTCATCGGTGTATGGTTGCACTGCATCTTCCGAACCAATCAGCACAATTCTGCCCCAGCCTTCTTGCTGCATCACTGGAATAAAAGCGCGGCATACCCGTACCGCACCCATAAAGTCAACGTCGATAGTTTCTAGCCAATCTTCATCGGTTAATTCTAAAAACTCCTTAGTAGCCCCAGTAATACCAGCGCAATTAACCAAAATGTGAACCGTCCCAAAACGGTCGATAATTTGCTGCTTTGCTGCTTCAACCTCATCGACTTTGGTTAAATCTGCCGTAACTGACAACACCTCGCTGATTTTGCCAATTTCTTTGGCGGTAGACTTTACTTTGTCTGTAGTTTTATCTATCAGCGCAATTTTTACTCCTTCGGCTGCCAGCAGCTTGGCTGTGGCTTTGCCCATGCCTGAATCACCGCCCGTAATTACCGCTACTTTTCCTTGAATCCCAAAATCCATATATATTTTGCTCGATTTAGCTTAAATTTGTCGTTAGAATTATCTCGGGTGCTTGATCGCGAATGTAATTTGAATTAACAGTATGTTTGAATTTACAAGTTGTTGGTTTTCTCGCTTGTGGTTGGAAATTAGCTTACCAACCACAAAAGACTAATTATTTATGTGTGTTCTTATACTTAATTCTTCGCTATTTCTCCACAATTGTGTTCTATCTTTAGATTTAATTATTAGAACCCAACTATAGAGAAAAAATCCCCTATGAGGATTAATTCAATAGTTGTAGACATCATGAGCAAGCTTATTTTTGGCGATCGCTTTAAAACTGAAAATAGGGATTAATCACCATTGGAACAAAATCCCTCCTCCAGATAGATGTGGTTTAAAAAACTTCTGTTTTAACTTGATGAGTGAGCCAAAAAACCAAATTATTTATATGGTTTAAATTCTATGAATTCTTTTACGCCCATGCAAACAGTTTGGCAGCAGCTCATCTCAATGTTTAAGGGCGCGATCGCGCTATTGCCTAATATATTAATTGCTATAGTTGTCTTTATTATCTTCTGGTTTTTGGCAAAATTCTCCAGAAGATTAATCAAGAACCTAACTAGACGTAAACGCTCCAGTAACTTAGGCATAGTTCTTGCCAGATTAGCTCAAGGACTAATTATCCTTTTGGGTGCTTTTGTAGCTTTAGCGATTATTATCCCTTCTTTTCGGCCTGGAGATCTGGTGCAGCTATTAGGAGTTAGTGGGGTTGCAGTTGGTTTTGCTTTCCGCGACATTCTGCAAAACTTTTTGGCAGGTATTTTGATCCTTATCACCGAACCTTTTGTAATCGATGACCAAATTGTTTTCAAAGAATTTGAGGGAACAGTAGAACAGATTCAAACCCGTGCTACCAAGATTAGAACCTACGACGGTAGCCGAATTGTGATTCCTAATGCAGAACTATTTACCAATTCAGTCAAGGTTAACACCGCCTTTGAAAAACGCCGCTTAGAATACGATATTGGTATTGGCTACGGCGATGATATTGAAGCGGCTAAACGGGTTATTTTGGATGTTTTGCACGAGCTACCAGAAACATTAGCAGATCCTGCACCTGAAGCATTGGTGGTAGATTTGGCAGCAAGTACGATTAACATTCGCGCTCGCTGGTGGATCACGCCTCCCCGTCGTACTGATGCGATGAATGCACAGGATAAAGTATTAACCGCGATCAATAACCGCATGATTGAGGCTGGGATTGATTTGCCGTTTCCCACTCAGCAAATCTTGTTCCACGACCAAACAGAATCAACCGATGGCGATCGCACTCGTCAAAGAGAAGGATGGCCAGCAGCCAAAGGAGACAACCCAGAACCTAGAAGAATTAGTGATTCCTTGCGCCAGCTAGCCGAGAGTCGTAATAGTAACCAAGGCAACGGTCATAGTAACGGTAACCAACCCCATACATAGCTAAAGATGTTCAAGCAATTTAGAAACTGGTTAGCCAACAACCGTCGGTTTCTGTTTTCTCGTTACACCAAAGATTCTCAAGAAACTCAAGAGCCAGAGCGTAGCTTAATTGAACTACCTCAAGAAATACGAGCCAAGCTGATTGAGCGGAGCGAAGCCTTACCAAGTAATCCTGGCGATCAAAAAGCGATCGCCGACAAACTCAATGAGGCGTTTGAGCTGTGGCGTGCTAATCCTGAAAATGCCAACAATTCAATTGTAATTATCAGTAGTCCAGTTACTGCCGTATCTCGTATCCTCGCGGAAACATTAGAAAATTGGGCAGAACAAAAGCAAATCCCCATCAGGCTGATGCCTTTAAAAGCCAGACCAGATCATGTAGATATGATTAAATCCAAGCTCAAGCATTACTTAGAACCAGAATTGGTCGAGGAAGATGCTGAGACTCACCAGTCAGAAGTGGTAGTGATTCCTAATCTTAGCTGGTGCTTTCTTCGTTCATTAGACGGGTTAGAGGGTATAGACTACTTACAGTCTAGACTATTTGATAGTTTTAAAGACCGCTTTTGGATCATCGGCGGAGGACAGGTTGGTTGGAAATATCTCAATTCGGTTTGTAACATTGAAGCATATTGCGGCGAGGTATTTACCTTACCTGCACTCAATTCTGAACAACTGCAAGAATGGTTTGACCCAATTGTTAATGATTTAGATATTACTTTTGACAGTCCTAGAATCGACCAAAAAATCCTCGACGGCGACAAAGACAACAAAACCAACTACTTTAACCGTCTGGCAGATATTTCTAACGGAGTCAGCACTGTTGCTGTACAGGGTTTTCTTAAGTCAATTCGTTATCAAGAAACCGAAGCGGAACAAAGATTGCCTGATAAGCTTGAAGCATACGAGCTACAAAAATCGCCTCAAAAAATCATAGTTGCTCAAATTCCTAAATTACCTGAACTACCTGAGCTAGAACCAGCAGATCGATATCTTTTATACTCTCTTTTGCTTCATGGAGATTTAACTATATCTGCATTGGCTGAAAGCTTGGGAGATCTTCAAGCAGAAGTGCAAGCGAGAGTTCAAGTATTGCGCCATCAGGGTGTAGTGGAACAACGTGGGAAAATGATTAAAATCAATCCCATTCATTATCCCAATATAAAAAAAGAGCTGACGAGTAATAATTTCGTGATCGATCAACGTTAAAAATTAAAATGAACTATTTTACCCCCTCTAATTTTTATTGGTTAGCTCAGTCTGCGGGTGAATCTGCGGGAGATGCCGCCAGAGAGACAGTAGAAGAGACTAGAGATATTGTCGCTAAAATTTCTCCAGAAAAAATTGCCCTGGCAGTATTGGTTCTGCTAGGTACTTACTTAACTTTAAAGCTAATAGATCAGCTGATTAACTGGCTTTCCGAGAGAATTGCTAAGGAATGGCGTTTGCGGGTTAAACAGTTTTTGCCCTTTTTGCGGATGGTGTTGTTAACCATCGTGACGGTATTTTTAATGAACCTGTTTCTTAATCTGTCCAGAGACAATATTTTAGCAGTAACTGGTACAGTAGCCGTGGCTTTGGGTTTTGCTTTTAAAGATTTTGCTAGTTCGATTATTGCAGGAATTGTGGGTTTATTTGAATCTCCTTATCGAGTAGGCGATCGCATTAAAATTGGCGATCATTATGGCGAAGTAATTAGCTATGGTTTGCGTTCGATTAGAATTCAGACTCCCACTGATAATACTGTTACTATTCCTCATAACAAGATTTGGACAGAAGCTGTTTCTAATGCCAACGCAGGAGCATTAGAGGCGCAGGTAGTCACCAAGTTCTATTTTGCCCATGAAGTCGATCTCGATTTGGTTAAAAAAATTCTTGATCGTGTTGCCCAAACCAGTAAGTATACTTATCTGAAGTTACCGATTGTAGTTGTGATGGAGGAAAAACCCTGGGGGAGCTTATTTAGACTTAAATGTTATCCCCTCGATGCACGAGATGAATTTATCTATATGACCGATCTGATTACTAGAGCTAAACGCGCTTTTGTCAAACACAACCTGACTTATCCCCATCTTTTTAATCCCGAAATTTTTCCAGAAACTGAAGCTTAAATTTAACGTTGATGCTCAAAGCTATAAGTCAGCAAGAAACAACCGTAAGTATTTCTGTCCAATATATTTATTAACAGACGATATTAATAGCGATCGCTATTAAATACTTTTAGTCATAATAATTTCAACTAATTGCTGCCGTAGAAGAGGCTTCAAGGTGATTTTTTCTGGAGCGATCGCGAGTCAGTTCGCTAACTTTGTCAATTAACTGTTCTATATCGAAGGGCTTATAAATAATAGCGTCCGCTTTACTCTGAGAAAACTGTTCCTCTTGGAGACGGTCAACCGCAGAAACTAACAAAATTGGCAACGACTGATAGTCTGGCTTGTCTTTGATCTGACGAGAAACCTGCAAGCCGTTAATTTCTGGCATCATAATGTCCATCACAACTAGCTGCGGTCTAATTTTTGCTAATTGAGTTAGAGCGTCTCGCCCGTCTTCCACGGTATCAACCTGATAACCTGCGGATTCTAAGACCAGCTTAAATAATAACGAAAGGTCGCTATTGTCCTCTACCACCAAAATTGACTCGGACATACAGTAAGTTAGTACGATAATGACAATCTAAGGTTAACTAATAAGTCTTCCTAAATCATCCTAAAAAAGGTATATATCTTAAGTCGGAGCAATATTAATGATTGGAAAAACTAGTTAAAATCAATTTCAAAGCTGTTTTCAACCAATTTTGGCTATTGGAACCCATTGCACAACATTGTAAACTTAATTATATTTTTATGTTTGTTTGACAAACATGAAAGTACGATACCGTTTTTAACTTTCCTTAAGCTTTATTTCGTGGGGCAATTTTTTGAGAACTAAAGTATAAATGTCTGTTGGCATCTCAATGCCCGCAGTTTCCAGTGCTTCTTTGACAACTTGCGCTACCCTGGAGGTAGTTGCCAAGAACCCAGAACGACGAGAGTCGACCCAAAAGCGAATCTCTAAATTAACCGTACTAGCAGCCAGTTCGCAAACTAATACGTCTGGTGCTGGGGTTGCTTCCACTGATTCAATATTATTGATAACTTTAGTGATCACAGCGATCGCTTCACTAATATCTTCCCCATAGTCAATTCCTACCGTAACTGAACTACGACGACGGGGAGAAGCTGTATTATTAATAATGCTGGCTTGGAAAACCTCTTGGTTGGGAATATAAACCACTCTGCCATCGTAGGTTTTCATCGTTGTTGCTCGTAACTGAATCTGAGTGATTGTGCCTTCATAATCACCAATGACTACCTGATCGTTAATCCGAAAGGGACGGGCAGCTAATAAAATAACTCCAGAAATATAGTTACTCAAAACATCTTTGAGACTAAAACCAATCGCTACGCTGGTAAGCCCTAAAGCTCCTAGCAAGGCCCCAAAATCTAACCCCATGACTCCGAGTGCAATCACAAAACCGACTACCCACACTCCGCCATAGCTTAATCTACCAATTAGAAGTTCCGTCGAAGAATCCCCTTCAGTTTGTTTTGCCCAGCTATAGGCAATATAGCGCACACCCATCGCAACACCCCAGGTAAGCCCAATAACAACTATCGCCCCCACTAACGCAGGTAAGTTACCGATAATATCTCGTAACAGTTCCCTGGTAGTAATGTAAAGACGTTGGGTAACGTCAATTGCCAAAGGAGGTTGATTAAATGCTGCATTTAGTTGCTCTGCCCATCTTTGGGCTAGCTGCTCAACGCTAAGACCAAAATCTTCGGCATCTTGTTGGGTAACGGTCATCAAAATGCGATTGTTGACTCTTAGGGTGGCTATTTGACGCGGGTTGTCTGGGGCAATATTGACTTGACCTGGATCGTTTTGTGCCAGCAAGCTGGCGATACGGCGGTTAATAATTGCCGCCCTGGCACTAGCATCTAGCTGGGGTAGACTACCAATTTGAAAAATGGGACGATTTCTAACTACTATATCGGCAAAATACAGCCCATCGCTAGGCATGATTGTTGGTGCAGGTTCGCTGGGAGTAAGCAGGTTCTCGTTTTGAGCTACTCCTGTAGTGGCAATACTAAAACAAGAAGCGATCGCAATTAATAAAATGGCAGTTAATCGCGATCGCTTCAAAGGTAAATCAAATAACTGTGACATTTAAGGCTCATTTTCTGATCTAGCTGAAAATGTTTCAACTTAGATTTCTATCTCATCCAGAGTTTACAAGCTTCACTCAATTAACTCGCTCTATCTTAAGATATAAAATTAGCCTAATCACAGACTATAAATTTTTGATCTTCTTTAGCTGCAACAACCTCAGCAAAACGTGAATCCCAAAAAGATATATTCCGCCGATAAATGGAATAAGCAATGACGAGCTGATGTGCATATGAACCTTTTACTGCTACTATTTTCTTCAGAAATGGGCTGGTTTCGTTCAAGTTAAGCCTGCGATGAGTACACCAATTAGGAAACAACATCCGTGTCGTTTTACGACTGCAATAAATTGCTCTGCTAAACAAAGTTGATTAGTAACACTCAACTTAACGTGTGTCGTTATTGATTGTTTCGTTAGTGTTGCCATATACAATAAACAACATTCATCAGTTTAGCAAATAAAAAATGTTGTTGAACGCATTAAAGCGTAGAACAGGATCAATTACTTCCTATTCCTTTCCCCAAGGGCAGACATATCGAGATTAAACTTAACCGCAATCTGGCTGAGAATTTCTTGCTCAGCAAGAGTTATATTACCTGTAGACATAGCAATGTCATAACATCTGTTTAAGGTTATTGCAGCAAACTCAGGCAGCAGTTGATCAAGTAGTGTCGATAAGTCTTCTGAGTATTGCAGATTAGCGGCGATTGTTTCTACAGAAGCTGGTGAAATTTCTTTAATTTTGGGTAATATTTCTGCCCACTCTTGATTTGAATAGCTAACTTTAACCATCTGTGCCAAAATGCGATCCATGGTTTTAGACTGATTTAAAGCCACCTGCCAGTCAGTATCGGTTTGTTGCTGCATCGATGCAAATTCTGTTTGATTGACTTTGGCATCATAAAAACGACAAGCTGTTTGCCCTAAGACATAAAGTATAGCAGCGTTTGTAGAAGCTCCCACTACTGCCCCAATCCCTGGGATAATTTCAACTATACTTAAGCCAGTTTTTAGCACGTCTGCGCCCAAAGATAAGCCAAATATCGCCAGGACTTCTCCTCTACGGGCAGATTCTGTGAGATCTAAATCATAGGCTGCCGCAATTTCATAAACCATTTCGGTTTGCAGTTTGGTAGTGGCGATCAGTTCAACTCCTAACAATAATGCTGCAATAGGGGGAATAATATTAGTGAGTAATCCCAAACGTCCTGCTGACCATGCTTTCTCAACAATTAAACGGTGAGCAATTTGAGCGGGAGATTCATCTGGATATTGCGATCGCATCAGGTCTACTGTCGCTTTGACCTTCGCGTTATCCACTTTACCCAAAAAAGTCATGATCCAGTCTAAGCCAATTATTTTATCGGCCGACTTGAGAATTGGGTTAGAGGCAATCGCATCTAAGGTTTCCCCAGTGGTAACAGTAGTCTGTTCCACAAATTGTTGCACCTGAGTAGTGAAGCTGGTCGTTAGTTCACTAATACTATTAGCTGCTTCGGCGATCATGTCAAATGGAGTATCTGATTGAGACATGTTTGATATTTTTGGATTTATCTAGATAAATATTAAAATTCCTGACTATACTTATTCAGCAAAGAATTAAGCATAATCAGGTTATCAAAGATTAAATGGTCTTGCCTATTTAGTTAACGTAAACAGTGAAAGCTAAAAACTGAATGTTTTTTATCTGCTCAAATCACAAACTAACTATATTACTTAATTAGTTAAGGTTTTAGATTTTCTAGGAAATTAGCAGCTTTATCTTTAACTGTAGTTGCATTAGTGTCTTCGGGACTAATCATCTTATCTTTGTCGGCATCACCTTGAACCTCGTTTAGCCCTCCTTGCGCCTTTTTAGTGGTTTCTTCAAGTCCTTTTGGATAAGCGCTGGGGTTACCCACCTTATCTGTTTCATTTTGGATGCTGTTTAAGTTAGCTTCGCCATCAGTCGGTTTGCTATTAATTGCTGCCTGCACAGGATAAGCACTAGCAATAAATAGTAAGCTACAGATAAAAGCTGTCAATATCAAACGCAAGGATGATTTTAACCAGTTGTTTAATTTATTGAATAACATAAGCATTCCTCAACATTTATTTTTGCGGTCGACTATATTAATAGCAATTGTCAGAACCTGGCAACATCATCCCTTAGAGGTAAATTGCGCTCAAATTGTGAAAAACGCCTCAAAGATAGATGAATCATCAAATTTTATTGTAACTAAATTGCCTAAAATTGATTATACACTGATTGCAATCTATCTAATGACAGATATCGCTTTAACTATAGCGATAGAGCTAAGCTTAAACACACAAAATGCGCTCGTGTAGGCTACTTTTGTAAAAAAACTTAAAATTATTCCGACTTTTGATGGAAGATAAACAAATTTTTCCAGGTTAATCTGAATGTAAAGTTGCCCTAGAAGGACAAGCCGCATACTCCCAGAGCGATGGTAAAAGATAATATTATCAAAGAACTAATTAAGCAAGATTTGGCTTAGTAGTTTAACGCAATAGTTAACCCAGCAATCTGGAGTAGCAGTCATAAACATGAATAGTAATAATTTCAGTTGGCGATCGCCAATGATCGCCTTAGGCATAATCAGTCTCAATATCTTACCTGTGGGTGCCAGCCAAAGCGCAACCGATACAGTCTCCCCAGATCGCTCAGAATTGGTAGCAATAGACGTTTTTGACGCTATCAGAGGTGCTGTTCAATATATTCAAGTGTCTAATATTTCTGATGAACAAGAAGTAGCGATCGGACAGCAGACTAACGAGCAAGTTTTATCACAATATCAGCTGTACAATAATGCTCAAATTCAAGAGTATGTAAGTAATCTGGGGCAAGAATTAGTCAGCAATAGCGATAGTCGCGATATTCCTTTCAATTTTCAGGTGGTGGCTAGCGATGAAATTAATGCTTTTGCTACTCCTGGTGGCTTTGTTTACGTTACCACAGGACTGATGCAAGCTGCTGAAAATAGAGCGCAGCTTGCATCGGTAGTAGCGCATGAGATCGCGCACATTAATGAGAGACATGGGGTTAAAAACCTCCAAAAAGCAGTAGCAGCACAAGGTATTGCTAGCACTGTAGGAGTCGATACTAATACCTTGGCACAAGTAGCATATCAGTTAACCGTCGATCTGCCTCAAAGTCGTTCTTTTGAATATGAAGCAGACAGCAGTGGATTAAGCATACTACAGCAGGCTGGATATCCAGCAGAAGCATTTGCCCAGTTCCTCACTAAACTAGAGGATAGTGGCGGTACACCAGAATTTCTCCGTACTCATCCCTCCAGCGACAATAGAATTGAAGCTATTAATCAAAAAGCCCAAGCTTCTCAGGTTGCTAATAACAAAGGACAGGATAATGCAGAGTATCGAAATAACGTTTTGGCTCTTCTGTAGCACAATGTAAATCTAATAAATAATAAAAAGCTCAATTAATCGATAGAATTTTTGACAGTCAGTTTAATCTATCAATAGCTAGATCACAATTAGCTTGAAATAGCTTTTAATGATAGTTAAGAATGAATTTAATTAAAGTAATTATGAGTAATAAAGAACACGAAAAAGTATATGATGAAAGCCATGAAGAAGATGCGTTTCGCACCTCTAATGAAGGCGATGTAGTTGACGAATCCAAATCTTTAGAAGAGAAAAAAGAACAGGTTGCTGTCGACACTTGGGATATTGCGGGTCATGTTAAAACCCCTGCCTACTTCCCCGTAGAAGGAGAAGATGGAGAAGAGAAAGCATTACATCACGTAAGAGATGCCGAAGAAATTTCTGATGTTATTCGTCAAGCTAGAACTGATGAAGATGGCGATCGCAAGTGGTGGTAAAACACTCGATATTTATAATTGAGTATTTAACTTTTGTTTGGCTAGACTAGTCTGCCTGAACCACAGTTATTAATAAATAAACAAGGGCTGTAGTTATTTAAATTAGCTACAGTCTTTTTTCAAGTTTGCTAATTTTCAGCTTCATACTTACTTTAGTATATTATTCAACCGAACCTCATATGAGACAGTGACTTGCCCACCAACTAAAGATTAACCATAATCAAGACCAAACTCTACCTGAAGATTTAGACCTAGTGAAAGATGTGAATTCAAGTTGACTCTTATATGCTATGGAAACCGTTATAAATTTTCATTATCTATTATTCACACATAACTACGGTCATGTTGACAAAAAACAGAGGAAAAATAGCTCTTATCTCCGTTCATGGCGATCCTGCGATCGACATTGGTAAAGAGGAAGCAGGAGGACAAAACGTCTATGTTAGAGAGGTGGGAGAAGCCTTAGCGCGCCAAGGTTGGCAGGTCGATATGTTTACTCGTTGCAGCGATGCAGGGCAGGACAAAATTGTTGAACATAGTCATAATTGCCGTACAATTCGCTTAACCGCAGGGCCTCAAGAGTTTATTGCTAGGCAAAAAATATTCAAGTACTTACCAGAATTTCTCGAAGCCTTTATTCAGTTTCAACATGAGCAAAGAACAATTTATCCCATAATTCATACCAACTATTGGCTTTCTGCTTGGGTAGGCATGGAACTAAAAAAACGCCAGTTAGTTCAGCACCTGCACACCTATCATTCTCTAGGTGCAGTGAAATATCGAGCGGTAAATACAGTGCCGATGATTGCCAAAACTCGCCTAAAAGTTGAGCAACAGTGTTTGGAAACTGCTGATTTAGTAATTGCTACCTCCCCTCAAGAAGAAGAGCATATGCGATCGCTGGTGTCGACTAAAGGCAAGATCACAGTCATCCCCTGTGGAACAGATATCAGTGCTTTTGGCAGTATTTCGACCGAAGCAGGAAGAGCTAAAATCGGCTTGCAGCCAGAAGACAAGGTGGTTCTTTATGTCGGACGTTTTGATCCTCGTAAAGGAATTGAAACCTTGGTTAGAGCAGTTAGTCAATCCGAGGTTAGAAAACAGCAAAATCTCAAGCTAATCATCGCAGGCGGCAGCACCCCTGGTAGAAAAGACGGCAAAGAAAGAGAACGTATTGAAGGTATTGTCAACGAATTAGGATTACAGGATATCACTACTTTTCCTGGTCTAGTTCAGCATCAAGATTTAATCTACTACTATGCAGCAGCCGATGTCTGCGTTGTCCCCAGTCACTACGAACCTTTTGGTTTGGTGGCAATAGAAGCTATGGCTTCTGGCACTCCTGTAGTAGCTTCCCAGGTTGGTGGCTTAAAGTATACCGTTGTCGATGAGGTAACAGGATTACTTGCTCCACCACAAGAAGAACAGGCTTTTGCTAGCGCGATTAACCAAATTTTGTCTAACCCATCGTGGTGCGAGCAACTTGGTCAAAACGCTAGGGAAAGAGTTGAGTCTAAATTTAGCTGGGATGGCGTGGCCTCTCAATTAGATCGACAATATCTATCCGAGTTGAATAAGTTACACCGGGAGTTTTTAACCCCAGCCGTGTAATCAGTCTTTGTGGCGTTGCTGATTTGAAGTATGACGCACAAGCAAGACTTGCACTAAAGCACTTCAGCAACACCAAAAAAATTATCAGTTTTATCTGCGTAAGTTGAAAATCAAACTCTAGCTAGATGTATGGCGATCGCAACCTCATATACGCTTTTAGTCTAATAACTAACACTGTCGCCAGCAACAATCATGAAAATTCTCTTGGTAGAAGATGATCGAGAACAGCTAGAACCGATGCAGGCGGTTTTATCAGAATTCGGTTATCTAGTAGATGGCATTGAAGATGGCAAAATAGCACAATGGCTACTGTCTCAAAAAGAGTACGACCTAGTGATTTTGGATTGGTTGCTGCCCAAAATCAGCGGCTTAGAACTCTGTCGCCAGTATCGAGATGCTGGAAAAACTGCACCAGTATTAATGTTAACCGCCAAAGATACGATCGCTGATAAAGTCATGGGTTTAGATGCGGGTGCTGACGATTATTTAGTCAAGCCTGCTAACGTTATCGAACTGCTAGCGCGAGTGCGAGCCTTATCGCGGCGCTCACCCCTGTGGCAAGGAGACACCTTAGAAGTTGCCGATCTAAAGCTACATTTGACTACCTTAAGCATCGAACGAGATACAATAACAGTAACTTTATCAGCCCGCGAATTTCAGTTAATTGAATATTTTTTACGCCATCCTCATCAAGTTTTAACCCGCAATCAAATCGAAGAATATCTATGGGAATGGGGAGAAGAACCAGAAAGTAATGCCGTTACCGCAGCAGTGCGCCGACTCAGGCAGCGTTTAAAATCGATTGAGGCGGCAGATTGGATTGAAACAGTGTATGGTATGGGTTATCGTCTCGCTCCTCCCTAACCAAAGCAATAATATTCATTCTCGCTGTATGTTTAATCGTAGCCGTCGGAATTTAGCTCGTTGGTTCACTTTCTCAATGGGCAGCATCTTAATTGCTTTTGCTGGGGTACTTTACTATGTAGAAACTGTAGATGAGCTAAAAAAACTCGATCTTTTGCTATATCGCAAGACAAGAGTGATGGCAACTAATGTTAAATACAACCCACAAACTGACACTACCAACTTAGAAAATGTACCGTTACTAGGGAGTAATACCCGCCTACTCAGCACTGAACTTGTATACGCCCGTTGGTACAATACTCAAAAGCAATTAGGACAATTTTTTGGTAGCCCTGGCAACGAACAGTTAATGCTAGGTTCTGGTTTACAAACTATTAAAAGCGATCGCCCTTGGATTCGGCAAATTACCCTACCTGTTTATCAAAAACAGCAGCTTATCGGCTATCTTCAAATCGGTACGCCTTTGACTTCCACTCAAAATAACCTGGCTAAGTTACGTTTGGTTTTGACCATAGCAGTGCCGATCTCTTTGGGTATAATCGGTATTGCTGGTTGGGTACTGGCAGGAATCGCTATGCAGCCGATTCGTCAGGCATATAGTCAGCTTCAGCGTTTTACTGCCGATGCTTCTCATGAACTACGTGCGCCTCTAGCAGCAATTTTGACTAACGCTCAAGTGGGCTTAATTACCCCTGTTAGAGATGGTTCACCGCAGCTATTTCGATTAGAAAAAATTACCAAACTGGTAGAGTCAATCAGCACTTTAGTGAGTAATTTACTATTTTTAGCTCGTCACGAAGGACAATTTGCTAGCGAGTCTTTACAACAACTCGATCTCAGTAATTTACTGCAACAAATCGCCCGTGATTATCAAACTTCAGCCAAAGAACAAGGCTTGAATTTTACTTACGATCTACCTTCCCAACCCATTCAAGTATTAGCAGAACCTACTTTACTGACTCAGGCAATAACTAACTTACTGACTAACGCCTGTAAATATACGCTTGCTGGAGGTGAGGTAAAGTTGCATCTAGCAGAAAAATTGCGTCAGGCAATAATTGAAATTGAAGATAACGGAATTGGCATTCCCGAAGCCGATTTACCTCATATCTTTGAGCGATTTTATCGGGTAGACAGTGAGCGATCGCGCAATACTGGTGGTTTTGGGTTAGGATTGGCGATCGTCAAGCAAATAATTGAAGCTCATGGCGGTAAAGTTACCGTCTCATCACAGGTAGACAGAGGAACCACCTTCACGATTAAATTACCTGCACAACGCTGACTTCGATTTGATCCTTGCCTAATCTTTAGCTCTGTCTCTAAAAGTTATAGCCAACGCCTAACAATAACCCCACATCAGTGTCATTGATAAAAGTAACATTAGCTCCAGCATTTGCCGTAAATTGAGAAGACAGCGGAACATCTAAACCACCAGAAATAAGTGCGCCAAAGGTGTCACCACTCCCTGTAGAAATCGCTAGTCCACCTCCTAAATAGGGAGCGATGCTAAACTCAGTATTCGGAACTTCATCTCCAGAAAAATCAAAGGTTACGGGTAAAAGAAAAACTGCATCATCTTCAATTAAAGCTGAAGGGCGAGCAGACAAGTAGTCAGTCAAGCCTACTTTACTAATAACTGCAAAAGCCCCATTTCCTACACTAGTATCTCCACTAAGGCCAATATTGCCACCAATACCGATATAGCTAGAGCCAGAACGAGTTGCTGTTCCTGGTTCAACTTCAAAATTACCCTGAGTTATTTTTAAATTTTGAGAGTTACTTGATCCGACATTTAGATCGGCGGCAGAACTAGATTGTTTAATTGTATCTTGGTTGCTCTTTAAATCGTTTGTTACAGTAGTTTCTGCCTGTACCGTTTGTCCGCTTAAAATAAGAGTAAAAGCTGTAATACTAATTCCTGCAATAATTGATTGAGTAAAAATGGACTTCATAATTCACCTATTTTCAAAATATTTAAAATACTAAGATTGTTGTTAGTTTTTAATCTTTGTACTTTTAATTTAAGGATTAAATATGACGTAAATATGACCAATCAATAAATAGTTTTTTTACAAATTTTCTAACTTTAGATAGAGGTCGATTAAAAAAATTAATTAACCAAAAATTTTTATAGCGTTTTATAGCTGTAAAATTCTTCGAGCAACGGAAAGATAAATAAAGACACCCAAAACATCAACAACAGAAGTAATAAAGGGAGCAGACATTAAAGCTGGATCTAAATTCAGCCGGCGAAATAAGAAAGGAAGAGCAGAACCAGAGACTGAAGCTAAGATAGAGATCGCCAGTAAACTAATACCTACAGAAACTGCCACTCCTAAGTTTCCCTGAAGAAAGTAAGCCCACGCCGTTACCGCTACTGCTAAAATCGTTCCTAGTAATATTCCAGTAATCGCTTCTTTGCCGATGATTTGGATGGCATTATCCATATTCACTTCATCTGTATTTAACCCCCGAATGACAACTGTAGAAGATTGCGCCCCAATATTACCACCTGCATCGATCAATAAAGGAATAAAGGCAGCTAAAATCACAACTTGCTCCAAAATATCTTCCTGATTTTGAATCACCGCACTGGTAGCTGTATTAGCAATGAGGAGAACAAGCAACCAGACAACTCGTTTACGAGCAACCGTCAATAAATTAGTTTGAAAATAATTATCGCCTTTAGATTCAACTCCACCAAGAGTGTAAATATCCTCGGTTGCTTCTTGTTCTAAAACATCCATAACATCATCAATCGTCACAATGCCTACTAAACGATGCTCCCGATCTACTACTGGTACGGCAACAAAATCGTAGTGCTGGATAATGCGCGCCACTTCTTCTCTATCAGTGTCTGTCTCTACATACACCACATTACGAGTCATTATTTCGTCAATCTTTTGCTCTGGCTGAGCAGTTAATAAATCCCGCAAAGAAGCAATTCCTGTCAGATGGCGAGAAGCATCAATAATATACAGATAGTAAATAGTTTCCGTGGTACTAGCTGAACTGCGAAGTCGCTCTAAAGTTTGGGCAATGGTTAGATTTTCGCGGAGCGAGACATACTCTGGAGTCATGATTCGCCCCGCCGTTTCTGGTTGATAACCCAAGAGCAGAGAGGTAGCTTCTCGTTCCTGTGGACTAAGTTGTTGTAAAAGACGATGGACGACTTTAGCTGGTAATTCTGCCAAAAGCTTTACTCGATCATCTGGCGACATCCGATCTACAATATCGAGAACGTCTTGATGCTTGAACTGTTTGAGGAGCGATCGCTGTGAATTCGGTTCTAGATGTTCGTAAACTTTAATCGCCTCCTCTTTGGAAAGTAAACGAAAAGCAATCAATTGCAGTGGTTCTGGCAATTCTTCAATAGCATCAGCAATATCAGGAGGTTGTACAGGAGTCAGCAATACTTTAACCCCCTGAAAATTCTCTTGTTCTAGTAATATCTGTAGCTGCGATCGCAACAATTCTCTTATTTCTTGGTGAGAAGAGGCGTAGCGAGATAAAGCAGAATCTTGAGGTTGAGTCATAATAAATCCACCTTGCCTTAGTTTTATGGCCCTCTAAACAAATAGCTACTATGTCACAAACTATTGCCAGTTCGCATAGTATTATCTGGCATAATTATTTCTTAGATTAAGTTTTTGGTTAATGAATAAACCCAGTAATTGCAGGAGATATATCCATCATTTTGATTTAACGAAAGAAGCTAGATCCATCATTTTGATTTTGAAAATTTCCAATGGATTCAATTGACTTTTAAGTTCGAGATTATTATATTTACCAGTTAAATCTACAAAGGAAAATGAGTCAGTTTCGCTCTTTTCCATCAAAAACTGTGAATAAGGTAGGGCATATATTTTAGCTCCCACAGCTTCAGCAAAATATACTGCAAAAGGAAAAATCAGAGTAGGCTCATAGTTGGGGGTGTGTTGCCAAATTGATCTACTAAAGTCATCTCCTGCGATCCATCCTCCGACTTTAATTTTGTCAAATAAGCGAATTAAATCAATCGTAATTCCTTTTAAGGTATGGTCGCCATCAATATAAGCAAAGTCGAGCGACTCATGGGGAATTTGATCAGCTACTTCTGTTGTTTTACCACGTAATATGACTCTTTTCTCGGCTGCAAAACTAGTTTTTTCTTTTACTTCTAAGAAAAATTGCTCAAAAGTATTATCATTCTTATTTGCAGGTTTCTTCCAATCTTCTAGGTGTCGCCAAGGATCAACCATATAATATTTTTCGATTGAACCACACTTTTGGAGCAGTTGATAGGCAAAATCCCCTTTATAAACCCCTACTTCTGCCATAGCTTTGACTTGTAAGGATTCAACTAGATTAATCCACAGATCAAACCTAGAGTCGGATTTTTCTAGGCATTTTTCAACGATTTCTCGGGTATTCATAATTAATTAATTCTTTTACTGCATCAGGATTCAGGTATTATACTAGACCTTCTTTTTTGAGCCAGAACTTGCGTTAACAAGTAAATACACAATTTGAAGGCGTATTAGCTTAATCAGATCGCTATTTCTGTAAAACTATTCCAAATTACGAATAGTACCATCTGGCATAATTGTTTCGTCGAATTCTGCTGCGGCTAGATTAGCGTCGTCAATATTTGCTTCCCGCAAGTTAGTTCTGGCCAAATTTGCTTGGGTCAAATCTACTCCTTCTAAGCTGGCTTCTACTAAATTCGCTTCACTAAGGTCAGTATTATTCAAAATGGCATTATCTAAGTCAGCACCAGTTAAATTGGCACCAGTTAAATTGGCACCAGTTAAATTAGCGTTTTCTAGATTAGCTTCAGTCAGTACAGCATTACTTAGATCTGCCCCTGTCAGAATAGCATCTTCTAAATCTGCTTCAACCAAATTTTGACCACTTAGATCACATTCGGAACATTCTTTAGTCGAGAGTAGACGGTTGGCTTCTTCAGATAAACTTGGCTCAGTAGAAGGCGGTGTAGTTGTCACTTCTGGCTGTTGAACTCGTCGTTCAAATACGACGCAGCTACTAAGAGAAATCAGTGATGTTAAAGCGATCGCTCTATAAATTATCGGTTGTTTTAAAAAACTCATATTGTCAGTTTCTTCCCGTTGATTCTGCACTTAGCCTGAAATTTAAATATGACCAAAAAGTGACGAGTTTTTTAAACCATCTAATCAATCTTGCTACCCTGACTTAATCACTCAAATTATTGCTGATATTCATCATTGTTCCAAGTCCCTTCTACTGTCGTACCATCAGCGAAAGTGTAAACACCAGTACCGTGTTTTTGACCGTTGAGAAACTGTCCTTGATAAGTATCACCACTCTTGTAGTCACAAACGGCTTGACCAGTTAATTGTCCATCTTGAAATGTTCCCTCACAGCGATCGCCTGTGGGATAGGTTCTGACTCCTTTTCCCGCAATAGTGTCATTAGTAAAAGTTCCCTGATACTTACCACCATTAGCAAAAGTATAAATTCTCTGACCTTGCTTTTTGCCGTCAACGAAATTCCCCTCATAGCGATCGCCATTACTATAGGTGCAAATCACTTTACCAAAGCTGGAAGATGAACTATCAAGTTGGTCAGAATAATTGTGATCCCGATTAAAAATTTAGTCATTGGTTCTTTAGTCATTGGTCATTTGGCAGTTCTCAGCTTTACTCCCCAGTATTTCTTACTCTTCCTGATGTTGTTCGATTCGTTGTCTAAACTTCCGTAACATCTGATCATCAACTTCGTTTTCAATCGGAGTCGGTAAAGGTTTGGGTGCAGTCTGAGAATTTGGCATAGGCTGTGGCTGTGTTTTTGCTGGTTGTTTTAATTGCTGTTGTCTTACTTGTCTTTCTCGTTCTAATTGTTCTTGTCGCGCTGCTTCTTGTTCAAGTCGTTCTTTTTGATCTTGTTCTTGTCCTTCTTGTGCTTCACGGGCAGCGCGATCGTATTCCGAACCTGCTACGGTAAACTCAATCTTGACCTGAACTGAAGCATTATTACCACCAGCAGGAGAACTAAACTGCATCTCTCTGGCAGCCAAGAGAGCTTGCCGGTTAATTTGACTGTTACTGTTGGCGGTGGTGAGTTCTGCACCGATTACATTGCCATCGGCATCAATAGTTAATTGTACTCCCGCATTACCTTCTGTTCCTGCCAAAGCGGCGGGATATTCTGGTTCGCAGTTACTAATGCAGCTAATACCTTCACTGCCACTAGATTCTGGACGAGGTGGCGCGCTATTGCTGGCAGTTACTCTCCCTGGTACACCTGGGTTGCTGCCAATATTATCAGACTCGACAGCAGTTGAGCTATTGGAGGTAGTAAAACTATTACTCAAAGCAGGTGTGGGAGTACTATCTTCAATGGGTGCAGAGACAATTGGTTGCGAAGGTGCAGGAGTGGGAGTAGTTACAACTTTTTGGGGGACTGGTTTAGGTGGAGCAGCTTGAGCTTTAACTGGTTCGGGTGGTTTGACCGCAGGCGGAGGTGTTTGAGCTTTAACTGGTTCAGGTTTAGGGAGTGGTTTGGGTTCTGGCTCAACTATTGGTTTGGATTCAATTTTTGGTTCTGGCTTAGGCTGATCAACAATGATCAACTCCATTGGTTCGGATACTGTTGGCGATTCGACTGACCAACGAGGAATAGCCCAGGCAAGTATTCCATGTAACAATGCCGAACTAGTAAAACCCAATACCAGCAGTCTTTTAATTTTCTGTTGTTCTTGTTGGCGTTGTTGAATACAGAACTGAGAATTAGACATGAGAGATGATTTTAGGAGTTACGAGCAAGATTAATAATGAGGACACTTATTGATAATTACTTTGATTAAAAAATATATCACGAAAAATATATTTTTCAGCTTGTTGCTAATTGTAGTACTTAACTGTATGTCATTCAGGGCTTGAAGACATACAGTTAACTAGCCTATATCAAGTTCTGTAAAGATTGAATGTTATTAATATATACCTTTTTTGTCTGTCGGTAATTCAATTTGAGGGGGTCACCATAACTGTAAATTTAAATGCTCAATATTACTAATAAGCATGATAAAGTTTTAAATCAGTAAGATGATAATCTTTTTCAACTAGCTGTTTTGAGTAAAACTTATGGCAATTGACAATATTTGGACAGCAGGAGGAATTGTCAGTATTCCGTTACTGGCATTTTCCTTGCTTGCTGTGGCTTTGATTGTAGAGCGGGTGATTTTTTGGCTGAAGATTAAGCGCCAACAAAAGGGTATAGTCAAAAAAGCTTTATCTTTATATCGCACCGATGCCTATAGCGCGATCGCTTTGTTAAAAAAGAATGCCCAGTTACCGATCGCGCGGATTTTTTTAGAAGCTTTGGAGTTAGAACAACCTACTAGCGATGAGTTTCGTTTGGCTTTAGATAGTGCGACTCAAGCAGAAATACCCACCTTAAGAAAATTTGGGACTTTGTTTCAAACCATTATTACCGCTTCGCCGTTATTGGGTTTATTGGGGACGATTCTGGGTTTAATTCAATCCTTTGCTGCCATGGATTTGGGTGACGCTGCTGCTGCTAATTCGGCTGGGGTAACGGGGGGATTAAGCGAAGCTTTAGTCTCAACGGTAATGGGTTTAGTGGTAGCAATCTTTACTTTATTGTTTGCCAATGCTTTTCGTGGTTTATATCTGCGAGAAATCGCCTTGATTCAAGAATATGGTGGTCAATTGGAATTACTTTACCGTCGCTATCATCAAGGAGCAAAAGAATATGCGACCCATCAATGAGCCAGAAGAGCAGTTCGAGATTAATATTTTGCCAATGATTGACGTAATTTTTTCAATTTTGGCGTTTTTTATAATCTCTAGTTTATTTCTGACGCGATCGCAAGGTTTGCCTGTAGATTTACCTTCAGCCCAGACATCCGAACCCAAACAGTCGGTACAGCTAAATATTACCATCAAAGCAGATGGCAAGATGTCTCTTGATCGCCAGCCAATTGAATTGGAATCGCTCAAAGCTGCGTTGAGCGAGAAGATTGAACCTAATTCCGAATCGGTGGTAATTATCAATGCGGATGAAAAAGTCGAACACGGCACTGTAGTTAAAGTAATGGATCGTTTGCGTCAAGTACCAGGAGCAAAAATGGCGATCGCCGCAGAGCCAGAGTAGTTCAAAAGTCACATTGTGCTAAAGCATACACCTTCGGATATCCTGCTTGACAGGAAAAGTTAAAAGTTTAACCTCTGACTTGAGGCAGAAGATTCAACAAATTAAATTATCAGTTTTTAGACATTCAAACTCAATAACGAATCATGACCAACAAATTAAAATCTGTAGAACTATTTTTAGCTTTAAGTTGCACAATTACAATTGGTAGCATTACTGTTAATGCTGAAGAAGTTGACCAAGTTGGAGCAGGCAAGGGATCGTCGCCTGAGGTCTCCCCAGGCGTTTATGAACTCCGCTCCGTCCGTTTAGGGCCCAGTACCTTCGACTTATTACCCACAACTAACGGGTTATTGGCACAAGATCAAGGTGGTGAAGGTGGTGAAGGTGGTGCTGAATTAAGCCCTGGAGAACAGGCCAATGCGGATTTTCAAGACAAACTTAGTGGTGCAGAATTACTCAGTGCCTTACAAGAAGGTGGTCACATTATTTATTTTCGACACGCCCAAACTGAAAAGGATTACGCCGATCAAGTCACAGCTAATGTTAACGATTGTTCAACCCAGCGAATGCTTAGTGAAGTGGGATGGCAACAGGCTAAAGCGATCAAAGAAGGATTTGCAGAAAACTCGATTCCTGTAGGTCAAGTGATTTCTAGTCAGTTTTGTCGGGCCTGGCAGACTGCCGATCTTGCTTTTGGTAAGTATGAAAAGAATCCCGCACTAAATTTTCCCAAAGCCGAAGAATATACTGAAGCACAAGTAGCACAAATGAAGACTAATGTTATGCCCATGCTAAGCGCCCAACCTGAAGGCGGAACTAATACAGTGATTGTGGGTCACGATGATATTTTTGAGGCAGCTACAGGTATTTATCCTGATCCTCAAGGAATGGCTTATGTCTTAACCCCTGACGGGAATGGTGGTTTTGAAATTATTGCTAATATGTTGCCCGAAGAATGGTCGCAGTTATAAGTTCTTAATTCCGACTGATTCTCCAAGATTAAATTATCGCTAAAACCTCTGGGATTATGAATCATAATTAAAGTATTATTTTATTCGCAGATTTGAGTGTAGCGATCGCTGGCTAAGTTAAATGTTGTTCTTTAACAAGACAATTCTATTACCCAAAATCTATGGGAGTTCAATCTGTTGCTTCGCCATTTGTGGTCTGCCCCAAATTACCGTTTCCTGTTTGTAAATTACCATTCCTGGTTTGGCACCTTTGGGTTTATAAACGTGTTTTGGCTGAGTATAAACTACTGGTACTTGTTCACTTTCGCGTGCTTGACTATAATAAGCCGCCAGATCTGCCGTAAACTGAAGATCTGGTTCACTAGGGACTGCACCTGGGTCAAGTCTTAGCAACAGATGACTTCCAGGAATTTCTTGAGTGTGAAACCAAAGATCGTATTCCACCGCAGTCCGAAAAGTCAAAATATCGTTTTGGCGATTATTACGACCTATCCATATTTCATATCCTGATGGTGAAGTATGGCGATAGGGTTGAGAGTCGCGGTCTATTTTCTGAGTATCTCCTTGACGTTCGGCGGCAATATATCCTTGCTGAATTAATTCTTCCTTAATCTCTTCTAAAGCCTGTAAATCTTCGTTGCTACCTGCTGGTTTTGGACTCTGTAGCTGATTTAAAGCTGTCTGCACCTGAGTTAGATAATTAATTTCGGCATTTACTTTCTCTAGTAGAGGTACTACTGCGCTTTTAGCACGTTTAAGCTTTTGACTTTGTTTATAAATAGCCTGGGCATTTTGAGCGGCATTTTTTTCAGGATTAAGCTTAATTGTGACTGGTTTACCCGTCTCAAAGTCGTTAAGCGTAATCGAATTCATGCCTGGCTGCCATTGGTGAAGATGCGCCATTAATAAATCTCCCTGAAGGCGATAGCTGTCGGCAGCAGTAGACTGTTCTAAACGTTGACTAAAAGTATTGGCTTTGACGCTAAGTTTTTTTAGTAGATTAGACAGTTTTTGGTTTAACTGATGGTGTAGCTGTTGAAACTGTTGTTGATTTACCTCGTTAGTATAATAGCGATTAAGTAAAGTTTGTACCTGTTTTACTGGTTTGATTTGGTTCCAGCCTAAAACTGTATAGCCATCTACCAGCCAGCCTGGGTTAAATTGCTTTTGTTCTAAAACAATTAACCATTTCTGCCAATAGCTAAATAGTTCTTGCCACTGTTCGGGTTGCAGAGTATCTGTCTTGTGGTGAGGAGACAAACCTGCAGCGATCGCTATTTCTTCGGCGACTCTCGGACTCAAGCCACGATAAGATTTGAGTAGCTGGCGTTTAATTTGACCGGGAACTAAACTCACTCTTTCTTGCCATCTTGCCAAGGATTCTTCTCGCTTAGGAGTAGTACCAGTAAGGGAGGGAGGAACTTGATAACGTTGTCCAGTTTGGATCGGGCGGACACTAGATTGGGTAGTACTGATCTGGCGGGCGGGGGTAATAATTAGCCCCTCGGCATCAGTTAGAATGACGTTACTATATTTACCCATGATTTCTACATATAAGTGCCATAGGGCAGGTTCTCCAGGGCGTTGGGCAAACTGGAGATCTAAGACTCGTTCCCAAGGAGCGATCGCTTCTATGCCAGTTAAAGCTAAACCATTAAGCTGGTGACGTAACTGATCGCTAAAGGTAAAAGTATCTTTAATGCGGGGTGGTGGATCGCCGATATTGATTCGGGCTGCTTCAGGATGCCAACAGATAGTCAGCCAGGGCTTGGCTGTTAAAGTTCTTAATGCTAACGAGATCGTAAAGCGATCGCGCTGATATACTTGCTCTAAACGAGATGGAATCCAATCTCGATTTAGTTCTTCACGGCTTGCCATTAGGGTCGTGTAATCAACTGGTTGCATAATTGTCTCAAGGTCTAAAAGCTTAACTATTAATTAAGTTATTGTGATTCTGGCGACAGAGGTATTTATGTTGAAGCAGAAAGCTAAAATTTACTTAAATAAAGGCATTCACATTTCTTTTTGCTTGTAAATCAAGTTTTTTAACTATAGTATTAAGACTATATTTTCTAATTTTTTTATACTTGGCAATACATTATCTAAAAAAGTCGTAAATGAATAATAATTATGGATATTCAATTAATCAATATCGGTTTTGGTAATATTGTTTCAGCTAATCGTATTATTGCTATTGTCAGCCCAGAATCCGCACCAATCAAAAGAATTATTACTGAAGCCAGGGAAAAAAGCTTACTAATAGATGCAACTTATGGTCGTCGTACTCGTGCTGTGATTATTACAGATTCCTCCCATGTGGTGCTTTCGGCAATACAGCCTGAAACTGTAGCTCATCGCTTTGTAGTCAATAAAGATAGTAAAGAATCTTAGCTAAATCAGATTATTGCCAATGTCAGCCGAACAGCCAGGAAAACTGATTGTCATCACAGGGCCGAGTGGGGTAGGCAAAGGAACACTAATTAAATTACTGCTACAACGCCATCCCCAGCTGCGTCTATCCACCTCTGCTACTACTAGACTACCTCGTCCAGGAGAAACAGATGGAGTAGAATATTATTTTCTCAATCAACAAGATTTTGAGACAGCTATTGCTAATCAGGAACTTTTAGAATGGGCAGAATATGCAGGTGATTACTATGGTACGCCGAAGGCTCAGGTATTTCAACAGCTAGAGTCGGGAAACTCGGTTCTATTAGAAATAGAGTTAGCTGGTGCCAGGGCGATCGCTAAGATTTTTCCTGATGCCATACGTATTTTTATCCTACCTCCTTCCATCGCCAAACTTGAGCAAAGAATTAGAACCAGAGGTGCCAATTCGGAAGAATCTATTGCCAACAGACTAGCAATTGCCCAACAAGAAATTGCGGCTAGTGATGAATTTGAGTTTAAGATTGTCAATAATGACTTAGAAAAAGCGATCGCTAGTCTAGAAACTATTATCTTTCGTGCTTAATTAGTAATTTCCCTCCCATCGTTTAGCCTAGAAAATAGTTACAATCAAAGACAACATTATATATAGCATAGCTGCATGATTCCTACCGTTATAGAAAGTTCAGGTCGCGGCGATCGCGCCTTTGATATTTATTCTCGTTTACTCAGAGAAAGAATTGTCTTTTTGGGACAACAAGTTACCGATGAAATCGCCAACCTAGTTGTTGCCCAGTTGCTATTTCTAGAAGCAGAAGATCCAGACAAGGATATTTACCTTTACATTAACTCTCCTGGTGGTTCGGTATCGGCAGGGATGGGGATGTTTGACACCATGAATCAGATTCGTCCTGATGTTTGTACTATTTGTATTGGTTTAGCGGCTAGCATGGGTGCTTTTTTGCTTAGCGCAGGACAAAAAGGTAAGCGGATGAGTTTGCCCAATTCCCGAATTATGATTCACCAGCCATTAGGTGGCGCACAGGGACAAGCAACTGATATTGAAATTCAGGCAAAAGAGATTTTATATCTCAAACAGAAACTTAACGGACATTTGGCAGATCATACAGGACAGCCTTTGTCCAAAATTGAAGAGGACACTGAAAGAGACTTTTTTATGTCTGCCGAAGAATCCAAAGAGTATGGTCTAATCGATCAGGTAATTTCGCGTCGCCCTTCTGCCACGAATCCTCCTGAACCAGTTGAAGCCTAAGTAGCCAAGAGTTTGAGATTGCTAACATCAATCTGTATCAATAAACTGCGATCGCTGTGATTATTTAAGGCGATCGCAGTTTATTGACCAAATTAAATGTCAAAATCACGGTCACTAGACTCGTCAAACTGCAATCGAGCTGCCCCTAAATATATTCCTTGAGATTTTTCTCCCGCTGGAAAAGCAGTAACACCAAACAGATAAGTACCACCAAAATCGGGATTACGTTTGGGTTTTAAACCAATCGTAAAGGTAGTTCCAGGAGATACAGGTTCTGCTAGAGTTATCGTTATGGTTTCTGTCTCTGCATCCCATTGGGTTTCGGCGATCGCAATTGATTCGGTTCTGTTTCTGGCTGTCCCCACTGCGGCGATCGTTTGATCGAGTCGATAGTCAATTTTATCTGCTCCCTGACGCAGATTGATCTGAACCTTTTGCAGTGGTTCGTCTGCTGTTTGGGGCAGCAATAAGGTGAAATAGTATTTAGCGAATCTTACTCTAACCGTCCTAAAAGTAGTTATGGCATCGATTAACGTGGGTGGTTTGGCAAAAGTAACTGTACCATCAGCTAGCTGAACTGCTTGGGTAGCTGAAACAGTTAATCCCCATAGGCTTGTTCCTAATGCCAAAGTTATTCCCAAGCGTCGCCATTTTAACCTTAACTTATTCATTAGCTTTATTGATAAAATTAGCTGAAGTGAGCGGGTACTCGGTTTGTCGCCTCCATCTTATAGGGTAGATTACGCCTCACTCTAAGATTAATCAGATAAATTGAGGAATCTGTGAGTTTTTTATTTGGGCTATTTATTTTGATGTTTTCTCATCGTATCTAGAAAAGCAAAAACCGCTGGGCTATGAAGGGCATTTTTGACAATTGCGGCTTTAATAACTCTTTCTAAAGGAATTGGTAAAGAATATACTTGAAGTTCAGCAGGAATAGGTTGAGCAGCCAGTCGCGGCATGATTGCAGCACCTAATCCTTGCATGGCCATACTGGTGATCGTTGAGTCTTCGCGCATCTCATAAGCGATATTGACTGATTCTTCTGAACGCTGTAAATATTTACGCACCGTTGCCGAACAACTTTCAATCGACGAAAGAATTAAAGGATATGTCGCCAACTGTTTCCAAGTAAGTTTTGTTTGGCTCGAATTTAAGCTGCGGGGTAGCAACACCACGTATTCATCACGCTTAATTTCCCAGGTTTCCAACTCCTCAGAACAAGGTAAATGAATTAAACCAATATCAGCTTTACCCGAACGGAGTAAATTTTCTGTCTCAAGATCCTCTTCAGCCTCGGTAACACTGACGCTAATCAAAGGAAATTGACTACGAAACTGAGCAATCAATGCGGGTAAAATATGAGTTGCGGCACTACGAAAAGATACCAGTCTGACATTTCCTCCTTTTAAACCTTTAGCTCGATTGGCTTCTGTTGCCATCTTCTGTAACAGATCTAAGATCTCTCTGGCTGGTAAGATTAACTGCTCTCCTACTGAAGTCAGATCCGCGCCATTACGCCCCCGATGAAATAAGTTTATCCCCAACTCTGCTTCTAGGGTAGCGATCGCATGACTCACGGCTGACTGGGAAATTTCCAGATGTAAAGCAGCCTCACTAAAATTGTGATAATCTGCTACCGCCACTAGGATTCGTAGCTGTGAGATTTTAAGTTTGTATGGATTGATCGCACTCATAAATCTAATTATTAATCTCTACGCCATATCTTGGTCGAATGTCTAGCTTGCATTATCGATCCCATCTGTTGACAAATTATGCTGACGGCTACCTTAAGATGCAATATTTACACTATTAATTTTACTCATACTTACCATGTTTGTTTTGTTTTGTAGATCACAAGTTAAGTAGTTACAGTTTATTTAAAGCAACAAACAAGATTATAAACCTTAATCAATGGGAGTGAAAGATGAAAATTATCTTACAGCCAGAAGCAAAAACTATTAGCGATCGCGAGTTATTTGACAACCAAAAATATTTGATTAATTTAATTGATAAAATACCAGGTTTTTCTACCAATTTTCGTTCTAATTCGTGCCAGCAAGTAAAAGATATAAATCGTAAGGCTACATCCTAACTTTCTGGTCAAATTACCGTTAATCTCGCTACAGTCGTTGAATATGGAGGTTGCAACTATGAAAATAATTAAGTCAATTAATAAGTTATGGCAAAAAATAGCCAGCGGTTTGGTTACTCACAAAAATGAGCCGCAGATCGAACAAAAACACGATCATAATGGCAATTTATATTGGCAGGCATATGATTTTGCTACCAATAAATCTTACACTTTTATTTCCGAACATGATGTTAGGGTGTGGATTGAAGAGCGTTATCACTGCTTTTAATTGAATTTTGGGTAAATCACTGAGCGTGATCGACAGTCCTTAAATATGCGCCGTCGCTCGGCGCATTTCCCCTGACTAAAAATATATTAAGCAATAATGAATTGCTCCAAACTGTTGTCTAGAAAATTTCCGAGTCAAAAATATTAATCAAGGCGATCCCCAATGATTAGCAATCAGTAGCCAAAGCGATCGCTTTGGAAGTAAGCTCAAATTCAACTGCTGTCTAATTTACGCAGATATTACTATCTTCTTAAATTCCGTAGCATCATGGGATATATTTTTAGACATAGATTACTTTTGCATGTCTTCCATGTCCATGTCTGAGTTGTTCATTTCTTCGGTAGACATAGAATTAGAGTCATCTTCTGAATCTGCACCTACTTCTGAATCTTCATTGATGTAGACTTCGCCATCTTCTTCGATTCTAACTACACCTGTATTCCGCTCTCCAGCTTCGTCGAGAGCTACTTCTAACACACCATTTTCGTTCACCATTGGTTCAAGTGGCAACAAAACCATCATCCTGTCGTGCTGCACGAATAACCACAGGTACAGGTAATCCTTGCAAGGTATGCTCCTCGCCACCTTCTAAAGTTTGGTTTTCAGTAAAGCCGATCGCTTGGTAATCAATCGCTGCGTTAGTGTTGTTTTTTAATATGACCTCTATCTCACCTTCGGTTTCGGGAAGAGTAACTACAGGTTCGCCATCATAACCTTCATCAATACTGTCATAAGCTCCTGATTCTGGTTCTACATTATCATTACCTTGTTCCAGCTCTAGATCGCCTTGAGGCATATTTTCGTGCATATCTGCCTTAGCTTCCACAGTAGTCAAAACTGGTAGCCCAATTAAAAAGGTGCTGAATAAAAGTTTGACTAGTCGAGAATTTAGTTTGGTTGATTTTTTGTTCATTACTGTGCGTTGATATTTTTTGCTTGTAATTAAGATTAGATAATTACCTGGCTCAACTTCGTCTATTGCAAGTATGAAAATGCTGATGATAAATTATGCTTCAAATTGAATATGTCTAAAGGTATA
>JAIMKV010000115.1 GCA_020692205.1 Myxosarcina sp. GA_180221_E-2-1-MAG-40_15
CTGGAAATGTTTTACTGATGCATTATCTCTCTAGCTACTTTTGAAAATTGGTATTAGTTTAAAGAATTGGGAATGGCTACGACGGCATCAACTTCAAACAGCATGCCATCCAAAGCCAGTCTGGATACTGGAATTAACGTTTGCGTTGGTGCTTTTTCCCTCCAGATCGTTTTTACTTCTTCTGTTAATTGTTGCAACTTAGATTCGTTATGTTCGACTACCAGAGTAGTCAGCTTGAGAACTTGTTCTGGATGCGCACCAACAGCATTTAAAGCAGTACGCAGATTAGTAAATGCTTGCTTGAGTTGAACGGCAAAATCAGCCGCGAGATTTCCGTTTTTATCCTCGCCTCCTTGTCCTGCAATATAAATTATTCTGGCTTCTGGTGGCGCGATCGCTTGTACAGGATTATGTGAGAGAGAGCAAGCCATATTTCAAACTGTTTTGGGGGAGAAGATACAACTATAGAAAGAACCGAACATCTTGTTGCTGGAGCAAGACGTTGTGTTTATCAAATCAAAAATTAATCTAAATTAGACGAGAAGGCAAAAAGCGATCGCCTAAATTCCTCATCACTAACCACCATCATCGCCAACAACTAATCTTTATCCTTTAAGAGTTTTGGCAAATAGTTCGCTCATACGCTGCAACGCAGGGGATATATCTTCAGGTAATAAACGAACATCAACAATGCTAAAGATTTCGCTGCGATGAGCTTGACGCAAAGCTTGATGCAGTTGTTCGCCCGTTTCAACAATAAACCCTTCTCCACCGAGTACAGTAGCCAACTGAGCATAATTGATCCTAGCAATTAGCAATGTTAACAAAATCTGCCTGTTGGTGACCCATGGAGCGCAAAGAAGTATACGAGCCATTATTCACCACAATGACGATCGGATTTAAACCCAGTCGTTTAGCTGTGAGTAATTCCATTCCCGTCATCTGGAATGCCCCATCTCCCACAAGAGCGATCGCTCTACGAAATGGATCGGCTAATTGCGCTCCAATTACTCCAGGAACACCAAAACCCATACTGGCATAGAAAGCAGGGCATAAAAAGGAAGTTCCTGCTTGCATTTTAATATCATCAGCAGCAAATAAAGTGTCCCCGACATCGGTGACCAACAAAGTATTGCAATCAATAAACTGGTTGAGTTCGTATAGCAAGCCACTCATGGAAATAGAGCCATAAGCAGGAGCGACTCGGGGTTGCATCGGTGCGATCGCCACTAAATCATGATGAGGTAAATCTTTACTGCTCCCCAAAGTCGTGACAAAATCTTCAAACAGCACGTTAGGATATTCATGATGTTTAATCGCAATATGTTCAGAAGTTACATAAACCGTATTTTTAGGCTCTAGGTGGGCGCTGAACATACCTAAATTAATATCGGTCATAAATAACCCCAAGCATCAGCAAACAGTCTGATTCTTCTACTGTGCTACGCACATATGGATCTCCCGCCTCACCATTATAAATACCAATATATTGAGGATGGCTCTCAGGAAACACTGATTTTCCTAGCATCGTCGAACATACTGGGATGCCTAATTGTTCTGCTAAAGACATTACTTTTTCTTGTAAGCCAAAACGATGTAACTCTACCCCAACTAAAAGCACTGGCGATTTGGCTTGATGTAGCATAGCTAAACTTTCAGTCACTGCCTCGATTAAAGCTTCGGTTGTATAGTTAAACCAGGTCGAGAGCCACATCTAATCCTATGGTATAACTAAATCCTGCTGACTTGCTTGGCAACCGTTACTTAACAATTTATTTACTGCTAATTTCGACTTATATTTCCCTCTTAAATCGCACCGCTAACATTAACGGCGATCGCAATTGTCGCCATCAAGTTTTTCCATTCCTTCTTTAGTTAGTTGTTAGTGTCTAGTAGCTACTGAGTTTTCACAACTTCTTCAGATTTTTGACTTATAAACTATGAATGTAGATCTATTGGAGGTAGTTGATGTTTTGCCAGAATCCCAATTAATGCTCCACTTCTAAGATATTCTCAACTGTAAAACTTGTAAAACTATAGTACTAAAAACCAATTATAGAAGTATTGAAGCAATGAACAAACCAAGTCTCAAAGCTTATCTCGATTTGATTCAAGAACTATTAAGTTGTCCCCAAGGAGAAGAATGGATACTGCTACGGCAGCAGGGGGAATTAGTTAACTTAGGATTGGTGGAGGTGATGGAACAAGTCGCCAGCCACTTGGCACTGGAAGGCAAAACCAAAGCAGCTAAGTATCTGCATAATTGGGCAGGGAAGCTGCATCATATCTTAACTAAAAACTTTCCTCCGACTAATGACAACAATGACAAAACCAATGCCTATGTCGAACTGATCCAAGCTTTGCTAAGTTGTCCCGAAGGTTTAGAACCAGAAATTCTCGCTGCACATCAAGATTTAATTGGTCCAGAATTAGTCAGAGTTATGAAACAAATCGCTAATCAAATGGCGGAAAATGATCGTGAAACCGCCAACTATTTGCATAATTTAGCAGCGGATTTGAATCGTACTTGGATCGAAGATCAGGAATTTGAACCCACTTTTAAACAAGAGATTGCTCCCGATCCTTGGTTAGAAGAGGACTCTGTGCCACCAGATCCAGCGACCAAAGCTACTTCAGCTAATTCAGCAATCGCCACCAGCACAGCAACTGAACCATCTCAATTATTAGCTTCGCCACCCCAAAGTGAGCAGGATGAAGGACTTTTTTCCCTGCTCACCAAAATAGCTGATTCTTTAGTCAAGTTAGAAACTACTTTGGCTTCTCGTCTGCAACCAGTAAATCCTCTTTGGTATATGGATGTTTTGGCAAAAGCCGAGGCTGCCAACTGGATTTTAAGCACTGATGAAGTAGAACAGCTAATTGGCGTTAAACCTCATTGTCATCATGATCAGACTTCTTATCATCGAGGTAGCTGGGTTTTTATCAAAGCTGGAAAAATTGGCGCACAGGCTGGTTGGCGAGTACAGCAAACCCAGATGGTTAGTGGTTAATAGTAAACAAACCTTTACGAGTTCCTCCGATTATTGATCAAGGCGTTAACGCTTGATCAACCTCATAGATCGATTAAAAAATCATTTGCTGCAAAGCTTGATGTATATCTTGAGTCAGTTGATTAACAGCCTGTTTTGCCCCCTGACGATTTTGTCTGTAAGTTAAAGTGCGATCGCTGACGTTAATTGGTTCACCGATAGTTACGGTAGACTTGCGCCATCCCAAACGGGGACGACGAGGATTTTTAGTGCCTTTGATTCTGGCGATCGCATCAAATAAAATTAAAGTTGTTTCGGCAAATCTTTCAAAACTAGGTTTTTCTCGAACATAGTTACCTGTTACTGCTACAAAACTTTCTACCAACCGCATATGCAGCAGCCGTAAATCTGCTTCGGCTGCGATCCAATCGGCTAACCCGCGTTGGAGAGGAGATAAATTGGCAAATTTGGTCTGATCTTCGCGATAAATATAATTCCAACCAGCCTCTTCTAAGCGGCGACAGCGTTCGATAATAGTTCCTGTGTTCTTAAGACCAAAATATGATTCTCCCGTTTGCAAAGATACATCTAATAATTTTTGCAGTCTGACGGTCAAATTGGCTTCGGGACTCATCGAATCTTGAGCTACATCTGGTAGGTGGCAGTGATAAAAACAGCGATAAAACTGTTCCATCTGAGCCAAAAGATGTTCTCCTAAGCTGATTAAACGTGAGTAATACAGGGCTGTGTTTTCAGGGTTGGCAACGTCGGTGGTTTGATTGGGTAAACCACAATCAGCTTCTAGTTGACTTAACAGGCGATCTAGCTTGAACCACTGAGGATTAAGATAATGATATTGAATATTAATTGGCACAACCACAACCTGTTCCATACGGTCAGCTTTTGCCAAATCCTCAACACACCAAAATGCTAATTGAGCTACACCAGGTTCAAGGGGACTAATAATTTCACTATGACCATTAGTCGCACCTTCAGGAGCAACTACCAAAGGAAACTGACCATTAATTAATAATTCTCTCGTCTGCTTAATCGCCTGCCAGTCGATGGTTTTACCACGATGTACGGGAACGCCTCCTATTTGGGCAAACAACCAACCCAGCCAATCACCGGCCCAGATAGTCATGCCTCTGTCATACATAAAGTGACTGTGAATCGGAGATTGTAAGGTAATACCTTGTTGGCGCGCAATTTTGGGTAGCCCACGGGATAAAAGATGTAGGCCACTAAGTGGATCGTCTACTTCGCAATGACGAAAGGCTAAAATCAAACGGATTTTGCCGATTTGGAATTGGTGGTAAAGCTTAACTAAAGTTTCTCCCTGGACTAGCTCAATTTCTCTAATTCCTGCTGGTAGCCAAGGTAGCAAACGAAATCTTTGTAAAACAGGTAGTGACCAATGAACTAGGCGAAGCATCAACGGATTAAAAGCGGGAGGAATAAACTTTAGTTTGGGTTGGGCGCGCTGCATATTTTAGTAATCACTTAATTAATCTTTCTTTTATTACTTTGAACTCAAAAATGCTTTTCGATCCAGTTTTCCATGTCCGTTAGTACTTCTTGATAGTTGAGATCGTGGTGCAGTTCGTGATAGCTATCAGGATACTCATACATTTTTTTGTCAGCTATGGTTAGATGTTCAAAAAAAATTTGACTGCTTTTAAGTGGAGTAATTGTATCTGCCCCACCATGAAGAATCAATATGGGAATTTGTATTTCCCTAGCATGAGTGTTAATCCAGTCAATAGTCTGTAACAATTCTGTTGCTAATCGAGCAGTACCTTGTTGATGACGTAGTTTGTCTTGGGCGCAGGCAGCTATCATCTCTGGGTTGCGAGAACCAGCCGCTAAATCTATTCCCGTGTTTAAGGCAAAATGAGGCAAAATACGCGATAGCATCTTCCCAATTAATAGTTTCCAGGGAGAAATGCTTAATCCTAAAGCTGGAGACAACAAGATTAATCCTGATAGTTGAGCCGATTCTCGTAAAACATAGTCTAGGGCAATTGTTCCCCCCATGCTTTGACCAATGAGAAACAAAGGAAAATCAGGTTTTATGGTCTTTACTAGCTTTAAAAAAGCGATTAAATCGGCTCGATATTCTGCCCAACTATTAATATAGCCGCGTTGACCAGGCGATCGCCCATGTCCCCGCAAATCAAAACTGAAGATAATATAATCGCGCTCAGTTAGATATTCAACCATCCTGGTAAAAATACCGCTATGCCCGCCGTGTCCATGCACAATTACCAAAACTGCTCGCGCTAAAGCTTGTGGATGCCAGCTTTGATAATATAGCTCTAGTCCGTTTGCCCCTGAGAAAGTTCCCGAACCATGATGATTGACCATTATTTAAGCTCTTGATCGCTTTGACTATGACTACTGTAAGTACTGTTCGCCTACCCCTACTAATTCCCACCCCAAGCAATCCCTCCAGTACGACGAGGATCGGCAGCAGCAATTAAACCCTCAGTAGGATGATACAGTGCAGCTTGAACTCCGCCAAAGTACATGGAAAGTCCCTCAAATTGACGGCTAGTTAAATTTAACTGATCTGTATTTAAACCAGTTTCCCAAGCGATCGCCGGAGCATCATTAAACAGCTCAAAATGTAGTCTCGGATGAGATATGGCTTGTTCTAAAGGTAGATCTAAACTCACAAAATTAAATAAAACTTGAGCGATCGCCGTAGTGATCCGAGATGCGCCAGGAGAACCAATTGCCAGCACTCTACCATCGGAGTGCCGACAGACTGTCGGCGCCATATTGGAAGTAAGACGAGTACCTGGAGACAAATCATCTAAACCTTGAGGATGTAACTCAATTTCTCCCAAAGAATTATTTAGCCATAAACCCGTACCTCCAGCCATTACCCCCGAACCATATCCAGAAGAGGCGGAGATTGAGCAAGCTAAACCATCACTGTCCACCGCCGAGATGTGAATCGTCGAGGGTGATTTAGCTAATTGCTGCCAGTCATCTTTAGCTGCCATTGACAGTAAACGAGCTGCTTGGGCCTCGATTACTGACTCATTCGCCCCTTCTAAATAGTTACTGCGATACTGCAATACTGCCTGTTGAATCTCGGCGATTTCTCGGACTGTGGCGGCGTTCCATTCAGATAGCGATCGCTGATCCATTAACAACAGCATTGCTGCCAAACAGGTTCCACCAACGGCAGGGGTAGGATTAGTCGCAATTTGCCAATCTCCGAAATCAATCATAATTGGCGATCGTTCTATAGCTTGGTAATGGGCTAAATCTTCAGCCGTGAGCAATCCTCCGTTGGCTTGAATTTCGGCAGTAATTTTGGCGCCCAACTCTCCACGATACAAAACATCTACACCGCGATCGGCAATAAGCTGTAAACTTTGAGTCAGTTCGCCAATCATAACTCGATCTGCTAACTGTAAATGATTGCCATCAGCTTGATGGATCGCTCGATAACTATCAGGATGCCAACCAAAAATAACTTGATGCGTATAGGAAAAATATTCGGCTGCCACTCCAGAGAGAGGAAAGCCCTGTGCTACCTGCTGCTGTGCTGGAGCAACGATTTCTGACCAAGGAAGATTACCATATTTTTCGGCTGCCAAACCCAAACCCGCAAACATGCCTGGGGTAGCTACCGAACCATAGCCTACCATCGTCTTCGTCCCGCCACCATAATCAAAAAATGCCTCTCTCATGCCACTGCCGAACTTCACCCCATCTAATCCTCGTCCAGGCATCTCTGCATAGGCATCAATGACAATCGGATTTTTGCCCTCGTCCCAAATTGTTATAAATCCGCTGGCACCTGGAGCGATAATTCCCAAGTTGGTACACATTGAACTTAGAGTCGCAGCAATGGCAGCATCAACCGCATTTCCGCCGCGATTAGCTACGGCAGCACCAGCATCGACTACAATTTGGGCATCAGAAGCAAGAATAACTTTTCGCGGCATATAAAATCCGTGCTGTTAAAAAGCGCAGTAAGTAAAAAAGCGATCGCGAATGGGAGCAAATCTAGTCGATTAGTTTAAGCAGCACTTCACCCATTTCCTTACAGCCTACTGCTTTCATTCCTGGAGACATAATATCTCCCGTACGATATCCCCGATCTAAAACTTGATGAACCGCCAGTTCAATTTCCCTAGCAGCATCAGGTTCATTTAAACCGTAGCGTAACATCATCGCGGCGCTAAGTACCTGAGCTAAAGGATTTGCTTTGTCTTGTCCCGCAATATCAGGGGCTGAACCATGAACAGGTTCATATACTCCAGGAGTACCAGCACTACCCAAACTAGCAGAGGGCAACATGCCAATACTGCCTGTTAACATCGCAGCAGCATCAGATAGAATATCACCGAACAAATTACCAGTGACGATTGTATCAAACTGCTTCGGGGCGCGAACCAGTTGCATCGCTGCATTATCTACATATAAATGGCTCAACTCAACATCAGGATAATCCTGTGCCATGATGGTAAGGCGATCGCGCCATAGTTGCGACACATCCAGTACATTAGCCTTATCTACCGAACATAACTTACCACTGCGTTTCTGGGCTGTTTCAAACCCGACTTTAGCAATACGATCTATTTCACTGACGCTATAAGCCATGGTGTTAACACCTCGTTGTTCCCCTGTTTCTGTCTCAAATATACCTTTGGGCTGTCCAAAATATATGCCGCCTGTCAGTTCTCGCACCACCATAATATCTACCCCTTCAACTACCTCAGGCTTGAGTGAAGAAGCATCAATCAGTTGCGGTAAAACAGTTGCAGGTCTAAGATTAGCAAATAGTCCTAGTCCTGCACGCATTGCTAATAGTCCTGTTTCGGGGCGTTGCTGACGGGGCAAATTATCCCATTTATAGCCGCCAATTGCAGCTAGTAACACGGCATCGCTATGACGACAGGCGGTTAAAGTCTCTTCTGGTAGAGGTTCTCCCGTCTCGTCTATGGCAGCACCACCAATTAAAGCTTCAGTGAAAGTAAATTTCAGATCGTGTTTTGAGGCGATCGCATCCAACACTTCTACCGCTACGGCAATGATCTCTGGGCCAATACCATCTCCAGGAAGTAAAGTAATGCGGTGCTGTTTGGTCATGGTAGCTATTGTAAATATTGAGCGAGAAATTTAACGACAGCTATCAATTTACCGCGGAATGTGGACAGTCACAAGCCCCGCCAAATCTGTGCTGGGAATCGCTGACTACTTTAGAATAACTCTACATTAGCTAAATCTATCCAGAAAAGTTACGAGGTTTTTGGCAGATTACAGTCTAAGCGAACTGCTGAATATGCTACCATATATGGGACTACGGGATGTGGCGCAGCTTGGTAGCGCACTGCTTTCGGGAAGCAGGGGTCGGAGGTTCAAATCCTCTCATCCCGATTGCGCTTTCGCTCAATCCTAGTGGGACTTTCACAGCCGA
>JAIMKV010000116.1 GCA_020692205.1 Myxosarcina sp. GA_180221_E-2-1-MAG-40_15
GCGAATATTGTTAAAATTTACGAGATTTCAGGGATTCTAAGGCTTGGTCGGTGGTTCAAATCCGCCTCCCGCCATTTTAAGAAATATTTCAGTCAATAACATCTAGTAGATAGACAGTTAATTTTACCTGAATTTTAGTATCAGATGATACTCTAAAGGGGTGTACGAGCAGGTACTTTAAATAGATATATGTCCGCAAGATTTTGGTCATAGTCAGGAATACAAGATCATAGGCAAAAATGAGAACTTACTAGATCTTAGCCTCCTGAGTAAACCGCTAGTTAGGACAGGCTAAATCTATACCTAGTAAAAGGACTAATTATCAATGGTAGCGATGGGTGTGTTTCCAGCTATCTACTCTACTCTCTCTCCCCAAGCTTTAGTCGAAGGGGTGTTGACGAAGTACGAACTAGGAGCAATCAATCGATGTCTATTCTGGAATCGTGGTCTTAGCGATATTTATCTCATAGAAACAGACAATAAGCCATATATTCTCAAAGTTTCTCACCATCATTGGCGTTGCCAATCGGATATTCAGTTTGAACTGGAGTTTTTAGACTTTTTATACCAGCAGGGGTTGCCCGTTGCCAATCCTTTAAAAACTAAGCAAGACTGCTTATTTGTGACTATTAATGCCGTAGAAGGCGATCGCTATGCAGCACTTTTTCCTTATGCTCCTGGAGAAGTCCCCCAAGGAGATTTGAGTATCGATCAAAGCGCAATCCTGGGGCAAACTTTAGGCTTATTGCATCAAACATCCTTAAAATTCAGCAATACAACCCCGCGTCAGGCTTTAAATCTTGAATACTTACTAGATGATTCTTTGACAGTAATTAGCCCTTATTTGCGCAGTCGAAGTCACGATCTGGCTTATGTAGTCAAGACAATCAGCAAAATTAAGCAAGAGTTAATTTGTCTAGAACAAACATCTCCTCTCTGGAGCGTTTGCTGGGGAGATCCTCACAGCGGCAATGTTCACTTCACCCCAGAGAATCAAATTACTCTATTCGATTTCGATCAATGTGGGTATGGCTGGCGGATCTTTGATCTAGCTAAATTTTTGCAAGTCTCCCTAAGGGCAGGAATTAGCCGTAAGGTTAGAGATGCTTTTTTCCAAGGCTATCAAAAGATACAGCAATTAACCGATGCTGAAACTTCATCTTTACAGGCTTTGACCCAAATGGCTCATATTTGGGCTTGGGCGATTAGCATCAACGCTTCAACAATTCATAATTGGTCTAAATTAGATACTTTCTACGTGAGTAAGCACTTAAATCAGTTAAAAAAGTTGAGCAGTGAAGAGTGGCAATTGTTTTAATGAGCTTACTTTGCTGCATTTTTATGCCGAACTAATTTTGAGCAGCTACATATTTTAAAATTTAATCAGATTGTTAAAGGTAAAATAGCTTTTGATAATTCCTAGAGCAGACTTTTGGGTGTCAACATTAATATTTATTTTGGTTAGGCAAGTAATTTGAGTTATTTTTAAGTAGGTTTAATGGTCTAAAAACTCATGTTGAAGCTGTTTTCTGGAGAATTTCTGAATTATTTGGCGTTTAATTAAGTTAACTTTAAAATACTCCTTAAATAGAAGTATCAATTCATAACTCATATAGAACAGATGAATTTACATTTTACAGAAGCTTCTTCTCTGGCAATAATTGATCGTCAAATTAACGAGAGAGAAGACGGTGTTTCTCCTGCCCAATACGAAATAATTCGTCAGGTTATCTACCAAACAGCAGATTTAGAGTATCAATCTTTGCTTAAATTTTCCGATGGTGCATTAGCAAAAGGTGCAGCAGCACTAACAGCAGTTACACCGATCATAGTAGATGTACCAGAGATCCAAGTAAGCATTGTTCCCAAATTACAAAAGACTTTTGGCAATTCTGTTTATTGTTGCGCTACTATCAGGACTGAAGTTAGTAACCAAGCAACCAAGGCATCTAGCGGACTAAAAATGTTAGCTGGTAAGTATCCAAATAGTATTTTTATTATTGGTCAAGATCAAACTGCCATGTCAACTATGGAAGACTTACTCAGAAACAAAATTATTGAGCCGAGTTTAGCGATCGCCACGCCGCCAATATTTACCGAATCAACTGCTAAACAAAGACTGCTAAACTCTCACATTCCTCATATTTGTGTCAATAGCCCAAAAGGCGGTTCTAACATAGCTTCAGCCATTTTCACTGGTTTGATTAGGTTAACCTGGCAAGCTTATTGCCAAGACAGATTAGAGGTGAGCAAACAGGCAACAGCTACCGAGGAGCAAAAGTGAAAGTTAAACTCTCTGCCTCTAGATTTTAGATTTTAGATTTTGAAAACAGCAGATTTTTAACCAAGGATGGTTTAGCGATCGCGACGTTTAATATTGCGATTACGATTGCGACTTCTTTGAGGAGACATTCCTCCTAGTTGGCGACTAACCTCGATAAAAACATCTCTTTGAATATAAGGATATTGTCCTACCCAAATATTTTGTTGAGGAATGTAGGCATCAGAAATCTTATTAATCTGACTGAGATCTAATTTATTTGACAGCACTAATAATTCCGCAGTCTGTCCAGGCTTAATCCCTTTGTAAATCCGTTGTAAAGGAGCTTGAACTTCCACCTCAAAACCAGTTTGATCCCCCAACACTAAATTAATCCAGCGTTCGCGATTTTCGACAATAACCAGTTCACCCCGTTGATTAACTGTTTCTTCCTCACCGATTAATTCTTCGGTGAGAAAGACCTCTAGTACTCTACCCCGCCAAAAACCCGCATACTTAAAACGGCGATTAGCTGCATTGCGTCGACTTGCCTGATAGACGGGACACCATAACCAGTAGAAAGAGATAATTCCACCCAAAAGCAGAATTAGAGCTTCTCCCTGATCACCAAACAATACATCTAAAATTACAACTACTACTATTCCCACTACTGAAATTAAGAGTCGATTTAAGACATCAGACCACTTACCCCAATAGTAGGTATATTGTTTTCCTGTAGCAATCAAAGGAATTAACTGCTCCATTTTTTCCCTAGTCAAAGGCTTAAGCATGAAAAAATATTAATCAAACCCAAATATTAAAAACTCTCGAAAGCTAATTATTAATCATCCTAACCGTCAAATACTCAGCAACGCCATCATAGCTAAACTATTTTTTCTAAACCATAAACTAAAGAAGTTAATTCAGTCACTTGACGAATTGAAAGCAGTACGCCAGGCATATAGCAAGAGCGATCGCTTGTATCATGACGCAGGGTATAGAGTTGACCAGGTGCGCCAAATAACACCTCTTGATGGGCAATTAAGCCTGGTAACCGAATGCTGTGAATGGGAATATTGCTGCTTGCCATACCGCCTCTGACTCCAGCCATAGTCTCTTGGGATTCAACTTGAGAAGGATTAAACGATTTACCCAATTCTGCCAGCATTTGAGCCGTTTTGATCGCCGTGCCACTAGGAGCATCAGCCTTACGATTATGATGCAGCTCGATAATTTCTACATGATCAAAATATTTAGCAGCGGCGATCGCTGCCTGCTGAAGCAATACCATCCCAATGGAAAAGTTAGGAATAATTAAAGTTCCTGTACTAGCTTTTTCAGCAAACTCACTCAAATCTCTTAGCTGCTCATCGGTTAACCCTGTTGTTCCCACTACTGGACGAACTCCATAGGCGATCGCGCTGCGCGTGTTTTCATATACGCTATTAGGATGAGTAAAATCTACCATCACGCCCTGCACTTTTTCTTGAGTTGCCAGCACCAAAACACTCTGCAAATCATTAAGGACAGGAACTTCCAGCGCACCAATACCAATAACCTCGCCAATATCCTGACCCATATATTCAGGATTAAGATCTACTGCGCCAACTAACATCATATCTTCGGCTTGGGATACAGCTTTAATTACTTCCCTACCCATTTGTCCCAAAGCACCATTAACTACCACTGGAATCGGCGATTTATCTGTCATTTGAATCAATTTTAATTAAAAGACTTTAAAGGGATTATTTTAAAACAAATTGACAGACAAAGAGAGCTAAAAAAGATCGTAGCTGGAAAGATGGCAGCTAAAAAAGCAAAAGTAATAGTAAATAGCTACTACTTATTGCTGGCTATTTCAGCAACTACTAGTTACTAAAGTATCAAACAGCATAATTCCGCCAAAATTTTGCAATTTTGCTAATCTTATTAGCTTATTTGGGTAACTTAAAATTGAGGGCATTGTCAAATCAACGATAAGCAGTGAATTTTAACTATCAATCAATAGCAGCACCAAATCAAAGCTAGATCGGCAACTACTAGATTATCTATATTTATTACTCAACAAATTTTTAAGCTAGGCACGATGTCTCAAATGAATAATGGTTCTAATTCTGGTAACTTCAAAACAGCAATCTTTGCCGATTGTCTTGCTAATAGTAAAGGAATTTTTCAGCTAATCGATCAAGTTTTTCCAGTGGATTCTTGTCGGCACTACGAAGTTCTGCCACTTAAGCTAGTAGGCAATGATTTGGTTTTGGGTATGTTAAACCCCGATAATGAAGAGTCATTAAAATTTGTTAATTCAATTGCCAAAGCCTTCCGCTACAATTTAGAAATTCAACTAATTGATCTGCCAACTCATCAGATAATATTATCTAGCTATCCTCAAAACTCAACCCAGCCTCAAAAATCAGAGTCAGATCGCAACAAAACTCTAATTGACGCTGACTTTAATCTGAGTAATGGTAATGATAATGCCAATAACTTGCCGAGACGAAGATTGATCGATTCAGCGCCCACAATTGTGTCTCAGCCAGAAGAATTTGCTCCCGAACCGCCTAATCTTCCTCAAAAATTGCCAGATTTACCTCCAGACTTAGACTTTCTCAAAGATTTAGATTTAACTCCACCGTCGCCACCGAAAACTTCTCAATCAAAAGCAGGTTCAGCAGCAACTCTGTTTGAGATTCCTCCCGAGTTTCTCCAGCAAAAACCAGCTCATAATTCTGATGATAAACCGACTATTATTGGCGGAAATCCCGCTGAACTATTAGCTCAAGAAGATCCAGAAATTGCTTTTGGTGAAGCACAAATATCGAATTTAATCGCCGAAACTTTCAGTAATCAGGCTCAAAAAGCCAACTTTTTACCTACTTTAATGCCTCAACTATCATGGCATAAATTGCTAGAACAGGCTTTTAAACATCAAACTGAGTATATTAGCTTAACTCGTTATAGCGATCACGGTAGCATCATTGCGCATAAAAATAAATTGTCTCAATCTCAAATCGATTCAGTTCCTTTGCCAATTTTCTGTTCTTTGATTGACGAAATTAAACGGATGGCAAGAATTCCTGACAATACATCTGCCATTCCTAAAAAAGTCGTCTTAGAAAGATTTTACGAGCAGGAGCGAATTCTACTTCGTTTGGAGTTTATTCTTCAAGAGGAGGGAGAACAAGTAAGAATACAAATTCTACGTCATCGAACTTTGCAAATTTATGAACAACAACAGATGGATAAGATTAGCGAACAGGCTTTGCAGTTAGCACAGCAGTTAGAGAAGACCTTGAGAAGAATTCAGGCTTGTTTTGATTCTGCCGAATTAACTAATCTTAAAGAATTACAAACGGTTCACAGTAGAATTAGTCACCAGCTAAGACTATTAGACAAATAACATTTTGCTAACCAGATCGGGCATTTCTTCTAATCGTTGGTCAAAACAGCCACGATTCAATCTTTAACCCTAACCCAGTCTCAATCAATAACTCAGCGTGACCGCCCTAAAATCAATAAAGAGCCCCAGAAAATTGTTCTGGGGACGGCTGTGATCATGAAGAAAATTTAAGCGATTACAGCTTTGATGATTCTTGACCTACAACCTGAGTTTTAAGAGATTCAAACTCTTGAACTAATTCTTGGCGAGAAGACTTGGTTAGCAAATAGCGATAAACAAACCAGCCAGTATAGCCTAAACCCACTAACTCAAAGGTAGGGGCCAGTAGCGGAATATCATTAATCGCTGAGATAATAGCCAAAGTTACTTTAACTGCTATAATTCCGAGAAAAATTAGCAGTAAGTTGACTAGGGATTTTTGATTATTATCGATAAACTCTTTGAGATAATCAAAAATTTGACTTAAGAATTTTGAACCAATATTCAAGTATTCTTGAACCGCACTGTCTGTTGGTGATGATTTGGGTGGAGTAGACGCGATCGTCCCTGCGGATTCACCGTTCAAAACTGTTGTAGTTTCCTGGGTTTCAACGACTTCTGGAGTATTAGATTCCATATTTTATGCTCTCCTATTGTTTAAATGAGTATTAGTCTGCTATTGCTCTGATTTACTAGTAACGACTATACTTTTGCTCATATTACCAAACACTTTTGGTATTGATTGGATTACTCAAGTAACTATTAATATTCTTAAGTATGTTCCTACAGTATAGTAGTCAGCCTAGGGTAGATTATGCGCTTTAATGGGATATATTTCTAGTTTTCAACTGATTACGAGCATTATCTACCCTTAATTAACCAAAACTGCTGCCTTAATCTTAATTTTCGCTTTAGGTTGAAGTAGTAATAACTCAATCAAAAAGGGATACCCTACACTCTATAAAATAAGATATCCCGATTAATTTTTGCTAGAATCAGCCAGAAGATTTAGTTTGCCAATTTATTATGACGAAACCATGGCAGTTTGCTGACTTACTTTTTCAGTAGCTGATTTAATTGAACGGCAGTTGATTTCACAGGAGTTATTTGGGCTTTCGATTAGCTTAATCTTATGGAGTTCTGCGCCCAATTGGCTGATGGGCGATCGCAATAGATCCGCGATCCGAACCGCAATATTTTCTGCTGTAGGTACAACTTCAGCAAAATAAGCAATATCTTTGTTTAAAAAAGTGTGGTCAAACGGCTCAACAACGTATTCATCAATTGCATTTTGCAGCGCACCCAAGTCGACTAACATCCCCGTGCGAGAATCGATCTCACCCGCTACGGTAACTTCTAAATGATAATTGTGTCCGTGACCATTAGGACGAGCGCATTTACCATAAATTTCTTGGTTTTCCTCAAAGCTGAGACTAGGTATTGCCAGGCGATGAGCTGCACTAAAATGAGTTTTGACTGTTAAAGTAGCTTCCATATTATTTCCTTGATAATCTGCCCAAAGTTCGGGATGTTCAAATAGTTGAATATTGACCAGAGGCAAATGAGGCGCAAGTTTCTGCCAAATTACTCTCGCAATATTTTCTGTAGTAGGTAATGTCTGCTTAAATTCTTCTGACCAAGCATCGTTGAGATAAGCATAGTTTAGCTGGCTCGTAACTTCTTGCTTGATTACTTGTTTAACTACAGACAAGTTTTCTACCATACCGTACTTGTCTAAATCACCAGCTAGAGATACATATAAAACATAATTGTGTCCATGTCCTGGAAAACGACTACATGCACCAAAAATACGTTGATTTTCTGCTGCGTCTAGTTCTGGCAGCCAGTAGCGATGACTCGCGGAAAATTGAGCGCGACGATTAATGGTGCATTTCATAATATTGAGCTAATGTTCTTTAAATGTAAAGTTTGGTAAACTTCTTTATTATAGCAAGCTAGAGAAAATCAAAATTTTATTTAGCCAAATAGATTAGGCAAAAAATACCAGTATTTTCAACAAAGAAGATACTGGTAGCAGAAGCTTTTTATTACATCACGGGATTATCGCTCAATTAATAAATTAGAAAAAAAATTTTATTAGTAAATAAAACTACTGGTATGACTGTCTCAATATTAGCAAATAAATCTAATCTAATAAAAGCAGAGTAATAGCTCTTATACAGAATGATAAAGTGCGTGGAATAAAAGTAGAAATTAATTTTGCTAATTACTCACCGAGAAGCTCTCTTCTACGTCGTTCTTTTTCTTCTTCTGCCATTCTTTGTCGTAAGGCAGTGTATTCATTCCAGGCTTTTGCAGCTTCATTTTGTATACTAGCACGATTGTTTATTTGGACTTGTTCATCGCCCAAAATAGACATTAGTTCTTTTTTTTGAGATGGTTCGAGTTTAGTAAACCATTCTATGAATGCTCCAATCATTTTTCTTCCTGATGGATTATTATTGTAAGCAACTACACAAGAAGGACACGTATAACCAAGTCTTACGGTAGTTTCAATACTAGTCTGATATCCAGAAAGTAAATTAAATTTGCTAGGAGTATCTATCTCACCAAATCTATAAAATGTCCCTTGGCTAAATGATGAATTGGTACACTCTTCACTGTCTTTATTTTTAGAGGCAAGGCAATCCAACATCAATGGTTCGGACAAAAT
>JAIMKV010000117.1 GCA_020692205.1 Myxosarcina sp. GA_180221_E-2-1-MAG-40_15
CATTGTCAGAGTAAAATTATCGATTCCTACTTTTATAGTACATGTATTCTATTAATTGACGTTTCTAATAGCTTCCAACAATCCTCTAGCTTTATTTAGAGTTTCTTGATACTCTGATTCAGGAACAGAATCTGCCACCATTCCCGCCCCAGCCTGGACTGAAACCATACATTGGTTTTCTTTAAAAGGACGAACAATCATTGTCCGAATCGTAATGGCACTGTTGAGCTGACCTTCAAAGTCATAGTAACCATAAACTCCAGAATAAGGACCTCGTCTTTCTGGTTCAAGCTCGTTAATGATTTCCATAGCTCTAATTTTAGGCGCGCCACTTACTGTTCCCGCTGGAAAACAGGCTTTTAATAAGTCCCAGGCAGTTTTATCAGGCTCTAATTCACCAACAACGTTGCTGACAATGTGCATAACGTGAGAATAGCGTTCAATTACCATCAATTCATCTACAGCGACGCTACCCTTGACACAGACACGACCAAGATCGTTACGCCCCAAGTCTACTAACATAATGTGTTCGGCAACTTCTTTGGGATCTGCTAACAAATCTGCTGCATAAGCTTCATCTTCAACGCTGGTGTTGCCACGAGGACGAGTGCCAGCAATGGGTCTAAGGGTGACCTTAAACTTGCCATCATCTTGAACATCGGCCTTGACCATCACTTCTGGAGATGAACCGATTAGCTGCCAGCTACCAAACTGGTAATAGCTCATATAAGGCGAAGGATTGATCAAACGTAGAGAACGATATAGATTGAAGGGGTGACCTTTATAGACCGTAGAAAGTCTTTGAGATAATACGACCTGAAAAATATCTCCGGCGCGAATATAGTTTTTTGCCTTGTTGACGTTATCGCAAAACAGTTGTTGATTAGTATTGCTACAGTAAACTACCCCAGAATCATCAGAGCTACTGCTTTGACCAAAAGTTTTCCATTCTAATGATTTAGCCTCTATTGGTAAGGGTAATTGCAGCTTCAGCACTAATTTCGTAACTCGATCGCTAGCTAACTGGTAAGCTTGTTCGAGTGTCTGACTATCATCACGCAAGTCAGCATAAGAAATTGCCCAAATCTTGCGTTTGACCTGGTCAAAAATAATCAAATTATCGATCTGCATCCACACTCCATCAGGTAAGTCTTCTGATTGAAGTTCATGAACAGGAACTCGCGGTTCAATCCAGCGAATTAATTCGTATCCCCAAACGCCAAATAGTCCACCAATACCAGGAGGAAGTTGTGATAGTTTAACTGGTTTGATCGAGGTTAAACAGCGATCGCAAATATCAAAAGGATTTCCTTTAAATTCGTTTACTGATCCATCTCGATGAGTTTGGGTCGTAGTTTCTCCTCTAGCTTCTAATATCCACATCGGATCGCAACCTAAAAAGCTATAGCGACCTAGTTTTTCTTCCCCTTCGACAGATTCTAAAAGAAAACTGTAAGGTTGACCTGCACAAACTTTATACCAAGCTGATACGGGAGTTTCTAAATCGGCGACTAATTCTTGATATACGGGGACAAAATTACCTTGTTGGGCTAGTTCGGTAAACTGTTCTAAATTGGGAAAGATCATGATTGATGATTAAGAAGAGTAGCAAGTATGATAATTAGCGCTTAGATTTGCATTAGTAGTTCGATGATTATAGATGAAGCTTCTAAGAGTATTATCTCAAGATTTGTACCCTAAATGAACTACGCCCACAAAAAAAGAAGGATAAGTGAACGCATTCAGCGCAGGCACCGCCTTTTAAGGCGGTCAGAAACGCAATTTATTCTTTATCCTTCTTTTTTTTATCTACTTACTTTTATACTTCGTAAGGAGCTTTTCCAGAGAATTTAATCGTAGCAGGTTGAGGATTTTGACCGATTCTACGGTCTATTTTCCCGTTATATTCACGACCCTCGTTTACCTTCTCAGGAAAGACACCATCAGCAGGGTGCAAATATTGAATTTCTCCACTGGGGAAGATGCGATAAACTTTATAATCTTGAATTTTGGGCTTAAACTTGGTTCGTAACTGTGCGCCTAACGCCAAACACTGTTCTTTGCGAGCCAGATACAGAAGGTTTTCGCCTTCATTCATGATCGCTGCGCCACCGGTAGGCATTTCAAATACTTGTTCTTTGCTACTGGTCCAAGTAATCGCGTATTTTTCTTCAACTTCTGCCTTAGTTAGTAAACCACCTGTGCTACCGCCAAACTGGGGCGTTTTACCAGAAAGCTTCATTTCTTCTGCCATGTTAATTAAAATCCTCAAGATAAAGGTATTTACGGCATCCTATCATTCGCTTCGTGGCAATATTGTCAGTGTGTCAAAAACTGTAACAGTTTTTAGTTGTGTTGCTTTTTATTACTTTTTTGACGACTTGTCGTATATTTTGCAGCTTTGGAAGCAGATGGTTGAGATTTATTTTTGGTTGCCTTAATGGGAACAGTAAAGTGAAAGATGCTGCCTTGGTCTTTCCCAGGTGATTCTGCCCAAATTTTGCCCCCCCAATTTTTGACTACCTGTCGGCAAATAGCTAAACCTAAGCCAGTACCTCCTGCACTGCGTCTTAATGCTCCTTCTTCTTGATAGAAGCGATCAAAAACAGTTTCTAAGCTACTATTTTCGATGCCTCTGCCAGTGTCTGAAACCGTTACTTCCAAGGTTTTGCCACCATTGGTTTTTACGGCGATCGCAATTTCTCCATCGGCCTGAGTAAATTTACAGGCATTATCTAATAGCTTTGCTAGCACCTCCACCAACCATTCACCGTCTATCTGAACTAAGGGCAAATCTTCTGGGGTGGTTAGGTTCTTGATTTCGGGCATTGATTGCCCCTGATTGCGCGCCTTGACATTGCTAACTGCCAGATCGATACACTCTGTAATCGATAAGGTTTCTAAATTCCACTCTACGCCACCTCCTTCTAGACGAGAAAGAGTGAGAAAGTCCTGAACTAGATTACGCATTCTCTCAGCATCACTAAGGGCAGTATCCAACATAATTTGGCTCAACTCAGGTGCCATGTCAGGCTCACTTGCCAAACTCTCTAAACACACCTGAATTGTCGAAAGAGGAGTACGGAGTTCGTGACCGACAATGGCAACCAAATTAGAACGGGTGCGGTCTAGAGCTTCTAACTGTTCGTTGAGATCTTCCAAATCAGCATAGGCTTCGGCTTGAATTAAAGCCACCCCTACCTGTGTAGCGATCGCATCTACTAAAGCAATATCATCAGGTTTCCAGGCAATCGGTTCAGCTTCGCAGTGGTGTAATTCCATCACTCCCAATAGCTTTCCATAATAAAAAATCGGTACCAAAAGCCAAGAAGAAATTGAGTAATTGTGAATTAAATTTTGGAAAAATTCACCAGTTCCTTGTTCCCAAGCTAACTGATTCAGGCGTTCATCTTCCAGGGTATTATCTATGCTAATCGTTTCAGTCGAGGCGATCGCTTCTTGAAATAAAGGATTATTTGCCAACTGCCATTTGTGACCCTTAACCGATTTAATTCCCGGACTGATAAATTCGCGATCAACCGTGGCGACCGTATCGTTTTCATGGCAACGATAAATGATACAGCGACAGACTCCTAGTCCCTCACCCAATTTTTGGACGGCTACCTGTAAAATTTGTTTAGTGTTGAGCGATCTTCTGACCGCATCGGTAACAGAATTTAACAGCCGTTCTTTTTGTTGTTTAGCTGCTAAAGACTTATTAGCTTTCAACAATTTATATTGACCAGCCTGAAGATATGTAACCAGTCTTTGGACAAAAGGATCGGGATTAGTCAAAGGAGACTCGATTGGCACCAGAGTCTTGTTAGTTTCAGGCTCAGAAGCTAAATATAAATCATGAGCCTGGTTAGTTTTGGTCGTTAATTCTGGACGATAAACCGCAATCCGATCTAGCATAATTTTGGCTACTTCTATGGTTACGGCGCGATCAAACGTCCAAATTCCTTCAAAACGGCGATTAGTATCCATTGCCGCGCCATATTTACTGTCTGGGAAAGGAACATTTCTTTCGCGGCAAATTAAACAACTAGCATAATGTTTGCCAATAATGACTAAATGCCATTCTTGAGCTAATGCATCGTCAGGTTCAAAGGCAATAGTTTCGTAGTCTGATGAACTGCTACTAAAGTCGGTTTCAGGAGCAGCTAAAACATACACTTGGTTGGATTTATTGGCAATACGTTTATAGCGATGAGCTTCTTGACGATAATAACGCTCCCGCTGAAAACTAGCGATCACCAGAGGCGTATCAGAATCGTTTAATACCAGATCTTCCATAGCGTGGGATAACGCTGTCAAAGAAGATTTAAAGTACATTTGTGGCCGCCAACCTGTGCAAGTATCTAACAATTGTTGCACCACAGATTTAGAAATGCTCATCTATAAAGTTTTTTGATTAAGAACCGACCCTGTAGGGGTTGTAGTAACTTTGCCAACCTCGAAAGGCGAAGTTACTGATTTTCCAACTGCCATACATCAATATCCTACAAAAAACTTGTAACCTTTCGACGCTCAATAATTATAATTCGCAACAATCTCGACAATTTAGTCAAAGCTAAAATACACTCTAGATTAATATTCACTGAGAAATGCCTGCAAAATTAGTATGCTCGATCATTTTCGACCAACCTTAACAGGAATCACTACGACTATGCTTTTAGCGATCGCTATTCCTGCTAAAGCTTTAGAAGTTCAAGTTCTACCCCAAACCCCTCAGTTAGGAGATACTATTTCGGTAGTAGTTACTACCGATGATCCAAATACCCCGCCAAGCATCACCGTAGAGCAAAAAAACTATCCTGTATTTGAAAACAAGGGCAAATATCGCGCCTTGATTCCCACTTCTCCCCTAGACTCTCCTGGAAAAATGACGTTGCGTGTTCAAGGAGACAATCAAACTAGCAATATTGGTGTCTGGCTCAAAAATCGAGCTTTTCCCGTACAGCGAATTACGCTTAGTGGCAGTGCTTCTCGTCCAGCAACTCAGCTAGAGTTAGACCAGGTATCGGCTTTTAAAGAACTAGTGACTCCTCAAAAATTTTGGCAAGGTTCTTTTCTAAAACCTAATTCCGCTAGAATTTCCACGGGATTCGGTGTACGTCGTTATTACAACAACGTATTTGCTCAAGATTACTATCATAAAGGAGTTGACTATGCTGGTGACTATGGTTCGCCTGTAGTTGCTCCCGCAGCAGGACAAGTTCGTCTAGTGGGTAGAGAAGATGCTGGGTTTCATGTTCACGGTAATGTTGTGGGTATTGATCACGGACAAGGGGTATTAAGTATCTTTATGCACCTACAAGACATTGACGTTACCGAAGGAACTATGGTTAAAGCAGGTCAGCGTCTTGGTACGGTCGGCTCTACAGGAGCTTCAACTGGACCTCATCTGCATTGGGGTTTATATGTTAATGAGGTAGCAGTAGATCCAGTTCCTTGGAGATACCAGGTCATCGACTAAGTTGCTCAATTAGTTAGGAGTATCAGTTAAACCAGTACCTTGATCCTACAAAATTAAATAGCTAATTTAGGAGAATACACGACGTTTAAGCGAATATCTTTCCGATTATAGAGAATAAAGATTAAGATAGTGCGAAGGATTAGCTCAATTTGAATTTATTTATCACTATCTGGTTTTAACTATGGGAATTAATTCAATCGTTGAACAAGCTTTACAGGATGGCTATCTTACCCCTGGCATGGAAGCGGAAGTGGGCAGGATTTGTGATACGGCAGCAGAACTGTCGGTAGAAGAATATATGGCTTTAGATAAGCTCATGGGTTCTTTGCTCACAGGAGAAGTAGTAGCTGTTCCTCGCAAACAGTTTATCAACGTCATGGAAGAGTTAATTCTCAGTGAAGCAATTACCCGCGTTGCCGAGATTGAACAAACCAGCGACTCGACTTTAGACGTGGGAGATATTGCCGCCTATGCCTTAAATCGTCTGCCGCCTCTATATGCAACGACAGAAGAAGGCGCAAACTATCAGCGTCAACGGGCAAGGCAAGAATTACAGAGCTTGATTCAGAAGCAGGTGGAAGAAGCGATCGCTCGCTATCTAGATCGACCCAAATTTTTCCCCGAAAGACAGGCAATTGGCAATAAAAATGATTCTAATATGGCAAGTCAACTTAGCAATTTGCTAAAAGATTATGCTCCTAACTATGAACAAAATTTTAACTTATCGTAATTTTAACCAAGAGCTGAAAAATACTAGCGGAACTTTTGTAATTATTTATTAGTCTAAGAAGATATACAGAAAGTCTATACTGAGGTTAATTAAGTACATGAGTTTATCTCTTTCTGCATCCTGGTCAAAAGCCGAGATGAGCAATCATAGCTTAGTGTCTCCCGAAAAACTCTCTAATTACGAGCTTATTGTTTTTTGTCAAGCAGATATCCAGCCAGATAAGGCAGCTTTTGCTGAATTGCTGCGGAGATACCAGTCTCATTTAAATCGCCTTTTTTATCACCTCGCTCCAGATTGGCAAGAAAGAGCTGATTTAGCTCAAGAAGTATGGATTCGAGTATATCGCAATATTCATCGCTTGCAAGATCCTGCTAAATTTCGTGGTTGGTTGAGTCGAATTGCTACCAATCTTTTTTATGACGAATTACGCAAGCGTAAGCGCGTTAGTCCTACTCTATCTTTGGATGCTCCTCATTATGTCGAAGATGGTGAAATGAGTTGGGAACTTCCAGATGATGCCCCTAGTCCAGATGATGACTTGGCGACGCGAGAGTTTTATGAACATTTACAGATGGCAATATCTCAGCTTCCTGAAACTTTCCGTATTACAATTGTACTAAGAGAAATAGAGGGATTAGCTTACGAAGAAATTGCCGAGATGACGGGAGTAACCTTAGGGACGGTAAAGTCTCGCATTGCTAGAGCCAGATTAAAACTTCAATCGGTCTTGCAAAACTATTTTGATGAAGAGTAAATTAGTAATATAGAGCGAAAATACCAAATTTTGAGTGATCATTTAGCCTTGGCTTGTTGCCACTAGCTTTATCTTACCTAACTAATTTAACTAATTATTTATCTATTTTTTCAACTAGAGTGGTGATGCTAGAATGACTCCTAAATTCGACGGTTTCGAGCCAAATCAAGCTGCTGAAACCTTTAACCAAGAAACAGACAGAAAAATAGACCAGTTTGAATTGCTTAGCGCCTTTATTGATGGAGAACTATCTCCTACAGAAAGAAATCAGGTTCAAGCTTGGTTAGATCAAGATCCTGAAATTAAACAGCTTTATACTCAGTTATTAGCTTTGCAGTCTCAAATGCAGCATTCTGTAGTACCAGGTGACACAAAATCAGTAGCTGAAATTACCGCAGGAGTTTTTCATTCAATTGATCATCATCGTCGTCAGCGAAAGTTAGTTTTGGGTAGCAGTGCGCTCGCCGCTTCGCTTTTAGCCGTAATAAGTGTGATTCCAGGAGTTGCTCCCCCTGGGCTAAGAATAGCTGAGCAACAATCCCCTGCTGATGTTACCTCCTCACCAGTTATGCTGGCTGTTGCTATTGATAAACCTACGGTTAATATTCCCAAAGCGATTAACGGTCATCACATAGAGACTCAACAGCCTAGAGAAAATTAATTCTAATGTAAGTAACTAAAATCACCACGCCACGGGAATTTAGATTATCGTCAGTAATTGACATCCTCCCACCGATAAATCGGGGGATTCCTAGAACAAGGAAAGTTGCTCGTAGGACGGTACTCGTTTCACAGATAATTGCTCGAAGCGAGCTTCAAGTCTGACATCATCTCCACGAAGGCTGTGTCCCAGCCCTAAAATTTTCATTCCTTCAGTACGAATATTACGGCTAGCATTGTCGTCTCTTTGATGGAGAATAGAGCAGTGGCTACAAGTCCATTCTCTATCCTTGAGTTCCAAATCTTTGTGTATGTGACCACAATTGCTGCACATTTTGCTCGAAGGAAAAAATCTATCTATCTCTACTAAAACACCTCCTTTGTGTTTTAGTTTGTAGCTAAGAAAATTGAGGAACATTCCCCACCCAGATTGAGCAATAGCTTTGCTCAATTTACGGTTTTTGACCATTCCTTTAATATTCAAATTTTCAA